>NZ_CP013373.1:0-685475 GCF_001522585.2 Burkholderia sp. NRF60-BP8
AACGGGCCGGCGCGCTTGATAATTCGGCCTCCGCCCCAATTTAAGGGGGGCGGTTCGGTTTTGAGGCACAATACTGGTTTGACCGCCCCGGTGGTGGCGGGCCAAGAGCCCGGCCGGCGGGGCGCTGCGAGGCTGCTGCGCTGCAGGCCGTTACTCAACGAAGGAACTCTATGCAACTGGTCAAGACCGAACGAGACACCCTCCTCAGGCCGCTGCAAACGGTCAGCGGCATCGTCGAACGCCGCCATACGTTGCCGATCCTCGCCAACCTGCTGATCACCAAGAACGGCCCGGACGTTTCATTCCTGTCGACCGACCTGGAGCTGCAGATCACCACGCGCGCCGATTTCGGCGTCGGCGGCGACCAGATCGCGACCACCGTCGCGGCCCGCAAGCTGCTCGACATCCTGCGCGCGATGCCTGACGGCCAGGTCACGCTGTCGCTCGCCGACAAGCGCCTCACCGTTCAATCGGGCAAGAGCCGTTTCGCACTGCAGACGCTGGCGGCCGACGAGTTCCCGACCGTCGCGCAGGCGAAGGATTTCGGCGCCACGCTCACCGTCCCGCAGAAGTCGTTCCGCCAGCTGCTCGGCATGGTGCACTTCGCGATGGCGCAGCAGGACATCCGCTACTACCTGAACGGCATGCTGCTCGTCGTCGACGGCGACCAGCTGATGGCCGTGGCCACCGACGGCCACCGCCTCGCGTTCTCGTCGATGAAGCTCGAAGGCGGCACGTTCGGCCGCCAGGAAGTCATCGTGCCGCGCAAGACGATTCTCGAGCTGCAGCGCCTGCTCGAGGACATCGACGACACCGTCACCATCGACATCGCGCAAACCCAGGCCAAGTTCACGTTCGGCCAGGTCGAGCTCGTGTCGAAACTCGTCGAGGGCAAGTTCCCCGACTTCCAGCGCGTGATCCCGAAGGCGCACAAGAACACGTTCGAGATCGGCCGCGAAGAACTGCAGCGTTCGCTGCAGCGCGCGGCGATCCTGACCTCGGACAAGTTCAAGGGCGTGCGCTGCATCGTCGCGCCGGGCCAGTTGAAGATCATGTCGACCAACGCCGATCAGGAAGAGGCGCAGGAAGAACTCGAAATCGCCTACCAGGGCGATACCGTCGACATCGGCTTCAACGTCACGTATCTGCTCGACGTGCTCGCGAACCTGAAGGTCGACACCGTGCAGGTGAGCCTCGGCGACGCCAGCTCGAGCGCGCTGATCACCGTGCCCGAGAACGACGAGTTCAAGTATGTCGTGATGCCGATGCGCATCTGACGCGCTCGACATCGCGACACACACCAGGGGGCGGTAAGCCCCTTTGGCGTTTTTATGGCGAACCGACAACCCGCCCCTTCGGTGCCTTTTCGGCGCCTGGGGCGGGCCAGGAAACTGGAGCGGCCCGGCGATTTCTCTCGCTGAAACGCACCGCGCCGCCACCTGAGTGGCCTCGCAGAACCGGAAGATATCCATGAGTGAACAGCACAATTCGCAACCCGATAACAGCAGCTACGGCGCCTCGTCGATCCAGATCCTCGAGGGGCTGGAAGCGGTGCGCAAGCGCCCCGGGATGTACATCGGCGACACGTCGGACGGCACCGGTCTGCACCACCTCGTGTTCGAGGTGCTCGACAACTCGATCGACGAAGCGTTGGCCGGGTACTGCAACGACATCCACGTGACGATTCACGCCGACAACTCGATTTCCGTGACCGACAACGGCCGCGGGATTCCGACCGACGTGAAGATGAACGACAAGCACGAGCCGAAGCGCAGCGCCGCCGAGATCGTGATGACCGAGCTGCACGCCGGCGGCAAGTTCGACCAGAACAGCTACAAGGTGTCGGGCGGCCTGCACGGCGTGGGCGTGTCGTGCGTGAACGCACTGTCGAGCTGGCTGCGCCTCACCGTGCGCCGCGACGGCAAGAAGCGTTTCATGGAGTTCCATCGCGGCGTCGCGCAGGACCGCGTGATCGAGGTGGTGGACGGCGTGGAAGTGTCGCCGATGCTCGTGACCGGCGACACCGAGAACCGCGGCACCGAAGTGCATTTCATGGCCGATCCGACCATTTTCGGCACGGTCGAGTATCACTACGACATCCTCGCGAAGCGCATGCGCGAGCTTTCGTTCCTGAACAACGGCGTGCGGATTCGCCTCACCGACCTGCGTTCGGGCAAGGAAGACGATTTCGCGTTCGCCGGCGGTGTGAAGGGCTTCGTCGAGTTCATCAACAAGACGAAGAGCACGCTGCACCCGACGGTGTTCTTCGCCAGCGGCGAGAAGGACGGCGTGGGCGTCGAAGTCGCGATGCAGTGGAACGACAGCTACAACGAAAACGTGCTGTGCTTCACGAACAACATTCCGCAGCGCGACGGCGGCACGCACCTGACCGGCCTGCGGGCGGCGATGACGCGCGTCATCAACAAGTACATCACCGACAACGAAATCGCGAAGAAGGCAAAGGTCGAGACGACCGGCGACGACATGCGCGAAGGGCTGTCGTGCGTGCTGTCCGTGAAGGTGCCGGAGCCGAAGTTCAGCTCGCAGACGAAGGACAAGCTGGTTTCGTCCGAGGTTCGTGCGCCGGTTGAGGAAGTTGTGGCGAAGGCGCTGGAAGAGTTCCTGCTCGAAACGCCGATCGACGCGAAGATCATTTGCGGGAAGATCGTTGAGGCTGCGCGGGCGCGGGATGCGGCGCGGAAGGCGCGTGAGATGACGCGGCGCAAGGGCGTGCTGGACGGCGTTGGTCTGCCGGGCAAGCTCGCGGACTGTCAGGAGAAAGACCCCGCGAAGTGCGAAATCTACATCGTCGAGGGTGACTCGGCAGGTGGGTCGGCGAAGCAAGGGCGTGATCGCAAGTTCCAGGCCATTCTGCCGCTGCGCGGCAAGGTGCTGAACGTCGAGAAGGCACGCTACGACAAGCTGCTGTCGTCGGAGCAGATCGTCACGCTCGTGACCGCGCTCGGGTGCGGGATCGGCAAGGAAGACTACAACCTCGAGAAGCTCCGCTATCACCGCATCATCATCATGACCGACGCGGACGTCGACGGTGCGCACATCCGGACGCTGCTGCTCACGTTCCTCTATCGCCAGATGCCGGACATGATCGAGCGCGGGTACGTGTATATCGCGCAGCCGCCGCTTTACAAGATCAAGGCGGGTAAGGACGAGCGGTATCTGAAGGACGACGTGGAGCTCAACGCGCATATGCTGCGGTTGGCGCTGCAAGGGTCGGAGCTGGTGCCGGGTGAGAATGCGGCGGCGATTTCTGGGGACGCGCTTGGGGAGCTGGCACGGTCGTATCTGCTGTCGCAGAGCGTGATCGAGCGGTTGAGCCGGTTGTATGACCCGGCCGCGCTGGAAGCGGTCATGGATGGGGTGGTGATCGATCTCTCCAGCGAGGCTTCGACCGAGGCTTCGGCTAAGGCGCTGCATGCGGCGTTGCATGATGACGCGCTGAAGAACGAAGTGCGGGTCGTGCCTTCGTATGACGCGGTTCGTGAACAGCGGGCGCTGCATGTCGAGCGGACGCATCACGGCAATGTGCGGGTTTCGGTCATCGACCAGGAATTCCAGCACACGGCGGATTATCAGCAGCTCGTGACCACCGCCAATACGTTCAAGGGGCTTATTGGGGAAGGGGCGGTCATCAAGCGTGGGGAACGCAGCATGGCTGTCGCGGACTTCAAGAGCGCGATGAAGTGGCTGCTGGCGGATGCTGAACGCAACGTCTCCAAACAACGCTATAAGGGGCTGGGGGAGATGAACCCCGAGCAGCTGTGGGAAACGACGATGGATCCGGCAGTGCGGCGGTTGCTGCGTGTGCAGATCGAAGACGCGATTGCTGCGGATGGGATCTTTACTACCCTCATGGGGGATGATGTGGAGCCGCGGCGGGCGTTTATCGAGTCGAATGCGTTGCGGGCGGGGAATATTGACGTTTGACGCGACATGTGTCGATAGTCGCTATTCGTGCAAAGCGCACTGCAAACAATGGCAACTGAAGTCACATTTAGTGAAAACTCTCGCGGACAGCATCGGTTGCATCGCGCCTCTTTCCAGGCGCGAGTTTTCTAGGGAGACGAGCACAGTCACCGCGTCAGAGTCACGACGCAAGGTCGCGAGTTCGATCCCCTGCTACACCAATAGAACATCCAAGCAGTGCCGTAGGAGTTCTGAAACCCCGCGTAGCGTATGGGCTCACGGGGTTTTTTGTTTTCTGGGCGTCCGGTTGATCCGTTGACTTCATCCATCGAAAGGAGAAGACTTTACGGGCTTGTAGCAAGCCGGCGAAGGCAGTATTCCTCAAATGGCGCTTACCGCTACCGCGGTCAAGCAAGCCCAGCCCCTCGAGAAGCTACAACGTAAAACTTGTGCCGGGGTATCCACATCTGGCCAGCCCCACGAAGAAATAGCAAACGACAAATTTAGACAGTAGTTAGAAATCTCATGCAAAGCGCACAACATCAAAACCTAGTCGGGTTCATCTGGAATATCGCTAACAAGCTGCGCGGCCCCTATCGTCCACCGCAGTATCGACGCGTCATGCTGCCGCTGATTGTTCTGCGCCGCTTTGATTTGGTGCTTGCCGAGAACAAGCAGAAGGTGCTCGATGAAAAAAAACGTCTGGAACACAAAGGCATCACTGGCCCTGCGCTGGAAAAGGCTCTTTCCCGCATCGCTGCCACTGACCGCAAGCAGGAGCTATTTAACACGAGTGGCTTCACGTTTGAAAAGCTACTAGGCGATGCGCCCAACATCGCAGGCAATCTGATCGCGTACATTCAGGGATTCTCGCCGCGCGCCCGCGACATCTTCGATAAGTTCGAATTTGAAACCGAGATCGCAAAACTGGATGAAGCCAACCGCCTCTACCTGATCGTCAAAGAGTTTTGCTCGGCAGATATCAACCTCTCGCCCAAGGTCATCAGCAATTTGCAAATGGGTTACTTGTTCGAAGAACTGGTCCGCAAGTTCAACGAGCAAGCCAACGAAGAGGCTGGGGATCACTTCACCCCGCGTGAAGTCATCCGTCTAATGGTGCAACTACTCTTCACCGGCGAGGATGGCATTTACGAGAAAGGCATCTACCGCAGTGTGTACGACCCCACCGCCGGTACGGGCGGCATGTTGTCTGAGTCTGAAAAATTCATCTGTGGTGATGGCTTCACTACAGGACTCAACCCGGACGCCAACATCGAACTGTTTGGGCAGGAATACAACCCCGAGTCCTACGCAATCTGCTGCTCTGACCTGCTGATCAAGGACGAACCAATCCACAACTTGATCTACGGTGACACGCTGGGCATCAAGGATGCCAAGAACAAAACCAACGGCTTCGTGCCGCACGACGGCCATCCAGACAAGAAGTTCCACTACATGCTGGCCAACCCTCCATTTGGTGTGGAGTGGAAGCCGGAAGAAGATTTCGTGCGTGAGGAGTACGAAGATCAAGGTTTCTCGGGTCGCTTCGGCGCGGGCTTGCCTCGCATCAACGATGGCTCGCTGTTGTTCCTACAGCACATGATCTCCAAGATGCACCAGCCGCCTAAACTGGTTGGCGGCAAGAACCTGGGAGGTGACGGCTCCAAAATCGCCATTGTGTTCAATGGCTCCCCCCTATTCACTGGCGATGCCGGGTCCGGTGAGTCCAATATCCGCCGGTGGATCATCGAGCACGACATGCTCGATGCTATCGTCGCGCTGCCGGACCAGATGTTTTACAACACTGGCATCTACACCTACGTCTGGATCGTCACCAATAAAAAGCCGCTCCATCGCCAAGGCAAGGTGCAACTGATCGACGGGACGCGCCATTTCAAAAAGATGGACAAGAGCTTGGGCAATAAGCGCAACGAGCTCTCTGACGACCACATCAAAGAGCTGGTGCGGCTATACGCCGAGCACGACCACGATGCCGTAAGCGGCGTGTCTGTGGACGGCAAGCCGGAATCGCGCATTTGCAGCAAGATCTTCGAGAACCGCGAGTTTGGCTACCTCAAGATCACTGTGGAGCGCCCGCTGCGCCTGAACTTTCGAGCCAGTGAGGAGCGAATCGCCAAGCTGGATGATCAGAGTGCTTTCATCAACCTGGCCAACAGCAAGAAACGCAAGAGTGAAGCGGCCTATGCTGCTGAAGTGGCAGAAGGTAAAGAGAGTCAGGCCGCCATCAAAGCTGCCCTGCAAGGTATGGATAGTGAATCTGTGTACCGCAACCGCCCGGCATTTGAAGCCGTGCTCGACAGGTCCTTGAAAGAGGCTGGCATTAGGGCGGGCGCACCGATCAGAAAAGCAATCCTGGCAGCGCTGTCTGAGCGTGACCCCAAAGCCGATATTTGCTTGGATGCCAAAGGCAGGCCCGAGCCCGATATCGAGCTGCGCGACACGGAAATTGTCGCCCTACCGCGAGACATCAGCTTGCCGCTGCCGCTGGGTTACGACAACGAGACTGGTCACGACAAGCTGTTGGTCCTGGTACAAGACCACTGCGAGAACTACCTTAAGGCTGAAGTCTTGCCACACGTCAAAGATGCATGGATCGACCACAGCAAAACCAAGGTCGGCTACGAGATCCCGCTCACCCGCCATTTCTATGTCTATCAGTCGCCGCGTCCTCTGGACGTGATTGCGGCCGAAATCAGCGAATTGGAAAAGGAGATCGTGGCCATGTTGAGCGAGGTAGTGTAATGACGGTCTATCCGCCGTATCAAACATACAAACGGACTCGTTGCGCTTGGTTAGAGCAGATACCTGCACATTGGGAAATCAAGCGAATTAAAGATGTAGCGACATATAACGATGAAGCTCTCGATGAGCAAACCGATCCCGACTTTGAAATAAACTACGTTGACATTTCAAGCGTCACATTGATCAACGGTGTAGAAAAAATAGAGACAATGTCGTTTGAAAAAGCGCCCTCCCGTGCTAGAAGAAAAGTTAAGGATGGTGACATCATCGTATCAACCGTCCGAACCTATCTCAAAGCAATTGCACCGATTGTCAATTCTCCGGAAAACATGATCGTTTCAACTGGCTTTGTAGTTATCCGTCCAAAGGAGAATTTTTATTCTGGATTTGCAGGCTATCTTCTCCAGTCCAATGGATTTGTTGGTGAGGTGGTTGCGAACTCCGTAGGCGTAAGCTACCCGGCTATCAATGCCAGTGATCTGGTTCGAATTCCAGCTGTGGAGCCACCACTGGAAGAGCAACAAGCTATTGCCCGCTTCCTCGATTTCGAAACTACTCAAATCGATGCCTTGATTAAAAAGCAGGAAGCTTTGCTCGATAAGCTTGCTGAAAAACGCTCAGCCATCGTTAGCCATGCGGTAGTCAAGGGACTTGACCCATCGGTTGCGATGAAGGATTCGGGAGAACCATGGTTGGGTCAAATCCCCGAGCATTGGAAAATGACGCGCGTACGCTTTGTGATCGAGGCGTTAGAGCAGGGATGGTCGCCACAATGCCACAATTATCCTGCCGATGACGAACAATGGGGAGTCTTGAAGGTTGGCTGCGTAAACGGTGATCAGTTCGATAGTTTCGAGAATAAAGCCTTGCCAGATGCTTTGAAGCCTTTAACAAAATACGAGATTAATGATGGCGACATACTGGTTAGCAGGGCAAATACGAAAGAATTGCTGGGTAGCGCAGCACTGGTTAGAAACGTCAGACCACGTCTTCTTCTTTGCGATAAATTATATCGAATGAAAGCAACCGGCTTGATTGATTCAAATTATTTGGTGAGATTTCTTAGATCTTCTCTCGCAAGATATCACTATGAACGTCATGCTACCGGCACAAGTGGTTCTATGCAAAACATCGGACAAGACACTTTAAAGAACGTTCCACTACCCTTGCCCCCGAAGGCCGAGCAAAATAGTATTACGACATACTTGGACAACGTCTGCTCAGAAATTTCATCGCAGATGGAAAAGGTGATGAATGTCATGGAAAAACTCCGCGAATACCGTTCTGCGCTAATTACCAACGCCGTCACTGGAAAAATCGACGTGCGTAACTTTTGCCAACCATCGAAGGCATAGCTTGATGAACGGAGATGCGGCCCAATGGCTTTGAATGCACAGGGGTACTTCAATTGCTTGAAGTCCTACCTTAATACAAACCACTACGGCGAGCCCCAGGCCACTGCCGCTGAGGTAACGCTGAAAGAAAAGGTGTTCGGACAAAACGGCAGCAAGCCCATCGACTACAAAGTAATTTTACGGGTGACGGGCGAAACCCTCGTCATCAAGCTGGATGCAAAGAAGAATGGCTCCTCGTTGCCCTTGTTCCACTTTCTGGACGACAACGCCAAGCCCTGGTCGAAGCGCTGTGACTTTGTAGTTTTCAACCTGTGTAAAAGAAAGTTGCATGTGTACTGCCTTGAATTCAAAGCAGAAAGCATTCCACACGATGTGCCTGAGCAGCTGAAAGCCAGTGTGGATTGGCTCAAGGCATTACATGCAACAATTAATGCCTATACGGCCAAACGCAGCGTCATTCACGCTACAAAATTTGTATTGAGCGACCATCAGAACCCAGCACCCTATCTAGATGTGGACGGCAAGTACTTGCTGCGCGATCATACAATACGTCATTACCGATATGCCGATGTCAATGGCATGGCACTGGCGGATTTGGAGAATAGCAATATTGAGGTGATTCGCTAATCGGACGAATCACAAAAACTGAAAAATTGGGGGAAAGGAAAATGCACAAAGAAGTTGACTTTGAAAATGACATTGAGCATTCGCTGATCAACAGCGGCGGTTACGAGAAGGGTGACCACAACACATACGACCCGGAAACCGCACTGTTCCCTGCGGATGTCGTTGCCTTTGTGCAAAAAACCCAGCCCAAGATTTGGACTCGCTTGACTCAGCTAGATGCTGCCAAAGCACCAGCGATACTGCTGGATAGCTTAGTGAAGGAACTCGCGGCCAAAGGAGTATTGGCAATTTTGCGCGAGGGTTTCAAATGCGTCGGCCGGACCGTGCGGCTGGCGTATTTTGCGCCTAATACTGGATTAGACCCGGCAAGCACTGATCGGTATGACGACAATCGCCTGACCATTGCTCGACAAGTACGCACTAAGAGCGGCGCTGTCCCAGATGTGGTGTTAGCTGTGAATGGCTTGCCGGTGGTAACGCTGGAACTGAAAAATCCGATGTCAGCCACGCGCTGGAATGTGGAGCATGCCAAGCACCAATACAGAGTCGAGCGCGATCCTAAAGAGCTGTTGTTCACGTTCAAGCAGCGTTGCCTGGTGCATTTCGCCGTGGATACCGAACAGGTGGCCATGACGACCAAGCTGGAGGGCAAAGATACCTTTTTTTTGCCCTTCAACCTCGGGCACAATCTCGGCGCAGGCAATCCGCCAGCGGTGGGCGATGTGCGCACGACCTACCTTTGGCATAGGGTGCTGACCCGCGATAGCCTGATGGACATCTTGGCGCGCTTCATCCATTTGGATATCGAGGAAAAGACTTTCGTCACCGAGAAGGGCATTAAGCGCTACCGCAAAGAGACGATGATTTTCCCGCGCTACCACCAACTGGACGCCGTGCGCACCCTTACCGATCACGCCAAAGCTCATGGCTCGGGTCATAACTACCTGATCCAGCATTCTGCTGGCTCGGGAAAATCGAATTCGATTGCGTGGCTAGCTCACCGACTCTCCAGCTTGCACGACGCCAACGACGAAAAGATTTTTCATTCGGTGGTGGTCATCACTGACCGGCGTGTGCTCGACCAGCAACTCCAGAACACCATCTTTCAGTTCGAGCACAAGCTAGGCGTGGTACAGAAAATCGATGAAAATACTCAGCAGTTGGCCAGGGCTCTAGCGGATGGTGTGCCGATCATCATTTCGACCATCCAAAAGTTTCCGTTCATCACCCAAGCTATCAGAACGATGGAGGCCAATGGCAAGGGTGTCGCGATCTCGACAGAGGGCAAGCGCTTTGCGGTAATAGTGGACGAGGCACATAGCTCACAAAGTGGCGAAACGGCGATGGAGCTGCGCAAGATTTTGAACAAAGATGGCATTGAGTCCGCCATCGCCGAGCAACTGCTCGACATGGACGACGATGCCTTGAGTGAAGAAGCAAAGAAGGAGCTGTTGCGCGAACAACTCAAGCGCGCCAAGCAGCCTAATTTGAGCTTCTTCGCCTTTACTGCAACGCCAAAATTCAAGACTTTGGCTGTTTTCGCCGAGCCTGGCCCCAATGGTAAAGCACCATTCCATCACTACAGCATGCGCCAAGCCATTGAAGAAGGCTTCATCCATGACGTGTTGGCGAACTACACTTGCTACAAACGCTACTACAAATTAATTCAGAAGGCGGAGGCAGATCCCGAAGTGCCACGACGCAAGGCCGCACGCGCTCTGGCACGGTTCGTCGATTTTCACGACTACGAAATCTTGCAGAAAGTCGAGGTGATCGTTGAACACTTTCGCACCCATACCCGCCACAAAATTGGCGGTCGAGCCAAAGCGATGGTTGTGACCGGCTCGCGGGAGCACGCCGTGCGCTACAAGCTAGGATTTGACAAGTACATTAAGGAAAAAAGTTATACCGACGTGAAGTCACTGGTGGCATTCTCGGGCGAGATCACGCTCAAAGAGTTCGCTGACAAGAAGTTCACCGAAGTGAGCATGAACGGCGGCATCAAAGAATCTGAGCTGCCGGAAAAGTTCAACACCGAGGAGTATCAGATCCTACTGGTAGCGGAGAAATACCAGACGGGCTTTGATCAGCCTCTGCTACACAGCATGTACGTCGACAAGCGCTTGTCCGGGATTCAGGCGGTGCAAACCTTATCACGCCTAAACCGAACCACACGCGGCAAGAGCGATACTTTCGTACTCGACTTCGTCAACGAGCCTGCTGACATCTACGCCGCCTTCAAGCCGTATTACGAAGCGACAGACAAGGGCAACGATACCGATCCGCAACAGCTCAATACGCTGGAACACTCGTTGGTAGGCTGGAAGATATATACGACATCGGAGGTCAGCGCCTGGTGTGAAATCTGGTTCCGAAATCGGCTGAATCCCACTGGCAGTGAGCACAAAAAACTGAATGGCATACTTGATCTTGCAATTGAGCGCTTCAAACAGCTTGGGGAAGAAGATCAAAATCTGTTTAAGGGTCAGCTCGTCAGCTTTCGTAATTTATACAGTTTTGTTTCTCAAATCGTACCGTACCAGGACTCGGACCACGAAAAACTGTATACCTATGCCCGCTTTTTGTTGACTAAGCTACCGCGGACAATGGACAGTCGGAAAATTCATATCGACGATGACGTAGAGCTTAAGTATTACCGCCTACAAAAGATCAGCGAAGGAGCCATTGACCTGAAGGCTGGTGAGGCTGACCTGCTAGAGGGACCGTCCGAAGTGGGCACTGGCCAAGCAGATGAAGAAGTACAGCTTTCGACTTTGGTAGGCAGACTTAACGAGCGCTTCGGTACCGAATTCACTCCTGCTGATCAACTATTTTTTGATCAAATCCGCGAAACCGCTGTAACCAATGAACAATTGCGCCAAGCGGTTATGGCCAATAGCATCGAAAACTTCGAGCCTGTTTTCAAAAAGCAACTCGAAAATCTTTTCATTGAACGTATGGATGGCAACGAAGAGATATTTGTTCGACTGATGAATGACAGTGCGTTCAGAGATATTGCGGCTAGCCATTTGATGCGTGCGGTGTATCAACAAATCAAGTCAGCGGGAAATTGAAATGGCTTTGAATTTAGCGAAAGTTGTCCTGGACTGTTTGAAAGAGCGTGTTGATGAAAAATTGACAGCGCGTCAAATCGCCGAATGGATTTTTGAAACCTATCCGACCGAATGTCAGGAGAAAAAATCCAACAGTCGGAGCGACTACATCAAAACAAATGCTGACCTGGTGCAACAGCTGGTAGCGGAAATTGGTAGTCGACGCCCTGATTGGCAGAAACGCGATCCAAACCTCAAAACAACCGAAGGGCGACCACGCAAGTACTACTACTCGACGATGTCTGACGTGGCAGAGGTGGCAGCCGCGGAAGGCGTAACTGTCGTCACAACCGCAGGAGTCAGCGAAGCAACGCTAGGTGAGCAGGCGCTGTATCCGCTGCTGTCACTGTATCTGTGGGAGGAGTTTGGGATTCATTCCAAGCGCATCGATGAGAAGCGCTCATCGAACAAGCGCGGGCCGAACGGCAACCGTTGGCTGTATCCGGACGTGGTCGGAATGAAGGACTTGGGCGCGGAGTGGCATCAGGAGGTTCGAGACTGTGTGAACCAGTATTCGGACAAACGCACCAAGCTGTGGTCGTTCGAGGCTAAGTTGCTGATCAATCGGTCGAACGTCCGTGAATGCTTCTTCCAGGCAGTGTCGAACTCGTCGTGGGCGAACTTCGGCTATCTGGTTGCGGCGGAGATTGAGGGGCAAGAGACGCTAAAGGAACTGCGGATGCTGTTCGCTGCTCACGGCATTGGTCTGATTAAGTTGGATGCCGATAATCCGGTAGAAAGTCAGGTCTTGATTCCGGCTCGCGAAAGAGATGAGATCGATTGGGATATGGCCAACCGGTTGGCGACCGAGAACCGGGACTTTCTCCAGTATGTGAAGCTCGTGAAGCAGTTCTACCAGACTGGCGAGGCTCGCCCGGCGGATTGGGACCTCCCCGAGATAGAGGACTGAAATTACCCGATCACTTCGATGTGTTCGCTACCGCGCTGATACGCGTAGAGCCGGCTTTCGCATGGAGTCGGTAGGGGAACAGGCCGGACCAAACACCGCAAGGAGATTCGCCCTCTTGAAGCCGCACGATGACGATCACCGCTAGCGCTGCGCAACATACCGGCCAAGACCGTGCGGGTTGCATTCGACCGGAAATCAGCAATGAACCGGTTTGCTATCGTGCTCGTCGAGCGATTTATGCAGGCGCGTGAATAACGCGTTGTTCAATCGCCTCGCCCGCAAATATGCGGACAGGTTCTCCGGATCTTGCGGCTGAGGTGGCGATACCGCTTCGAGAGAGCTTCAGACGATAAAGGTCATCCCCGAAAAGCGCTGTAGTGGATCGCGACGCTTCCACACCTATACCGGTTGGCCATCCCTCGAATTTTCCATATTTCGAGATGCCCAGTTAGGTAGACTCAAATGGCAGCACCGCAAAAAAGCGCGGGCCGCATGGGCTGCCACCCATACGACCCGCTGGCCACCACCAACTCAGCGTAGGAGTCGGAAATGGCTAAGGCCAATCATAAGTCACGTGCCCCCGTAACGGAACGCTTCGTCACTGTTCAAGAGTCAGCGCGCCATCATTCCTTGTCTAGGGTCCTCCGTGCTATCAGAGCGCACCGGAAACTGAACACGACGTATTACCCGTGGATCAAATTGGCTGGAGTATGGCTTGAGGGCGCAGGATTCGAGGCTGGAGAACGCGTCGGGATTACTGTCGAGGACAAGCGGCTCATCATTACGCCGATGTGATCGGCGCATTGCCCATGGTGGACGTCGCGATTCACCATCGCTCAGGTAGCTCAGTACCCGAGACTCGATACCGTTAGTAACTGTGACAAGCGACGATTGCAATGCAAGCGCAGCGGGCCAGACACTCAGGTCCGCTGCCGTTTAGCCTGTCGGCACGAGTTGCAACCCATACCAGGCGCACCACATATTTCGGTCGCTAAAATGCAAAAACCCCCGCCTTGTCGGGCGGGGGTTCTTGGCTTAGGGAGCCTGACGATTACCTACTTTCACACGGGAATCCGCACTATCATCGGCGTAGAGTCGTTTCACGGTCCTGTTCGGGATGGGAAGGGGTGGGACCGACTCGCTATGGTCATCAGGCAAAGAGGGTTGTTGCGTTGCTTCGCAGCGCAACCAATCCGGGAAGAAGCAGTAATTTTGAGTTGTGTGTATCGCACACGAGAATCAACAAGTCCTGTTAAGACAGACTTGTTATAGGATCAAGCCTTACGGGCAATTAGTATCGGTTAGCTGAACGCATTACTGCGCTTACACACCCGACCTATCAACGTCCTGGTCTCGAACGACCCTTCAAGGAGGTCTAGCCTCCAGGGATATCTCATCTTAAGGCGAGTTTCCCGCTTAGATGCTTTCAGCGGTTATCTCTTCCGAACATAGCTACCCGGCGATGCCACTGGCGTGACAACCGGTACACCAGAGGTTCGTCCACTCCGGTCCTCTCGTACTAGGAGCAGCCCCCTTCAAATATCCAACGCCCACGGCAGATAGGGACCAAACTGTCTCACGACGTTTTAAACCCAGCTCACGTACCTCTTTAAATGGCGAACAGCCATACCCTTGGGACCGGCTACAGCCCCAGGATGAGATGAGCCGACATCGAGGTGCCAAACACCGCCGTCGATATGAACTCTTGGGCGGTATCAGCCTGTTATCCCCAGAGTACCTTTTATCCGTTGAGCGATGGCCCTTCCATACAGAACCACCGGATCACTATGACCTGCTTTCGCACCTGCTCGACTTGTCGGTCTCGCAGTTAAGCACGCTTATGCCATTGCACTATCAGCACGATTTCCGACCGTACCTAGCGTACCTTCGTACTCCTCCGTTACGCTTTGGGAGGAGACCGCCCCAGTCAAACTGCCTACCATGCACTGTCCCCGACCCGGATCACGGGCCAAGGTTAGAACCTCAAACAAACCAGGGTGGTATTTCAAGGACGGCTCCACCGAAACTAGCGTTCCGGTTTCATAGCCTCCCACCTATCCTACACAGATCGGTTCAAAGTCCAATGCAAAGCTACAGTAAAGGTTCATGGGGTCTTTCCGTCTAGCCGCGGGTAGATTGCATCATCACAAACACTTCAACTTCGCTGAGTCTCGGGAGGAGACAGTGTGGCCATCGTTACGCCATTCGTGCAGGTCGGAACTTACCCGACAAGGAATTTCGCTACCTTAGGACCGTTATAGTTACGGCCGCCGTTTACCGGGACTTCAATCAAGAGCTTGCACCCCATCATTTAATCTTCCGGCACCGGGCAGGCGTCACACCCTATACGTCCACTTTCGTGTTTGCAGAGTGCTGTGTTTTTATTAAACAGTCGCAGCCACCAGTTTATTGCAACCCCTTCACCCTCCTGGCGCAGGCCAGTCAAGCTACAAGGGCGTACCTTATCCCGAAGTTACGGTACCAATTTGCCGAGTTCCTTCTCCCGAGTTCTCTCAAGCGCCTTAGAATACTCATCTCGCCCACCTGTGTCGGTTTGCGGTACGGTCATCGTTAGACTGAAGCTTAGAGGCTTTTCTTGGAACCACTTCCAATTGCTTCGCGACCTAAGTCGCTCGCGCCACACCCTTGAATCCTGCGCCCGGATTTGCCTAAGCGCCTTCTCCAATGCAGCGACCGGGACTTCCAACACCCGGACAACCTTCCGCGATCCGTCCCCCCATCGCATCTAACGACGGTGCAGGAATATTGACCTGCTTCCCATCAGCTACGCATTTCTGCCTCGCCTTAGGGGCCGACTCACCCTACGCCGATGAACGTTGCGTAGGAAACCTTGGGCTTACGGCGAGGGGGCCTTTCACCCCCTTTATCGCTACTCATGTCAGCATTCGCACTTCCGATACCTCCAGCACGCTTTTCAACGCACCTTCGCAGGCTTACGGAACGCTCTCCTACCATGCGAGCAAGCTCGCATCCGCAGCTTCGGTATATAGCTTAGCCCCGTTACATCTTCCGCGCAGGACGACTCGATCAGTGAGCTATTACGCTTTCTTTAAAGGGTGGCTGCTTCTAAGCCAACCTCCTGACTGTTTTAGCCTTCCCACTTCGTTTCCCACTTAGCTATATTTGGGGACCTTAGCTGGCGGTCTGGGTTGTTTCCCTCTTGACACCGGACGTTAGCACCCGATGTCTGTCTCCCGTGATTGCACTCTTCGGTATTCGGAGTTTGCTATGGCGGGGTAATCTGCAATAGACCCCCCAACCATGACAGTGCTCTACCCCCGAAGGTGAGACACGAGGCACTACCTAAATAGTTTTCGGAGAGAACCAGCTATTTCCAGGTTTGTTTAGCCTTTCACCCCTATCCACAGCTCATCCCCTAACTTTTCAACGTTAGTGGGTTCGGACCTCCAGTACGTGTTACCGCACCTTCATCCTGGCCATGGATAGATCACCTGGTTTCGGGTCTACGCCCAGCAACTGAACGCCCTATTCGGACTCGCTTTCGCTACGCCTGCCCTATACGGTTAAGCTTGCTACTGAACGTAAGTCGCTGACCCATTATACAAAAGGTACGCCGTCACCCCTTGCGAGGCTCCGACTGTTTGTATGCATGCGGTTTCAGGATCTATTTCACTCCCCTCCCGGGGTTCTTTTCGCCTTTCCCTCACGGTACTGGTTCACTATCGGTCGATCACGAGTATTTAGCCTTGGAGGATGGTCCCCCCATCTTCAGACAGGATTTCACGTGTCCCGCCCTACTTGTCGCACACCTAGTTCTTTCATACTGTTTTCGCCTACAGGGCTATCACCTGCTATGGCCGCACTTTCCAGAGCGTTCGGCTAACAATACAAATAAAGAGTGCAAGGCTCATCCCATTTCGCTCGCCACTACTTTGGGAATCTCGGTTGATTTCTTTTCCTGCGGTTACTTAGATGTTTCAGTTCACCGCGTTCGCTTCACATGGCCTATGTATTCAGCCATGGATACTCCATAAGGAGTGGGTTTCCCCATTCGGATATCCCCGGATCAAAGCTTGTTTGCCAGCTCCCCGGGGCTTTTCGCAGGCTACCGCGTCCTTCATCGCCTGTGATCGCCAAGGCATCCACCACATGCACTTGTTCGCTTGACCCTATAACGAGTCTGTCTCTGTCGGCCCTCGTTAGCGCTTTAGCGCTTACGAGGGCCCCATCCCCGCATGGGGGACGACAGTCGTTACAGGTTGAGTTCTCGCGTTGTGCCGTATTCCAAATTGAGCCGAACATGAAGTTCGAATCATCTTGAGATACATCGATACAATCACAACCCGGATAGTTTCCACGTCCATCTCAAAGACGCTTCCGCTATCCAAATTACTTACTTCTTCCAGATTGTTAAAGAACGACAGCCGATACGTACTACGTACCGCTCTGACTGACTCAATCGCCAATGAGAAAAACTCGAACCAAACTTCGTTCGAATGTTTGTCATTGAGGATTATCGAAAGCGGCCGGCATTATAACCGATTGAACCGCTAACAGACAGTCTTTCTGTCTCAATCAACAGCCGATAAGCGTGAGCGCTCAACTTCGCGAGAAGCTCTGGAAAGGAGGTGATCCAGCCGCACCTTCCGATACGGCTACCTTGTTACGACTTCACCCCAGTCATGAATCCTACCGTGGTGACCGTCCTCCTTGCGGTTAGACTAGCCACTTCTGGTAAAACCCACTCCCATGGTGTGACGGGCGGTGTGTACAAGACCCGGGAACGTATTCACCGCGGCATGCTGATCCGCGATTACTAGCGATTCCAGCTTCATGCACTCGAGTTGCAGAGTGCAATCCGGACTACGATCGGTTTTCTGGGATTAGCTCCCCCTCGCGGGTTGGCAACCCTCTGTTCCGACCATTGTATGACGTGTGAAGCCCTACCCATAAGGGCCATGAGGACTTGACGTCATCCCCACCTTCCTCCGGTTTGTCACCGGCAGTCTCCTTAGAGTGCTCTTGCGTAGCAACTAAGGACAAGGGTTGCGCTCGTTGCGGGACTTAACCCAACATCTCACGACACGAGCTGACGACAGCCATGCAGCACCTGTGCGCCGGTTCTCTTTCGAGCACTCCCACCTCTCAGCAGGATTCCGACCATGTCAAGGGTAGGTAAGGTTTTTCGCGTTGCATCGAATTAATCCACATCATCCACCGCTTGTGCGGGTCCCCGTCAATTCCTTTGAGTTTTAATCTTGCGACCGTACTCCCCAGGCGGTCAACTTCACGCGTTAGCTACGTTACTAAGGAAATGAATCCCCAACAACTAGTTGACATCGTTTAGGGCGTGGACTACCAGGGTATCTAATCCTGTTTGCTCCCCACGCTTTCGTGCATGAGCGTCAGTATTGGCCCAGGGGGCTGCCTTCGCCATCGGTATTCCTCCACATCTCTACGCATTTCACTGCTACACGTGGAATTCTACCCCCCTCTGCCATACTCTAGCCTGCCAGTCACCAATGCAGTTCCCAGGTTGAGCCCGGGGATTTCACATCGGTCTTAGCAAACCGCCTGCGCACGCTTTACGCCCAGTAATTCCGATTAACGCTTGCACCCTACGTATTACCGCGGCTGCTGGCACGTAGTTAGCCGGTGCTTATTCTTCCGGTACCGTCATCCCCCGACCGTATTAGAGCCAGGGATTTCTTTCCGGACAAAAGTGCTTTACAACCCGAAGGCCTTCTTCACACACGCGGCATTGCTGGATCAGGCTTTCGCCCATTGTCCAAAATTCCCCACTGCTGCCTCCCGTAGGAGTCTGGGCCGTGTCTCAGTCCCAGTGTGGCTGGTCGTCCTCTCAGACCAGCTACTGATCGTCGCCTTGGTAGGCCTTTACCCCACCAACTAGCTAATCAGCCATCGGCCAACCCTATAGCGCGAGGCCCGAAGGTCCCCCGCTTTCATCCGTGGATCGTATGCGGTATTAATCCGGCTTTCGCCGGGCTATCCCCCACTACAGGACATGTTCCGATGTATTACTCACCCGTTCGCCACTCGCCACCAGGTGCAAGCACCCGTGCTGCCGTTCGACTTGCATGTGTAAGGCATGCCGCCAGCGTTCAATCTGAGCCAGGATCAAACTCTTCAGTTCAAACCTGTTACTGTTTTCGGTTTCGTTAGAAACCGGTCGCTCACTCAAAGCTGACAGGAATATGAATCACTTCATAAACCTGACTTACTTTAGTGTGAGACTCTTGATACTTTTGCTATCTGATCCGAGGATCAGCTCGCTTTCATCAAGCGCCCACACTTATCGGCTGTTAATTTTTAAAGAGCATTCTGCGAGGGAACCTGAAGTTTCCCGGCAGCGCTGCGTTTTCAGCAGCAGAGAAGCGAGATTATTAACCGTTTTTTGAAACTCGTCAACAACTTTTTTAACTACTTCGTTGCGACGACTGCGGTTTAATTTCGTATGCACTGGAGTCGCTACAACCGACTTCAACAGCACCGCTTCCCTTCTTCCCCCGCGCCGCGTTTCCGTTAGCGCGAAAGAGGCGAGATTCTAAGCACCTGCCCCGGTCTCCGCAACCCCCTTCGTGAAATATTTTTGACATGCCGTGCCTGCGGCCGTCGAGCCTCCCGATTGGTCATATATAAGCGAGCGCGGCAGCAGCAGCCGCGCTCGCCCGCGAACCGCCCCGCCGCATCGAACCCAACCCGCGTCGCTCACCGTCCCACCATCGCCCTCACCACCCCATCCCGCCGGATCAACCCGTGATACAGCGCGGCCGCGAAGTGCGCGAGGAACGTCAGGAAGAACAGGTAGGCCAGCACGCGATGCGCAACCCGGAGCCACGCGAACGTCACCGGATCAGCGGATACCAGCGCCGGCAACTGCACGCCGCCGCCCAGCGTCACCGGATATCCGCCAGCCGACAGCATCGCCCAGCCGATCAGCGGCATCGCAACCATCAGCGCATACAGGACGAGATGCGACCCGTGCGCGGCCACCTTCTGCCATCCCGGCAGATCCTCGGGCAACGCCGGCGGCTTCGACACGATCCGCACCACGATCCGCACGCACACCAACACCAGCACCGCGACACCCAGCGGCTTGTGAATCGCCACCAGGACCTCGTGCCGCGCGGAAACCGACGCCACCATCCCCACCCCGATGAACAGCATCGCGAGGATCATCGCGGCCATCACCCAATGCAGCACCCGCGCCGGCCAGCTAAACATCGTCGAAGCCTTCATCATCGTCCCTCCCCACTCAATCGCGCCACGCCTGCCACGCCGGCCTCTTCACTCGTGCGACGCAGATACGAATCCGCATACGCGGCCGAGCGCGCCGCCAGCAACGGATCGCCCGACACCTGGATCCCCTGCGGCAGCACCGTCGGGTCGTAATTCACGTCGCGGCACGGGCCGCTGTCCTGCGCCTCCACGCGATCGAGCACGAGCGTGCCCGCGTCGATCGTCGTGCGCTGCGCGGGCCAGATCTTCGTCGCGTCGTCCACCGGGTCGCCGGGCTCGGCCAGCGTGACCAGCAGCTTCCACTTCTGCGCACCGGCCGCGATGCGCTGCGTCACGTCCTGCTGCAGCACGTTCGGATCGGCGGCCGTCGCGACGTCGCCGGCGCCGGCCGTCTGCTCCGGCACGACGCGCCACCGCACCGCCTGGCGCTTGCCGGCCGCGTCGACGAAATAGAACGCGTTCAGCCCGTAATAGCTTTCGGTGACGTAACTCGCGCTCGGCTTCGCACGCTTCACCCATTGGAGGAAGGCGCCCGCCTCCGGATGCGCGCCGAAAAATGCCTTCACCTTCGCCGGATCGGGCTTGCCCGTCTTCGGATCGGGCCGGGTCGCGAGCGTCTGCTCGTAGAACGCCTGCGGCGTCGCCACAGGAAACACCGGCATCGCGTTCATCCCGGTCCGCCATTGCTCGCCGTCCGGCGCGGTGAGCTTCAGCGCGAGGCTGCGGATCGGCACGCTGCTGTCGGGCGCGTACGGGTTGCCGCCCGGCAACGCGAAGCGCCCGACCACCGGCGTGCGCACCGCCTTGAAGAACGGCGCGACCGAATACGCGCTCGCGGCGCCGTTGCCTTCGAAGTAGCCGGTCACGCACACGCCCTTCGCGTGATTGCGCCGAAAGCCCGGATGGACGCCGCTGTTGGTCTGCAGCGCGTCGACGAGCCGGTGCGGGGTCAGGCGCGCGGGCGCGAGCCATCCGCCGGCATACCCGAACGCCGCGGCGACGCCGGCCACCGCGCCGCCGATCACGGCCCAGCGCCACCACCCGCGCCCGGGCTCGCGCTGCGGCGAAGAAGACGAAGATTGCTTCATGAATGCACTCCCGATCGTCAGATCATTGTCGAACGCGCGTAGGACGCCGCCCGCGCCGCTTTATTCCACGAAAAGTTTTTTCGTATGCTGGAGGGAATAATCGGCGCCGACCGGCGTCCTACGCGGCACTACGACCCTTTCGGCAACCGGCCCGGCCATGCACTCCACCGCCCTTGACGACGACGCGTTGCGCGAACTCATCCCCCGGCTGCGACGCTTCGCGCTGTGGCTGGCGCGCGACGTCCACGCGGCCGACGATCTCGTCCAGTCGACGCTCGAGCGCGCGCTGTCGCGCTGGACGAGCCGTCGCGACGACGCGTCGCTGCGCAGCTGGCTGTTCACGATCCTGTACCGGCAGTTTCTCGACGGGAAACGCAGCGCGAAGCGCTACGCGTGGCTGCTCGGCCGCATCCGCGACGACGACGAAGCGCACTGGCCGTCCGCCGAACGCGAATTCGCGGCGCGCGCGACGCTCGAGGCGTTCGGCCGGCTCTCCGACGAGCAGCGCAGCCTGCTGCTGCTCGTCGCGGTCGAAGGCTTCACCTATCAGGAAGTCGCCGACCTGCTCGACGTGCCGATCGGCACCGTGATGTCGCGGCTCTCCCGTGCGCGCCAGGCGCTGCGCCAGCTCAGCGACGGCGAACTGCCTACTCCTTCCTTGCGGTTGATGAAGAAATGAACACGCCTCCGAACGAACATGACCTTCAGGCCTATGTCGACGGCCAGCTCGACGACGATGCACGCGCCGCGGTCGAACGCTATCTCGCACTGCATCCGGAGCGCGCGGAACAGGTGAAGCAATGGCAGCAGGACGCGCAGCGGCTGCGGGCCGCGCTGGAGAGCGTGCGGATGCCGGCGGACAATCCCGCGCTCGATCCGGCGGCGATTCGCGGCCGGCGGGCGGAGCGCACACGGATGCGGTTCGCGATGGCGGCGTCGTTCGTGTTCTGCGTCGGGCTCGGGACGTTCGGCGGGTGGCAAGCGCGCGGCTGGAACGCGCCGCCGCCCATCGCGCCGATGAGCGATGCGGTCAAGGCCTACCGGATGATGGTGGTCGATCAGACGGCGAAAGTCGATTACCGGCCGACCGGTGCGGGTGATTTGCAGGGGTGGCTCACCAGGCGCGTCGGTGCGTCGGCGAAGCTGCCGGATTTGAGCGCGGCGGGGTTCACGCCGGTCGGCGGACGGTTGTTCACGACGGACAGCGGGGCCACGGCCGCGATGGTGCTTTATCAGGACGATGCGGGGCAAACGCTGAGCTTCTATCTCCGGCCGGCGGAATCGGAACATCGGCTGCTGCCGGCCGGGCAACGCGTGGATGGCGCGCTGCTGGCGCGGTATGGATCGGTGAACGGCCTCAACTATGCGGTGGTCGGGCCGGCCGGGAGCGTCGGGGAGAAAGCGGTCCTGCAGGCGCTCGATCAGCAGACTTGAAGTGATACGATGCGCGCCCGGACGGCGGTCGGTGGTGGCCGCCCGCGCCTTTTCCGGCGCGGCTCGGCCCGCTTGAACGGGCGCACGCTCACCGCTCGAATGCACAGCGTTTCGACTGGCTTTCGTCGGCTGTTATTCACATTGAAACCGCTCCATCACCTTTAGAATCACAGGGTTTCGAGTCGCCGCGGAACAGGATATCCACATCGATCATGACGGTGCCGCATGCTGACTTCGATGGGTTCGCTCACCCTTGGCATGCACAGCGTTTCGGGTTGTTTTGGGCGTCGATATCCACAAGCCGGGTGATCGGCCAAGCGTCTTCGCCGGATTCGACTGCGCTCACCCGTTGAATGCACAGGGTTTCGAGTGGCTTCGAGTCGACGATATCCACAAGGCATTCGACTTCCGGAAGTCGCACGCGATTTGTTCGCTGCCCGCTTGCATTGTCGACAAAGCCTTGTCGGGCAAGACATTCAGGTCAACGAGCCCATCGAAACCGGAATGCTCGCCGGTCGGATGCACAGGGTTTCAACTGGATCGTGCGCCGGTTATCCACACACCGCCGCTCGCGCTTCGGGTCACTTCGTCCCCACTATCCCGAGAATCTCGCCGGTTTCCGGCGCGATGACGTAGTGGTCGGCTCCGGATCGTCATCGGGCCACGTATTCGCCGCATGTTCATACGCGTTCGCAAATCGCGCGAACCCGTCGCGCTTGCGCGTCCAGTGCGACAAGCTCGTCACGCGTTGAAGCAGCCAGAAAATCTTGCGCCGAGCGGCGTCGTCCGTCATGTCGTGCTGCTCGATCGTGCCCGTCACGATGGCTCCGCTACGCTCATGTCGGCGTGTCGTCGTTGCACAGGCCGCTACGTTCCAACACCGCCCGCAGGCATACCGGACATACGAGCTCACCGGCGTCCCACAGCTGCACGAACATAGCCCGATCGTCGATGCGGAACGTCGATTCAACGATATCGATATCCGGCCCGAGCACCTTGCGCAAGAACGTTTCGTCAAACCAGTGCGTGGCGCCCTGCTTCATGCTGGCATCGGTTACTCGCACGACAGGACAATCGCGGATCACGTCGATCGACAAGATCGCGGCCTCGATATCCGGTGACGTCCGCGTCGGCCGGATCAAGCCGTGCAATTCGCAGCGTGCGACGCCGCGCGGCCAATTCGCATTCGCCGCGACGACTGACGTGTCGAACGCCTGTTCCTTCGTCGTCGGTTTATAGGGCACCTCGCCGGAGCGCACGAGCAATTCGTCCAGGCATGCCGAACACAGATGCGCACGCAAACGTTCCAGCGCCGCAATCTTCGGAAACGCCTTCACGTGCGCAACGTTGTCGATGAAGGTCGCATCGACCTCGTGTTCGTCAAGTTCGGCACGCAGCATCCACATTTCACGGCTGTATTTCGGCCGGTCGAGCGAAACCTTCACGAGTTCGCCGGGCGAGAACTGCCCGCGCTGCCGGATGCGCGCGGCAATGCCAGTCGACGTCGTGATCCCGTTATCGCGTCCGTGCCGATGGCACATGATCGGTCCCATTACCGGCTCCGGTGGCGGGCAGTACTGGTATCGCCCGGGCCTTGCTTCGGTTTTATCGTATCGCTCGCTGTCATCGATGGCTCAGGATTCGAAATGCCTCGCGCGATTCGGTCATGCCGTTCGATGATGTATTGCGCCGGTCCGCGCCATGCGACCGAACGGTACCCGGGCCGCACGACGCCGGTCTCACGGTAATACTCGACGAGCGCCTGCGGGCGCGAATCGCCACGTCGGTCGCCGCAACCGCGACATGGCCGGCGATGAACGTCTCCTTCATCGCGTCGACAGGTGCGCTCATCGATCGCTTCGCCCGGTGTCGTCTGCCGTGATCACCCTGCCTCCTTCGCGAGCCATCCGACGATCGCCGCGATATCTTCGTCGGAAAGTTGCCCGACACGCTCGACGGAAACCCCGTAGTCGAGATCGAACTTCACGTTGAATCGCTCGCCCTTGTAGCGGCAACACAGAACTTCCGCTTCCGGTATCGACGCGCGTCGCTCGAACACGACGTCGCCGGGATGTCGCCGCATCCGTTGTACGACTGTGTCGATATCGAGCGCGTGGAGGCGGGTCAACGAGGAATCGGTCATGTGCCGTGAGTCTGTCCGTCCGGCTTTGCATCCCGGATGCCGGCGATTCTACAGACATGAAGGCTTGCGCATCGATCGATGCGCTTCACAGCGTTCCGCTTCGTTCATTCAGGCGCTGCACGCAGTGCATGTCCCGCGCGAAGCACAGTCCGCCGACTGTGCTTATCCAAAGGTGTTAACAGGGTTCGTATATATACGTAGTGATAGTTAACAAGCGCTGTGCGTCACAGTGGATAACCTCTGTAACGCACTGAATTCTCGGCGCGAAGCGAAATGCATAACCCTGGGTGCGCGACGTGAACAGCGCCCGGCAGCACAGAACAACTTTTCGTCGATTCACAGCCGCGCCGACCTATCCTCAATCGTTCCACTGTGAATCCAGAGGCTTGCCGGAGGGTTATCCAGAGGGGAATGTGGATAACACCGCAGCGCATCGACGCGTTTTGCTGTGATGCGAACGGATGAGGCCGACGCTGCCGGCATCGCCCGGCAACATCGACGTCAGCCCGCGCACGCCCCGTTTCAAAAAATTTTCACGAAGGGGCTTGTGCTCGCCGGAAACCCTCTCTATAATTCGCGGCTTCTTAGGCTCGTAGCTCAGTTGGTTAGAGCACCACCTTGACATGGTGGGGGTCGTTGGTTCGAATCCAATCGAGCCTACCAACGAACAAAATGAAGGGGTCCGGCAGCACGACTTGCCTACAGGCAACGCGGCTCGCCAAACATACGAACGCCACGCGGCAACATCGCGTGGCGTTTTTCTTTTCCGGTCCGAAACGACGCGTGAAGCCCCGACGCGTCGTGTCGTGCGAACCGCGGCATCGCATCCTCCGTTCGACATCCCGACTTGCCACACAATGGCCAATGCACGGCGCGTAGAATCGTGTGCGCATCGACGTGGCGGCTTCGCCCGTCGCCCGATTTCCACCGCATCAAAACAACGACGCGCGCTTCGCGCGGCTGAGAGCACACGACATGTCCGAGGTCACGACCGCCGCATCGCGCGCAAGCCACGACGAAATCGCCGCTTACGTCGGCAAGAAGGCCGACTGGTACGAACGAAAGTGGGCGATCGCCGAATCGCGCAAAAGCCGGCAGTCGTGGAACTGGGCCGCGTGCTTCCTCGGCCCGGTCTGGATGGCGTATCGATGCATGTACTGGCAGGCGGCCGCCGTGCTCGCCGTCACGCTGGGCATCACGCTGATCGAGTTGCTGTACTTCCCGGGATACTTCGAATCGAGCACGCTCGACCCGGCCACGATTGCGATCGCGGTGTCGCTCGGCTGGTACGGGAACGGCCTCTACAAGCGGTACGTCGAACGCAGGATCGAAAAGCTGCGCCCGAACGCGACGTCCCGCGAATCGTTTCTCGCGCTGCTCGACGCGCAAGGCGGCACGAACTGGCTGGCGGCGGCCGGTTTCGCCGTCGCGACGCCGCTGCTCGGCGTACTGCTGTACATGATCGGCAACGCCGGCGGCATGACGTTCTGATCGCGGTCGCCGGCAACCGGCAACGCGGGGTGAACAGAAGAGGGCGGGCGGCGCCGTCGCCATGCATCCACATGGCACGCGACGCATGCTCGCGCCACCCTCAATGCAGATGCTTCAATTTGTCAGGATTGCGCACGACATAGATCGCGACGATCTTCCCGTCGTCGATCTCGAGCGCGGTCGTCTGCAGCTCGCCGTCGGCTTCCAGCGTGACGAAACCCGGCAATCCGTTGATGTACCCGGCCCGCACGAGCTTCGACGCATGCGTCGTGAACAGCTCGGCGAGGTACGCGTGCACCCGCATCACGCGTTCGAAGCCGAACACCGGCTTGCCGGCCGCGGTACGCTTGCCGCCGCCGTCCGAATGCAGGCTCACGTCCTCGGCGAGCATCGCGCCGAGCGCGCGCATGTCGCCGCTGCGTGACGCCGCGAAGAACGCTTCGGCCAGCTCGATCCCGCGCTGCTTCTCGACATGAAAACGTGGCCGCGCGTCGCGCACGTGCGTGCGTGCCCGCGCGGCGAGTTGCCGGCACGCGGCCGGGTCGCGCTGGATCGTCGCGGCGACTTCGTCGAATTCGAGGCCGAACACGTCGTGCAGCAGGAACGCCGCGCGTTCGAGCGGCGAGAGCCGTTCGAGCGCGAGCAGCAGCGGCAGCGTGACGTCGTCCTGTTGATCTTCCTCGACGACCGGCTCGGGCAGCCACGGGCCGATATAGGTTTCGCGCTGGCGCCGCGCAGACTTCAACTGGTCGAGGCACATGCGCATCACCATGCGGCGCAGGAACGCCTCGGGCACGCGCACCTCGGTGCGATCGACGTCCATCCAGCGGATGAACGCGTCCTGCACCATGTCCTCGGCATCCGCGACGGAACCGAGCATCCGGTACGCGACGCGCAGCAGCGTGCGGCGCAGCGGATCGAAGCTCGCCGCCGCGTCGGCCCGTTCGTCGGCGCCGACGTTGGCCGGGTCGAGGTTCGACATCAGGCCACCATCTTCGCGGCGGCGGCCTTCGCGTCGGCCGGGTCAACCCACAGCCCGAAGCCGACGGCGAGCCGGTTCCAGCCGTTGATCACGTTGATCATCACCGTGAGTTTCACCTGTTCCTCCTCGCTGAAATGGTCGTTCAGCGCCGCATAGGCCGCTTCGTGCGCAGCGTGTCCCTCCGACAGCCGCGTGAGCGCGTCGGTCCAGCCGAGCGCCGCGCGCTCGCGGTCGGTGTAGCAGGGCGCTTCGCGCCACGCGGACAGCAGGTAGATGCGCTGCTCGCTCTCGCCTTGCTCGCGCGCCTCGGCGGTGTGCATGTTAATGCAGTTCGCGCACGTGTTGATCTGCGACGCGCGGATCTTGACCAGCTCGATCAGCGTCGGCTCGAGGCTTCCGGCGGCGGCGACCGACACGGTCATCCAGTGCTTCATCAGCGCGGGGGCGGCGGCAAACGGATTGAGTTTTGCAGTCATGGTGGCTTCTCCTTTCGTGTGGGTTCCGCCGATATGACGAGCGAGCCCCCCGCGGGTGTGACATCGATGCAAAAAAATTTTCGAAATCGTCGGCGCGGGCGGCGGCAAGCGAAGGGCGAGGCCGTCGAGCAGGGCGCTGCGGGACGCGATGTCGACGGACGAAGGGGCGCATCGCGCCGTTCCGCCGACGAACGCGCGCCATCGACCTTTCATGCACGCCGTGCGGTTGTCACCGGACGTCAGCAGTGTGCAGTTGCGGGCACGTGTATTGCGTCCGTCGGCCGAACCCGGCCGCGACGGCCGCCGACGGTTCGTGCCGCGTGCGACGCCCCCCAATCGAGAATGCTTTCATTTTTCTTTCCGCTTCGTTTCATCGGAAATCCGATTCGCGACGTTCACATTTCTGGACCATACTGTTCTGCACGGGCAGACGAAGTGACGCCGCATCCGCGGCCCGGCGCGCGCCGGTTGCCCGACGACGCAGCAGCAGGTTGCACGTCAGCCGCGCGCACCCCAGCGCAAGGCTTTCCCTTTTCCGGCAACGCAACGCAGCGAATCGCGACGTGGACGGTAAACCGATGAGCCTCCTTGCATCACAGCTTCAGCGCCGTTACCAGGACGTGCGCGCCCATAGCGTCGCGTTGACCGCGACGCTGTCCGCCGAAGACCAGGCCGTGCAGTCGATGCCCGACGCGAGCCCGACGAAATGGCACCTCGCGCATACGACGTGGTTCTTCGAAACCGTCGTGCTGATGCGCCGCGTGCCCGGCTACGCGCCGTTCGACGACGCATTCCAGTTTCTCTTCAATTCCTATTACGAAGCGCTCGGCCCGCGCCATCCGCGACCGCAGCGCGGCCTGCTCACGCGTCCATCGCTGGACGACGTGCATGCGTACCGGCAATACGTCGACGACGCGATGCTGCACGCGCTGGCCGAGGCCGACGCGGCGCGGCTCGAGGCGATCGCGCCCGAGCTGGTGCTCGGCCTGCATCACGAGCAGCAGCATCAGGAACTGATCGTCACCGACATGCTGCATGCGTTCTCGTGCAACCCGTTGCGACCGGCGTTCCGGCCACGCACCGGCGCCGATGCGCAACGCGCGCTCGCCGCGGGCGACGCCGGCCCGTTGCGCTGGCTGCATCAGCCAGGCGGGCTCGTCGAGATCGGCCACGACGGCGATGGGTTCTCGTTCGACAACGAACGGCCGCGTCATACGGCGCTCGTGCGGCCGTACGAGATCGCGAATCGCCTCGTGACGAACGCGGAATTCGCGGCGTTCGTCGCGGACGGCGGCTATACGCGCCCCGAATTCTGGCTGTCCGACGGCTGGGCCACGGTGCAGCGGGAAGGGTGGCAAGGGCCCGCGTACTGGATGCCGGACGACGACGACGCGGCCGCCACGCGCGTGCGGCGCACCTTCGGCCTGCACGGCGTCGAGCCGCTCGCGCCCGACGCGCCGGTGTGTCACGTGAGCTTCTACGAAGCGGCCGCGTATGCGGAATGGGCCGGTGCGCGGCTGCCGACCGAATTCGAATGGGAAACCGCGTTCGCGGCCGACGGCATCCAGCAGATGCTCGGGCAGGTGTGGCAGTGGACGCGTTCGTCCTACGAGCCGTATCCGGGCTTTCGGCCGCTCGCGGGTGTGGCGGCCGAGTACAACGGCAAGTTCATGGTCGGCCAGCAGGTTCTGCGCGGCAGCAGCATCGCGACGCCGCCCGGGCACGAACGGCCGACGTACCGCAATTTCTTTCCGCCGGCGGCACGCTGGCAATTCACGGGAGTGCGACTTGCGCGAGACGTCTGACCTGACGGCCACGAGCGGTGGCCTGCAACCCGCCCGCGATGCGCGGCCGAGCGCGTTCGAGCGCGACCTGATCGACGGACTGTCGCGCACGCCGCGCAGCATTTCGCCGAAATACTTCTACGATGCGGCCGGTTCCGCGCTGTTCGACCGCATCTGCGAACTGCCGGAGTATTACCCGACGCGTACCGAGCTCGGCATCCTGCGCGAGCGCGCGGCCGAGATCGCGCAGCGTGTCGGCCCGCATGCGGACATCGTCGAATTCGGCGCGGGCTCGCTCGAGAAGATCCGCATCCTGCTCGACGCGTTCGCGAACAACTACGCGAACGCGCCGGCGCGCTACGTGCCGATCGACATCTCGGCCGA
Source organism: Burkholderia sp. NRF60-BP8 (assembly GCF_001522585.2). Lineage (NCBI taxonomy): Bacteria > Pseudomonadati > Pseudomonadota > Betaproteobacteria > Burkholderiales > Burkholderiaceae > Burkholderia > Burkholderia sp. NRF60-BP8. The sequence continues at coordinate 29,717 of NZ_CP013373.1, forward strand.
CCATCTGCACGGCGCGGCCACCCGCCTGCGCGCCGCGTATCCGTGGCTCGACGTCGCGCCGCTCGCGGCCGACTACACGAAGGCCGAGCAACTGGCCGAGCTGACCGAAACGCCGCGGCGGCGCATCGGCTTCTTTCCCGGGTCGACGATCGGCAACTTCTCGCCGGAAGAGGCCGACACGTTCCTGCGCGACGCGGCGCGGCTGCTGCGCGGCGGCGGCCTGCTGGTCGGCGCGGATCTCGTGAAGGACGAGCGCACGCTGCACGCCGCGTACAACGACGCGCAGGGCGTGACCGCGCAGTTCAACCTGAACCTGCTGGTGCGCGCGAACGCCGAACTCGGCGCGGATTTCGACGTCGATGCGTTCTCGCACTGCGCGTTCTACGACCGCGAGCGGCAGCGCATCGAGATGCATCTCGTCAGCGACGTCGCGCAGACCGTACACGTGCGCGGCCACACGTTCAGCTTCGAAGCCGGCGAGCGCATCCACACGGAGAACTCGCACAAGTTCACGATCGACGGCTTCCATGCGATCGCGCGCCGCGCCGGGTTCGAACCCGATACCGTGTGGACCGATGCGGACAACCTGTTCAGCGTGCACTGGTTGCGCAGCGTCGACGATATCCGCGCGTAACCGCGCGCCGCCGCGAACCGCTCGCGCCGCAGGATGAGGGCGGTTCGCTCCCCGTGCGCCGGCGGGTTCGATCCGATCGCCGGTTTCGTGCCGAAAAAACCTTTTTTACCGACCCGATGCATCGCCGCAACGGTGTCCGGCATGCCGCCTCTCCCGTGCTCCATCAGGCTTTGCGGACACCTGTAAACGTCCGTTACCTGTCTCGCATACCCGTTTCACCTGTGTCGGCGTCCGGTGCCTAGACTCCGAACCGTAGTCACACGACGCACGACACGTGCAGGGAGTCGCGAAATGAGCAAGAAACTTATTCTCGGTGCAGTTCTCGGTGTAGCGGCGCTGGCAGCCTCGGGTGTCGCATCGGCCCACGTCGACCTGTCGGTCGGCATCGGCGTGCCGGGCGTCTACGCTGCGCCGGCGCCCGTCTACGTGGCGCCGCCTCCGCCGGTGATGTACGCGCCGGTCGGCTATCGCGACGACGGTTGGCGCGGCGACGGCTGGCGTCAGCGCGAATGGCGCGAACACGAGTGGCGCCGCCATGAATGGCGCGAGCACGAGTGGCGCGAGCGCGGCGGCTGGCGTGGCGGCCGCTGGGACTAAGCGGCCCGATCGATCATTCGAGAGGAGAGTGAAAACATGACGCCCGTTCGATACATCGGACTGCGTGCCGCCACCGCTGTCGTTGCGCTCGCAACGATCGGCAGCGCGCACGCGGCGGGCTGCATGAAGGGTGCGGTGGCCGGCGGTGTGGCCGGCCACTATGCGGGGCACCACGCCGTGGTCGGCGCCGTGGGCGGCTGTATCGTCGGCCATCACATGGCGAAGCAGCACGCGCAAGAGCAGGCCGCGCAGCACAAGGCCGCCGCGCAGCGCATGCAGCCGGCGCAGTAGGCGCGTCGTCGCTTGGGCGACGTCGCCGCATCGCCCCGGCGCTTCGCCCCTGCGTTCATGCACGCCCCCAATTGATCCGACGAATGCGTGCCGCACGCGTCGTTACGATCATTTACAACGTCGTGCTGCACGAATTCTGCGCGTTCATAAAATGCAGTCACGCAAACGCGCTCAAGGGAGCACAAAATGAAACGGCAACGATATCTGTCCGTCCTGGCGGCCGCGCTATTCGCGCTCGCCTCGGTGTCTGCCCATGCGGCGGCCGGCGGCAATGGCGGGGGCAACGGCGGCGGTCATGGCGCTGGCGGCTCGGGCGGCAACGCAGGCGGCATGTCGGGCGGCCACATGAGCGGCCAGGCGCTGAGCAACTCGAACGGCATGCACGCCGGCGACCGCGACAAGGGCCTGTCGCGCGCGGCCGACCGTTCCGACACGATCGCCGATCGCGCCGGCACGCAGCCGGGCCGCGGTCACTCGCACGCACATGGCCATACCGCGCATGCGTCGACGTCCACGCATCATTCGCATCGCAACGCATTCGGCCGCACGCTGTAAGCGCAGCCGGTGAATGCACGGGAAGGGCGCTTCGGCGCCCTTTTTCATGACGAAAACGCAACGTGTCGGGCGAACGAAAACATCGTGCCGACCCGATTTGCAACCAGCCGTAACGGCGTCGCCCGCACGCGAGCATGCGGATTGCTTTCACGCGGCTAGCCGGCGCGATCGACGACGGCCGGGCCACGCCGATAAAAAAGGCGGCTCGTCGCCGCCCTGCGTGTCACCGCACCGCGCCCGCCGGCGCCGCCGCGGGTTCGAACAACGCATCCGGCTGCCCGACGCGCACGAAGCGCGCCGCTCCATCGCCATCGGTCAGCGCACGGAAATGCGCTTCGCCGCACGCGAGCTTCGCGCGCTCGTGCTCGCTCGGCACGTGGCCGTCGGCATTCGGCGTATCGACGACGAAGTACAGCCGCTCGCCGCCGTGCTGTTCCGCGAGCACGGCCCAGTCCGGATGGTAGCTGCCGAGCGGCGTCTGCACGCGGAACCACGCCGGCAGCTTCGCGTACAGCTTCACGCCGTCGTGCGCTTCGAGCGCGTCGGCGAACGCGCGCTCGGCATCCGTCTCGCACACGACGGCCTCGTGGATCGACTTGCGCGCGTCCGGCCGCAGATTGCGCAGGTAGCCGGTCAGCGCTTCGCTCTCGAACGATTCGAGCGCATGCACGTGGCGCTCGCCGAGCTTGCGGTACGCGATGCCCGCGACGAGCGCGAGCCGCTTGCAGCGGTTGATCGCGTCGGCCGCCACCGCAATGAACTGCTGCGGATTCACGCGGAAATCGTCGAGCCGGCCGCTGTCCGCAAGGATCGTCGCGAGCGAACGGCGCGTGAGCTGCGTCCGGTCCTGCAACTCGGTGAGCAGGTCGGGCAGCGGCAACTCGCCTTCGTCGAGCAGCACCGTGCCGGCGCCGGCCACCTCGATCGCCTCGATGCCGGCCTTGCCGATGTCGATCTCGGCCTTGCGCCACTGCAGCCGCGCCCGCGCGATGTCCGGCGCGGCGCGCAACGCGGCCGTGCAGTCGCGCACCAGCTTCGCGTTGTCGAACTCGACGCGGTACACGGTGCGATGACGGATGCGATCCCACAGCGCACGGAAATCCTCGCCGAACACGACGGCCTTGCCCGACGCATCGCGCCGCAACGCGATCGCGCGGCGCTCGTCGGCGTTGCGCACCGCGAAGCGGCCCGACAGCTTGCGCAGCGTCGCGACGATCGGCGCACGCAGCCGCTCGAACGCGTCCGGCAGCACGAGCGCGCTCTGGCGCAGCGCATCCTTCAGCCGGTCGAGCACCTTGCCCTGCGCGTCGACGTAGCCCTGTTCGTGCAGATGGTTCCACAGCACGCGCGACAGCTCGACGCCGAGCGCATGCGCGGGGCCGCCGTCTTCCTGCACCGGCAGCGCCGCGAACTGGTGCTCCTCGACGATCCCGAAACGAATGCCGGTATCGGCCTCGATTTCCTTTTGCAGATTCTCCGCGAACGACTCGTAGCGCTCGGTCGCGATCACGGTGAGCGTGTTCACGCCCGGGTCGCGCACGCGCTCGCCGTCCTGGTCGACGGCGAGGCGCAGCCCGCGGCCGAGCGTCTGGCGGCGCTCGCGCTCGGTCTGGATGTCGCGCAGCGTGCAGATCTGGAACACGTTCGGGTTGTCCCAGCCTTCCTTGAGGGCCGAGTGCGAGAAAATGAACTTCAGCGGCGTGTCGAACGACAGCAGCGCTTCCTTCTCGCGCATGATCAGGCCGTACGCACGCTCCGCGTTCTCGCGGGCCGCCGCGCTGCTCTCGCTCGTGTCGGTCCAGCCGCCCTTGCGGTCGATCGAGAAGTAGCCGTTGTGCGCACGCTCGACTTCGGCGGCCACGTCGACGCCGTCGAACAGCGCACGGTAAGCCGGCACGCGCGCCGCGCGCGCATATTCCTCTTCGAAGATCAGCGCGTAGTCGCCCTTCACGGGCATCCCGTTCTCGTCGTAGCGGCGATAGCGCTCGACCGAATCGACGAAGAACAGCGACAGCACCTTCACGCCGCGCTCGGCGAGGCGCAGCTCCTTGTCGAGATGCTCGCGGATCGTGCGGCGGATCATCTCGCGCTGCACGGCAAGCGTGTCGATGTCGCCGAACGCCTCGCCGAGCGACAGGAATGCCTCGCCTTCCGGATGGCGCAGTTCGACGTACTCGGCGCCCTTGACCGCATGCACTTCGCCGATCCGCAGCCCCGCGTACAGCGCGCGCCTGGTCAGGCGCTCGAGATCGTCGCCGTCGGTGGCCGACACGATCTGGCGTTTCACGCCCGCAGCCGTCGCGACGTCGAGCTCGATGCGCGCGCTGATCGCGCCGCGCCGGTTCGACACGCCGACGAGCCGCACGTACGGCTTGTTGTGCGCATCCTCGACGATCGCCGACGCGATTTCGATCTGCTTGACGAGCTTGCGCTCGTACGCGTCGACCGCGTCGAGCCGGTACACCATGTGGTGGCGGTCGACGTGCGTGGCCGAATAGCGCAGCGTGCACAGCGGATTCATCGCGGCGAGCGCCTCGCGGCCGCGCCCCTCGAGGCCGCCGTCGACGCTTTGCGGCTCGTCGACGATCACGATCGGCCGCGTCGCGCGGATCAGGTCGATCGGTTTCTCGCCGCCGGTCTTCTCGCTGTCCTTGTAGAGGTTGTTGATCTCTTTCTTGTTGATCGCGGCGACCGTCATCACCATGATCTGGATCGCCGCGCTCGCTGCGAAGTGGCGCACCTGGCCGAGCTTCGCGGAGTCGTACAGGAAGTAGTCGTACGGCACGCCCGCGTACAGCGCGCGGAAGTGATCCTCGGTGATCGCGAGCGTCTTGTGCACGCCTTCCTTGATCGCGATCGACGGCACGACGATCACGAATTTCGTGAAGCCGTAGCGGCGGTTCAACTCGAAGATCGTGCGCAGGTACACGTAGGTCTTGCCGGTACCCGTCTCCATCTCGACGGTGAAGTCGCGCGAGCCGGGCAGGCCGGACGGCGGCAGCCCGCCGCGCAACTGCACGTCGGCGAGATTGCGCGCGAGCGCGTCATCGGTCAGCGACAGCCGGTTTCCGACGCCTTGCTCCGATACCGCGAAGCCGAGCGAGCCTTGAGCCGCGGCCGTCGTGCCGGGCGCGGCGTTCGCGAGCACGCTGAAGTCGCCGCGATACGACTCCTGCCCGCGAAACAGGTCGCAGACGGCGTCGATCGCCTCGCGCTGGTAGTCGAGATCCGCTTCGAAATGCAGCCGCATCACAGGCTCCGCACGCGCTTCACGCCGTGCTGTTCGAGCAGCGCGGCGAGATTGAGCTTCGCGACGTCGTCGACGAAGCCGCTGTCGCGGAACAGGCACGTGACGTCGCGCGACGCGCCGGTCGCATCGAGCAGGTCGACGATGCCGTCGGCGAGCGGGCCCGCGTCGTCGCGCGAGATGCGCGCGTCGAAGCACGCGACGATCGCGCGGCCGATCAGGTGCACCGTCTTGCCGGCTACCTGGTGATGCTCGACCGGCGTGCACAGGTCGAGGCCGAGCTTCAGCGTCAGCTCGGCGAGCAGGTCGTCCTCGGTGCGGCCGGTCTTCACGTGTTCGACGGACGCGAACAGCGCGTGATCGAAATCGTCGCGGCGCGGGTCCCACTCGATCACGTTGGTCGTGTCGAGCCGGTACACGCGAAAGCCGAGGTCGCCATAGCTTTCCGGATAGTCGCGCGCGACCTGCTGCGCGGCGCGGCGCAGGCGTTCCTTCGTGATTTCCGCGAGCGTGAGCGGCTTCTTCAGCTTCGCGCAGAAATCGGCGGCCGCGGCTTGCGTCTTGTCGCGGCGGTCGAGCGCCTCGGGCAGCTGCACGAGAATGTAGCGGCGCGCGCCGCCGTCGGTCGCATTCACCTGCATCACCGCGTGGCCGGTCGAGCCGGAGCCGGCGAAACAGTCGAGCACGATGTCGTCGCCGCGCGTGCACCAGCCGATCACGGCCGCCGCGAAGTCGACCGGCTTCGGCAGGTCGAACGGAATGCCGAGCGTCTTCAACAGCGCGTCGTCGGAGCCGGCGAACGGCAGCACCGACGGCACGTTCTCGTACATGTTCTCGTCGAGGTAGTAGATCCGCTGCGGCTGCGTGGTTTCATCCGGGCCGAATTCGATCTGGCCGCGCTCGAGCAACGCCTGCATCGTCGCGGGCGGGTTGCGCCAGCCGCGCGCCGGCATCGCGCACGGCTTGCCGGTGACCGGGTGGATCAGCGGCGTGAAATATTCGTCCGGCGCCTTCTTCTTGTTCGGCCACGCCATCGACACGAGGCGGTACACGCGGCCTTCCGCCGACAGCCGGTCGTACATCACTTCGCCGCCGGACAGATTGGTCTGCGCCTTCAGCCACGCGCGGTACGCCTTCTGCGCGTCCTTCGGGTTGCCGCTTCGGTATACCGCGTCGTGCGCGGCGTCGAGCATGCGCTGCGCGTTGCGCTTCGGGCGCTTGAGCGGCGCCCGTTCGAGCAGCGTCTCGGCGTTGCGCGCGAACAGCACCAGCGATTCGTGCTGGTACGCGACGCCGCGCGCGTCGCCCTTCGGGTTGCGCTTGTCCCACACGGCCACGCCGAGCTCGTTTTCCTCGCCGAAGATCTCGCGCAGCATCAGCACCAGCGCATGCACTTCGTGCTCGTCGATGTGCACGGCGATCAGCCCTTCGTCGGACAGCAGCGCATGCGCGAGCTTCAGGCGCGGATACATCATGTTCAGCCAGTCGGTGTGGAACCGGCCGTTCGCCTCGGTATTGGTGCTGCGCTTCACGCCGCCGTCGGTCTGGCCGGTCATCGCCAGGTAGTGGCGAATGCTGTCGCTGAAGTCGTCCGGATAGACGAAATCGCTGCCGGTGTTGTACGGCGGGTCGATGTAGACGAGCTTCACCTTGCCCGCGTAGCTCTTGTGCAGCAGCTTCATCACGTCGAGGTTGTCGCCCTCGATCACGAGATGGCGCGTGTCGTCCCATGCGACGCTGTCGTCGGGGCAGGGGCGCAGCGTGCCCGTCGACGGCGTCAGCGCGGCCTGGCGCGCGCTGCGCTTGCCGTGCCAGTGGAAGCCGTAGCGCTCGTCGGCGTCGCCGACCGTGCGTTCGCCGATCAGCGCCTTCAGCACGTCGACGTCGACCGACGCGCCGTCCGGGCCTTCGGTCACGAGTTCGGGGAACAGCGCCTTCAGGCGCGCGACGTTGTCGGCGGTGAAATCCGTCGACATCGCCTGCGGGCTGGCCGCATCGAGTTTCTGCATCGTCTTTTCCATCGGAGCCCGGCCGCGCGCGCCAGGACGTCGGGCGCGCTCACGGCACCGGCGGCAATGGCCGCCCGGGCAAACCCGAAACGCTAGCGAGTCGGTCGGCGCAGGTCAAGCGCCGATATGGGGCGAAATCGCGCGTCCGCGCCGCACGGGATGCGCGGCGCCAAGGCTACCGGATTATCGCATTGCGCGACCCGATTGGCCGTATTCGACGCTGCAGCGACTACGACGAGTTGAAACGGTTTGAAAAGCTCTTTGTATTTCCGGGATAGTCAGCCATTCCCGAGGCTGCATTTGACAGGACGTCGCGAGAACATCCGAATATCAACGGCGGCGAATGGAGAAATGGTCGATTCATTGCAGATTCATTGCCTATGATCCAACGTCACGTTCGATTTCGGCTTTCTGTCCCCTTTAGAAAATAATCGATCGATTATTGCTTGACCAGCGTCACCGGCACCGCCCTGAACGGTAACAGCCGAACCCCATTCACATTGATGCGGATGTCCGTGTTGACTTGTCCGGTCAAAATATTTTCCGAGAAGTTCCTTATGGCCATTACCGTCGCCATTGCAGACGATCATCCGGTTGTCGTAAGCGTACTCATGCAGTTGTTCCAGCGCGACTCGTCCTTTCACGTCGAGCATTGTTGCAATGAAGGTTCGCTGTTGATCGAATCATTGGCCCGCGCGTCGACCGACATCGTCGTCGTCGATTATTCGATGACCCGCGGCAACCGGCCGGTCGACGGGCTCGCGCTGTTGCGCAAGCTTCGAGACGTGGCACCGAAAGCCGGGCGCGTGCTGTTTACCGCGCAGAAGAATCCGACCGTGTTCGCGGCCGCCGTCCGCCTCGGCGTGGCGGCCATCGTCAGCAAGGAGGACGAAGTCGGGGAGATCCTGCGCGCATGCCGATACATCAACGATGGCGGCTCGCACTATCTGTCGCCGACCGTCCGGACGATCGTCGATCAGGCCGGCACGGTATTGCACGAGGCCCCGCCGCCGCTCACGCAAAAGGAGCTCGATGTCGTGCGGTTGTTCGTTTCCGGGCACTCGCTTGCCGACATCGCGAAACAGCTCGGCCGCTCGGTCAGCACCGTATCGACACAAAAATACACGGCCATGCGCAAGCTGCGCGCCGACACCAACATTCACCTGATCCGATACGCGTACGAAAACGGATTGCTCTGAGCGGCGCGGGACACGCGCCGCGGTGTTACCGGTAGATGATCGTGAAAGTCGCCGCGCCATTCGCGGTGCCGGCCCGGGTCGTCTGCCGGGTCTGGTAATAGCGGGCCGAGAGCGGCACCAGCAGCGTCGACGACAGCGATCCCGCGACCTTCCACGGTGTGCCGAACGGAACGGGCTGACCGTCGCTCCTGAGCACCTGAATGCCTACGCCCGTGGCTCCGCTCGACGACGACAGCGCGAGCACGCCGTTCGATGCATCGACCGTGTTGCCGTCGAGCATCAAGTTGACGATGAAGTTGCCCGCGACGCCGGCGTCGCAGCGCAGGCCGATCGAGAACCCCTTGGCCGCCGATGTCGACCCGACGCCGGACCCGAGCCCCGACGACTTGCCGAGCGACTGGGTACCCAGATCGACGGCGACGGACGGCGTCGTGGTCGAGCAGGTCGTCGCCTGAAACGAAATATTGTTGAAGCCGAGCGTCAGGTAGCGGGCCGAATCCGAATATGCGTTGTCCGGGCCGCCGATCAATACCGTGAGGACCGACAGGACGGGAAAGTCCGTCGGGACGGCTGGCGTCGGTCCGACCTTGACCAGCTCGACGTCGACGGTCGCCGTGACGACCGTCTCCCCGAACGCCTTGATCGTCGTGCCCATCGGAAACGACGCGGCGCCGTGCCCGCGGTTGCCCTGGTAAGTGACGTACAGCGCGAGCCCGTTGGCCGTCAGCTTGGGATCGTCGGCCCATCGATACAGCGTCGCCGGCACGCCGCTGGTTCCCGGGACCGGCAGGGTCTTCGTGCACGTCGCGGAGATCGTGATGCCCTTTTTGCTCCACAGGACCGTGTTGATTGGCGCGTCCGCGGAAATTTTCAGCGATTCCGGCAACCGGCCGAGGTCGGCCGGTGACGAAGGCTGGCATTTCGCCAGCGCCGCATGCGCGGCGCCGATGCCGGCCATCCACAGCAGCGCGCCGAATACGGCACTCAGCCAGTTTGCGCGCCGACGCGCATTCCGTTTCCTTTCCTTGTGGTCCATCACGATTCTCCTGCGAGGCTTCGTCGAGCGGCCGATTCGCCGCCCGCTGCGGCCGGTTTCGCTTGCAGCTGGCACGGCGCGTCGATGCGCTCGATTCCGGCGCGTGCGGCGTGCCGATCGGGCGGCGGCAACGCAACCTTGATCGAGCATTGCCACGCGTCGGCGTGCCCCCATTTCACGGTCAGCACGTCGTCCGGTTTCCGCAGCCGCGCATAAATCCGGCCGCCCTGCGACACGATCCCGATCTGGTTTCCGGCGCCGTCGAATACCGGCGCCCCGAACGGCAACTCGGTGCCGTCGGATACCTTCGAGCCGATCAGCAACGCTCGACCCTGCACCGTCGGATAGCGCAGCATCACGACGGCGCCGTTGCGCGGCGCGACCTGCTGGCTCGTCGTTTCCAGCTCGACGTCGGCCGGCAGGCCGCGCGGATCGAGCTCGATCCGGTTGAGACGATAGGGATTCAGATAAGGCACGACCGCATAGCCGCGCGAATCGAGGCGAATGCCGCCGTAACCGGCCACCGCCGCGCCGCCTGCCGCCGGTGCGGCGACGACAGCCATCGTGTCGGCCGTATACGGGGTCGCCGTCACGCCGCCCGGGTGAACCACGACGCCTCCGCTCAACCCGAACGACCCCGACGTATAGCCGTCGCCCTTCGCGAACGCGCCCTGGACCGTCGTGTAGGGCGTCCGGTATTGCCCCGACACGTTGCCCGAGTAGGTCGCGCCGGTTTCGCGCGCGGCGGAAACGGAATAGCTGCCCTCGTTGCGCGTGCCGAGGAAACCGGTCGCGCTGACCATCGACGTGAAGCCGCTGACGCTGTCGCGTGCGAGATTGACGGTCAAGCGCGGTGCCATCGGCTTCGAACCCAGCGGCATCGACACGGTCAGCATGTACTGCGTATCGAGATCGCCGGTATAGGCGCGGGACCGGTTTGCCGAAAGCGAGTAATCGAGCTGGCGATAGCGGTTGTTGTAGCCGATCTGGAACTGCGTGTCGCTGCCGCCGCGGGCCCAGTAGTTCTGCGTATAGCCGCTGATGTAGAGCTGGCCCCAGCGGTCGCCGAGCGGCTGCGCCGCCGTGATCGAGATGCGATTGCGCGCACGCCATGCCGGCAGTGCGTCGGCGCCGGTCAGGTTGCGCTTGACGTTGTCGACGAAGGTGAGCGCGTTGGCGAAATCGAGGTACCCGGCAGACGAGAAGCGATAGGCGGCCACCGACAGCGTGCTGTCCGTCGCCTCGATCGTCTTGCTGTACGTGACGCGCACGCTGGTTCCGCGCAGCCGCTGGCCGTCTTGCGACGTCATTGCGCCCGACATGTCGAGCGCCATCGCACCGAATGGCGTGTTGAGCGCGCCGCCCGCCAGCACGTTCTGATAGTTTTCGTTCGCGAGCACGCCGCCGTACAGCGTCAGCAGATTGGTGATGCCGCGGCTGTAGGTGGCCTGCACGAAGTGCGGCGTGTACGACAGATCCAGGTTGCGCACGGTGCCCGCGACCACGCTGAACCGACTCTGGCCCGGCCGCAACGATTGCGCGACCGATGCGTAGGGCACCTTGAACGCGCGGACGCTGCCGTCCGCCTCGGTGACGGTCACGTCGAGATCGCCGCCGTAGCCGGTCGGAAACAGGTCGTCGATCACGAACGGTCCGGGCGGCACCGCCGTTTCGTAGATCACCGAGCCGTTCTGCCGGATCGTCACGCGCGCGTTGGTATTGGCGATGCCGCGCACGACCGGCGCATAGCCCCGCTGCGAATCCGGCCACATGCTGTCGTCGCTCGCGAGCTGCGCGCCGCGAAACGCGAACGTGTCGAACAGTTCGCCGGACGTGTTCGCGTCGCCGATCCGCACTCTCGCCTTGAGCGCCGTCAGATCGTGCTGCACGTAGGTGTTGACGCTGCCGTAGCGTTTCGTGCCGCGTTGCTGCCAGTTCAGCGCGCCGTCATGCCGCAGATACCAGCCGCCGACGTTGATGCCCGCATTCACGCCGACATACGCGCTGTTCGCGCTCATCCCACGTGCGACGTTTCGGTAAATGTTCGCGTTGTAGCCGACGAATCCCGCCGTCACACCGTTGTCCCACAGCGCCGGATCTACGTAGCCGCGCGCGGCGCGCCGCAACAGCGCCTGCGGAATCTGCACGTCGAGGCGGGCCTCCGCCGCATCGAACGATGCCGACGTGCCGGGCAGCAGCTGTTCCAGCGAGATGCATGCGCCGGGGGCGTCGAGCAGCGCGAGCCGTTCCGGCGGGATCTGGGCGAGGTTCGCGTTGAACTTGTCGAGCAGCGCGCGACTGATGCAGATCTGCACGGCGCCGCGGCTCGCTTCGCGCAACGTCACGTCGTCGCGGCCCAGCATCGCGCCGTTCAGATACACGTCCGAACGGTAGCGGCCGGGCCACACGGGCATTCCCTTTTCGTAACGCGACAGGTCGATGTCATCGCCGGCCGGCGAAGCGACGAGGTCCGGATTGAACTGCACCGGCTTGCCGCCGGGCTTGCGCGCCGCTTCGTCATCGCCGACACCCGGCATGTGGCCGGCCGCCGGCGCGGGTTCGCTCGCGGCGGCGGGGAGCGGCAGCGACGAACACGCAAGCAGCACCATCGCGTACGAACGGCGCAACGCTGGCATGAGTGGACGGACGCGTCGCGTCGTCGCGCAATCGGCGCGTTCCATGGCATTGACTCCAGAGACTCGAATGACGGGCCGCGGCGCGCGCGAATGGCGGCGGCCGGGCACTGGGCGGATGTCGAGAGGGGGAGCGGGCGGCGCTACGGCGTAGCGTCGATCGACGACTGCCATTCGACGCCAGCGCCGAAGTCGTTGATCGTCGAATAATCGAGCTTCGTCCGACCGGGCAGCGCCGGCAACGGGGCGTCCAGCGGGAAAACGTGCGATTGCCCGGGCGCCACCATCGCACCGTCGACGGTCCCGTACGTGCGGCCGCCGTGGGCGACGCGCGCCGACAACACGGTGACGTTGAACGGCGACGCATTCGTTGCGCGCAACGCATGCCCGTCGCCGCCCGGCGCGGGTACCACCGACCATTTCAACTGCTTCGCCGCGGCGACGGCGCCGTCCGCATCGAGGCCGACCGGCCGGAAAAACAGCTTGATACGCGTACGAAACGCAAGCTGTAGCGCCGTCGTCGTACTCGACTCGTCGACTTTCGGTGGAATGTCCAGCACATTGAGCCAGAACACCGATTCGCGATCCTGCGGGAGCGGATCGCCGGTATAGACGATCCGCAGGGTCTGGCCTTTGCCGGGATCGATCCGGGAAATCGGCGGCATCATCACGAACGGCACCGTGGCGGTGCCGGGGCGCGAGTGCACGTCCCCGTCGTCGAGCCAGGCCTGCACGAGCGAGGGCAGTGTTCCGTTGTTGTCGATCTTGACGGTAATTTCACGGTCGCCCGCGGGATAGATCACGCGCGTACCGGAAATGACGACGCTCGCCGCCGCTTGCTGCGTCATGCACGCGAGCATCGCGCAGAGGCACGGCATGAGCCGACGGGACAGAAGGGATAAGAATCGGGTCATCATGTGATGCGATGGGCCGCAAGCGCCGGCATACGGCGCTTCGTGACGATGCGCGGCCGGACGAGAAGCGCGCATGGCGCGACTGGTCGATACGAAGCGTCGGGCGGGCGGATACGATACGCCGTCCGCCCGACGGACTGACGCTTAGAGGTAGTCGATCGAATAGGTGACCGACGTGTTCACGCTACCGGCGGTTGCAGCGGCCGTCGCGTAGTACTGCGCACCGTAGACGAGCGTGGCGCTGTTGTTCGTGAGCGCCACCGAGCCGCCGTTGCGCTGGCTGATGTCGCCGGCCTTCAATGCCTTGCCGTCGATGTCGAGCAGCTGCACCGCGACGTTCGTTGCCGCATTGACGTTCGCGCGGTTGGCCAGCGTGCCGTCGTTGGTGTTCACGGTGGGGCCGGCTTCGAAGAATGCGCGAACCGATTTGCCGTCCGCGTTCGTGCAGTCGCTGAGCGCGATCGTGAAATTCGTCGCGCCGGTCGTCGCGCCCTTCGACGCCAGCGAACTCGCGCCCACGCTCGGCAATTGCACGGTGCCGTTCTGGTTCGCGCCGTTGACCTTGACCGTGCAGGTCGCGCCTGACAGCGAACCCGTGAAGGTCACGGTACCGTCGTACGCGTGCGCGGCGGTCGGCGCCAAGGCGATCGTGGCCACCGTTGCGGCAGCTACGCTAAGTTGCTTGATCATCGTTTGACTTCCTTTTGAATGACTGATTGAAAACTCGATTCGTGCTGCTGTGGACGAACCGACTCGATTTCACTCTGAATGGCTAAATTTCGCCATCGCAATTCGTCCATAAATCTCGATCACGGCCCTGCGCAATCTCGAAAATATAGGATGACGAATGACTGCATCGATGCGAGGTCCCGTTCCGATGGGACGCTTACCGCCCGCCGTTGCGGATCAGCGACCAGCCGGTGACCGCAACCGCAATGCCGACGGCGGCGACGAATTTCCCGATTGCCTCCACCGCGCCGATCTGTTGATTGTCGGCCGGAAACGGATTGACCCAGGGTTCGGAAGGCTTGCTCGGCCGCACCAGATTGTTGATCCAGTCCAGCACCGTGCTGGTCGACAGGCCGCCCGAGACGGCCCTGCATTCCACGTCGTTCAAGATACGCATGATTTACCGTCCGATTGAAGGTGTACATGTTGGATGCCGCGCCGTCGTGCGTGACGCGGAGCTGCGGATGCCGACACGCGCTCGGAACGTCGAATCCCGAGCACGGCCGATCACTTCGGCGTCGGCGCCAGCCAGTCGAAGACGTTCTCCATCAGCGTATTGAAGACCTTGAGTGTCTGCGGAGCATCGTTGACCAGCCCGTAGACCGCGCCGCTGACGACGCCATACACGGCGCCGACGACCATGCCCGCCGCTCCGCTGATGAGGCCCACGCCGAGCAGCCCGCCCTGTGCGCCACCGACCACGGCGCCCTTGGCCGTGCCGCTGATGATGCCGGCCATCCCGCCCAGCACCGACGCACCGAGCCGGCTCATGACACCCCCGCCGCTCACTTCGTTGATTTCCATCATCGTCAATTCACGCATTGACGTTCTCCTTGCAGTTACGTGTTGCCGATCGTGATGGCCGGATCGGCGTCGGCCGGCCCGCCGCGCATCGCGCGACGAGGATTCCGTGGTCACCGCGCCGTCATACGGCCAGTGCGCCGCACTCCAGCGCCCGCGCGCGGCCCTGCACGAGCTCGACGATCCGGTCCGCGCTGCGAATGGTTTCCGGCCGATGCGCGATGATGATCCGCGTCACGTTCATCGCCCGCACCGCGTCGTTGATCAGGCGTTCGCGCTCGACGTCGAGATGGCTCGTCGCCTCGTCGAGCACCAGGATCGCCGGCTTCCGGTAGAACGCGCGTGCGAGCAGCACGCGCTGGCACTGGCCGCCCGACAGCGACGAGCCCATGTCGCCGACGAGACTCTGGTAACCCATCGGCATCGCGACGATGTCGTCGTGGATCTGCGCGAGCCGCGCGACTTCCTCGACGCGCGCGTGGTCCGGCTGCGGATCGAAGAAGCAGATGTTGTCGGCGATCGAACCGGCGAACAGGATGTCGTCCTGCATCACGCAGCCGATCAGGTCGCGATACGGCTGCAGGCCGAATTTGCGGATGTCGACGCCGCCGATGCACACGCTGCCCTGCTCGGGCGCAAGCAGGCCGAGCATCAGCTTCGCCATCGTCGTCTTGCCGTGGCCCGACGGGCCGACGAGCGCGATCGATTCGCCGGGCGCCACCGAAAACGAACAGTCCTCGAGCACCCACGGTTCGGTTTCCCCGTAGCGGAAGCTCACGCCGCGCACGTCGATCGCCGGCGGGCCGGCATCGTCCGTCGCCCTCGAGGCATGCGCGATCTTCGCCTCCATGTCGCCCTCGACATCGGTCAGCACGATGTCGGCGAGGCGCTCGCCGTGCAGGCGCAGCATCCGGAAATCGATGATCGTGCCGATCAGCGCCGCGCCGCGCGACATGAACTGGTCGGCGAAGCTCACGTATGCGACGAGCATGCCGGCCGAGAACTGCCCGTCGAGCACGTGCTTCGCCGCAAGCCACACGAGCACCACGCGGCCGGCGCCCGAGATCACGCCCTGCAGCGTCGAGAAGCCGATCGACAGGCGCTGGATCGCCACGTTCTTGTTGGCGGTCTCGACGATCGCGTTCGCGTAGGCCGCGACGCGCGCGTCCTGCTGGTTCGCGAGCTTGACCGCCTGCACGCCGCGGATCGATTCGAGCAGGTTCGACTGCGCGCGCGCCGCGTAGACGATGTGTTCCTCGTTCGCCTGCCGGAACGGTCGGTACGACACCCAGCGAATCAGGCCGTAGACGGCGAACAGCCCGAGCACGAGCCATGTCAGCACGGGGCTGTAGACGAACAGCATGCCGAGCGTGACGACGGCCATCACGCCGTCGAGCAGCGCGCCGATGAACTGGGTGGTCAGCGTGCTCTGGATCGTGCCGATCGAACCGAAGCGCGATACGACGTCGCCGATGTGCCGTTGCTCGAAGTACGCGAGCGGTAGCCGGAACAGATGCGAGCAGACGTTCGCGGTCCATTGCACGCCGAGCAGGCTCGAGAACCACGTGACGACCCACGAGCGCAGCGCGGACACGGCGTTCTGGAACAGCACGACGAGCAGGAAGCCGATTCCGAGCAGGGTCAGCAGATCGGCGTCGGCCGACACCAGCACCTGATCCATCACCCACTGCATGTAGAACGGCGTGACGATGCCGAACACCTCGAGCGCGGCCGACAGCAGCAAGACCTGGACCAGCGTCGTGCGAATGCCGGTCACGTTGCCGATCAGCCGCGTCATCGAGATCGATTCGCGCGCTTGCGCGCGCTTGAACGACGGCGACGGCAGCAGTTCCAGCGCCACTCCGGTGAAATGAGCGGACACCTCCGACATCGGCACGTCGCAGCGGCCGCGCGCCGGATCGTGAATCGTGATCTTGCCGCGCGACACCGACTTCAGCACGACGAAATGGTTCATGTCCCAATGCAGCAGGCACGGGCGCCGCAGCCGGCCGAGCTCGTCGAGCTCGAGTCGGAGCGCACGGGAGGCGAGACCCAGCCGATGGGCGATCAGCATGACGTCGCCGAGCGTGGCGCCCTTCAGCGACGGGCTGAAACGGCGGCGCAGGCTGACGAGGTCGAGATCGTGGCCGAAATAGCTCGCCACCATGCCCACGCAGACGAGCCCGCATTCGGCCGCCTGCGTCTGCAACATGACCGGCAGCCGGCGACGCCAGCCGAACTGCAACGCGTCCATCCATTTCATCGTTTTATTGGCTCCATGACGTATGCATGCACGCAGGCGCGATCACGACGATGCGCGCCGGCCGAGCGCGTACAGCGGTTCGAGCACCCACTCGATCAGCCGCCGCCGGTCGATCAGCACGTCGGCTTCCAGCGCCATGCCCGGACGCAGCGCTTCCGGTTTGCCGTATGCGAGGATGTCCTGCCGGTCGAGCGCGACGACGACCCGATAAAGCTGCTCGGGCACGTTCGTCCGGCCGGTCAGGTTCGCGACCTCCTGCGGCGTGAGCGCGGTGCGCGACACCTCGGTCACGCGCCCGAACTGCTGCCCGAACTTCTGAAACGGGTATGCCTCGTAGCGCAGCACGACGCGTGCGCCGGCGCGCACGAAGCCGATGGCGCGGCTCGGCACCATCAGTTGCGCTTCGAGCTGCGCGCCTTGCGGCAGCAGCGACACGACCGTCTGCCCGGCGCCGACGAGCTGCCCCGGCTTCGCGAGCAGCGCCGCGACGACGCTCGCCTGCGGCGCGCGCAGGATCACCGCGCGACGCGCCTCGTTTTCGGCGATCGATTGGTCGAGCTCCGCGAGCTTGCGCTCGATGTCGTTCTGCCGATTGCGCGTGTTGAGCGGCAATTCGCGCAGCTGCTGACGAATCCGGTCGAGTTGCTGGTCGACGTCGAGCCGCTGGCGCGCGAGATCCTGAAGGCGCGTCTGCGCGTCGAGCAACACGCCTTCCTGCTGTTCCACCTGGCTGTTCGACACGTAGCCTTCCTCGCGCATCGCCTGCAGCTTGTCGAGCTGCCGACGCGACAGTTCCGCCTGGCGCGTGCGCTGGATCTTCTGCTGTGCGATCTGCGCAAGCTGGTCGTTCAGCGCTGCCGCCTGCACGCGCAGGCCGCGCCGCGCCTCGTCGCTCAACTGCGTCTGCCCGGCGAGATCGGTCTGCAGCCGTTCGCGCTGGAATTTCAATTGCCGCGCGACCATCTCGCGCGTCGCGCCGAGCTGTGTCGCGATCTCGCCCGATACGGCCATCAGCTCCGCGCCCGCGGCGACCGTTTGCCCTTCGCGCACGCGCGTGTCGATCACGGTTCCCGCGAGCGGCGGCGCCACGGTCAGCAACCCTTTCGCGGGCAGCAACTGGCCGACGACCCGTTCGCGCTTCGTATAGGTGCCGAACGTGAGGAACACGACGATCGCGAGCGTGAGCGCCGACACGATGCCGATCGTCAGCCATCGATAGGGCGGCGAATACAGCGCAACGGTGCCCATCAGCTTGTGCTTGGTCGCATCGAGCGCTTCCTGGCGGAACAGGGAGTCGGTCATGAGTGTTCGCGGAAAAAGGACGGGACAGGCGCGCGGCGCGTCATGGCGAACCCGGCGCTGCGCACGAGAGGGCGGCCACGTCGTGGTCGCCGAGCGTACCGATGGCGGCGGATAGCTGGAGCCGCGCGCGCAGGTAGCGGTAGCGCGTGTCGGCAAGATCGCGGATCGCCTCGAAGTAGCGCTGCTGCGCATTCAGCTCGTCGATCTGCGTGCGCAGCCCGACTTCACGGCCGAGGCTCGTCGATTTCACCTTGCTGTCGGCCGATGCGAGCGCACGCTCCTGCGCGCGGATCAGCGCGAGGCCGTTGGTGATGCCGAGATACGCGCTGCGCGCGCGTTCGCGCGCCTTGCGGCGTGCATCCTCGAGCGCGTCGCGCGCCTGGTTGCGGCGGCGATAGGCTTCACGGCTCGCCGACAGCGGGCCGCCGCCGGCGAACAGCGGAATCGTGATCGTCACGCCGATCACCGACGAACGGGTTTTCGACGTCGTGCCGAAGATGTTGTCCAGCACGTTCTCGTCGGCGCCGCGGCTCCAGTTGGTGCCGTAGCTCGCCTGCAGGTTCACGACGGGCAGATTCGCGCCGGTCGCGGCAACGATGTCGGCGCGCGACTGCTCGAGCTGCTTTTCAGCCAGGCGCACGTCGACGCTGTCGCGCGCGGCTTCGTCCATCGCGACCGGCAGGTCGACGGGCGCCGCGGGCGGCACGCACTGCCATGCGATCGGCGCGATGTCGTCCGCGGGCAGCCCCGTCAGCCGGCGCAGTGTGCCGCCCGCGATTTCCAGATCCGTTTGCGCGCCGACCTTGCGCGCGAGCGCGTCATCGAGATTGGCCCGCGCCTCGTCGACGTCGGTCCGCGTGCCGTCGCCGATGCGCAGCGCGGCCTGCGCCTGGTCGAACTGCCGCTGGAACGCCTGCCGAGCGGAATCGGCCGCCTGCAGTACCTCGCGTGCATACAGCACGTCGAAATACGCGTTGGAGACGTCCGTGATGAGGGTCTGCCGGGCCTTTTCGTACTCGATGTCGGCCTGGTCGGCGAGTGCGCCGCCCCGTTTGAAGTCGGCGATACGCGCCATATCGAAGATCGGCTGCGTGATCGTCGCCGACGCGCTATGGCGACGCACCGCGGCCGCATACGTCGCCGTCGGCTGATCCTGCTTCGTGTAGTTGCCGTCGATCTGCGCGCGCGGCAGCAGGCCTGCCAGCCCCTGCCACCGCTTCTCGCGGCCGGCGAGCCGTGCTTCGCGCGCCGCGGCGATGCCCGAGTCGAATCCCCTCGCAGCATTGACCGCGTCGAGCAAGTCGGCCGCGTGCGCCGGCCAAGCGGCGGCCAGCCAGCCCAAAACGGCGATTCGCCGGAAACATCGTGTCGATATCATGTGCGTCAGTACCTGACGGCCGTCGGGCCGCCGTGACACGACGGGCGTCGCGTCTGGAAAACGCTGAATTCTTCAGCAACGCATGACGGCGAGATATCGTATTACGTCCATTTTGGCGTCGGTCGGCGCGCAACGGCGCAGTGAACCGCGCGCTTGTGCGACGACGATCGCGACCCGCCCGCAGCTTGTCGCGGCAGGACGAAAAAAAGCACGGTCGGCGCAGTGCGCCGGCCGTGCCCGCATGGAGATTCCCGAAAGAGAGACGGGCGGAGCACGATGGCCCCGCCCGGGCGAAACGCCGGTCAGAAGCGCGTCCGGATGCCCGACGTCAGTTCGAGCTGGTTCTTCGCGCCGAACGTCGACGCCGCCGTGTAGCCGCCATGCAGCTTCATGTAGTCGCCGGCCAGGTACACCTCGGTGCGCTTGCTCAGGTGATAGAACACCGACCCGTAGATCGTCTCCTTGAAGCCGTTGGCGACGCCGTTGGTCAGGCTGAATGCGCCGAGGTTCGCGTTCGGCGTGAAGCCGTCCGCGTTGTTCGCGGCGTTCTTGATGCGCATCTGCTGGTAGCCGAGCTCGTAGTCGAGCGCGCCCTTCGGCGCGATCTTCATCGACACCGTCCACGCATCGTCGTGGCGCTGGCCGAGCGCGCCCTGGTCGCCGTTGTAGCGGAAGTAGCCGGCATTCAGGCGCACGATGTCGAACGTGTAGTTGCCGCCGACCGAGAACGTCTGGTTCCGGAAGCCGCCGTGGTTCACGTGGCTGTAGAAGCCCGACACGTTGAACGGGCCGCCGTTGTAGCCGAGCGCGAGCTGGTACGCGGAGCCGGTCGCGAACTGCGTCGAGTTGCTGAACTGGTAGCCGGCGCTCGCGAAGATGCCGTTGGCGAACAGCTTCTTCCACGCGATGCCGTTGTTGTAGCGCGTGCCGGTCGGGCCGGCCGCGTAGAAGATCATCTGCTTGAAGTTGTTCGAGTTGGTCCAGCCGCCTTCCTCGGTCGACAGCCTGGCGGAGCCGTACGGGTCGCCGTAGATCGCCGCCGCGTCGCGCGCGATCGTGTTCTGGAAGCCGGCCGTCAGCTTGCCGAAGCGCTCGTCCTCGACGCCGACCCACGCGTCGCGGTCGAAGATCTGGCCTTCGTCCTCCATCTGGCCGTTCGCGACCACGAATTCGCTTTCGAGGCGGAAGATGATCTTCGTGCCGCCGCCGATGTCTTCGGCGCCGCGCAGGCCCCAGCGGCTGCCGCTGAACCACGGCTCGCCTTCGTTGCCCATGCCGATCACGTGCTTGCCGTTCGCGTCGGCGTGGGTCCGGTAGGTCGGAAAGCTCAGGTCCATCAGGCCGTAGAGCTGCACGCTCGACTGCGCATGCGCGTGGCCGGCGCACAGGCCTGCCGCCGCGATGGAAAGGGCCAGGGTTTTTCGTTTCAAGATCGTCTCCTCCGAGCTGCCGTATTGAAATCCGGTCGTTGGCAGTACGTAATGTATGCCGACTCTTGCCGGCCACAGCGAGAGGGCCGACGCGTAGCATCGTAGAGGGTGCAATCCTTCACGACGCTTTCCCCGACGCAAGAATCGGATCGGTGAAAACACCGAACGCGCAATCATCCCGGATCGGGAAGGCGTGCGGAAGCGACGCCGCCCGACGCTCGGCAGGTCTGGACAACGATTCGTGCTACGAATCGACATGAGCGCGTGCGGAAGCGAGGCGCGTCAATCGTGCGCGCTCTTCATGCGCAGGATGTAACCGAGCCCGCGCAGCGTGATGATCTCGGCCGTGCTGAGCGCGAGATGCTTGCGCAGCCGGTGAATGTAGATGTCGATCGCGTCGGCGCTCGGTTCGTCGTCGAGCGCGAACACGCTGTCCATCAGCCGCGCCTTCGAGACCGTCTTGTTCTGCTGCAGCATCAGCGTTTCGAGGATCGCGTGCTCGCGGCGCCGCAGCGCGAGCACGGCGTCGCCGCAGCGGAATTCGCGCGTGCCGAATGCATAGACGAGATCGCCGCACACGAGCTGCGTCGTGCCGACGCCGGCCTGCCGGCGGATCAGCGCGCGAATCCGCGCCACCAGCTCGCGCGACTCGAACGGCTTCACGACGTAATCGTCGGCGCCCGCGCCGAAACAGTCGACCTTGTCGTCGACCGAGCCGTGCGCGGTCAGCATCAGCACCGGCACGTTGTCGTTGCGGCGCCGCAGACGCGCGAGCACTTCCTTGCCGCTGATGCCGGGCAGCCGCATGTCGAGCAGCACCGCGTCGTAGCGCTCGGTCTTCAGCACCGTGTCGGCGCGCTCGCCGTCGCCGACGCTGTCGACCGCGAAATCCTCGCCGCGCAGCAGGTTCACGATCCAGTGCGCGAGTTCGGCGTTGTCTTCGACCAGCAGGAGTTTCATGACGGCGTTCTCTTCAATCGAAAGCGGGCAGCCGCACGGTGACGACGATACCGCGATTGCCGGGGCCCGGCGCGAGCGACGCGCTGCCGCCGTGCGCCTGCGCGATCTCGCGGACGATCGCGAGCCCGAGGCCCGAGCCCTCGGTATCGGCCGACACGCGGTAGAACCGCTTGAATACGTGCGGCCGTGCCTCGGCGGGGATGCCGGGGCCGTCGTCGACCACGTCGAGCACGACCGCATCGCCGTCGCGCCGCGCGCAGACCGTCACGCAGCCGCCCGGCTGCGTGTAGCGCACCGCGTTGTCGACGAGGTTCATCACCAGCGCGGTCAGCAGGCTATCGCTGCCCGCGACGTCGAGCCGCTCGCCGAGATCGGCGCCGAGGTCGATGTCGCGCCGCTGCGCGAGCACGATCGTCTCTTCCAGCACGCTCGACACCACGGCCGCGAGATCGACGCGATGGGTCAGGAGCGTCGACGGCGTCGCTTCCGCATGCGCGAGCAGCAGCAGCTTGTCGGTCACGTCGGCCATCTTGCGGCTGCTGCGCTGCATGCTGTCGAGCACCGCCGCGAGTTCCGCATCGTCGTGCCCGCGCCGCTGCGCGTACTGGATCTGCGTGTCGAGCACCGCGATCGGCGTGCGCAACTGGTGCGCGGCATCCGCGATGAAGCGGCGCTGCGTGGCCGTATGCGTGTTGAGCCGCGCGATGCACTGGTTGATCGCGTCGACGATCGGGCGCAGTTCGTGCTGCAGCCGCTCGGGGCGGATCGGCTCCAGTTCCATCGGCCCGCGATCGGCCACGTCGTCCTTCAATTTCATCAGCGGTCGCAGCTCCAGCGTGAGCCCGAGGTAGACGAGCACCACCGCGAGCACCAGCATCAGCGACAGGCGCACGAGCTGCGGCCGCCAGATCGTCGCGACCATCGCGCCGTACGAACGCGTCGTCTTCGCGACGACCACCGTGACCGTCTCGACCTGCCCCTCGTCGTACAGCTGGCGGTCGTAGGCCACCGCGCGCAGCGGCACGCCGTCGAGCGACGTGTCGTACAGCGTCGGCTCGATGCCGTGCCGCGCGGGCAGGTCGAGCACCGGATTGCCGGCGAGCAGGCGGTCGTGGCCGTCGATCACCTTGTAGAACACCGAGTCGCCCGACGGCGATTCGAAAATCTCCAGCGCGGCCGGCGGCACGTCGGCCGCCGGCCGCCCGTTGCGCCATTCGACGTCCTCGCCGATCGTGCGTGCGGACGCAACGAGCGCGCTGTCCTGCACGAGCCCGGCCGTGGTCCGCGCGGTGTCGTACGACATCGCGCCCGCGATCAGCACGAACACCGCGAGCGGCAGCAGCAGCCACCACAGCAGCCGTCCGCGCAGGCTGTGCGCCATCCTGTTGCGCTCCTTCTCCGAAATGCCGAACCGCGCCGGGGTCGCCGGCGCGGTCGCGTGTGTCATGTCAGGCGTCGTTCAGCGGCGTTCAGAACGCCGCGGGGCGCCACTTCAGCAGCCGCTTCTCGATGCGCGTCAGCAGATAGTCGGCGGCCAGCGCGACCACGGCCAGCACGATCATCGCCGCGAACACGCCGCTCGCGTTGAACGCGCCTTGGGCGGTGGAGATTAACAGCCCGATCCCTTGCTTGGAACCCAGGAATTCGCCGACCACCGCGCCGACCAGCGCGAAGCCGAAGCTCACGTGCAGGCTCGCGAGAATCCAGCTCAGCGCGGACGGGATCACGACCGACGTGGTGATCTGCCGGCGCGACGCGCCGAGGATCTGCGCGTTCGCGATCAGGTAGCGATCGGCTTCGCGCACGCCCTGGAACGCGTTGCCGAACACCACGAAGAACACCATCACGACGGCCAGCGCGATCTTCGACGCCATCCCGAGGCCGAGCGCGATCACGAACACCGAGCCGAGCACGACGCGCGGAATCGAGTTCGCGATCTGGATGTACAGGCCGAACACGTCGGCCATCAGCTTGTTGCGGCCGAGCACGATCCCGCAGATCACGCCGGCGACCGAGCCGATCAGGAAGCCGATCGCGGTTTCCTCGAGCGTGACCCACACCTGCGTGAGCAGCGGGCCCTGCGACGTGCCGTTCACGAACCAGTCCTGGATCTGCGCGAAGATCAGCGACGGCATCGAGAAGAAGAACGGGTCGATCCACTTCAGCCGTGCGGCGAGTTCCCACCCGCCCAGCACGAACACGAGTACGGCGATCCGCAGCGTGACGATCAGGTTGCGCCGGCGGCGCAGCCGGCGTTGCGCGGCGCGCTCGTCGTCCTCGAGCGTGGTCGCCGCAATGGCGGTGGTGGGAAGCGTCATGTCGGTCATGCTCCTGTCCTTTGCTTTCAGCCGATCTGCACTTCTTCGCGCAGGTCGTGCCAGATGTTCCTGGAAATTTCGATGAAGCGCGCGTCGTAGCGCACGTCCGACATGACGCGCGGACGCGGCAGGTCGATCTCGACCACGCGCTTGAGCGTCGCGGGGCGCGCGGTCAGCACGAACACGCGGTCGGCGAGCGCGATCGCTTCCTCGAGGTCGTGCGTGACGAACACGACCGAGCCCTTGTTCGCGGACCATAGCTGCAGCAACTCGTCCTGCATCAGCGTGCGCGTCTGCATGTCGAGTGCGGAAAACGGCTCGTCCATCAGCAGGATTTCGGGCTGGTTGATGAAGGTCTGCGCGAGCGCGACGCGCTTTCTCATCCCGCCCGAGAGCTGGTGCGGGTAGTGCTTCGTGAACTTGTCGAGGCCGACCTTGCGGATCCACTCCTCGGCCTGCGCGTACGCGACGTCCTTCGAGCGGCCGCGAAACAGCGGGCCTGCCGCGACGTTGTCGATCACGTTGCGCCACGGAAACACGGCGTCGGCCTGGAACACGAAGCCGATGCGCGGGTCGATTCCGTCGACCGGGCGGCCCATCACGCGCACTTCGCCCGACACGGGCTTGAGCAGCCCGGTGATCAGGTTCAGCGTCGTCGACTTGCCGCAGCCGGTCGGGCCGACGATCGCGATGAATTCGCCGCGCGCGACGCTCATGCTGAAGTCGCGCAGCGCGACGGTGGCCTTGCCTTCCGGCGAAATGAAGCGGCACGACACGTTGCGAAACTCGATCGCCGGTGTGCTCGGGGAGACTGCCTGATTCATCGCGTTCGTCCTGCGGGTGAAGAGGGCGTCGCCGCATGGCGGCGCCGGGCCGGTCGACCGGGCCGGAACGGGGAACGCACGGCGGCGGGATCGCCGCCGCCGGCGTCGCTGCTTACTTCGCGCTCACGAACTCGTTCGTGTAGGTGCGCGTCAGGTCGATGTGCTTGCCCTTCACCGACGGGTTGAATGCCGACAGCACCTTCAGCACGGTCGCCGGGCCGTCGGCCGGCATCTTCGCGTCGGCCGTGAACATCGGCAGCGACGCCTTCAGCGCGTTCACGTACAGCACCTTGTCCTTCTGGTAGTCGGCCGGCATCTTCGCGGCGATGTCCTCGGCGCTGTGCGTGTGGATGAACTGCATCGTCTTCGCGAACGCGTGCGCGAGCTTGGTCGCCTGCGCCTTGTGCGAATCGGCCCACGCCGACTGCACGTACAGGCTCGCGGCCGGGTAGGTGCCGCCGAGCGCGGCGCGCGTGCCTTCGAGCGTGCGCAGGTCGACCAGCACCTTCGCATCGCCCATCTTCTCGAGCGCGGACACGGTCGGCTCGGTCGTCATGCCGGCGTCGATCCGGCCCTGCTTGATCGCGGCGATGAAGCTCGCGTCGGCGCCGACCGGCAGCATCGTGTACTGCGTGGACGGGATGCCGTGCTGCAGCGCGAGGAATTGCGTGAGGAAGCTGGTCGACGAGCCGAGGCCCGTCACGCCGAGCGTCTTGCCCTTCGCGTCGGCCATCGACTTGAAGGTCGGCGCGGCCTTGGTCGACACCATCTCGACTTCGCCCGGCACCTGGCCGAACACGGCGATCGCCTTCACGTCCTTGCCCTTGCTCTGCAGGTCGATCGTGTGGTCGTAGAAGCCGACGACGCCCTGCACGGCGCCCGCGAGCAGCTCGTTCTCGGCGTCGACGCCGGCCGGCTGCGACAGCAGCTCGACGTCGAGCCCCTCGGCCTTGAAGTAGCCGAGTTCCTGCGTGAGCCGCGCGGGCAGGTAGATCATCTTCGCGATCCCGCCGACCATGATCGTGATCTTGCCGTCGTCGTCGGCGAAAGCGGGGTGGGCGGCGAGCGCGCAGGTGAGGGGGGCTGCAACGGCGAGGGTGCGCAGGATGGGTCGCATCGGGATCGTCTCCTTCGTTGTAATCGTATGGCGCGATGCTTGCTGCATCGTCATCACGAGTATAGGGAGGCGAAACCTTCCGCTACCTTTCGCGGGGCGGCGATTCCGTTAGGGGTTTTCCACGAATCCGATGCGAATGCTCGAAGAGCGCCCCCCGAGCCGGCTCGCGCCGCAGTCAGTCGCGACGACAGGACGAATGTTCCGTGGTGGCGGCCGCAAACGCCCGCCTGTTTTCGGCAAGCGACGGCATCAAAAAAATTGGACGTTTCACTATAGATTCGATTTTTATTTAGGGATACTTTTCAAACGCTGGGGAGGGCTGATTTCAGCTTGTAATTATAATGATTATTATATTTTCTCATACTGGTCGAGCCATTCATTGAGGATGACGGGGTGGCGTTTTGTGGAGGTGAAACCGCATGATCGAGTTGAATATGAAGGCTAATCATTTTGTCGAAAATTACTTCGACAAATGTCCCATCCTGTTCAGAGATGCGTTGCGAGACAATTTTTTGTCATGGGAAGAAGTATCGGAGGCGATATATATTGGCGAATCGATGGCACAAGGGCCAAGATTGAACAAAGGGGGATTTCTTGAGGAGTCGAAATATATCATAAATTGCGGTGAACTGGGGCAAGTTAGACGTAGGCTTGAAAAGACCATTCTGTACAACGAGCTTCGCAATGGCACAACCCTTGTATTTAATCGGATGGAGTTGACTTCGTATAAGGTCAGATTGATATGCAAGTCGATCTCGAGATTTGTTGGTGAGCACACCGTCGCGAACGGATACATAGCATTTGGGGAAGATGAATCGTTTGGAAAGCACTGGGATACGCATAGTGTCTTTGCAGTTCAAATGATGGGCAGGAAGCGATGGTTGATCTACGAACCTACACACGCGTTGCCGCTGAAGCATCAACGAAGCACTGGAAAGCAATCCGAATGTCCGGCTGAGCCTTATATGGATGTCACGATCGAAACCGGAGACGTCCTATATCTACCAAGAGGATGGTGGCACACAGCAATTCCCTTGAACGAAGAAACCTTTCATTTAGCGGTGGGTGTGCACGAGTCCACCATTTCTGACTATGTAAAGTACGTTGCAAACGAAATTATTGGCGATTTTGATGCATTCAGGCAGACGATTCCCCTTGGACAAAGACCGGACATCGACCTCAGGCTAGTGGCAAGTGAGCTCGCACGAATTGTTGAGGATCGCGATCTGCTGACCAACTACAACGATCGCAGGCGACGAAATTTTAGAGAGGCATCAAAGCCAAATTTGCAATTGCATGCCTTGCGATCAAAATTTCATCTAGATAAGGAGGCAAGATTTCTTGTGAATACACCGATAAGAAACATCGCCATTGATGAAAAAATAAACGGCGCATCAATTCCATACGGGAGAGATTTTGAAGAATTGCATAAATTCATATTTGCGTCCACAGGAACTATTTCCTACAAAGAATTGCGTGATTTCGCCTGTGAAATCTCAACTGAAGAGCTTGATTCAC
Organism: Burkholderia sp. NRF60-BP8; assembly: GCF_001522585.2. Classification (NCBI taxonomy): domain Bacteria; kingdom Pseudomonadati; phylum Pseudomonadota; class Betaproteobacteria; order Burkholderiales; family Burkholderiaceae; genus Burkholderia; species Burkholderia sp. NRF60-BP8. Next base: position 57,472 of record NZ_CP013373.1, read on the forward strand.
TGATTTTGAAGTTGCTGGAAATAGATGCACTTGAGCTCATTTAATTGATTGAAATCGGAGGATGGAAATGGAACTCTTGACGGACGACCAAATTAACTCGGTCAGCGCGGGTAATGGCATGGTGCAAGGCGCCATTATCGGGTGGTTCGTAAGTAAAGGAATGGATGCGACATACGATTTAATTAAATATGCCATGGACTGGATTTCTAGAAATAAAGTGGAAGTCAATGATATAACCATGTACAACGCCATGGGCGACTTTAACAACCAAGGAAACGACGCGGACGGTCAATGATTTTTGACACTTTGGAGTGCCGGGCAGATGCAGGATCCGGGATTTAAAAAATATCGAGCGTATATTTTCGAAATTTTATCCAGAGACTTCCCTCTGAATCGGGGGTGGATCGCAATGAAAGACTGCCCTGATAACAGCGTGATTCGCACTATCTCGCATAGCCCGGTACTCGTTTCCGCCCTTCTGGCTTGCGCTCTCACATACGTCGCCGGCCTTTTTGTCTGGAGTGGCCAATTTATCTTCGGACTTCCATTCGGCCCTTCCTCCGGTGCGCTGCCTGAAATAGTGAAGTACGACCTATTGACCCGCCTGTTTGTTGGTTCGCTCGCTGCACCGATAGTGGAAACATTTCTTTTCCAGTGGCTTCCCATTCGGTTGATTCGCCGCACATTCGGAGGGAATGTTTGGTCTGCGATCTGTGCTTCGACTCTTGCGTTCGGTGCAACGCACGGCTACAGCATCCTGTACGTGGCGGTTGCTTTATGGGGCGGGCTGATTTTCGCAACGGTCTTCGTGCTGCGTGATTACCCCGGTGGCCGTCCCTTTTTGGTCGTCGCCACCGCACATGCCGCCCGCAACACGCTGGCAAGTATCCTCGTCTGACGCGAATGCCTCGGTCGAGGCGGCGCCGGTACCTCGGGATGAATGACTCGCCCGTCAGCGCCAGCCGATCAACACCCGCCCCATCGCGTCGAGCCCCATGTCGAACAGGTGCGACACGAACGGCACGAGGTTCGGCACCATCAGTTGCACGAGCAACAGCCCGACGAGCATCGTCACCGGAAAGCCGACCTGGAACACGCCGATCTGCGGCGCCGCGCGGTTTAGGATGCCGAGCGCGAGGTTCGCGATCAGCAGCGCCGCGACCACCGGCAGCGCGAGCAGCAGCCCCATCTCGATCACGGTCGCACCGAACGCGGCGAGCGTGCGCCAGCCCGGCGCGTGCAGCAGGTCGCCCGACACCGGCAGCGACTGGAACGACGCGGCGAGCGCCGCGAACACCTGCAGGTGGCCGTCCACCGCGAGGAACGCGAGCATCGCGACCGCGTTCAGGAAGCGGCCCATCGCCGGTGTCGCGCCGCTCGTGTGCGGGTCGAAGAAGGTCGCGAAGCCGAGGCCCATCGACAGCCCGATGAAGTCGCCGGCCGCCTCGACGGCCGCGAACACGAGCTGCATCGTGAAGCCCATCGCGACGCCGATCAGGAATTGCGTGACGAGGATCCAGATCCCCGGCGCGGAGAACACGGTGACGTCCGGCATCGCGCCGAGCGTCGGCGCGACGACCAGCGCCATGAACGCGGCCAGGCCGATCTTCGCGCGCACCGGCACCGCCGCGTGGCCGACGACGGGCGCCGTCGCGACGAGCGCGAGCATCCGCACGAACGGCCACAGGAACGCCGTGAGCCAGCCGTTGAGCTGCGCGTAGGTAACCGAGAACATCGCCGCCGGCGCTGTGCGCGGCTCAGCCGACGCCGAGCGTCGCGACGTGCAGCAGCGTCTGCCGCAGGTAGTCGAGCATCGTCGTCAGCATCCACGGGCCGGCGATCACGAGTGTCGCGGCGACCGCGAGCAGCTTCGGGATGAACGACAGCGTCGCTTCGTTGATCTGCGTCGCGGCCTGGAACAGGCTCACGACGAGGCCGACCGCGAGCGCGACCAGCAGCAGCGGGGCCGCGAGCAGCAGGCCGACCATCATCGCCTGATGCGCGAGCGTCATCACTTGTTCGGGCGTCATCGCGCGTGTTCCTCCGCTTACGTGAAGCTCTGCGCGAGCGAGCCGATCAGCAGTTGCCAGCCGTCGACCAGCACGAACAGCATCAGCTTGAACGGCAGCGACACGGTGGAGGGCGACACCATCATCATCCCCATCGACATCAGCACGCTCGCGACGACCATGTCGATGATCAGGAACGGGATGAACACCGTGAAGCCGATCTGGAAGCCGGTCTTCAGCTCGCTCGTGACGAACGCGGGCACCAGCAGCGACAGCGGCACGTCCTCGGGGCCCTGCATCGGCGCGGCCTTCGAGATCTTCGCGAACAGCGCGAGATCGGTCTCGCGGGTCTGCTTGAGCATGAAGGTCTTGAACGGCGCGACGCCGCGCTGCACGGCCTGCTCCATCGGCATCGAGCCGTCGGAGAACGGCTTGTAGCCGTCGTTGTACGCCCGGTCGAGCACCGGCGACATCACGAAGAAGGTGAGGAACATTGCGAGGCCGACGAGCACCTGGTTCGGCGGCGTCGTCGCGGTGCCGAGCGCCTGGCGCAGCAGCGACAGCACGATGATGATGCGCGTGAAGCTCGTCATCATCAGCAGCATCGCCGGCAGGAACGACAGCATCGTGAGCAGCAGCATCGTCTGCACGCTCAGCGAATAGGTGGTGCCGCCGTGCGGGCCCGGGCTCGCGTTGAACGCGGGCAGGCCGTTCGCCTGCGCGCAGGCGAGCGCGGGTGCGAGACAGAGGATCAGCACGGGCGCGACGCGCGCCGCGCGCCGCAGGAAGGCGTGTTTCATCGGAATGCGAGGTCGGAAAGAGGGCGCGGCGCCATGTCAGCGGTCCTTGCCGCGACCGAGGCGTTTCGCGGCTTCGCCCGCGAGCGCGGCGCGAAACCGCGAGCCGAACGTGCCGGGCAGGCCGGCGTCGGATGCATGGCCGCCGGCGGCCGCGTCGGCCGGGGCCGAACCCGCGGTCGCGGCGGCTGCGACCGAACCGGCCGGCAGCGTATGCAGCAGGCGCACGTTGCCCGGCGCGACGCCGAGCACGAGCCAGGTGTCGCCGATCTCGACGATCGTCGCGCTTTCCTTCGCGCCGAGCCCGACGCTCGACACGACCTTCAGCGGGCCGCCGCGCCGGGCGGGCTGGAAGCCGAAGCGGCGGGCGAGCCATGCGCACGCGAACACGAGGCCGATCACGACCGCGAGCCCGACGAGCGTCTGCAGCACCGCGCCGATGCCGAGCGACGGCGCGGCCGAACCGACCGTCACGCTCGACGCGATCGAGCCGGCGTGGTTCACCGCGTTCATGTCGGCGGCGCCGGCCGCCTCGGCGACAAACGCGCTGGCGACGAACGCAGCCGCGCAGCGGCCGGACGGCGCTAATCTCATCAGACTTTGCTCCGAGAAACCCCGCCCTGGATGGCCGGGAAGGAAAGGTGTGCTGTTGACAGGCAGCTTTTCCCACAGGTTAGGATCACCTGCATGATCCTTGTCTACCGCTACCGGGTGAAGTCGCTCAACGGACTGCTCAACAAGCAGAGCCGTGCGGTGAACTACGTCTGGAACTTCTGCAACGATACGCAGAAGCACGCGCTGAAGTGGAACAAGAAGTGGCCGACCGGCTTCGACTTGAATGTGCTCACGACCGGCAGCAGCAAGGCGCTCGGTATCCACTCCGGCACGGTCAACGCAACGTGCGAGCAATACGCGAAGTCTCGCAGTCAGCACCGTCGGCCCTACCTGCGCTATCGCGGCAGGAAATCGCTGGGCTGGGTGCCGCTGAAGGGGCGTGACTTGAAGCGCGAGGGCGACGCGTTCCGTTTCGCCGGCAACACCTTCCGCGTGTTTAACAGCCGACCGCTTCCCGAAGGCAAGATCAGGGACGGGACCAACTTTGCGCAGGATGCACGCGGTAACTGGTTTCTCAACATCGTGATCGAGATGCCGGATGTTCCGGCCCGGCCTATCCGTTCCGGTGTGGGCATCGATCTCGGCCTGAAAGACTTCGCCACGCTTTCGACGGGCGAGAAGCTGCCCAATGACCAGTTCGGTCGACGAGCGGCGGAAAAGCTGGCGAAAGCGCAACGAGCAAGAAAGCACAAGCGACATATTGCGAAGCTGCACGCCAAGATCGCGAATGCCCGCGCCGATTTCCAGCATAAGCTCGCGCTCGATCTGGTGCGGCGGTTCGATTACATTGCGGTCGGCAACGTATCGGCCGCGAAACTCGCCAGAACCAGGATGGCGAAGAGCGTCTACGACGCATCCTGGTCGTCCTTCCGAAACAAGCTCCGTTACAAGGCGATGGCGCACGGAGCCACGCTCGAGGAAGTGAACGAAAGCGGTTCGACCCAGTCCTGCTCGGCGTGCGGTTCGAAAGACAGCACGACTCGGCCGAAAGGTATCGCGGGACTGCGAATGAGGGAGTGGGCCTGCGATGGCTGTGGTGTCTTCCATGATCGTGATACCAATGCCGCGTTGAACATTCTCCGATGCGGACGTGCATCGCCAGCTGTGGGAATCTTCCACCCTTAGGCGGTGGAGGAGGACGTCAACGATTGAGCTTCCGGATGCGCTCGGCCGGCGTGATGATGTCGGTCAGGCGGATGCCGAACTTGTCGTTGACGACCACGACCTCGCCCTGCGCGATCAGGCAGCCGTTCACGAGCACGTCCATCGGCTCGCCGGCCATGCCGTCGAGCTCGACGACCGAACCCTGCGCGAGCTGCAGCAGGTTGCGGATCGCGATCTTCGTGCGGCCGAGCTCCACGGTCATCTTGACCGGGATGTCGAGGATCATCTCGATGTCGTTGTGCGTCGAGTTCGCCGCGGCCTTCGACAGCGGCTGGAACACGCCGGCGCCCGTCGCCCCGGCCTGCACCGGCTGCTGGTTCTGCTCGGCGAGCGCGGCCGCCCAGTCGTCCATGCCCGGATCCTCGTCGGCCGCGGCCGGCGCCTGCGCGTCGGCGGCCGACGCCGCGAGGGCCGCATCGGCCATCGCCTGCATGTCGTCGTCGGGCGTCTGGTTCAGCTCACTCATATCCACCTTCCTTCATCGAATCGCTCGCGCCGATCATCTTCTGCACGCGCAACGCATATTGACCATTGAAAATTCCGTAGCCGCACTCCATCACCGGCACGCCGTCGACCTTCGCGGTGATCGTGTCCTCGATCTCCAGCGGCAGCACGTCGCCCGCGCGCAGGTTCAGGATCTTCTCGAACGTCGACGGGATCTCGGCCAGATTCGCGGTCAGCTCGACCTCGGCGGCCTGCACCTGCTGCGACAGCACGCGCACCCAGCGGCGGTCGACTTCGAGCGCCTCGCCCTGGATCGGCGAGCTGAGCACGTCGCGGATCGGCTCGATCATCGAGTACGGCATGCAGATGTGCAGCGTGCCGCCCGTCGGCCCGAATTCGATCGAGAACTGCGTGACGATCACGATCTCGTTCGGCGTCGCGACGTTCGCGAACTGCGTGTGCATTTCCGAGCGCACAAATTCGAACTGCAGCGGCCGCACGCTTTTCCATGCGGTCGTGTAGTGCTCGAACACGAGGTTCAGCAGCTTGCCGATGATCCGCTGCTCGGTGGCCGTGAAATCGCGGCCTTCGACGCGCGTGTGGAAGCGCCCGTCGCCGCCGAACAGGTTGTCGACGACGAAGAACACGAGGTTCGGGTCGAACACGAACAGCGACGTGCCGCGCAGCGGCTTCACGTGCACCAGGTTCAGGTTCGTCGGAATCGGCAGGTTGCGGGTGAATTCGCTGTACTTCTGCACCTTCACCTGGCTGACGGAGATTTCCGCCGTGCGCCGCATGAAGTTGAAGATGCCGATCCGCAACAGGCGCGCGAAGCGGTCGTTGATGATCTCGAGGCCGGGCATCCGGCCGCGGACGATGCGCTCCTGCGTCGCGATGTTGTAGGGGCGGACGCCCGACGTGTCGCGCTGCTCGTCGACCGCATCGGTTTCGCCCGTGACGCCCTTGAGGAGGGCATCGACCTCCTCCTGGGACATGAACTCCTGGTGACCCATACGCGCTCCTTTCGCGGCCGCGTTACTGGACGACGAACTCGGTGAACAGGACGTCGTCGACCTTCGCGCGCTGGTTGCCCGGCTGCGTCGGCTGCTCGATCAGGTCCCGCAGCTCGTTCGCGAGCGCACGTTTGCCGTCCGGCGTCGCGAGTTCCTCGGGATGCTTGTTCGACAGCGCGAGCAGGATCCGGCTGCGGATCTCCGGCATCCGCGCGGTCAGTTGCTCCTGCGCCTTCGGGTCGGTGAGCTTCAGCGACAGGCCGACGCGCAGGTAGTGCTGCGCGCCGTCGTCGGACTGCAGGTTCACGGTCAGCGGGTCGAGCGCGAAAAACGTCGGCGCGGCAAGCGGCGCCGGCTCGGCGGGCGCGCTCGCATGGCCGACGCCAGCCTTGCTCAGGAACACGTACATGCCGCCGGCGGCGGCGGCAGCCGCGCCCAGCGCGATGACGGCGATGAGCGCGATGCGCTTGAACTTGCCGGACGAAGCCGGCTTGTCGGCGGTCGGGGTTGCGGTCGTGGCCATGTGAATGCGTGCGTGATGTCTCGTAGCATGCATTGTTCGGCATCCGGGCCGACGCCGATGGGCGGAAAAGAGGGGGGAATTGCGGCTATCTCAGCCGATTGTCCCGACGGTCGGCCGGGTGTCGGCTCGACGCCGGACGGCAACGGCGGGGAAAACGAACGAGGGGGCGAGGGTGGAGCGCGGCGGGCCGGAACCGGGCCGGCGGAGGAAGCGAGCGGGCGCGACGGCGGGGCGGGCGGCTGCGCCCGCCCGTGCATCGTCAGATCGGCAGCAGCGTGAGCAGCGGCGCGATCAGCACCATCGCGACGCCCGCGATCATCATCGTCAGGCTCGACACGACGCCTTCCTCGCTGCCGATCTCGCGCGCCTTCGCGGTGCCCACGCCGTGGGCGGCCGCGCCGAACAGCGCGCCGCGTGCGAGCCGGGTGCGCATCGGCACGAGCGCCAGCACCAGTTCGCCGAGCAGCATCCCGCAGATGCCCGTCGCGATCACGAACAGGGCGGTGAGATCCTTCGGCGCGTGGATCTTGTCCGACACGGCGAGCGCGAAAGGCGTCGACACCGAACGTGTCATCAGCGAGCGCTGCAGTTCGGGCGACAGGTGCAGCAGCTTCGCGAGCAGCAGCGACCCGCATACGCCCGCGGTGATCCCGACCGCGACGCCGACCGACAGCGACAGCCAGTGGCGGCGGATCAGCTCGCGATACTCGTAGATCGGCACCGCGAATGCGATCGTCGCCGGGCCGAGCAGCCACATCAGCCAGCGCGTGTCGCGGAAATAGACCGAATACGGGATGCCGGTCAGCAGCACGAGCAGCACCAGCACGCCCGGCACGAATACGAGCGGCGAGAACAGCAGCGTCTTCTTGTACGCATAGAGCCGCTTCGACGCGAAATACAGCACGACCGTCAGCACGAAGCAGCCGACGGAGATCGCGGTATTCACGCGGTCGGCGGGCAGGTTCGACAGCGCGGCGAACATGGGCGGCTCCGGCTCAGTGAGCGATGGCGCTCAGGCGCGTACGGCGGCGCGCGGCGAATACGCGCTGCGCGGCGAGCCGGCGTTCGAGCTTCGCGGCGAGATCGACCGCCACGGCCACCGCGACCATCACGAACGCGGTGCCGGCAAGCATCACCAGCGCGATGCGCCAGCCGTCCTCGCGGAACAGCCCGCCGTACTGCACGGCCGCGACGGCGGCCGGCACGAAGAACAGCAGCATGTCGGACAGCAGCCAGTTCGCGCCGTCCTTCACCCACGCCGGCGCGACGCGACCCGAGAACAGCAGCACGAGCAGCACCGCGAGGCCGATCACACCGGACGGAATCGGCAGCCCGACCTTGCGCACGGCCCAGTCGACCGCCATCCACAGCACGCCGAGCGCGGTGGCCTGCAGCACGATCCGGCCCGTGTGCGCGAGGCTGCCCGACGCGGCAGGGCGGGCGGCGGCAGTGGCGGTCGGCTTGTTCATGACGGGCTCCATACGGATGTTTCTGTCGATGGCGTCAGTATAGGGTTTCCCCTAACCATAAATAAAATGACTTGTCTCTATCCTTATCATTCCAATTCGGAATTCGTTTTGATGTTGCCGCACCAATCTGGGGAGTGATCGATGGAATTGCGCGCGCTGCGATACTTCGTCGAGGTGGTTCGCCAGCAGAGCTTCACTGCGGCGGCCGACAAGCTGTTCGTCACGCAACCGACCATCAGCAAGATGGTGAAGGCGCTGGAAGACGAGATCGGTTCGCCGCTCCTGCTGCGCGACGGCCGGCAGATGGTGCTGACCGACGCCGGGCGGATCGTGTTCCAGCGCGGCCAGGACGTGCTCGCCGCGCAGGCGCAGCTGCAATCGGAGCTGAACGATCTCGGCACGCTCGGACGCGGCGAGCTGACCATCGGCATTCCGCCGCTCGGCGGTTCGCTGTTCACGCCGATCATCGCCGCATACAAGCAGCGCTATCCGAACATCGAGCTGAAGCTGTTCGAGCAAGGTGCGCGGATGATCGAGGCCGCGCTGACGTCGGGCGAGCTGGAACTCGGGGGGCTGCTCGAGCCCGTCGATCCGGGCACGTTCGAGCGGCTGCCGATGGTGCGCGCGCCGCTGTGGCTCGTCGCGCCGCGCGAGTCGCGCTGGGAGGAGCACGCGGCCGTGCCGCTCGCGGATCTCGCACGCGAATCGTTCGTGTTCTATGCGGAAAGCCTCGCGCTGCACGATGCGGTGCTCGATGCGTGCCGGCAGGCCGGCTTCACGCCGTCGATCGTGAGCCGCAGCGGCCACTGGGATTTCATGGCCGCGCTCGTGCATGCGGGCGTCGGCATCGCGCTGCTGCCCGAGCCGTATTGCCGGCGGCTCGACGCGGGTCAGTTCACGTGCCGGCCGATCGTCGAGCCGGAAATCACGTGGGCGATCGCGCTCGGCTGGCTGAAGAAAGGCTACCTGTCGCACGCGGCGCGGGCATGGCTCGACGTCGCGCGGGCGACGCTGCCGCTCGCGGCGGGCGACGATCTGGCGTTCGGGGGGTTGCGGGCGAGGGAGTGAGGGTCGCTCAGGCTCGGCGCGATCAGACGTGCCGAATCGGGCCCGGATACCGGGCCACCGTATGGTCGTGCGTGAGCAACGTGACGCCTTCCGAAATCGCCTGGGCGATCAGGACCCGATCGAACGGATCACGATGCACTGCCGGCAGTTGTTCCACGGCGAGAACGTGCTCGCTCGTGATCGGCAATTCGACGTAGCCGGCGTCGAGCAGATTGCGACGCAGCACGTGCGGATCGACTTGAAAATCATTGCGGTCGAGCCCGCGCTTGATCACGATCTCCCACAGACTTGCGACGCTGAACAACAGGATATGGGCGGGATCCTCGATGAGCGTGCGGGCTTGATCCGGCAATTCGGTCGCGTCCGCCGCCGCCCAAAGGATCAGGTGCGTATCGAGCAGCAGTTTCACGCGTCGCCCTCGAACAGCTTCCGGATGGCCTCGTCGCCCATCGTGTCGAAGTCGGGCGGCACGACGATCTGCCCCTTCATGAAGCCGATCCGCGCCGGCCGGGGCGCCTCGGGCGCATCGATCGGCACGACCTTGACGAGCGGCTTGCCGGCCTTCGCGATCACGAATGGTTCACCCGCGTGAACTGCCTCGTCAATCAGACGCGACAGGTTCGTCTTCGCGTCATGCATGTTGTAGGTCTGCATGGCATCCCTCAAATGAACTAAGTTTAGTCAATTTGTTAGCTTAGTTCACGGGGGACACGTCCGCAAGGTCCGCGGTCGCCCGATACAAAGCCGCCCGGCGTGTCCTCAATGCCCCATCGCCGGCCCCGCACCCTTCTTCGGCTTCGTGATCCACACGAGCGCCGCGAGCGCGATGAACACCACCGCCGACAGGTGGAAGAAGTCGTTGGTCGCCATCATGAAGCCCTGCTGCGTGACGAGCTGGTTGAGCTGCGCATTGGCCGTCTGGCCGACGATGCCGAGCTGCGCGAGCGCGCCCTGGTAGTCGGTCGTGTTCTGCGCGTAGACGCTCACCGATTCGGACAGCCGCGCATGATGGTAGATCGCGTCGTTCTCCCAGAACGTCGAGCTGGCCGCGGTGCCGATCGCGCCCGACAGCGTGCGCAGGAAGTTCGACAGCCCCGACGCGCTCGCGAGCCGTTCGTCGGAGATGCTCGACAGCGTGATCGTCGTCATCGGCACGAAGAAACACGCGACGCCGATGCCCTGCACGAGCCGCGGCAGGATCACGTGGTTGAACGGCACGTCGAGCGTGAACGTCGCGTTCCACATCGACACGCCCGCGAACACGATGAACGCGAAGCTCGCGACCATCCGCAGGTCGAGCCGGTGCATGTTGCGGCCGATCAGCGGCGACAGCACGAGCGCGAGCAGCCCGACCGGCGCGGTCGCGAGGCCGGCCTTGCCGGCCGTGTAGCCCATCACCGTCTGCAGCCACAGCGGAAAGATCACGACCGAGCCGAAGAACGCCATGAAGCCGAACGAGATGATCAGCGCGCCGAGCGCGAAGTTGCGGTCCTTGAAGAGCGACAGGTCGACCACCGGCTCCTTCTCGGTCGCCTCCCACACGAGCATGAACGCGAGCGACACGACCGCGATCAGCGCGAGCGCGACGATGAACGACGAGTTGAACCAGTCGCGGTCCTTGCCGAGGTCGAGCATCATCTGCAGGCACGACACGCCGATCACGAGCAGCGCGAGGCCGATCGCGTCGATCCGCTGCTTCGACGTCTTCGTTTCGCGGCCGCGCAGCAGGAAGTACGCGCAGGTCGCCGAGAACACGCCGATCGGCAGGTTGATGTAGAAGATCCACGGCCACGTGTAGTTATCGCTGATCCAGCCGCCCAGCAACGGGCCGAAGATCGGCGCGACGATCACCGTCATCGCCCACAGCCCGAGCGCAAGCCCGCGTTTCGCGGGCGGGTAGCTGCGCATCAGGATCGTCTGCGACAGCGGCACCATCGGCCCCGACACGAGGCCCTGCAGCAGCCGGAACGCGATCAGCGTCTCGAAGTTCGACGCGAGGCCGCACAGCGCCGACGCGATCGTGAACGCGAGCACCGACAGCGTGAACAGCCTCACTTCGCCGACCCGCCGCGCGAGCCAGCCGGTGAGCGGCACCGCGATCGCTGACGCGACCGAGTACGACGAAATCACCCACGTGCCCTCGCTCGTCGCGACGCCGAGGCTGCCCGAGATGGTCGGCACCGCGACGTTCGCGATCGACGTGTCGAGCACTTCCATGAAGGTGCCGAGCGCGAGCCCGACGGTCAGCAGCGCGAGCGCACCGCCGGTCAGCGGTGCCGGTTCGGCAGCGGGGGAGGGGGCGGATGCCGTGGTGGCGGACATCGGAATCTCCTAGACGCGGCGCGCGCGACGCGCCGGCACAACGCACGGACGCGCGACGCAGCGCGGCCCGGCCGGGTGGAATGAAAAAGGGGAAAGGTGGAGCGCGTGCCTCGTCATCTTCTGCCCAGACAGAGAAATAAGCGAATGTTTAACTGAGACATGAGGGCTCCACGCGCATCAGCAGTCGGCTTCGTCAGGCTTCGGGCAGCCGGTCGAACCGGGCCCGTTGGCGATGAAGCGCTGCAGCAGGCCGGTGAGCGTCGCGAGTTCGTCGGCCGAGAAGCCTTCGAGCTGCGCGTTGAGCACGGTCGCGACCAGCGACGGCAGCGCGCGGGCGGCTTCGACGCCGCGCTCGGTGAGCGTCAGCTCGATCATCCGGCGGTCCTGCTCGCTGCGCGTGCGTGCGATCAGCCCCTTGCGTTCGAGCCGGTCGAGCATGCGCGTCATCGACCCGCTGTCGTACGACATCTTGCGCGACAGTTCGAACGGCGTGCGTGCGTAGCCGCGCGACAGCAGCAGGATCACGCCGATCTGCTGCGCGGTAAGGTCGAACGGCTCGAGCGCACGATCCATCCGCTCGACGAGCGCCTGCTTCGCCTTCGACAGGTAATAGCCGAGGCTCGTTTCCAGCGCGATGTTCTCGGGATCGTAGAGGCCGCCGGTCATACGATTGCGCGCGCAGCAATAGTGCGTTTCGGGTTAAAACGCGCCCAGTATCTTGAAAAATGATTGCTTAGTCAATATTATTTGAGTCAACCAGTTACGACGTGCATGTTGCACTGCCGGAGACTATGTTCTGACCGATCAGCCCGCGCTGCCGGGCACCCGAGGATGTTCGCGATGCTGTTCCTGAAAAATGCCGCCGGCGCGTTGCGCCGCAATCTGACCGATACCGCTCATCATGTGTTTTCCGGGCCGCACCGCGGCTGGAAAATCGCGCTGTACGTGACGATGCTGGTCGTGCCTGGCGGCTCGCTCGCGGCGCTCGGGTTCGCATGGTTCGATCATCGTCGGCAGCGCAACGCGAAGGGCGGCGCGCGCCGCACGAGCCAGCCGGCCGCGACGGAGCCGTCGACATGGCGCGCCGCCGCCGAACCCGTCCCGGCGCCCGTGCGCTGCCACTGACGCCGCACCGCTTCCGCGCGCCACACTATCCCGGCCCGATTCCAGTCTGTCCGATCGCCCGCCGCGTCACGCGCGGCCGGCGTCGTATGCCCGTTCGCCCGCCTGCCGTCCCGCAAGCAAGCCGTAATGGCCGGTAACCCGGCCCGCCGCGCCGGTAACACATCCGGGCCGCCGCGCACCGTACCCTTAGGGCTGCGCAGCTTTCTCGCCGTCAGTTACCATTTGTCCGCCAGCGGCACGACGACCGCATCGCGCGGCGCCGCTCGCCGGCCGCCACGCCCAGACAGGAAAACCACCATGCCGTACGCCTCCCTCCCGCGCGCCGTTCGCCCGCTGAGCGCCGCCGTCGCCATTGCGACGGCCGTGCTGCTCGCCGGCTGCGCCGTCGGGCCCGACTATCACCGGCCCGACACGTCGATCCCCGCCGCCTTCAAGGAAGCGCCGGCCGGCTGGAAAGTCGCGCAGCCCGCCGATCGCGCCGACCGCGGCGCATGGTGGACGGTCTACAACGATCCGCAGCTCGATATGCTGATCGGCAAGCTCAACGCGTCGAACCAGACCATCGCGCAATCGGCGGCCGCCTACCGGCAGGCGCGCGCGCTCGTCACCGAGGCGCGCGCCGCGTATTTCCCGACCGTCGGGCTGAGCGCATCGGGCTCGCGCGCGCGGACGCCGCGCACGTCGCTGTCGTCGAGCTCGTCGTCGAATTTCGGCAGCGGATCGACGGGGTCGATCAACAACAGCTACAGCGTCGGCCTCGACGCCAGTTGGGAACCCGATCTGTGGGGCAAGGTGAGCCGCACCGTCAGCGCGCAGCGCGCCGGCGAAGCGGCCGCCGCGGCCGATCTCGCGAACGCGCGGCTGTCGCAGCAGGCGCTGCTCGCGCAGACCTATTTCCAGTTGCGCACGTCCGACGCGCTGCAAAAGCTGCTCGACGACACCGTGAAGTCGTACGAACGGTCGCTGCAGCTCACGCAGAACCAGTACGCGCAAGGCGTCGCCGCGCGCGCAGACGTGATCCAGGCGCAGACGCAGTTGCAGAGCGCGCAGGCCGCGCAGATCGACAACGGCGTGGCTCGCGCGCAGTACGAGCATGCGATCGCGACGTTGATCGGCGAACCGGCGTCGACCTTCTCGCTGCCGCCGGCCCCGCTCGCGGCCGAGCCGCCGATCACGCCGGTCGACGTGCCGTCGGCGATCCTCGAGCGCCGGCCCGACGTCGCGGCGGCCGAGCGCCGCGCGGCGGCCGCGAACGAGCAGATCGGCGTCGCGATCGCCGCGTTCTTCCCCACGCTGACGCTGTCGGCCAGCGGCGGCTTCCAGAGCTCGGTGTGGTCGCAGCTGTTCACGCTGCCGGCGCGCTTCTGGACGGTCGGCCCGCAGCTCGCGGCCACGCTGTTCGACGCGGGGCTGCGCGCCGCGCAGACGGACGCCGCGCGCGCGACCTACGACCAGGACGTTGCCGCCTATCGCCTCGCGGTGCTCACCGCGTTCCAGGACGTCGAGGACAACCTCGCGTCGCAGCGCATCCTCGCGCAGGAAATCGACGTGCAGCGGCAGGCCGTCGACAGCGCCGAGCACGCGCTCGCGATCGTCACGAACCAGTACAAGGCCGGCACGGTCGCGTACCTGAACGTGCTGACCGCGCAGACCACCGCGTTCACCGCGCAGCAAAAGCTCGCGACGATCGCCGGGCAGCGGATGGTGTCGTCGGTCGGGCTCGTGAAGGCGCTCGGCGGCGGCTGGAACGTAGCGGAGATGGCGCGCGAGAACGGCGACATGGCGGCGCCGGCGCCTTTGCCGGCGTCCGGTGCGCCCGCGGCCACCGCACCGTCGGCCGCCGCGCCGCTCGCGCAGAAGTAAGAAGGGAAGCGGCCGACGCGCGCGTTCAGCGCTGCGCGTCGCCGAAGATCAGCGACACCTGGTTGTTGCCGATCGGATGCCCGAGCAGGTTCAGCAACCCCGCGAGGTTCGCCTGCTGCTCGGGCGCCGCATGCGCGGTCCCGCGGAACGAGCCCTGGCCGGGGCCGAAGCTGCCGTGCCCGTCGAGGAACAGCGGGCCCTGCGTCGTCGACAGGTCGAGATCGGCACCCGCGCCCTTCGCCTGCAATACCGCCCGGTACGAACCGAGCGGCTTCACGCGCGACACGCGCGAACTCATCGAATCGATCGTCACCGTCAACTGGCCGAACGCGTTGGTGCCGATGAGCCGCCAGTCGCTCCAGCCGAGCCGCACGTCGCCCTGCAGGTCGAGCGTGTTGAACGGCGTGCCGAGCCCCGCGAGCAGCGACGCGGGCACGGCCATCGTGCCCGCCGACAGCACCGCGCCGCGCCACGTCGCATCGAGCGTGACCGCATCGGGCATCGCTTCCGTCTGCCGCATGCGCATCTGCACGCGCCCGGTCAGCAGCGGCCAGAACCGCGTGGTCCATTCGACCCGGCCCGGCAGCAGCGTCGCCGCGCTCTGATCGGCGCCCGGCGCGAGCATCAGCGTGCCCGAGCCGTGCCACAGCGACCCGTCCGGATCGACGAGATTCACGTGGCCGCCGGTCGCACGCGCGAACTGCGGCGCGATCCACGCAGCCGGCGCGAGCGCGACGAGCGTCACCGCCGTCGCCAGGCCGCCCGCCAGCACCCACGGCAATACGGCGACGAGCCGCCTTGCCCACGGCCGCATCGGCCGCCCTTCGTTTGCGTCATCCACTGCCGTCATCTACTTCTGGACGGAAGGTTGCATCACGGCCGTCAGGTCCACTTGGCCGTCTTCCTTCAGCGCCGTGGCGTGCGCTTCGCCGACCTGCACCTTGAACTGCCGGCGCGCATCGTCGAGCCACTGGGTCCATGCCGGGAACGACACGTTCTTCATCTGGATCTGCACGCCGTTGCCGACGATCTGCACCTGCGCGCCCTGCAACCCGTGATCGGACAGCGACGCGGTCAGCGCGTCCTTCAGCGCGAGGCCGGTCGGCGCGACGCCCTGCGCGGCGGCCGTCAGCGACTTCGCCTCGTTCGCCTGCGCGGTCATCTGCGCGAGTTCGCGACGCATCGTCGGCAATTCGCGCTGGATCCGCGCGCGGCCTTCCTGCGCGGGCGACCACAGCACCGAATACGCGATCGCGACCGCCAGCACGGCGCCGCCCCAGCCGAGCAGCGTCTTCTCGCGCGGCGAGCGCTCGCCCCAGAACTGGGTCAGCGTCTGGTTCAGTTGTTCGGTTTTCATGAGCGGCTCCGGATCGTCCATTTGCCCGTGTTGCTGTCGACTTCGCCGGACAGTCCGTTACGCGCGAGGCGCTGCGTGAAATCGGGATCGACCTTGACCTCCGGCTTGAAGCCGACGTCGAGCCGACGGTCGTGATAGTCGAGCGACGCGATGCCGTTCAGCGGCAGCGCGCCCATCGAGCGCGACAAGCCGCTCGACAGCGCGAGGAAATCGTTCGGCGACAGCTCGCCGGCCGCGAGGCGCAGCTGGTCGAGCTGACGCTGCATCTGCGCGGGCGGATCGAGCACGGTGGTCGTCTTCGGGAACGCGGACAGCAGCGTCTCGGTGATCTGCGCGGACAGCGCATCGCGCTCGCGCGACAGCTTCCACCAGTGCAGGTTCATCCCGATCACCGCGACGCCGAGCGTCGCCGCAGCGAGCGCGATCGGCACGCGCAGGCGCTTGAGCGTCGCGCGGTCGAAGCGCCACGGCTGCGATTCGAATTCGAACTGGCACAGATCGAATGGCTCGGTCAGCGCCCGGCGCGCGAACGTGTCGAACGACAGCGGCGCGGCGCCCGGCAGCAGCGGGCCGTCGGTGCGGCCAACCGATGCGAGCCGCGGCTCCGCGCCCGGTTCGCCGAGTTCGTACAGTTCGATGTCGCCGCCGCCGGCGAGCGCGGTCAGCGTGCCGGCCGCGCGCGACGCGGGCGCCGCGAAGCCTTCGCCGAGCGCGCCGCGCGCGACGGCCAGCTCGAGGCGCGGCGCACCGGCCGCCGCCGGCAACGCGCCGGCTTCGACGAGCACCGGTTCGACCGCCGTCGCGAGCCCGAGCACCGCGGCGACCGTCGTCGGGCGGGCGGGCAGCTCGGTCGAGGCCGCGACGAGCGGGGCGGCGTCGATGGCCTCGTCGTCGGCCGCCGGCACGACGGATGCCGCTTCGGCCGGCGCGCGCGGCGTCGGCAGGCAGCGGGTCGCGGGCACCGCGCTCAGGTGCCGGTGGCCGGCCGCGGTAAACGCGTCGCAGATCGTGCGGAACCACGCGCGATCGACGACGGCCAGCACGCGGCGCCCGTCCGGCAGCGCGGCCGGGTCGAGCGCGATGTGGCAGCCGAGCGGATCCTGGATCAGCTGATCCTCGACGATGTTGGGCAGCGCCTGGCGCAGCTTCGGCCCCTTCAGCGGCGGCACGGTCGCGGCCAGCAGCAGCACGTCGCGCGCGGCGACGATCAGCACCGTCGCGTTCGCCCGCGGCAGCAGCGCCAGCGCGGCGCGGCCGGCGCGCTGCACCTGGCCGCCCTTGTCGACGAGCATGAACGGCAGCTCGGGCCACTGCCATTCCTGCAACGGCACGGCAGGCTCGCGCGGCGGCAAAGAAACAATCAACGTGCTCACAAGAGCTCCTCTCCCGATTGGCGTCGTTATAGCTGGTCGCGGATACGCACGACCCGCGTCGAGTGCGTGGTCGGATCACGATACACGAGCGAGGTGCGGTCAACCTCCGCGCGTTCGTGCTGGATCCGGCCATGCACGATGAAATAGCTCGAATTGACGTCGACGAGGCTCGAGTCGATCGTCACGTTCGGCGGCGCGCCGGCGCCGCGCAGCGCGAGCTGCACGTCGCCGACGTTCCGGAAGAACACGGTCTCGCGGCGCGACACCAGCGCCTGCGCGGACGACACGCTCATCCCCGGCACCAGCGCCGCGATCACTTCGGCCGGCGCGGTGTTCATGTTCACGGGGGTCGTGGTCGGCAGCACGGTGACGAACGGGCGCAGCCGCGCGACCATCTCGGGCGTCACGCCGTCGACGTCGAGCAGGCTGTCCACGCGCGTCATCATCAGCGGCGCGGGCCCGCGGTCCCCGCCGGCCATGCCGGGATCGTCGGTGAAGCCGCTGCCCTGCATGTCGCCGCTCGTCACCGGTGCGGTCGCGGCGTTCGCGGCGGTCGCGCCGCCGCCGGGCAGGTTCGGCATCTGGAACCGCGTGGCCGAATGCAGCAGGCCCGCGCGCACCTGGAGCGCGATGCGCTTCGCGAACGCGCTGTCGTAGCCGAGCGTCGTCAGCAGGCGCTGAAATGCCTGCATCTGCGTGACGTTCAACTGCAGCACGCCGGGCGCCGGCGACGACACGAGGTTGCGCAGGTTGAACTTCGCCTGCGCGTCCTCGATCGAGCCGGAGATATAGGTGTCTTCGCCGCCGCCCTCGTTGGGCGAGCCGATCCGGCCGAGAAAATCCGACAGCTTCGTCTTCGCGATCGGCACGCCCCAGATCCCGCCGAGATAGGTGATGCCGGGCGCCGTGTCGCCTTCGGAGCGCAGGATCATCCGGGTCCAGTCGAGCGCGCCGCGCGCGACCCACTGCGCCTGCGCGATCGTGCGCTGGTTCTCGATGCGGCGGATCTGCACCTGCTGGCGCCACAGCATCCCCGACACGAGGATCGCCGACAGCGCGACCACGAGCAGCGCGGTGATGATCGCGGCGCCGCGCTGGCGGCGGGCGGGCGTTCGGCGGGCAAGGCGCGCACGCATCGTCATTCCCCGACGAGGAAGATGCGCGTGACCGGCACGCGCAGCGACGTCGCGCCGATGCTGACCTGCAGCCCGGTCACCGCGCGCGCGGGCGGTGCGTTGCCGATCTGCGGCACCTTGAGCGCGTCGTTGTTCTGTGCGAGCGCTTCGTCGGCCGTCTGCAGGTTGGTGGTCCAGCCCACGCGCGGCACGTACAGCTTCGCGTCGATCGCGCCGACGCCGCCCATCAGCGCGACCCAGCTCCAGCCTTCGACGCTGCTGTCCTTCAGCAGGGTGCGCAGCCGGTTCGTGTCGTCGATCGGCGGCGATGCATAGCGCACGACCCGGCCGCCGGCGATCCGGTAGCGGACCACCTGCAGCCGCGGCGCGACGCCCGGCACGTCGAGTTCGCGCACGATCTGCAGCGTATTGCCGGCGACGCCGATCGCCGGCTGGCCGGCCTCGTCGTCGGTGGCGGCGAGCCGCGCGTCGATGCGCATCTGGTCGAACATCTGCGCGAACACGCGCTCGTCTTCCATCGCGGACGCGACCTTGTCGCGGCCGCGCATGATCTGGTCGAGCCCGCGCCACGCGAGGATCGCGACCACCGCGAGAATCGCGATCGCGATCATCAGCTCGATCAGCGTGAAGCCGCGGGCAGGGCGGCCCGAGGGAGCGGACAGGCGGCGCATCGGCGCGTCAGAGCGGACGGCTGGTTTCATTCGCGACCACCGTCACCATCTGCGCGAGCACGCCGGCGCGGCCGGGCATGCTCACCGAAATCCGCACGCGCCGGAATACCGGGTTCGGCGTGGTGCTCACGCGCTGCGTGCAGACGAGCTGCACGTTGCCTTGCGAGCAGTCGAAACTCTGTTCGCCGACCTCCGGCCACGCATGCGTGAGCCGCAACTGCGCAAGCGCGTTGTCGGCGCTCCAGCCGGCGAGCAGCCGGCGATGCAGGTCGGACGCGTTGGTCGCCATCGTGCCGACCGCGCGGATCGACGCGGCGAGCGCGACCGCGATGATCGCGAGCGCGACCAGCACCTCGATCATCGTGAAGCCGCGGGATGAAGCAACGGGGAAGGGCAGGCGACGACGCATCGTCATTGCACCTCGTAGCGGCCGTTGCCGGTGCCGACGATCGTCGCGCTGCCGGCGGCCGAATGCAGCGTCACGCGCACCGGCGTGTCGATGCTCTCGGTGCCGAACACGACGCGATTCGCGTGCGTGTCCGAGCCCGGGTAATCGATGTCGGCGCCGGTGACGCCGCCGTCCCAGTCGCGCGGGCGCAGCAGGTCGTCGCGCAGCGTGCGCCAGCCGTCGGGCGAGCTCACGTCGAAACGGAAACCGTGCGCGGTCGGCTGCCATGCGATCGGCCGCGCGCGCACCTGCGCTTCGTCGCCGGCCGTCTCGAACAGCAGCGCGATGCGCTGCGCTTCCTCGCGCAGGTCGGTGCGCGGATTGCGCGTCAGCGACAGCGACGCGAGCGACACGAGCAGCCCCGCGATCACGAGCACGACCAGCATTTCGAGCAGCGTGAAGCCGCGCGCGCGACGCCGCGACGCACGGCGCTTCGTCAAGTCGCCATCGGCGCCGGCCGGTACGGACGGCACCGCCCCGCGACGCACACGGCGATCGCGGCCGCAGCGGGAGGTCGTGCGAATGGCGAGCATGAAGAGCGGGAATGAAACGTCGGGTCGATCAGCGCCGGCTTATTGCCACGAGCCGATGTCGGAGTCGTTGCTCTCGCCGCCTTCCTTGCCGTCGGCGCCGTAGCTGAACACGTCGATCTCGCCGTGCACGCCCGGGTTCAGGTACTTGTACCCGTTGCCCCACGGATCGTTCGGCAGGCGCTCGAGATAACCGCCGTCCTTCCAGTTGTTCGGGATCGGATCGGTGGTCGGCTTCTGGATCAGCGCGTTCAGGCCCTGCTCCTGGGTCGGATAGCGGCCGTTGTCCAGACGGTACAGCTTGAGCGCCTGCATGATCGTGCCGATGTCCTGCTTCGCGGCGATGCGGCGCGCCTCGTCCGGACGGCTCATGATCTTCGGCACGATCAGCGCCGCCAGGATCCCGAGGATCGCGACCACCACCATGATCTCGATCAGCGTGAAACCGCGCTGACGACGCACGGCCGCGTTGCGGCGAGTGATCCACGTTTGCATGACTGACTACCTCTTTCCAAAAAATGTCGTCGATTGAGTGACGCACCCGGCGCACCGGACGATTGCCTGACGGCAACCTTCCGGACCGGCGGGCGCGGAGCACGCATTGTAAGGCGCGCATCGCCGAGGGCTTTCACCCAACGCAAATTTCATATACATCCGTACAATAGCGCGCATGAACGCGCTCTCGATCCGGATCCTATCCCTCGCCCTCTTCGCGGGTTTGTGCGCGACGGCCACCTACTGGGTCGTCACGCTGTCGGCCCGCGAAGCGCCGCTGCCCGCCGCCGCCGCGCGGCTGCCGATCCGCACCGAGGACGCCGCCGCGCTCTTCGGCGGTCAGCTCGACAAGAATCCCGTCCAGGACATCCACCTGTTCGGCATTCTCGCGCTCGATCACGGCGGCGCGGCGATCGTCGGCATCGGCGGCGAACCGCCGCGCGCCGTGTCGCTCGGCGCGGAAGTCACGCCCGGCGCGAAGCTCGCCGAAGTGCGCCCGCGCTCGATCGTCGTCGACCGCAACGGCGCCCGCGCCGAAATCCAGCTCCCGGCCAACACGCCGTCCCCCGCGATCTACATGCGCTGAACGGCGGCGGCCCGGCAAGCGGGCCGCCGCGTCACTGCACCATGTTGTTCAGCTCGATGATCGGCAGCATCACGGCCAGCACGATCACGAGCACGATGCCGCCCATCGCGAGGATCAGCAGCGGCTCCAGCAGGCTCGTCAGGAACATCGTGCGGCGTTCCAGCTCGCGCGCTTCGCCTTCGGCCGCGCGATCCAGCATCGTCGTCACGTCGCCCGTCGCTTCGCCCGAACGAATCAGGTGCACGAGCACCGGCGGAAACGTCTTCACGTTGTTCAGCGCGCGCGACAGCGCGGAGCCTTCGCGCACGCGCACGATCGCGTCGTCGATGTTCGCGCGCATCGCGCGGTTCGACAGCGTCTCGCCGGCCGCCTGCAACGCGCGCAGGATCGGCACGCCCGCCGCGGTGAGAATGCCGAGCGTGCTCGCGAAGCGCACCGTGTTGTAGCCGCGCACGAGCTTGCCCGCGAGCGGCGCGGTCAGCACCCAGCGATCGAATGCGAGCCGGGGCCCGGCGCGCGACAGCGTCGCCTTCACGAACCACACGACGAGCGCGACCGCGATCAGGATCGCCCACCACCAGTGCCGCACGAATTCCGACAGCGCCATCATCACGACCGTGAGGATCGGCAGCTGCTGCTTCGTGCTCGCGAACACGTTGACGACCTGCGGCACGACGTAGCTCAGCAGGAACGTGACGATGCCGAACGCGATCAGCGTGACGATGCCCGGATACGTGAACGCCAGCAGGATCTTCTGCTTCAGCGCATTGCTCTGCTCGATGTAGTCGGCCAGGCGCGACAGCACGATGCCGAGCTTGCCGGTGTGTTCGCCGGCCGCGACCAGCGCGCGATAGATTTCCGGAAAATCGCGCGGATGCTGACCCAGCGCATTCGCGAGCGAATGGCCGCCGAGCACTTCCGCGCGGATCGCGGCCATCAGTTCGCGGATGTAGTCGCGCTCGGCCTGCTCGGTCAGCACGCCGAGCGCCTCGTCGAGCGGCAGCCCCGCAATCAGCAGGCTCGCGAGCTGGCGCGTGAGGATCGCCTGTTCGCGCTGCGACAGCTTGCGGCCGAACGCGAGCCGCTGCGAGCGCGCGCCGCGCGTCGCGCTCGCGGCCGGCTCGACGACGAGCGGGGTAAGCCCCTGCGTGCGCAACTGGCCGCGCGCGCTGCGCGCACTGTCGGCATCGATGACGCCTTTCTGCGCGCGTCCCGCCGCATCGATCGCTTCGAAACGGAATGCCGGCATCGCGCTATGCGCCTCCCGTCACGCGCAGCACTTCCTCGAGCGACGTCGCGCCGGCCGCGAGCCAGCGCTCCGCGTCGTCGCGCAGCGTGCGCATGCCTTGCGCGCGGCCGGCGGCCAGGATCTCGGCATCGGCCGCGTTGCGGTGAATCAGCGTGCGGATCGACTCGTCGACCAGCAGCAGTTCGTAGACCCCGCGCCGGCCCGCGTAGCCCGAATGCCCGCACTTGTCGCAGCCGACCGGATGCCACACGGTGCGGCCGTCCTCGTGCCGCTCCTCCTTGCAGACCGGGCAGAGCTGGCGCACGAGGCGCTGCGCGAGCACGCCGAGCAGCGACGACGCGAGCAGGTACGGCTCGACGCCCATGTCGGTCAGGCGCGTGACGGCGGACGCCGCATCGTTCGTGTGCAGCGTCGCGAGCACGAGGTGGCCCGTCAGCGACGCCTGCACCGCGATCTGCGCGGTTTCGAGGTCGCGGATTTCGCCGATCATGATCACGTCCGGGTCCTGGCGCAGGATCGAGCGCAGCGCGCGGGCAAAGGTCATCCCGATCCGCTCGTTCACCTGCGTCTGGCCGATGCCGGACAGGTCGTATTCGATCGGGTCCTCGACGGTCATGATGTTGGTCGTCGCGGTTTCGAGCCGCGACATCGACGCGTACAGCGTGGTCGTCTTGCCCGAACCGGTCGGGCCCGTGACGAGCACGATGCCGTGCGGGCGCGCGATCAGCTTGTCGAACTGCACGAGCGTGTCGCGGCCCATCCCGAGCGCTTCGAGGTTCAGGCGCTGCGCATCCTTTTCCAGCAGACGCAGCACCGCGCGCTCGCCGTGCCCGGTCGGCAGCGTCGACACCCGCACGTCGACCGGCCGGCCGCCCACGCGCAGCGTGATGCGGCCGTCCTGCGGCAGGCGCTTCTCCGCGATGTCGAGCTGCGCCATGATCTTGATCCGCGAGATCAGCGCGCCGTGCAGCGCCTTCTTCGGGCGCACGACGTCGCGCAGCGTGCCGTCGACGCGAAAGCGCACGACCGACGCATTCTCGAACGGCTCGATGTGAATGTCCGACGCCTGTTCGCGTGCCGCTTGCGTGAGCAGCGCGTTGATCATCCGGATGATCGGCGCGTCGTCTTCCGATTCGAGCAGATCCTCGACTTCGGGGATGTCCTGCATCAGCCGCGACAGGTCGACTTCGCCCTCGACCTCGCCGACCACCTGCGCGGCGCTGCCGTCCTGGCGCGCATAGGCCTGGTTGATCGCCTGCGCGAGCTCGTCGGCCGGCACGCGATGCACGGCGATCGAGCCGAAGTTGCGCGCGATTTCCGCGAGCGCGGCGTCGCTCGTGCGTTCGCTGATCCACACCTCGAGCGTGTCGTCGAGCTGATGCGCGATCAGCACCTGGCCGCTCTTCGCGAAGCCGTACGGCAGCAGGCGCGCGGCGAGCGGCGACGGCGGCTGGCGTTCGCCCGGCGCGCCGTCGTGAGTGGAAGACGCGAGCACGTCGCTCACTGCGAGGCTCCCGGCGCGGTGGTCAGCGGCTGTTGCGGCACCGCCTGCTGCGGCACGCTCTGCGGCTGCGCGGGCGTCGCCTCCGGCAACGGCTGGGCCGGCACCGGCGCCACCTGGCGCTGCAGCTGCTGGCGACGCATCTTGTCGAGATCGAACAGGTTGCCCGCGGCCGTGCCGCCCTGGCTCGGGCCGATCGGCATCGGCGGGACGACCGGGTCGTCCTTGTCGCGCATCACGTTGTTGTCCGACTTGTATGCGCCCGTCACGCCCTGGATGTAGTCGTAGCGGTTGGCCGTCACTTCCTGCGCGGTGCTGCGATCGGAAATGATCACCGGGCGCAGGAACACCATCAGGTTCGTCTTCTGCCGCTGCTTCGATTCCGAACGGAACAGCTGGCCGATCCACGGGATGTCGCCGAGCAGCGGCACCTTGCTGTTCGACACCTGGTAGTTGTCCTGCATCAGGCCGCCGAGCACGATGATCTCGCCGTTGTCGGCCAGGATCGTCGACTGGATCGAGCGCTTCGTGAAGGTCGGCCCGGTCTGCGCGTTCGTGGTGCCGCTGACGACCGCCGAATCCTCCGTGTAGAGCTGCAGCTTCAGGATCCCGCCGTCGGTGATCTGCGGCTTCACGTGCAGCGTCAGGCCGACGTCGCGACGGTCGTAGGTATTGAACGCATTGCTCGTCGTACCGCTCGTCAGGTTCGAATACGAACCGGTCGCGATCGGCACGTTCTGGCCGACGACGATCTTCGCTTCCTCGTTGTCGAGCGTGATCAGGTTCGGCGTCGACAGCACGTTCGCGTCGCTCACGCCCGAGAAATACTGCAGCAGCGCGCCGAGGCCCTGCACGCCGAACATGTTGTGCAGCCAGCCGATGTTGAGCCCTTGCGACAACTGCCCGAGATTGGCGGCAAGCCCGCCGCCGGTGATCCCGCCAGCGGCATTGGTCAAGCCGCCGGCCGTCAGGTTGACGATGCTGTTGCCCAGACCGCCCGGCGGATTCAGGTTCGTGCCGCCGAGAAACTGGCCGCTCGCCACCTGCCACTGGATGCCGAGGTTGCCGGACGTATTCGAATTGAGCTCGACGATCAGCGCTTCGATGTAGACCTGCGCACGCCGTGCGTCGAGCTGGTCGATCACCGAGCGCAGGTTCCGGTAAACCGGATCGGACGCGGTGATGATCAGCGAGTTGGTCGCCGAGTCGGCCTGGATCATCCCGCCCGGCTGGTTGTCGTCGCTCTTGTCCTTGTCGCCGCCGAGCAGGCCGCCCGTGCCGAGCCCGCCGCCGCCGGACGAGCCGCCGCCGTACGCCGACGAAGACGACGAGCCGCCCAGGCCGCCCGACGGCAGCGGCGGGGTGCCCGACGTGCCGGTCGAGAAGTTGCCGCTCGACGACGAGCCGCCGTTCTGGTTGAAGCTGTTCGCATCGTTGGACGACGCCGACGAGCCGCTGTCGTTGCCGCCCTTGCCGAGCATCCCGCGCAGCGTCTTCGCGAGCCTGACCGCATCGGCGTTGCGCAGCGGCACGACGTGCATGTTGCCGGGCACCGCGCTCGGCGCGTCGAGCTGCTGCACGAGGCGCTTCGCGGCCGCGAGGCGCGACGCGCTCGACGCACGCAGCATCAGCGAGTTGGTGCGCGGGTCGGCCGTGACCGATACCTTCAGCGTCGCGTCGCTGTTGCCGATCGCGCCCGGGTCGAGCATTTTCTGCAGCTGCGCGGCGAGGTCGATCGCGTTCGCGTTGCGCAGCGGCACGACCTGCACCTGCGCGCCCGCGGCGCTGTCGACGCCCGCGATGATCTGCGCGATGCGGCGCACGTTGTCCGCGTAGTCGGTCACGACGATCGTGTTGTTCGCCGGGTAGGCCGTCACCGTGTTGTTCGGCGAGATCAGCGGCCGCAGCACGGGCAGCAGGTTGTTCGCCGATTCGTTGTGCAGCTCGAACACCTGCGTGATCACCTGGTCGCCGCGCGCCTGCGGCGCATTGCCGACATAGGTCGGCACGCCCTGCAGCTTCGCATCGGCTTCCGGCACGACCTTCAGCACGCCGTGATCCTGTACGAGCGCGAAGCCCTGCATGCGCAGCGCGGACTGCAGCGTCTTCAACGCCTGGTCTTCCGGCACCGGCCGTTCGGCCACGAGATTGAGCTGCCCCTTCACGCGGGGGTCGACGATGATGGTCTTGCCGGTCGCGGCGCCGATCGCTTTCGCGACCTGGTCGATATCCGCATTCACGAAGTTGAGCGTGACCTGAGCATAGGCGGCCTGCGAGACGATGATGCCGGCCACGAGCAGGGTCGTGGCGATACGCCGCATAACGAAGCGATTTCTTGTCATGGATGAATGGGTCGATGCCGGCTCAGGCCACTTCCGGCGGTAGTGCTGGGATCCAGGTCCGAAAGAGGCGACATTAGCAGTTTTTCATGTCCGAAATATCACATTGATCCGAAGACTGTCTCACATACGACATGTATCCGGCATGTCGTATGTAAAATGTAAGGATCGATGTCACACTCCGCATGCCGGCCGTCGCCTCCGTCGTCGCTCCCGTTTCGCGATGAACCGACACGGAAATGCGGTATAACCGGGCTCTCGTATTCCTGCCTGTCGCACTCCGACGGTCTGCCGGTATGATACGGGCGGCGCGTTTCTCGTCGCACTAATAACGGGCACGGGTTTTCCCCGAGCCCCGCGCAATTCCTTTTCGTTTCCGCACGATGAACAAACGGTTCGCTTCGATCGCGTTGCTCGCCGCCGGCGCGTGGTTCGCCAGCGGCAACGCACGCGCGGATTGTTTCGACGAAGCAGCCAAATACCAGCAGGTCAATCCGCTGATCCTGCGCGCGATCGCGTGGCAGGAGTCGCGCAACCGGCCCGATGCGCTGAACAAGAATACGAACGGCTCGGTCGACTACGGCCTGATGCAGATCAATTCGATCCACCTGCCGACGCTGTCGCGCTACGGGATCGGCCGCGACACGCTGATGGAACCGTGCAAGAACGTGTACATCGCCGCGTGGCATCTCCGGCAGAAGATGAACCGCTACGGCAACACGTGGCAGGCGGTCGGCGCCTATCATTCGGAAACGCCGTCGCTGCGCGACAAGTACGCGCGGCAGATCGCCGGCATCCTGACGCAATGGAAGCTGCTGCCGCCCCAGCAGACGGCTCAGGCCGCCCAAGCTACTCCGGCCGCGCAGTGATGCCGCGCGGCGGCGCCGGCCGGCCGGCGCGCGTTTGATGCACAATGCGGGCTGACGCCGCCGTTTCGCCCGCGTGCGGGCCGGTCGCGCCCCCGCAGGGCGCCGCGGCCGCTTTTTCATCTTTTCCGTTGGTGCATATCATCATGAATCCGGCAATGAAACAGCCGTTGCCCGTCACCGTGCTGTCCGGCTTCCTCGGCGCCGGCAAGACCACGCTGCTCAACCACGTCCTCGCGAACCGCGCGGGCCTGAAAGTCGCGGTGATCGTCAACGATCTCGCGGCGGTCAACATCGACGCGTCGCTCGTGCGCGATGCGCAGGCGCTGTCGCACGTCGAGGAACGCCTCGTCGAAATGTCGAACGGCTGCATCTGTTGCACGCTGCGCGACGACCTGCTCGTCGAGATCCGCAACCTCGCGTCAGAAGGCCGCTTCGACGCGATCATGATCGAATCGACCGGTATCGCGGAGCCGATGCCGATCGCCGAAACGTTCACGTTCGTCGACGACGACGGCACGTCGCTGTCGGCCATCGCGCGGCTCGACACGCTCGTCACCGTGGTCGACGCGTACAACTTCCTGCGCGACTACGGCTCCGACGACGCGCTCGCGACGCGCGGCATCGCCGCGTCGGAAGACGACGACCGCACGCTCGTCGAGCTGCTGATCGAGCAGATCGAATTCTGCGACGTGCTGGTGATCAACAAGGCCGACCTGGTCGGCGCGGACGATCTCGCGCGCCTGCAGCACATCCTCGCGCGCCTCAATCCGCGCGCGCACCAGGTCGTGTCGACGTTCGGCAACGTGCCGCTCGACGAAGTGCTGAACACCGGCCGTTTCGATTTCGACGAAGCCGCGAATGCGCCGGGCTGGCTCGCGTCGCTCGACCGCGCTCACACGCATTGCGACGACCCCGACTGCCAGGACGACCATCATGCGCACGTGCACGGCGAAGCCGACGAATTCGGGATCGGCAATTTCGTTTACCGCGCGCGCCGGCCGTTTCACCCGGCACGGCTCTGGGCGCTGCTGCATCAGGAGTGGCCGGGCGTGCTGCGCAGCAAGGGTTTCTTCTGGCTCGCGACGCGCAACGACATCGCGGGTTCGCTGTCGCAGGCGGGCGGCGTATGCCGGCACGGGCCGGCCGGTTCGTGGTGGGCCGCGCAGGATCGCGCGGAATGGCCGGACGACGACGAGCTACTCGCTGAAATCCGCGCCGAATGGCTGGGCGATCTCGACGATCGCGCGGTCGGCGATCGCCGGCAGGAACTCGTGCTGATCGGCATCGCACTCGACGCCGATGCGTGGCGCGCGAAACTCGACGCATGCCTGCTGACCGATGCGGAGTTCGCGCTCGGCGCGACGGGATGGGCGGCGTTCGACGATCCGTTCCCGGCGTGGGACGTCGATTCGCACGACGACGATCACGGCGACACGCAGATCGTGCACGCGTGAAGCGTGTGGTAACGGCTCGTAAAAATAACCGTTAATTTTTGCAAGAGCGGCGCGAACTGTGGCGAAAATGCCGCGCGCGCCCAACAAAAAACCCGCCGAGAGGCGGGTTTTTTTCTGGAACAGGCGCGGATTTAACGCTTGTTGACGGCGTCCTTGAACGCCTTGCCGGCCGTGAACTTGACCGTCTTGGCTGCCGGGATCTTGATGGTTTCGCCCGTCTTCGGGTTGCGGCCCGTACGTGCTGCGCGCTTGCCCGAACCGAAGCTGCCGAAGCCGATCAGCTGAACCGCATCACCCTTCGACACGGCCTTCTTGATGACTTCGAGCAGCGTGTCCAGCGTTTCGCCGGTTTGAGCCTTGCTGGCGCCCGTTTGGGCGGCGACGGCGTCGATCAGTTCCTGTTTGTTCATTAAGGTTCCTTTATCAGGTTAGGTTGACACGAACAGCGCGAACGCGCCGATTATACGTGCGCGAACCGTGCCGTCGAGAGTCAGACTCCGACGACACAGCGCCGAATCCTGGCCCGCGCGACGCGCCCTCCGGCTTGCCGGCGGCCACCCCGCGGTACGGCGTTGCTATGATAGCGCAGCGCAAACCCAATAACGACAAGGGTTTCAAAGATTTTCATCGGTATTTCGCCGAATGAATCGTCGATTGCCCGTTTTTTGACCTGCGCCAACCGGACAGGATACGCAGCGGGGTCCGCCCGTCCGTCGCCCCGTTGCCCTTTTCCAACGGCCGGTCGGACGGCCTCCCGCAATCCCTTGCCAGGCTTGGCTGCCACGTTTTTTGTTTCGCATGCCCGACCGACTTGTTTACGCCACGCTCGCACTTCGCGACGACGGCACGCTCGTCTCGCCCGAGTTCGGCGAGTTCCATCGCGGCGCATCCGGCGCGCTCGCGCACGCGCATCGCGCGTTCGTCGCGGGCAACGGGCTGCCCGCGCGCTGGCAGCGCCGTCGAACGTTCACGATCGTCACGACCCGATTCGGCGCGGGCGCCGGCTTCCTCGCAGCCTGGGCCGCGTGGCGCGACGATCCTGCGCGCTGCGAACGGCTGCATGTCGTCGCGCTAGAGCCGCACCCGTTCTCGCGCGACGACCTGCGCCGCGCGGTTTCGCATATGGTTGCAGACACAACCATATCGGCAGACGCCGATGCATTGATCGATGCATGGCCGATCCTCGTGCCGGGCCTGCACCGGCTCGAATTCGACGAAGGGCGCGTGGTGCTCACGCTCGCGTTCGGCGATGCGATCGAGCTGTCGAAGAAGCTCGTCGCGCGCGCCGACGCGTTTTTTCTCGATGGCGCCGCGGCCTCGGCCGACGGGATCCGCGCACTCGCGAAAATCGCCGGCGAACACGCGACGTTTGCGACCCATGCAAAGTCCGACGACGTGAAACACGCGCTCGGCGAAACGGGTTTCACGTTCCGCGAAGTCGACGATCGTCTCGTCGGCGAATATGCGCCGCGCTGGCGCGCGCGCCGGCACGAGCCACCGCGTGCGCTGCCCGTTGCAGCGCGCCGTGCGATCGTGATCGGTGCGGGCCTCGCCGGCTGCGCGGTGGTCGAACGCCTGGCTGCGCGCGGCTGGGACGTCACGCTGATCGAGCGGCACGAACGGATCGCCAGCGAAGCGTCGGGCAACCCGGCCGGCGTTTTCCATCCGTTGATGACGCGCGACGACAACGTCGCGAGCCGGCTCACGCGCGGCGGCTTCCTGCACGCACTGGCACGCTGGCACGCGCTCGAACGCGCCGGGCATGCGTTCGCCCACAGCACGCACGGGATGATCCATCTGGCCGAATCGGCCGACGATTTCGCGCGGATGCGCGATGCGTTCGATGCGTTCGGCGCGCCGTCCGACTACGTGACGCTGCTCGATGCCGATGCCGCGCGTGCGCACCTGAATCTGCCGGTCGCGCATGGCGGCCTGCTGTTTCCGCACGGCGGCGCCGTCTGGCCGGCCGGGCTGTGCGCCGCGCAATATGCGGCGGCCGGCGAGCGCGTGCGCCTGCTTGCGTCCACCTGCGTCGCGCGGCTCGACCGACGGGGCGACACCTGGCATGCGCTCGACGATACGGGCGCCACGCTGGCCGATGCGCCCGTCGTCGTGCTCGCGAACGCGGGCGACGCCGCGCGTCTTGCCGGGCTGCGGCATGTCGCGCTGCAACCGGTGCGCGGCCAGCTGACGCTGTTGCCGCCGGGCACGACGGCGCCGCTGCCGTGTCCGGCGATCGGCGACGGTTACGCGGTCCCGCTCGCCGACGGCACGCTGCTGATCGGCGCGACGTTCGAACCCGACGACACCGATCCCGCGATGCGTACGGCCGGCCACGTCGAGAACCTCGAACGCGTGCGACATCTGCTGCCGGGCCTGATCGGCGATCTGCCGGACCCCGCCACGCTGCGCGGGCGCGTGGCGTTCCGCTGGGTCGTCGGCGACCGCCTGCCGCTCGTCGGCCCGCTCGCCGACGAAGCGCAGGCCACCGCGAACGCCCGCGCGCTCGGCGGTGCGCAGGCGCGCGACCTGCCGCGCCTGCCCGGCCTCTACGGCGCATTCGGCTTCGGTTCGCGCGGCCTCGTGTGGGCCGCGCTCGGCGCCGAGCTGATCGCCTCGCAACTCGAAGGCGAGCCGTGGCCGCTCGAGCGCGAACTCGCCGACGCGGTCGATCCCGCCCGCTTCCTGATCCGCGCGCTGCGCGCACGCCGCGTCGGTTCGACGGGCTGATCGGCCGCGCCTTCCTCACAGTTTCCCGATTTTCCGGTGCAAGGTTATCCACGCAATGCTGTGGATAACCGCGCGGAATCCGCGCGTACTTCGTGTGTAATCACAGTGGACGTAAACTGGGCAACTCCGCACAGCTGTGAAGCGGCCCAAAAGTTGCTCAACTCAAACGTCTGTGCACGAACAGCCTGTGCAACCGGTTATGGTTTCGCCAACGCATTGATCCAACAGCGTAAACCGGAGTTATCCACAGAACTGTGCGTCCTTTGTTAACTTCTACTACGTATATATACGAGTAAACCTTTGAAACCAAAGACCTGTGGTGCCGCACAGCGCCGCGAGTCGATTCGGTCGGTTCCGGAACGAAAAAGCTGTGGCACAATCGGTTTCCTTCGCGTTCGTTCGGCCAGGCGCCGGACATGCTTCAACGGAACGGTCGGCACGATTTCGAATCTGAATCTTCGAGTCCGCCAGTCCGTTCACACACCAGGCCGACAATCCAGATCGGCAACCTGAACGACGTTCCACCCTGTGGCGGAACAGGCGGACCCCATGTACCGCCGTCGTCGAGCACAACAATCACATTCGGGGCAATACCCAGCCGGCGCGTATCCATTCCTGTCGCTTGACCCCGCGTCGCTGGCGGTTGCTTCCAAAGGAGAAGTCACCACGATGAAGTCGGCGTTCTCATTCCTGCCCAACTGGCCGCTCGCGCCGGATGCCGTGTTCTGGGCCGGGCTCGCGCTGTTTGCAGCCGGCCTGTGCGGCGAGCTGTGCTATCGCGCGTGGCGTCTGCCGCGCATCACCGGCTATGCCGTGATCGGCCTGATCGCCGGTTCGTTCGGCTTCGGCGTGATCGACGCGAGCACCGACGAAACCTCGCGGCTGCTGATGGACGTCGCGCTCGGCCTGCTGCTGTTCGAACTCGGCAGCCGCCTCGACCTGCGCTGGATCCGGCGCAATCCGTGGCTCGTCGCGTCGAGCCTCGCGGAAGCCACGCTCACGTTCGTGCTCGTGCTGTTCGTGATGCTCGCGCTCGGCGTATCGGGGATGGTCGCGCTGGTGCTGTCGGCGATCGCGATCGCGACGTCGCCGTCGATGGTGATCCAGCTCAAGACCGAACTGCGCGCGGAAGGGCAGGTGTCGCAACGCCTCATCACGCTCACCGCGCTCAACAGCGTGTACGCGATCGTGCTGACCAAGCTCGTGACGAGCTGGCTGCACCAGGAAGCGTACGGCAACGTTTTCGCGACGATCCTGCAACCGCTTTACCTGCTCGCCGGTTCGTTCATCGTCGCGTATCTCGTCGCGCGTTCGTGCAATTACCTGTTCCGCCACATGACCGCGACGATGCGCGACGAGCATTCGTTCGTCGCGCTGTTCGGGCTCGTGATGCTCGCGATCGCCGTCGCGCAGGCGTTGAAGCTGTCGACGCTGCTCACGCTGCTGCTCGCCGGCATCATCGTGAAGAACCTCGAAGCGCGGCCGCAGCTGTGGCCCGAGCATTTCGGCACGGCCGGCTGGCTGCTGACGGTGGTGCTGTTCGTGCTGACGCTCACGTCGTTCACGTGGGGCGACATCGCGCTCGGCGGGTTGCTCGCGATCGTGCTGATCGTCACGCGGCTCGCCGCGAAGCTGGCCGGCGTGGTCGCGTTCGCGAAGCCGAGCGGTCTCGGGATGAAGCAGGGCGTCGCGCTCGGCATCGCGCTCACGCCGATGTCCGCGCTGTCGTACCTGCTCGTCGACGACACCTACCAGCTCTATCCGAATTTCGACCCGCACCTGCGCGCGATCGTGATGTGCTCGATCGTGATCCTGCAGCTCGTCAGCCCGTTCGTCGTCTACCGCTGCCTGTCGGCGGTCGGCGAACGCAGCGACGGCAACTGATTCCGGAACCTGCCATGGCACTCGAAACCTTCGTCAATTCCGAACCGTTCACGTTCGGCGTCGAACTGGAGATCCAGGTCGTCAACACGCACAATTACGATCTGACCAAAGCGGCATCCGACCTGATGCGGCTGATCCAGGGCGAGACCTTTCCGGGCAACATCACGCCGGAAATCACCGAAAGCATGATCGAGCTGTCGACCGGCATCTGCCATTCGCACGAGCAGGCCGTCAGCGAGCTGCATGCGATCCGCGACGTGCTCGTGAAGGCGGCCGACCAGCTCAACGTCGGGCTGGCCGGCGGCGGCACGCATGCGTTCCAGCAATGGAGCGACCGGCAGATCTACGATGCGCCGCGCTTCCAGTACATCTCCGAGCTGTACGGCTATCTCGCGAAGCAGTTCACCGTGTTCGGCCAGCACGTGCACATCGGTTGCCCCGATCCCGACAGCGCGCTGTTCCTGCTGCACTCGATGTCGCGCTTCATTCCGCACTTCATCGCGCTGTCCGCGTCGTCGCCGTTCGTGCAGAACGTCGATACGGGCTTCCATTCGGCACGCCTGAATTCGGTGTTCGCGTTCCCGCTGTCGGGCCGCGCGCCGTTCGTGCTGACGTGGGACGGCTTCGAGGAGTACTTCACGAAGATGGTGAACACGGGCGTCGTCAACTCGATGAAGGACTTCTACTGGGATATCCGGCCGAAGCCCGGCTACGGCACGATCGAGGTGCGCGTGATGGACACGCCGCTGTCGGTCGATCGCGCGGCGGCGATCGCCTGCTACATCCAGACGCTCGCACGCTACCTGCTGACCGACCGACCGCTGAAGCTGTCGGAGGACGATTACCTCGTCTACACGTTCAACCGTTTCGAAGCGTGCCGCTTCGGGCTCGAGGGCACCTGCGTGAATCCTCAGACGGGCGAGCGCCGCACGATCGCGGAAGACATCCTCGACACGCTCGACCGGATCGCGCCGCATGCGGCCGCGCTCGGTTCGCGCGCGGCGCTCGACGAGATCGGCGCGCTCGCGAAGGCGCGCGTGAACGACGCATCGTGGTTGAGAACCGTTTTCAAACAGGAAAAATCGCTGAACGAGACGGTCCGGCAGCAGTGCTTACGTTGGCGCGGGTGAAAAAATGTTTTGCAGATTGCGGGATCGACCGCGGCGCGATTCGCTGAATGGCGCGCGCTGCCGTGTCCGGCCGAACGCGTCGCCAGTCGTCCTGAAAATCTGTGGATAACCCGATATTCCACTGCAAAGTCAACGCTCTGCGGGTGGGATAACCCGGTGGATCACCCGCGTGCGGCCGGGGGCCGATTCGAACGGGAAAATACCGGCGCACCCTGCTTCGCGGGCACGCGACATTGAGCGCACAACGAAAAATTGCGGTTATCCAGTGATTTTCCACAGTGTGCAGGGGATAACTTAGCTGTGCGATTTTCCGCTCTCGCTTAGAATGTCGGCTTTGCGGATGCCGGAAACGATGCGTGTCTCTCCGGTCGCCGCGAACGCGACCGCCGCGTGTGCCTCGCGACGGCCGTGCTGACGCATTCGAGAGCGTGCGTCTGTTTTGAGACGGGATTCGATCTCCACACTACGGCCGCTCGGCCAACCGGGCGGCGGAAAAGCGAAAAGACTATGAGCGAAGGCGTTTACGGGAACCAGGCTGCGGGACGTGTGACCCACAGCTTGCTGCGGTTGAGCACGGCCATGCGGAGCGAGGCATGGGATTGGGCGGAAGGCGCTGGCCTCACGCCGACGCAGGGCGAGATTCTCGTGCTGCTGTTGCAGCGGAAGGGCCCGATGCGGCTCGGCGAGATCGCGCGCGAGACGCAGCTCACTGCGGCCACGACGAGCGATGCGGTCAGCACGCTCGAGACGAAGGGGCTCGTCGAGAAGCGCCGTGCGCTGGACGACGGCCGGGCACTGGCCGTGCGCCTGTCGGCGCGTGGCCGCACGGCCGCGAAGAAGGCACTGCAATGGCCTGAATTCCTGACGAAAGCGGTCGGCAAGCTCGGCGCGGACGAGCAGGGCACGCTGTATCGCGCGCTGCTGAAGACGCTGCGCGAGCTGCAGGTGGCCGGCGCGACGCCGCCGCAACGCATGTGCCTCACGTGCACGCATTTCCAGCCGGGCAAGCTGTCGAAGAAGACCGTGCATCACTGCGCGGCGCTCGACATCTCGATGTCCGACAGCGATCTGCGTCTCGACTGCGCGGTGCAGGAAGAAGCCGACGCGGCGACGCAGAAGAAGACCTGGAAGATTTTCGCTGGCTGACGTCCGTCGATCGACCGGGAGGCCGATGATGAACGCTGAAGTCGTGGCGATCCGCCACGTGCATTTCGAGGATCTCGGGAGCTTCGAGCAGGTGCTCGGCGAACGCGGTCGACGGGTGCGCTATGTCGATGTCGGATCGTCGCGGGTCGAGGTGCTCGACGTGCTCGAGCCGTCGCTGCTCGTCGTGCTCGGCGGGCCGCTCAGCGTGTACGACGATGCGCAGTATCCGACGATCGCGCCGCTCCTGGCGCTCGTGCGCCAGCGCATCGACGCGGGGCTGCCGATCCTCGGCATCTGCCTCGGCGCGCAGTTCATCGCGCGGGCGCTCGGGGCGCACGTCTATCCGGCTGCCCGGCACGAACTCGGCTGGGCGCCGCTGACGCTCACCGACGCGGGCCGCGCGTCGCCGCTGCGCCATCTCGACGGCGCGACGACGTCGATGCTGCACTGGCATGGCGATACGTTCGACCTGCCGGGCGGTGCGATCCATCTCGCGTCGACGCCGGCCTGTCGCCACCAGGCATTCGCATGGGGGCAGCACGTGCTGGCGTTGCAATGTCATCCCGAGATCCGTACCGATCGCTTTGAACCGTGGCTGATCGCGAACGCCGGCGAAATCGCCGCGACGCCCGGCGT
Source organism: Burkholderia sp. NRF60-BP8 (assembly GCF_001522585.2). NCBI lineage: Bacteria > Pseudomonadati > Pseudomonadota > Betaproteobacteria > Burkholderiales > Burkholderiaceae > Burkholderia > Burkholderia sp. NRF60-BP8. The sequence continues at coordinate 93,418 of NZ_CP013373.1, forward strand.
CGACGCGCGCCAGCTGCGTGCCGATACCGCGCAGCACGGCCCCGCGCTCGAGACGGCCGCACGGCGCATGTTCGCGGAGTGGCTCGACAGCGTCGGGCTCTGACGTCGCGGGCAGTCCCGCCCGCTGCAACGGTTGAGCCCGGCCTGCATCCGGTGCGGGCCGGCGCGTCGCCGGACACCGCACATTCCGCGCATCGCCGGCATCCGGCCGGCCGCACCTGACCATCCGCTTACTGTCGATCGCGCCGTCTGCACGCTTCGGGCGTGCGTGCTACGCTCGTCCGCTCTTTCCCTTTCCTGGCGAGCGGCTTCCATGACTGCGCTGTTTTCCCCGTTCACGCTGCGCGGCGTGACCCTTCCGAACCGGATCGTGATCTCCCCGATGTGCCAATACTCGGCCGAACGCGGCGAAGCGACCGACTGGCACATGATTCACCTCGGCCATCTCGCGCTGTCGGGCGCGGGGCTGCTGTGCATCGAAGCGACCGCGGTGGAACCCGACGGGCGCATCACGCATGGCGACCTCGGCCTGTGGGACGACGTGACCGAAGCCGCGCTGAAGCCGGTGCTGGCCGCGATCCGCAAGCATTCGCCGGTCCGCGTCGCGATGCAGTTGTCGCATGCGGGGCGCAAGGCGTCGAGCGCGGCGCCGTGGGAAGGCGGCCAGCTCGTGCCGGTCGCCGAGGGCGGCTGGTTGCCGCACGGGCCGTCGGCCGTGCCGCACAAGGACGGCGAGACGCCGCCGCTCGCACTCGATGCCGCGGGTCTGAACCGCATCCGGGAAGCCTTCGCGGCGTCGGCCAGGCGGGCTGCGCGGCTCGGCATCGATGCGATCGAAGTGCATGCGGCGCACGGCTACCTGCTGCATCAGTTCCTGTCTCCGCTCGCGAACCGGCGCACCGACGAATACGGCGGCTCGCGCGAAAACCGGATGCGGTTTCCGGTCGAGATCTTCGAGATCGTGCGTGCCGCGTTTCCGGAAGACCGGCCGGTCGGCGTGCGCGTGTCCGCGACCGACTGGGTCGAAGGCGGCTGGGAGCTCGACGATACGATCGCGTTCGCGCACGAACTGAAGCGCCGCGGCTGCGACTGGATCGACGTGTCGTCCGGCGGCGTGTCGCCGCTGCAGAAGATTCCGCTGTCGCCCGGCTACCAGGTGCCGTTCGCGCAGGCCGTGAAGCGGGCGGTCGGCATGCCGACGATCGCGGTCGGCCTGATCAACGAACCCGAGCATGCGAACCGGCTGATCGAGGCCGGCGATGCCGATCTCGTCGCGATGGCGCGTGCGATGCTGTACGACCCGCGCTGGCCGTGGCACGCGGCGGCCGAACTCGGCGCGCAGGTGACGGCGCCGCCGCAATACTGGCGCTCGCAGCCGCGCGAGCACAAGGCGCTGTTCGGCGACGTCGCATTCGGCCAGCGCTGAGCGCATCGCGCAATATTGCGCGCGATGTTGAACGAAGCAATCTTGAACGTGTAGGATGCGGGTGATTCGCCGCATGCCCCGACGCGGCACCGACTGGTGCCGCGTTTTCGTTTGGCGCGGCGCCCGGCCGCGTTCGCGGTCGCTTCCATACAAGTCGTCTTCACAAGGATTCGTTCGATGAGTTCACGCAGGATCGCGGTGCGCCGCTCGGGAGTACACGGCAAGGGCGTGTTCGCCGTGGCGCCGATCAAGGCCGGCGAGCGCGTAGTGGAATACAAGGGCGAGCGAATCTCTTGGAAGGAAGCGCTGCGTCGTCATCCGCACGACCCGAGCGAGCCGAATCATACGTTCTACTTCGCACTCGACGAAGGTGGCGTGATCGACGGCAAGATCGACGGCAACAGCGCGCGCTGGATCAACCATTCGTGCGCGCCGAACTGCGAAGCCGAGGAAGTCAAGGGCCGCGTGTACATCCACGCGCTGCGCGACATCGCGCCGGAAGAGGAGCTGTTCTACGACTACGGCCTCGTGATCGATGCGAAGCTGACGAAGAAGCTCAAGCGCGAATACGCGTGCCACTGCGGGGCGGAGTCGTGCCGCGGCACGTTGCTCGCGACGTCCGACGAAGGCGGGAAGAAGAAAAAGAAGAAGGACAAGAAGGACGGCAAATCCGTGTCCGGTTCGAAGGACAAGAAGAACCGGAAGTGATGCAGGCGGCAGCGCATTTCGCGCTGCCGCTGTCGTTTCGGCCGACGGTTGGCGCGTTGTAGCGGCCGTCGTTCGCTGTCCTTCTCCGGCGGGCCGCCCGCCGCGAATCGCTCAGTGCGTCGGCGCCGCAGCCGGCGTTTCGCCGGCCGGCTTCTCCGTGCGCGCGGCGAGCGGCACCCTCACCACGAAGCGCGAGCCGCCTTCCGGTGCATCTTCGTACGACACGGTGCCGCCGTGCATCGCGATGATGTCGTGCACGATCGCGAGCCCCAGCCCGGCGCCCGTTTCGACGCCGTTGCCGCTTTGCGCGTCGCCGCGGAAGAAGCGTTTGAACAGGTCGGCCTGCTGGTTCGCGGGCACGCCGGGGCCGTTGTCCTCGACGACGATCTCGGCGGCAGGCTGGCTGTCCTCGAGCGCGGCGCGCGCGACGTTCACCGTGATCCGCGCGCCGTCCGGCCGCGCGAGCGGCACGTACTTCAGCGCATTGTCGAGCAGGTTCGCGATCACCTCGCGCAGCAGCACGGGGTTGCCGCGCACGATCAGCGTCTCGTCGTCGCCCGCGTCGTCGCTGCGCTGGAAGCCGAGGTCGACATGCGACGCGAGCGCGCGCGGCACCCATTCGGCGCCCGTCTCGAACGCCATCGCCGCGAGATCGACGTCGACGAAGCGCGCGGCCTGTTCGCCCGGCTCGGCACGCGCGAGCGACAGCAACTGGTTGGACAGCCGCACCGCGCGGTCCGCGGCCGCGCGCAGCTCGCGCACCGCGGCGAAGGTCTGGTGCGGGTCGCGCGCGACCACCGCCTGCTCGGCATGCAGCTTCACCGCGGTGAGCGGCGTGCGCAACTGGTGGGCGGCATCGGCGATGAACTTGCGCTGCGCGTCGAGCGCGGTCTTCAGACGGCCGAGTAGCGCGTTCATCGCGCTCGTCAGCGGCCGGATCTCCAGCGGCACGTCGGTTTCGTCGACCGGTTCCAGCGACGTGTGGGTCTGCCGGTTCAGCGAATCGGCCAGATGCGTGAGCGGGCCCAGTTGCTGGTTCACGACGCGCCACACGATGCCCCAGCCCGCGAGCAGCAACAGCAGCAGCGGCATCATGATCGCGACGAGGAATTCGGCCGCGATCCGGTAGCGGTGCCGCACCGGCTGCGCGACTTCGACGACCATCGGCCGGCCGCCTTCGACGTTGTCGACGCGCACCTGCGCGACCCGCACCGCGCGGTTGTCGTATTCGGCCTCGAACACGTACGCATGATGCATGCGGCGCACGTTGATGCCCTGCAGCGGCAGCTTCGGATCGCCGGCGAGTTCCTGCTCGCCGTCGCTGATCCGGTAGATCAGCGCTTCGGCCGGATCGGAGAACATCGCCTGCGCGAGCGGCGGCACCGTGAACGGCGCGTCGGGGCCGGCGATCTGGATCTGTTTGGAGATGGCGGTCGCGAGATCGGCGAGCGAGCGGTCGATCACGTGCTGCGTGTATTGCCACGCGAGCCAGTAGGCGATCAGGCCGCTCATCAGCGCGAGCATCGACAGCGGCGCGGCGAGGCGCCGGAGCAGCGAGCGGCGCAGGCTGGTGGTCACAGCCGGATCAGGGGACATTTCGACGGGCAAATGGATAAGCGCCGCTCACGGGGAGCGGCGCGGTCGTGCGCCGGGAGCGGCGACGCGGAGCAGCGCATGCGCCGGCGGCACGCGGCCGACCGGCGCGCGGCGTCGCTCAGACGCTCGCCGTTTGGCGGATTTCCTGCAGCAGGTAGCCGAAGCCGCGCACCGTGACGATTTCGACCCGGCACTGTTCGAGTTTCTTGCGTACGCGGTGCACGTAGACTTCGATCGCGGTGTCGCCGAGATCGCCGCCGAAGTGCGTGAGGTGATCCTGCAACTGGGCCTTGCTGACGACACGGCCGTGACGCAGCAGCAGCATCTCGAGCACCGCGAATTCGCGCGGCGACAGTTCGAGCGGCTTGTCGTCGTTGAAGATGCGGCGGTCGACGCCCGACAGGCGAACGCCGCCGAGCGACACTTCCGGACGCGGCATGTCGCTGTGCGGGCCGCTGCGGCGCATCACCGCGCGGATGCGCGCTTCGAGCTCGGCCGGCTCGAACGGCTTGAGCATGTAGTCGTCGGCGCCGGAGTTCAGGCCCTGGATCCGGTCGTTCAGCTCGTCGCGCGCGGTCAGCACGATCACGGGCGTGTGGCGGTTGGTCTGGCGAAAGCGCGTGAGCAGCGTCATCCCGTCGATGCCCGGCAGGCCGAGGTCGAGGATCACGAGTTCGTGGCGGTTCTGTGCCAGCGCCTGCTCGGCAAAAATGCCGTCATGCACCATGTCGACGGTGAAGCCAGCCTGCTCGAGGCTGCTCTGGATACCGCGTGCGATGGGGCGGTCGTCTTCGATCAGAAGGAGTCGCATGAAGTTCGCTCAAGTACAATGGGTTGGCGGTTCAGGCACGCGGACAGCACGAAGCCGTTTCCACAGGGACGCCGCATCGCCTGACATCAAGCATGGCGGCCAGCGAACGATTAGATCCAATCATGTCCGATATTTCGATCCACGACCTAGAAGCCGCGATCAATTTCTGGCGCGCCCGCTCGCCGTCGAGCGGCGACGAACTCAAACTCTGCGAAGAGGCCAGCGCGCTCTCCAAGCCGTATGCGCTGCTGATTGTACAGCGCGAAAGCGCGCTGCAACTGGAAGGATTGGACCCCAAGGCGCGGAAAGCGTACGAGACTTACGTGCGCCTTAAGGATGGCTTGGAAAGCTGAAGGCTTTCGCTGAGTACATCCTAGAAAACGTTTAGCGAAATGAAAAGTTGACGCGCCGCGCATCGAAAGGACGCGCGGCGGTAGAGGCGATACTCAGGCGCCCGGTTGCGCGTGCGCGGCGGCGCCGTCGATGAACCGCGCGAGTTCGATGTCGCGTTCGGTCAGCCCGTCGGCGTCGTGGGTCGACAGCGTGACGTCGACGCGGTTGTACACGTTGAACCATTCCGGATGGTGATTCATCTCCTGCGCCTTGATCGCGACACGCGTCATGAAGCCGAATGCCTCGTTGAAATCGGCGAAGCGCAGGCGGCGCTGGATCGCGTCGCGGCCCGGCACGGCCGTCCAGAGCGGCAGGCCTTCGAGCCGGGTCTTGCGTTCTTCGGATGTGAGCTTGTGAATCATCTTGCACCTCTCGTTCGGTAACGGCGTCCGCCCGCGGCTGCGCCGCGCGGCGAAGCCGGCGTCGTTCATTGTTTCATAGTTGCGGGAAGGGCGACGGGCAGCCGGCGACGGGCGGCCGGCGACGGGCAACCGGCGACGGGCAACCGGCGGGCGCCGCGGCGCCCGGCGCATCACGCGTCGTCGTCGTCCGGCCAACCCTCGCCCGTGCCGCGATGCAGCACGCGGTCGGTCTCCAGCACCGCGCCGGCCGGAAATTCGGGCAGCGCCGCGAGCCGGCTGGCCAGGGCGCGGCCGTCGACGTCGGCGAGCGCGAACAGCTGCGCGAAATCGTCGATCACGAAGTAGGTCTTCTGGAACGTGTCGATCCGGTACTGCGTGCGCATCACGCGCTCGAGGTCGAACCCGAGCCGGTTCGGCGCCGCGCTTTCGAGGCTGTACAGGCTTTCGCCCTTGCTCGATACGATCCCGGCGCCGTAGATCGACAGCCCGTCGACCCCGCGCGGGTCGCGGATCAGCCCGAATTCCACCGTATACCAATAGAGGCGCGCGAGCCGCGCCAGCGCTGCTTCGTCGTCGGCGACCGCGAGCGCGGTGCGGCCATACGCCTGCATGTAGTCGGCGAACACCGGATCGATCAGCAACGGCACGTGGCCGAACAGGTCGTGGAAGCAGTCGGGTTCCTGCAGGTAGTCGAGCTGGTCGGGACGGCGCATCCACCAGGTGACGGGAAAACGCCGGTTCGCGAGGTGCTCGAAGAACACGCGGTCGGGCACGAGGCCCGGCACCGCCACGATTTCCCAGCCGGTCACGGGCTTCAACTGGCGGTTCACGTCGGCGAACGACGGCACCCGATCGGCCGGCAGTTCGATCTTGCCGAGCCCGGCGACGAATGCATCGCACGCGCGACCGCGCAGCAGGGTCGACTGGCGTGCATAGAGCTGCTTCCACACCGCGTGGTCGACCTGGCCGTAGCGCTGAAGCGGCTGGTCGATGGTGAAATCGGCGGGAGTTTCGAGGCCCGCGTCGAACTGCTCCTGCAGTTTCGCGGTGACGACGGTGGACATGATCAGGCTCTGCACGCTGGGGTTGAGATCATGCAAGTGTAGAGCGGGCTGTGCGCGGATTGGGCGCATAGTTGGCGTTGAATTGCTCGATAATGCGATAATCGTGCATTAAATCAAGGATCAATGCGGAGAATACTCATGCTGGAACTCGATCACTTCGATCTCGCGCTGCTGGACGTGCTGCAGCGCTTCGGTCGCGCGACCCATCAGCAGCTGGGCGAGGAGGTGCCGCTGTCGCCGTCGCAGATCGGCCGGCGGCTGCAGCGGCTCGAGGCGGCCGGCGTGATCGAAGGCTACCGCGTGATGCTGCGGCCCGAAAAGCTCGGGCTCGGCGTGACCGCGTTCACGAGCCTGAAGCTCAAGCATCACGGCGATTCGATCATCGAGCAGTTCCAGCAACAGATCGACGTGCTGCCGGAAGTGCTCGAATGCCATGCGGTGGTGGGCGATGCCGACTACCTGCTGCGGATCGTCGCGCCGGATCTCAACGCGCTGTCGCAGTTCGTGATGAAGAAGCTGATGCGCGTACCGGGCGTCGACAGCGTGCGCTCGAACATCGTGCTGACGACCTTCAAGCGCAACGGCGCGCTACCGCTCGCGCATCTGGCGCCCGGCGCCGCGTGACGGGAAGGGGCCGCGGCGCCGGCGCCGAGAGCGGCCCGCGCGGGGCGCCCTCGGCGGGGTTGGTTCAGGCCGTTTCGGGGTGGGCGTCGGCGTTCAGCAGATCGACGTACGCGACCGCGACGAGATCGTCTTGCGCCACGCCGAGCTTCGCGAACACCTCGTGCGCTTCGGCTTCGCCGCCGGCTTCGTCGTCATCCGGGCCGAGCACGACTTCGAGCTCGATGAAATCGCCGAGCCCGTCGACGCGGTCGAGGTGGATGCGCGTGCGGCCCGCGAGGTACACGTGCCGTTCCTTCGTCACGATCCCGCGCGTGGTCAGCGCGGTCGCGAGCAGCGAATGCATCGCGTCGGGGTTCGTCACCGGGCTGCGCGTGTAGTACGACGCCTTCGGGCCGTCGCGATCGTCGCGCTGATAGAAGATCAGCTCGGCCGGCGTGCCGTCCTCGAAGCGGCGCAGCTTCAGCCGGCCGCGCGGCACGTCGTAGAAGAAATCCTGCTGGCGATAGAACAACGGCGCTTCGGTCGCGAGCTGAGCCGCCTGTTCGCGCAGCCGGTCGAATTCACGGGCGCGGGCTTTGATCTCGATGTTGCGGGCCATGCGGGTCTCCTTCAATCGGGGTCTCGCGGTGTGCGAACGCACAATCTAGCAAAAAGCCTGCGATGGTGGCGTGACGAGCGGACGGCACGCGGCGACACGACGCGGGGCGGGCGATCGATCCGTCACGGCGATCCGCGGAATGCGTCGGGCATCGAAACCCGCTGCGCGATCGGCCGCGTCGACATCAGCAACGCTCATATCGCCCACTGCGCTTCGATCAGCCGCAGCGCGGCCGCGATCGCCGGTTCGTCGCGCCGCTCGGCGAGCGTCACGAACGTCAGTTCGGTCGGCACCGTCACGCGCTCGACGATCGTCAGCGCATGCACGTGGGCTTCGGCCAGCGCGGTCGAATCGCGCGCGAGCGTCAACCCGATCCCCGATTTGACGAGGTCGAGCATCGATTGCTCCTGGTCGACCTCGGCGACCTTCACCGGCTGCGCGCCGGCGTCCGCGAAACGCCGCGACAGCAGCCGATGGTGCGCGGACGCCGGCGGCGTCCAGATCCACGGCAGCGCGGCGAGCGCGCGCCAGTCGTGCGCGCGCTGCACGCGCTCCTTCCAGCCGGCCGGCGCGAGCACGCGGTACTCGAAATGCGTGAGCGCGAGGGTGTGGAACAGCGCGCCGTCGAGCGGATCGTCCTCGCCCGGCCGGCCGATGTAGTAGCCGACGTCGAGCGCCTGCGCGCGCACCTGTTCGATCACCCAGCCCGACATCCCGTGCCGCAGCGCGGTCTCGATCTGCGGATGGGTCTCGACCAGCGCGCGCAGGAAGCCGCCGAGCCGCAGGAACTCCGGGTCGAGAATCGTGCCGATCCGCAGCCGGCCGCGCACCTCGTGCCGCAGCGCGGCGGCGGCGCGCTGCACGTCGGCGGCGGCGGCGAGCGCGCGTTCCGCATGCGGCAGCAGCGTCTGGCCGTCGCGCGTGAGCGCGAGCCCGCGCGACGTGCGCGTGAACAGCGCGACGCCGAGCGTTTCCTGCAGATGCTTGATCTGGAGGCTGACGGCCGGTTGCGTCAGGTGCAGTTGCGCGGCCGCGCGCGTCAGGTTGCCTTCGCGGGCGACCGTCGCGAACGCGCGGAGCAGGGCGAGATCCATCGTCGTGATATGAGCGCGGCTTATAACGCAGTTCAGCATAACTCATTGGATCGGCGGCCGGGCGCGGGAGTACGCTTCATCGGGTCGTGGCGCGCAGGCCGCAGGCGCGGCGCGACGCACTATGCTGAAAATGCGCGCGGTATTGCGCCGCGCGGTGCACAACAAAGAGGTTTGCATGGAGCGCAGGAAGCGCTGAAGCGCTGACTTCGTCCAGCCACGTCATGGGGGCCGGGTAAGGGCTGAAGCACTAACTCGGGTCGACCGCCGTGGGGATGGAGTAAGCGTTGGAGTGCTGACTCCGTCCGGCCACGCCATGGGACCAGCGTAAGCGCTAAAGCGCCAACGCTGATCGACCGCCGTGGGGATGGAGTAAGCGCTGAAGCGCTAACTCCATCCAGCCACGCCATGGGACCAGCGTAAGCGCTTAAGCGCTTACGCTGGTCGACAGGAGACAAGCAGTGACTACTACTCAACGCACGCTCGAAGGCGAATTCGACTACGTGATCGTCGGCGCGGGCACCGCAGGCTGCGTGCTCGCGAACCGCCTGACCGAGGATCCCGATATCAGCGTGCTGCTCATCGAAGCGGGCGGCAAGGACGACTATCACTGGATTCATATCCCGGTCGGCTATCTGTACTGCATCGGCAACCCGCGCACCGACTGGCTGTACAAGACGCAACCCGAAGCGGCGCTCAACGGCCGCGCACTGTCGTATCCGCGCGGCCGCGTGCTCGGCGGCTGCTCGTCGATCAACGGGATGATCTACATGCGCGGCCAGCGCGAGGACTACGACAACTGGGCACAGGAAACCGGCGACGCCGGCTGGTCGTGGGACAGCGTGCTGCCGATCTTCAAGCGCAGCGAAGATCACCATGCGGGCGCGAGCGACGCGCACGGCGCGGGCGGCTACTGGCGCGTCGAGAAGCAGCGGCTGCGCTGGGAGATCCTCGAATCGTTCGCGCAGGCCGCGCAGCAGACGGGCATCCCCGCCACCGACGATTTCAACCGCGGCGACAATGCCGGGGTCGGTTACTTCGAAGTGAACCAGAAGCGCGGCGTGCGCTGGAATACGTCGAAGGCGTTCCTGCGGCCCGCGATGGCGCGCCCGAACCTGACCGTGATCACCGGCGCGCACGCGCAGCGCGTGATCTTCGACGGGCGGCGCGCGGTCGGCGTCGAGTACCGCGGCGGCGGCGCCGATTACGTCGCGCGGGCGCGGGCGGAAGTGCTGCTGACGTCGGGCGCGGTGAATTCGCCGCAACTGCTCGAACTGTCGGGCATCGGCGATGGCCGGCGGCTGCAGGCGCTCGGCATCGACGTCGTGCAGGATCTGCCGGGCGTCGGCGAAAACCTGCAGGACCACCTGCAATTGCGGATGGCGTTTCGCGTCGACGGCGTGCGCACGCTCAACACGCTGTCCGCGCACTGGTGGGGCAAGCTGATGATCGGCGCCGAATATGCGCTGCTGCAGCGCGGGCCGATGTCGATGGCGCCGTCGCAACTGGGCGCATTCGCGAAATCGGACCCGGACGATCCCGCACTCACGCGCCCCGATCTCCAGTACCACGTGCAGCCGCTGTCGCTCGAACGCTTCGGCGAGCCGCTGCACGGCTTCAACGCCTTCACGGCGTCGGTCTGCCATTTGCGGCCGACGTCGCGCGGCAGCGTGCACGTCACGAGCGCCGATCCGGGCAGCGCACCGGCGATCGCGCCGAACTATCTGTCGACCGATCATGATCGGCACGTCGCCGCGAACGCGCTGCGCCTCACGCGCCGGATCGCGTCCGCGCCGGCGCTCGCGCGCTATCGTCCCGAGGAAGTCCTGCCGGGCCCGCAGTACCGGACCGAGGCCGAACTGATCGAGGCGGCCGGCGCCGTCGGCACGACGATCTTCCACCCGGTCGGTACCTGCCGGATGGGGCGCGCCGACGACGAGCGCGCGGTAGTCGACAGCCGGCTGCGGGTGCGCGGCATCGCCGGGTTGCGGATCGTCGATGCGTCGGTGATGCCGTTCATCACGTCGGGCAACACCAATTCGCCGACGCTGATGATCGCCGAGCGCGCGAGCGACATGATTCGTGCCGACCGCCGTGCGGCGCGCGAAACGACGCCGGTGCGCACCGAGGCCGCGGTGACGGCAGCATGACGGCCCGCTGACACGCGTGTCGGCAGGCCGTCATGCGACTGCCCGCTGATTCGATATGCGAAACAAGCTGCCGTCGCTTTCGAACGGCAAGATCCGTGCAAGCCGCGCCGTCGCGCGGCTTTTTTTTGGCACGTACGTACCACGTCCTGCAACCGGTCAACGCGTGATGATGCACGTATCAAAAAAACGCGGTGAAAACCGTGCGCAGCCGCGTCCGACAAGGCGGCCATCCCTATAAGTGCAAATCCCGATGATTGCACTGCACCAACGGCGCGACAATGTTGCGCAATGTGCATACGCGTCGGCGCGGGAGACCACCCTCGAGGCGTACCACGGCGCCCGGGGGCAGCCCGCTGATCCGCTGACCCGTTCGCGGCCGCTTGCGCCAGGCTTCCCGGTGCTTCGCCTGACTTCGTACGGAAGGGAACATGATTCTCGGCGACACGATTCTGGAAACACGCGGACTGACGAAGGAATTCAGGGGCTTCACCGCCGTGAACGGCGTCAACCTGCGTGTGCGGCGCGGTGCGATCCACGCATTGATCGGGCCGAACGGCGCGGGCAAGACCACCTGTTTCAACCTCCTCACCAAATTTCTGACGCCGACGGCCGGCCAGATCGTCTTCAACGGCATCGACATCACCGACGAGCGGCCCGCGCAGGTCGCGCGGCGCGGCATCATCCGCTCGTTCCAGATCTCGGCCGTGTTCCCGCACCTGAGCGCGCTGCAGAACGTGCGCATCGGCCTGCAGCGGGCACTCGGCACCGAATTCCATTTCTGGCGCAGCGAACGCACGCTGAAGCGGCTCGACGATCGCGCGATGGATCTGCTCACGCAGGTCGGCCTCACCGATTTCGCGCACGTGCCGACCGTCGAGCTCGCCTACGGCCGCAAGCGCGCGCTCGAGATCGCGACGACGCTCGCGATGGAGCCCGAACTGATGCTGCTCGACGAGCCCACGCAGGGGATGGGCCACGAGGACGTCGACCGCGTGACCGCGCTGATCAAGAAGGTCGCGAGCGGCCGCACGATCCTGATGGTGGAACACAACATGAACGTGATCGCGGGGATCTCCGACACGATCACCGTCCTGCAACGCGGCGAGGTGCTGGCCGAAGGCTCGTATGCGGAAGTGTCGAAGAATCCGCTCGTCATCGAGGCCTACATGGGCAGCGCCGATGCCGCGCTCGCGGGGGCGCACGCATGAAGCACAGCGAACGGGAGGAACGCGAATTGAGCGGCGTCGAGAGCGGTACGCCTGCGCTGGAGATCACGGGCCTGGAGGCCTGGTACGGGGAATCCCACATCCTGCACGGCGTCGACCTGACCGTGCATCGCGGCGAGGTCGTCACGCTGCTCGGCCGCAACGGCGCGGGCCGCACGACGACGCTGCGCGCGATCATGGGCCTCACGGGCCGTCGCAGCGGGTCGATCAAGGTCGCGGGCCACGAGACGATCGGCCTCGCGACGCACCGCATCGCCCATTACGGCATCGGCTACTGCCCGGAGGAGCGCGGGATCTTCTCGAGCCTGTCGTGCGAGGAGAACCTGATGCTGCCGCCGCTGATCGGGCCGCACGAGCACGCGATGTCGCTCGACGAGATCTACGCGATGTTCCCGAACCTCGCGTCGCGCCGGCAGAGCCAGGGCACGCGGCTGTCGGGCGGCGAGCAGCAGATGCTCGCGGTCGCGCGGATCCTGCGCACCGGCGCGAACCTGCTGCTGCTCGACGAGATCTCCGAAGGCCTGGCGCCGGTGATCGTGCAGGCGCTCGCACGGATGATCGTCGCGTTGAAGGCGCGCGGCTACACGATCGTGATGGTCGAACAGAATTTCCGCTTCGCCGCGCCGCTCGCCGACCGCTTCTACGTGATGGAGCATGGCCGCATCGTCGAGCATTTCCGTGCATCCGAACTGGAAGGCAAGATGCCGATCCTGCACGACCTGCTCGGCGTGTGACGCCGCCCCGTTTCCGTTGCCGCTAGCCGTGGCGGCTCTCGAACAACCACAACGCATCAGAACAACAGGAGACGTCAATGAAAATGAAGACCCTCGCACAGGCCTGTCTCGCGCTCGCGGCCGCCGCGTTCACCGCCGGCGCCGCCCACGCGGCGGATACCGTGAAGATCGGCTTCATCACCGACATGTCGGGGCTTTACGCGGATATCGACGGGCAGGGCGGTCTCGAGGCGATCCGCATGGCGGTCGCGGACTTCGGCGGCAAGGTGCTCGGCAAGCCGATCGAGGTCGTCTACGCCGATCACCAGAACAAGGCCGACATCGCCGCGTCGAAGGCGCGCGAATGGATGGATCGCGGCGGGCTCGACCTGCTGGTCGGCGGCACGAACTCCGCGACCGCGCTGTCGATGAACCAGGTCGCGGCCGAGAAGAAGAAGGTCTACATCAACATCGGCGCGGGCGCCGACACGCTGACCAACGAGCAGTGCACGCCGTACACGGTCCACTACGCGTACGACACGATGGCGCTCGCGAAGGGCACCGGTTCGGCGGTGGTGAAGCAGGGCGGCAAGAGCTGGTTCTTCCTGACGGCCGACTACGCGTTCGGCAAGGCGCTCGAGAAGAACACGTCGGACGTCGTGAAGGCGAACGGCGGCCAGGTGCTCGGCGCGGTGCGTCACCCGCTGTCCGCGTCGGATTTCTCGTCGTTCCTGCTGCAGGCGCAATCGTCGAAGGCGCAGATCCTCGGCCTCGCGAACGCGGGCGGCGACACGATCAACTCGATCAAGGCCGCGAAGGAGTTCGGCATCACGAAGACGATGAAGCTCGCCGCGCTGCTGATGTTCATCGACGACGTGCACAGCCTCGGCCTCGAAACGACGCAGGGCCTCGTGCTGACCGACAGCTGGTACTGGAACCGCGATGCGGCGTCGCGCCAGTGGGCGCAGCGCTACTTCGGCAAGATGAAGAAGATGCCGTCGAGCCTGCAGGCGGCCGACTACTCGTCGGTGACGACGTACCTGAAGGCCGTGCAGGCCGCCGGTACGACCGACTCCGACAAGGTGATGGCCGAGCTGAAGAAGATCAAGATCAGCGACTTCTACGCGAAGGGCTATATCCGCCAGGACGGCAGCATGATCCACGACATGTACCTGATGGAAGTCAAGAAGCCGTCGGAATCGAAGGAGCCGTGGGATTACTACAAGGTGCTCGCGACGATTCCGGGCGAACAGGCGTTCGGCACCAAGCAGGAAACGCGCTGCGCGTTGTGGAAGTAAGCATCGCGTAGCGGCGCGCACGGGCGCGCCGCACGGTGGCGGCTGCGGCGACGTGCCCGCTGCGCCGCCCGCGTGCGCGACGCATGAATGTTGCGCACGCAACGAAACTCATTCTGACGGCTAAGTCGATGGAAATCTTTGGCATTCCGTTGCCGGCGATGCTGAGCCAGTTGCTGCTCGGGCTCGTCAACGGCTCGTTCTACGCGATCCTGAGCCTCGGGCTCGCGGTGATCTTCGGGCTGCTCAACGTGATCAACTTCGCGCACGGCGCGCTGTTCATGCTGGGCGCGATGCTCGCGTGGATGGGCCTGTCGTATTTCGGGCTGCCGTACTGGGCGATGCTCGTGCTGGCGCCGGTGCTCGTGGGCGCGTTCGGGATCGCGATCGAACGCTCGATGCTGCGCTGGCTGTACAAGCTCGATCACCTGTACGGGCTGCTGCTCACGTTCGGCCTCACGCTGGTCGTCGAAGGCGTGTTCCGGTCGATCTACGGGTCGTCCGGCCAGCCGTACGACGTGCCGTCGCAGTTGTCCGGCGCGACCAACCTCGGTTTCATGTTCCTGCCGAACTATCGCGCGTGGGTCGTCGTCGCGTCGCTCGCGGTGTGTCTCGCGACGTGGTTCGTGATCGAGAAGACGCGGCTCGGCGCGTACCTGCGCGCGGGCACCGAGAACCCGAAGCTCGTCGAGGCGTTCGGCGTGAACGTGCCGATGATGATCACGCTCACCTACGGCTTCGGCGTCGCGCTCGCCGCGTTCGCGGGCGTGCTGGCCGCGCCCGTGATCCAGGTGTCGCCGCTGATGGGCCAGCCGATGATCATCACCGTGTTCGCGGTGGTCGTGATCGGCGGGATGGGCTCGATCCTCGGCTCGATCGTCACGGGCCTGCTGCTCGGCGTGATCGAGGGCTTCACGCGCGTGTTCTATCCCGAAGCGTCGGCCACCGTCGTGTTCGTGATCATGGCGATCGTGCTGCTGTTCCGCCCGGCGGGCCTCTTCGGCAAGGAAAAATGATGCAGAGAAAAGTGCTCTACGGCGTGCTGCTCGCCGCACTGCTCGCCGCGCCGTTCATCGGCGCGTATCCGGTGTTCGTGATGAAGGTGCTCGCCTTCGCGCTGTTCGCGGCCGCGTTCAACCTGCTGATCGGCTATACGGGGCTGCTGTCGTTCGGCCATGCGATGTTCCTCGCGACGGCCGGTTATGCGACCGGCTATTCGATGCAGACGCTCGGTTTCACGCCTGAGCTCGGCGTGCTGGCCGGCACCGTCGGCGCGACGCTGCTCGGGCTCGTCGTCGGGCTGTTCGCGATCCGCCGGCAGGGCATCTACTTCGCGATGATCACGCTCGCGTTCGCGCAGATGGTCTACTTCATCTATCTGCAGGCGCCGTTCACGCACGGCGAGGACGGCCTGCAGGGCGTGCCGCGCGGCCGCCTGTTCGGGCTGCTCGACCTGTCGAACGACGTCGCGCTGTACTACGTCGTGCTGGCGGTGGTCGTCGCCGCGTGCGCGTTCATCGTGCGGGTCGTCCATTCGCCGTTCGGCCAGGTGCTCGTCGCCATCAAGGAGAACGAAGCGCGCGCGATCTCGCTCGGCTACGACACCGACCGCTTCAAGCTGCTCGCGTTCATCCTGTCGGCCGCGCTCGCGGGGCTGGCCGGCTCGCTGAAGGTGCTCGTGCTCGGCTTCGAGACGCTGTCGGACGCGTACTGGACGATGTCGGGCCTCGTCGTGCTGATGACGCTCGTCGGCGGGATGGGCACGCTGTTCGGGCCGCTGCTGGGCGCCGCGCTGATCGTGGCGCTGGAAGACCGGCTCGGCGACATCGGCGAATGGCTCGCGTCGACGACGGGCGTCGCGTGGTTCCATTCGCTCGGCGAATCGGCGACGATCGTCACCGGGCTGATCTTCATCGCATGCGTGCTGGCCTTCCGGCGCGGCATCGTCGGCGAGATGGTCGCGCGGATCAAGCCGTTGAGAGCGTCGTCGTGAGCAGGCCGTGCGCGTCGCCGCGCGTTGATGCGAAGCACCATCCGGCACGCCCGGGAAGGGCGTCGCGGCGGGTTCGGGCCGGCGCCGCGCGGCAGACTGGTGCCCCATTTTCGTGCGGCGATGCACCATAGGGGTAAATGCTAAGTTGTCGTGGTGCTTAAGCCTCTTTAAGATTCACCCTAGTTCTGATGCACCGCGAAACGAATTTGCAGGTGGAGAACGAGGAGACAATCGAGGCACAAAGTGCCCGGACCCCAAAGCGCTGTTGGACGGAATCCAACAGCGCTTTTTCATTTGCGTGCACGGATTCCATCGATGGTGCATCGGCCTGCGTGACGGCCGTCTCTCGCGTTTGCATTCGCACCGCGTTTTTTCCGCGCTTCGCCGCGTCCCCCGTTTTCCCTTTCCGCGATCGTCCATGGACGATGCGCAGTCCTGCACAGGCGCTTCGGGCTTACCCGGTTGGCGTGCGCGAAAGGCGTCCGTTACACTCGGCTTTCGCCGACCGTGCGGTCGGGAAAATCGGTCGGCAGTTCTCCTACAAGCACAATGCAGAAGAGGGAGTACGGTTGGATGAGCAGCGCAGCGCGGTGGATCGGGGCAGGAGAGGCGGCGGGCGCCGCTCGTTCGTCATCGGGTGCGCGACGGGTCGTCGCGGCAGTCCCGAGCCGTCCTGCGGCCTGTATGCACGCCCCGGCGATCGTTGTGCTCGCACCCGTATCCGCATCGTCATGAGCCGCCGGCTTTCCGACGTTTCGTCGCGCGCGTACCGGGCCGCATCGGGCCGGTATGGCGGCCGTTTCCGCCATCGTTGCGCACGCACCGATTTTCCGCGCGATCCCCCCTTTATTCGCCTTCTTCATCCTGACGACATTGCTGCTGCGCATCGTGATGGCCGAATGACCGTTTCGGCCGGCATGCGGCGCATGGGCGCGGCGTCACGGGAAAACGAGCATGGGCGCGGGTGGATCGGATAATTAAGATATTAACTGTTTCTGGGGACCGGGAGCCGCCCGAGCGACCCGTGGTTTTTTCGAGCAGCGTTTGGAGACAACGTAAATGAAGATGAATCGATGGATGGAGGCCATGCTTGCCGCGGGCCTCGTGTGTGCGGCGGCGACGGCGTCGGCGCAGGTCAAGATCGGCGTGACGCTGTCGGCGACGGGCCCGGCCGCCTCGCTCGGGATTCCGGAAAAGAACACGATCGCGCTGCTGCCGAAGGAAATCGCGGGCAAGAGCGTGCAGTACATCGTGCTCGACGACGCCTCCGACACGAGCCGCGCGGTGCAGAACGTGCGCAAGCTGATCGACGAGGACCACGTCGACGCGATCATCGGCTCCTCCGTCACGCCGAACTCGCTCGCGATGCTCGATCCCGTGTCGCAGGGCAAGACGCCGGCGATTTCGCTTGCCGCGAGCGCGCAGATCATCGCGCCGATGGACGCGAAGCGCGCGTGGATGTTCAAGGTGCCGCAGAACGATCAGCTGATGGCCGACGCGATCGCCGGCTACATGGCGAAGCACGGCGTGAAGACGGTCGGTTTCATCGGCTTCGCCGATGCGTACGGCGACAGCTGGTACAAGACGTTCGACGCGGCGGCCGTGAAGAACGGGCTGAAGCTGGTGTCGAACGAGCGCTACAACCGGACCGACGCGTCGGTGATGGGGCAGGTGCTGAAGCTGCTGGGCTCGAACCCGGATGCGGTGCTGATCGCGGGCTCGGGCACGCCGGCGGCGCTGCCGGCCAAGACGCTGAAGGAGCGCGGCTACAAGGGTAAGGTGTATCAGACGCACGGCGTCGCGAACAACGATTTCCTGCGCGTGTGCGGCAAGGATTGCGAAGGCGAGATCCTGCCGGCCGGCCCCGTGCTCGTGACCGACCAGTTGCCCGATTCGAATCCGGTGAAGAAGCCGGCGCTCGGCTACAAGGCCGCGTACGAGAAGGCCTACGGCGCGGGCTCGCTGTCGACGTTCGGCGGCCATGCGTGGGATGCGGGCTTGCTGCTGCAGCGGGCGATCCCGGAAGCGCTGAAGAAGGGCCAGCCGGGCACCGAGGCGTTTCGCGAAGCGCTGCGCGCGTCGCTCGAAAGCGTGAAGGACCTGCCCGTCTCGCACGGCGTGATCAACATGACGGCGACCGATCACAACGGCTTCGACACGCGTGCGCGCGTGATGGTGCAGATCGTCGACGGCAAGTGGAAGTTGCAGGCCGAGTAAGCATCACGTGAAACCGGCACAGGCGGCGCGAACGGCGCCGCCTGTGCCGTCGGCGGGGTCGCGCGCCTGACGGCCGCACCCATGCCGCCTGGAATCGCCGGGGCCCGCCGCATGACGCGCGACGTGCCGATCGCTTCGCGCGCGTCCCGAGCGTTTTCCGCCTTTCGTTTCTCCGCAGCATTCTCTCGATACACGAAACGTATGGATCTCTCGATTGCGGCGATCCTCGCGCAAGACGGCATCACGACCGGCGCCATTTATGCATTGTTGTCGCTGGCGCTCGTGCTGGTGTTTTCCGTCACGCGGGTGATCTTCATTCCCCAGGGCGAATTCGTCGCCTATGGTGCGCTGACGCTGGCCGCGTTGCAGGCGCAGAAATTCCCCGCCACCTGCTGGCTGCTGTTCGTGATGGGCATCGCGTGCTTTCTGCTGGAAGTCGGCGGCCTGATCCGCCATCGCGAACGCCGTCACCCGCTCGGCCGCACGCTCGCGACGCTGGCGAGCCGCTACGTGCTGCTGCCGCTCGCGGTGTTTGCGATCACGCGCAGCTTTGCCGCGCAGCCGTTGCCGATGCTCGCGCAGATCGCGCTGACGCTCGCGATCGTCGTGCCGATGGGGCCGTTCGTCTACCGGCTCGTGTACCAGCCAATCGCCGAAGGCACGACGCTGCTGCTGCTGATCGTGTCGGTCGCCGTCCATTTCGCGATGGTCGGCCTCGGCCTCGTGATGTTCGGTGCGGAGGGCTCGCGCACCGCCGGATTCTCGGACGCGTCGCTCGCGATCGGCAGCATGACGGTATCGGTGCAGAGCATCCTGGTCGTCGTCACGGCGCTCGTGCTGATCGGCGCGCTCTATGTGTACTTCGGCCGCACGATCGCCGGCAAGGCGCTGCGCGCGACGTCGGTGAACCGGCTCGGCGCGCGGCTCGTCGGCATCGGCACGACCGAAGCCGGGCGGCTCGCGTTCACGTTCGCGGCAGGGCTCGGCGTGCTGTCGGGGATCCTCGTCGGCCCGTTGACGACGATCTACTACGACTCGGGCTTCCTGATCGGCCTGAAGGGCTTCGTCGGCGCGATCATCGGCGGGCTCGTCAGCTACCCGCTCGCGGCCGCCGGCTCGCTGCTCGTCGGCGTACTCGAATCGTATTCGTCGTTCTGGGCGAGCGCATACAAGGAGGTGATCGTGTTCACGCTGATCATTCCGGTGCTGCTGTGGCGGAGCTTCGCGACGCCGCATGCGGAAGAGGAAGAGGAGTGATGCGATGAAGACGATGGTACGCAACAAGACCTTCTGGCTGTTTCTCGTCGTGCTGTTCGCGCTGCCGGTGCTGCCCGGCGCGCTACAGGTACCCGAGTACTGGATCACGCTGCTGAACTACATCGGCCTGTATGCGATCGTCGCGATCGGGCTCGTGCTGCTGACGGGCGTCGGCGGGATGACGAGCTTCGGGCAGGCCGCGTTCGTCGGCATCGGCGCGTATGCGACCGCGTTCCTGACGACGCGGTACGGCGTGTCGCCGTGGCTCGCGCTGATCGTCGGCGTCGTGCTGACGGCGCTCGTCGCGCTCATGCTCGGCGCCGTGACGATGCGGCTGTCCGGGCACTTCCTGCCGCTCGGTACGATCGCGTGGGGCCTCGCGCTGTTCTATCTGTTCGGCAACCTTGAACTGCTCGGCAAGTACGACGGGATCAACGGGATTCCGGCGCTGAACCTGTTCGGCATCCGGCTGGAAAGCGGCCGCAGCCTGTATTTCCTGATCTGGGCCGTGGTGCTGACCGCGATCGTGTCGGTGCAGAACCTGCTCAACAGCCGGCCCGGCCGCGCGATCCGCGCGCTGCGCGGCGGCGGCGTGATGGCCGAGGCGATGGGCGTGAACACCGCGTGGATGCGCGTGGTGATCTTCGTCTACGCGGCCGTGCTCGCGGCGGTATCGGGCTTCCTGTACGCGCACCTGCAGCGCGCGGTGAACCCGACACCGTTCGGCCTGAACCACGGGATCGAATTCCTGTTCATGGCGGTGGTGGGCGGCGTGTCGCACGTATGGGGCGCGGTGCTTGGCGCGGCGATCCTCACCGTGCTGCAGGACTACCTGCAGACGCTGCTGCCGAAGCTGCTCGGTTCGGAAGGCAACTTCGAGATCATCGTGTTCGGCGTGCTGATGGTGCTGCTGCTGCAGTACGCGCGCCAGGGCGTATGGCCGTTCGTCGCGAGACTGTTCCCGCGCGGGCCGCGTGCGCATGTGCCGGAGCAGGCCGACCCGCTGCCGCAGCGCGCGAAACCCGTGCCCGGCGAGCCGCTGCTCGTCGTCGACGGCGCGCGCAAGCAGTTCGGCGGGCTCGTGGCCGTCAACGATGTCAGCTTCGACGTGAAAGCGGGGCAGATCGTCGGGCTGATCGGCCCGAACGGCGCGGGCAAGTCGACCACGTTCAACCTCGTGACCGGCGTGCTGAAGCCGACCGGCGGTGCGATCACGTTTCGTGGCGAGCGCATCGACGGGTTGACGTCGCGTCAGGTCGTCCGCCGCGGCATCGGTCGCACGTTCCAGCACGTGAAGCTGTTGCCGGCGATGACGGTGCTCGAGAACGTCGCGATCGGCGCCCATCTGCGCGGCCATACGGGCGTGTGGCGCAGCATCGCGCGGCTCAATGCGCGCGAGGAAGCGCAGTTGCTGGCCGAAGCCGCGCGCCAGATCCGCCGCGTCGGGCTCGAGAAGCACATGTACGACGAAGCGGGCAGCTTGGCACTCGGCCAGCAGCGGATTCTCGAAATCGCACGGGCGCTGTGCTGCGATCCGACGTTGCTGCTGCTCGACGAGCCGGCTGCCGGCCTGCGTTACCAGGAGAAGCAGCAACTCGCCGACCTGCTGCGGCGGCTGAAGGCCGAAGGCATGAGCGTGTTGCTCGTGGAACACGACATGGATTTCGTGATGAACCTCACCGACCGGCTGGTGGTGATGGAGTTCGGTACGCGGATCGCAGAAGGGCTGCCGCAGGATGTGCAGCAGGACCCGGCCGTGCTCGAAGCGTATCTGGGCGGGGTGGAGTGATGACGGACACGACGATGCCGATTCTCGAAGTACGCGGCCTGGCAGTGCGGTACGGGAAGGTGGAGGCGCTGCACGGTGCTGCCATCAAGGTCGGAGCGGGGCAGATCGTCAGCGTGATCGGCCCGAACGGGGCCGGTAAATCGACGCTGCTGAACGCGATCATGGGCGCGCTGCCGATAATGGGGCACGCGTCGGGCGCGGTCGTGTATCGCGGCAACGATGTCGGTGCGCTGCCGGTCGAGCAGCGCGTCGCGCGCGGAATGTGTCTCGTACCGGAGAAGCGCGAGCTGTTCAGCACGATGACGGTCGAGGACAACCTCGTATTGGGCGCCTATCGGCGCAAGCAGGCGGGGGAAGCGAACTTCCTCGATCAACTCGATCACGTGTTCGCGCTGTTTCCGCGGCTGAAGGAACGCCGCAGGCAGGCGGCCGGTACGCTGTCGGGCGGCGAGCGGCAAATGTTGGCGGTCGGGCGTGCGCTGATGGGCAAGCCCGACCTGCTGATGCTCGACGAGCCGAGCCTGGGGCTGGCGCCGCTGATCGTGAAGGAGATCTTTCATATCATCAGCGCGTTGCGCGGCACCGGCGTGGCGACGCTGCTCATCGAGCAGAATGCACGGGCGGCGCTGCAAATTTCCGACTACGGCTATGTGCTGGAGACGGGCGAGTTTGCGCTGGAAGGGCCTGCGGCCGAACTCGCCCGGAATCCGCGGGTGATCGAGACATATCTCGGCCTGGCGAAAAAGACGGCTTGATTATTTGAGGTGGTGGGGGGAACGAGCGGCGTGTTTCACGTGAAACACGCCGTTTTTGTTTGGCGAGATCGCAAGGTGTCGAAGTATCGCCGGTTCGGGACCGGGGATAAGTCGCGCAGGAATAGTCGGAGGCGCTGTGCGACGCCGCACAGGCTTGTTCCACAGGTCGCCGATGCGTTGGGCTTCAGTGGACAAGTCTCCGGACAACCATCGGAAACGCTGTGTGGAGGAGGGCACAGGGCGTCGCGGCCGGTGGATTGCGGGGGGGCACAGACATCGGTCGGGTCAGCGGTTCCGCGCATGCTGGCGTGGTGATTAACCGGGTTTGGCACAGGCACGATGACGTGCGTTTAACCGGTTGGGAGCACCGCCGAAGCCGCCCGGCACGCCAAATTCGCCCGCCCACAGCAAAAAATCGCCGAAATGCACAGACCCTACCATTCGGACGGCCTTCGGGCGAAAAGCGAACCCGCTATAATTCGGCCCATACATTTCTCAGATAGGTTCGTGCGCTGCTCTGCGTACGGAATCCACCATGCTTTTTCCCACAGAATTTGACGTCATCGTCGTCGGTGGCGGTCATGCCGGCACGGAAGCCGCGCTGGCGTCCGCCCGTATGGGCGCAAAGACACTGCTGCTGACCCACAACATCGAAACGCTTGGGCAGATGAGCTGCAATCCGTCGATCGGCGGCATTGGCAAGGGCCATCTGGTCAAGGAAGTCGACGCGTTGGGCGGCGCAATGGCCGCCGCGACGGATGAAAGCGGTATTCAGTTCCGGATCCTCAATTCGTCGAAGGGCCCGGCCGTGCGCGCGACACGTGCGCAGGCCGATCGTATCCTGTACAAGGCCGCGATCCGTCACCGGCTCGAAAATCAGCCGAACCTGTGGCTGTTCCAGCAGGCCGTCGACGACCTGATGGTCGAAGGCGACCGCGTGGTGGGCGCCGTCACGCAGATCGGCATCCGCTTCCGCGCTCGCGCAGTCGTGCTGACGGCCGGTACGTTCCTCGACGGCAAGATTCACGTCGGCCTGAACAACTACACGGGCGGCCGCGCGGGCGATCCGGCGGCCGTGTCGCTGTCGTCGCGCCTGAAGGAGCTGAAGCTGCCGCAGGGCCGGCTGAAGACCGGTACGCCGCCGCGTATCGACGGTCGCACGATCGACTTTTCGAAGCTCGACGAGCAGCCGGGCGACCTCGATCCGATCCCCGTATTCTCGTTCCTGGGCCGCGCGGAGCAGCATCCGCAACAGCTGCCGTGCTGGGTGACGCATACGAACGAACGCACGCACGACATCATTCGCGGCGGTCTCGATCGTTCGCCCATGTATACAGGCGTGATCGAAGGGGTCGGGCCGCGCTATTGCCCGTCGATCGAGGACAAGATCCACCGGTTCGCGTCGAAGGAATCGCACCAGATCTTTCTCGAGCCGGAAGGGCTGACGACCAACGAGTTCTACCCCAACGGGATCTCGACCAGCCTGCCGTTCGACGTCCAGCTCGAGCTCGTGCATTCGATGCGCGGCCTCGAGAACGCGCATATCCTGCGCCCCGGTTACGCGATCGAATACGACTATTTCGACCCGCGCGCGCTGAAGGCGTCACTCGAGACGAAGGCGATCAATGGGCTATTCTTTGCGGGCCAGATCAACGGTACGACCGGCTACGAGGAAGCGGCAGCACAGGGGCTGCTGGCCGGCCTCAATGCGGGCCGCTACGTGCAGGAAAAGGACGCGTGGTGCCCGCGTCGCGATCAAGCCTATCTGGGCGTGCTGGTGGACGATCTCGTCACGCGCGGCGTGGCCGAGCCGTACCGGATGTTCACGAGCCGGGCCGAGTATCGTCTGAGCCTGCGCGAAGACAACGCCGACATGCGCCTGACCGAGATCGGCCGCGAGCTTGGACTGGTCGACGACGCCCGCTGGGATGCCTTCAGCCGGAAGCGCGACGCTGTTTCACGTGAAACCGAACGCCTGAAGTCGACGTGGGTGACGCCGAAGACGCTGCCCGCGGAAGAGGCGACCGCGCTGCTCGGCAAGGCGATCGATCACGAATACAGCCTCGCCGAGCTGCTGCGCCGCCCGGGCGTTGGCTACGACGGCGTGTGCGGGCTGAAGGGCGGCGAGTGCGGCCCTGCGGAGCCGTTGACCGACGATCCGGTGCTGCTCGAGCAGATCAAGGAGCAGGTCGAAATCGGTATCAAGTATCAGGGCTATATCGAGCGCCAGGCATCCGAGATCGAGCGCAACGACGCGAACGAGAACACGCGCCTGCCGGACGGTATCGATTACCGCGACGTTCGAGGCCTGTCGTTCGAGGTAAGCCAGAAGCTCAACGAGTTCCGTCCGGAAACGATCGGGCAGGCGTCGCGCATTTCCGGCGTCACGCCGGCGGCAATCTCGCTGCTGATGGTGCATCTGAAGCGTCGCGGCCTGGGCCGCCGTAACGGCACGGTCGCGGAAGCCGCGGAGCAGGGGGGCGGCAGCGTCCCGACGCAACAATGACGGCGCGTCGCGCGCCGGCGGTGAATCGGGACGTACTGGAACAGATGCTCGTCGAAGGCACGGCGGCACTCGACCTGACGCTGACGGATGCACAACGCAACCAGCTGCTCGACTATGTCGCGCTGCTCGGCAAGTGGAACGCGGTCTACAACCTGACCGCGATCCGCGACCCGAAGCAGATGCTGATTCAGCACATCCTCGATTCGCTTTCCATCGTCCCGCATCTGCGCGGCCGGACGTCGGCACGCGTACTCGACGTCGGCTCGGGCGGCGGGCTGCCCGGTATCGTGCTGGCGATCGTCGAGCCGGGCTGGCAGGTCACGCTGAACGATATCGTGCAGAAGAAGTCTGCCTTCCAGACGCAGATGCGCGCGGAGCTGAAGCTCGCGAACCTGTCGGTCGTCACCGGGCGGGTCGAATCGCTGCAGCCGGGTGTCGAAGTGCCGGAAAAATTCGACATGATCGTATCCCGCGCCTTCGCGGACCTGTCCGACTTCGTTAAACTTGCTCGACATCTGGTCGCGCCGGGCGGGTCGATCTGGGCGATGAAGGGCGTTCACCCGGATGACGAGATTGCGCGGTTGCCGGAAGGCAGCCGCGTGAAGCAGACGATCCGGCTGGCGGTGCCGATGCTCGATGCAGAGCGGCATCTGTTCGAAGTGGCCGTCGACGAGGCGAATTGAAGGCGCGCGGTAGCGCGCCGTTTGTTTGAAGGTAAAGGGAACACACCAACGATGGCAAAGATCTTCTGCGTTGCGAACCAGAAGGGGGGCGTCGGCAAGACGACGACATCGGTCAATCTCGCCGCAAGCCTTGCAGCGCAGGAGCAACGAGTCCTGTTGATCGATCTCGACCCGCAGGGCAACGCGACGATGGGCAGCGGGATCGACAAGGCCGCCTGCGAAGCGACCGTGTACGAAGTGCTGGTCGACGGCGTGTCGGTGGCCGACGCACGTGTGCGTCCGGAGGGCGTCACTTACGACGTGCTTCCCGCGAACCGCGAGCTGTCCGGCGCCGAGATCGAGCTGATCAGCATCGACAACCGCGAGCGCCGCCTGAAGGCCGCGCTCGAGCGCGTGGCCGACGACTACGATTTCGTGCTGATCGATTGCCCGCCGACGCTGTCGCTGCTGACGCTGAACGGGCTGTGCGCGGCGCATGGCGTCGTGATCCCGATGCAGTGCGAGTACTTCGCACTGGAAGGGCTGTCGGACCTCGTCAACACGATCAAGCAGGTTCACGCGAACATGAACCGCGACCTGAAGATCATCGGCTTGCTGCGCGTGATGTTCGATCCGCGCATCACACTGCAGCAGCAAGTCTCCGATCAACTGAAGGCGCACTTCGGCGACAAGGTGTTCGACGCGGTGATTCCGCGCAACGTGCGCCTGGCCGAAGCGCCGAGCTACGGGTTGCCGGGCGTCGTGTTCGACCGCAGTTCGCGCGGCGCGCAGGCGTATATCCAGTTCGGTGCCGAGATGATCGAGCGCGTGCGCGCGTTCGAGGTGTCGTGATCCGGACATGAGCGAAGCGAGGAAGAAAGACATGAACGCGGTACCAAAGAAGAAGGGCTTGGGACGTGGCCTCGAAGCGCTGCTCGGCGGCAGTGCCGATATCACCGAAGCGGTGAAGATCGAAGGGGCGCCGAACACGCTCGCGCTCGGCAAGCTGCAAGCCGGCAAGTACCAGCCGCGCACGCGGATGGACGAGGGCAGCCTGCAGGAGCTCGCGGCAAGCATTCGCGCGCAGGGCGTGATGCAGCCGATCCTGGTACGGCCTATTTCGTCAGACAAATACGAGATCATCGCGGGCGAGCGGCGTTTCCGTGCCGCACGTCTGGCCGGCCTCGAGGAAGTGCCGGTGCTCGTGAAGGACGTATCCGATCAGGCTGCCGCCGCGATGGCGCTGATCGAGAACATCCAGCGCGAGGACCTGAATCCGCTTGAAGAGGCGCACGGTATTCAGCGCCTGCTCGACGAGTTCGGTTTCACGCACGAACAGGCTGCCGAATCGGTCGGCCGTTCGCGCAGTGCGGTGTCGAACCTGCTGCGCCTGCTGAACCTCGCGTCGCCGGTGCAGACGATGCTGCTGGCCGGCGATCTCGACATGGGACACGCACGCGCACTGCTCGCCGTCGATGCGGCCACGCAGATCACGCTCGCGCATCAGGTGGTCAACAAGCGCATGTCGGTGCGCGAGACCGAGAAGCTCGTCGCGCACACGACGAAGGAAGCGCCGGCCGTGAAGGCGCGTGCGAAGGACGACGGCGGCCGCGATACGCGTCGCCTCGAAGAGGAGTTGTCCGATCTGCTCGCGTCGACGGTGAAGATCAAGCTCGGCCGCCGCGGGCGAGGGCAGGTGCTGATCGACTTCGGCAACCTCGATGCGCTCGAAGGCATTCTCGCGCGACTGCGCGGCAACGTCGCGACCGAAGAGTAACGGGCAATCCATGGAACAGATGGGCACACCGGCGCCGCGCCGGTGGCTCGGCTGGCTTGCGCAGGAACCGGTGCTGTCGGTGCTCGCGCTTGGCCTGATCGTGCTGCAATGGGTGCGTCCGCAACCATTTTCGGTGCTCGCCGAGCGCGTCGACTGGCAGACGGTCGCGACGCTCGCGGGCCTGCTGATGCTGACCAAGGCGCTCGAGCTGTCCGGCTGCCTGATGTGGCTCGCGCACCGCATCGTGCATCACGTGCACTCCGAGCGCGGGCTTGCGATGCTGCTCGTCGGCTTCGCCGCGGTGTTGTCGATGTGGCTCACCAACGACGTCGCGCTGTTCGTCGTCGTGCCGTTGATGGTGTCGCTGCGCGCGCTGACACCGTTGCCGCTCCGGCGGCTCGTGATCGTCGTCGCGCTGGCCGTCAACGCGGGGTCCGTTGCGACACCGCTCGGCAATCCGCAGAATCTTTTCCTGTGGCAATTGAGCGGCGTGTCGTTCGGTCGCTTCGTGGTCACGCTGGGGCCGCTCGCCGTCGCGACGATGGCGCTGCTGCTCGTGCTGACTGCACTGATGTTTCGCGCGAAGCCGCTCGACCTGTCCGGCGACGCTGCCGCCTTTCCCGTACAACGCATGCACGCGCTGATCGCGGCGGTCCTGTTCGCCGCGTTCGTGCTGCTCGCCGATGCGCACCGTCCGCTGCCGGGCCTCGTCGGCGTCGCGATCGTGCTGCTCGCCGTCAAACGCGATGCAGTCCTGAAGATCGACTGGCTGCTGCTGTTGATCTTCGTGCTGATGTTCGTCGTGTTGCGCAGTGCGGCTGCGCTGCCTGTCGTGCACGGCGCGATTGCGCACGCGCAGCTCGATTCGCCGCTGCGCGTCTATGCCGCCGGCGCCGTGCTGTCACAGGCGATCAGCAACGTGCCGGCCGCGATCCTGCTGTCGGAATTCACGCACGACTGGCGCGCGCTTGCATTCGGCGTATCGGTCGGCGGCTTCGGTTTCGCGATCGGCTCGCTCGCGAACCTGATCGCGGTACGTCTCGCGAAGGAGCCGCGCATGTGGCTGCCGTTCCACCTCGTTTCGATTCCGTTCGCGCTGGCGAGCGCGGCGCTCGGCGCGTGGCTGCTCATGCACGGTTGAGCGAGGCCGGTGGGTGCGGCACAGGCGTATCGTTCGGGCAGTGGCGGGGCGCACAGCGTTCGAGGTGATCGACGGCTGTTGATAAGTGCTGCAATCTACAATCGAACCTCTGTGGCGGCGCGACAACTGATTGGATGAATCGATGCGCGAACAACCGGTCGAATTTCGCGCGTCGCGTGCGGCGGTTCGGTCACGATGTCGTGCTCCTTCCGCAGCGTCGCACCGAGCCGTTCCCGACGGCTGCATTGCAGCGAATTCGCGGCAGCGATCGCACCGCTTCCTCCCGGTCCGCATCGGCATCGTTTCCCGCGATTTCCCCTCGTCGCCGGACTTTTTCGCGCAAGAAATACCGGTGCAAAAAATTGACCTTACAACTGTCATCGTACGTCGTCGAATCGGGCGTTTTTTCACATCATGAGGCGTCGTTTTATGCAGGTTTTTGTCGCGTCTAAAGCCTTGAATCACTTGCAACTATCGCTTACAATCGCCCGGATTTGTTAGCTAGGCACCCCTGAAAGCTTTCAGAAAGCTTGGGGTCGGGTTCAAGGATTCTGCGGAAGATTGCGATGGCGGGTCAGGCGCCGGACGACAGGCACGATGATCAGCGCACGCAACGCACCGCTTCGGCGGCCGGCGAGCGGCGTGAATCCGACGACTGGGATGTCGAGCAGCAAGATAACAACATCGTTCCGCTGACGCGGGCAGAGGCCGAAAGGCTGTTCGGCCCGAACGTGAGCAAGCCCTCGCGCGTGACCCCCTACAAGGTGGTGCTCGCGCAAGTGGTCCTGTCCCTGGTTGCAACGCTGGCGTGGTGGCTGTTTTCGAAGTCGCCGGGCGCCGCTGCGCAATCCGCGTTTCTGGGCGGAGCGATCGGCTGGGTGCCAAGTGCGGTATTCGTGGCGCGACTGAAGGCCGGTGGCTCGGCCACCGTGATGAGCTGGGTGATGGGCGAAGCCCTGAAACTGGCTCTGACGATCGGAATGTTCACCGCAGTGGCGTTCGGCTGGGCCGGCGTGCACTGGGTGCCGTTCCTCGTCACGTACCTCGTCGTGCTGAAGACGTACTGGATCGCGCTGGCCTGGCGGTAAGGAACAAGCAGCGTGCGGTTTCGACAACGAACCGCACCGGCTCGTTCCCGCAATAGCGTGTTGCGGAACGGGCAAAACGATTTTCGACAATTTGGGTGGCATTAACGATATGGCAGCTAGCGAAGGCACGCGCGGTCCGGATCCGTCCGAGTACATTGCGCACCACTTGCAGAATTTCTCCACCTCGCATCAGACGTCGATTTTCGACATCCACGTCTGGAATCTCGACACGCTGTTCTGGTCGATCGTTTGCGGCATCGTGACGATCATCCTGCTGCGTCTGGCCGCCCGCAAGGCGACGTCGGGCGTGCCGGGCCGTTTCCAGTGCGCGATCGAGATGCTCGTCGAAATGGTCGAAGACCAGTCGAAGGCCATCGTCCACGGCAATCGTACCTTCATCGCGCCGCTCGCCCTCACGGTGTTCGTGTGGGTTGCGCTGATGAACTCCCTCGACTTCCTCCCGGTCGACCTGCCGGGCCGCGTGATCGGCCTGCTCGGTCTGTCGGACGTGATTTCCCACCATCGCATCGTCCCGACGGCCGACCTGAACGGCACGCTCGGCATCGCGCTCGGCGTGTTCGTCCTGATGATCTACTACAGCATCAAGATCAAGGGCGCGGGCGGCTTTGCGCATGAGCTGCTGTCGGCCCCGTTCGGCGGCCACCCGCTGCTGTGGATCCCGAACCTCGCGCTCAACATCGTCGAATACGTTGCAAAGACCGTTTCGCTCGGCATGCGGCTGTTCGGCAACATGTACGCGGGTGAGCTGTTGTTCCTGTTGATCGCCCTGCTCGGCAGCATGTGGAGCTTCGGTGGCGACGCAACGTTCCTCGGCTTCGTTGGTCATGTGATCGCGGGTAGCGTCTGGGCAATCTTCCACATTCTGATTGTTCTGTTGCAGGCATTCATTTTCATGATGCTGACGCTGGTGTATCTCGGCCAGGCGCACGACAAGCACTAAGCGCGGCGTGCAAGAAAGAGTCTTCGTTTTAGTTTTTTAAATCTCAGTTCCAAGTCTTTTCACAAAGGAGTGATCATGCAAGCTTACATCGCCAACATCCAGGGTCTGACCGCCATCGGTATCGGCATCATCATCGGCCTGGGTGCAATCGGCGCCTGTATCGGTATCGCGCTGATGGGTGGCAAGTACATCGAAGCCTGCGCACGTCAGCCGGAACTCATCAACCCGCTGCAAACGAAGATGTTCCTGCTGGCTGGTCTGATCGACGCTGCATTCCTGATCGGCGTTGGTGTCGCAATGCTGTTCGCGTTCGCGAACCCGCTCCTGTCGAAGCTCGCAGGCTAAGGTTCCTCGGAAATATGCGTCCGGCGTGAGCCGGCGCAGGGCGGAACGGAGACTTGGGGCGCTGATCGAATGCAACTCGATGAGCGCCTTACCGTTTCATTTTTCCGGAATAGCAGATAAGGAAACACCGTGAATCTCAACGCAACTCTGTTTGCGCAAATGGTCGTGTTCCTGGTCCTCGCGTGGTTCACGATGAAATTCGTGTGGCCGCCGTTGATCAACGCCCTCGACGAACGTTCGAAGAAGATCGCCGACGGCCTCGCCGCCGCCGAGAAGGGCAAGGCGGAACTCGACGCAGCGCACAAGCGCGTGGACCAGGAACTCGCGCAGGCCCGCAACGACGGCCAGCAGCGCATCGCCGACGCCGAAAAGCGTGCACAGGCGGTCGCCGAGGAAATCAAGGCCAACGCCCAGGCTGAAGCCGCCCGCATCGTCGCCCAGGCGAAGGCGGAAGCAGAACAGCAAATCGTGAAGGCGCGCGAAGCGCTGCGTGGCGAAGTCGCCGCGCTGGCCGTGAAGGGCGCCGAGCAGATCCTGAAGCGCGAAGTCGATCAAACGGCCCACGCCCAACTGCTGAATCAACTGAAAGCCGAGCTCTGATCATGGCCGAACTTGCAACCATCGCCCGCCCTTACGCAGAAGCGCTGTTCCGCGTGGCCGAGGGCGGTGACATCGCCGCCTGGTCCACGCTCGTGCAAGAGCTGGCCCAGGTTGCGCGTCTGCCGGAAGTGCTGTCGGTCGCGTCGAGCCCGAAGGTGACGCGCACGCAAGTAGCCGAGTTGCTGCTTGCTGCGGTGAAGTCGCCGCTCGCGGCCGGCGCCGAAGCGAAGAACTTCGTGCAGATGCTGGTCGACAATCATCGCATCGCGCTGCTGCCGGAAATCGCCGAGCAGTTCGAGGCGCTCAAGAACGAACGTGAAGGCGCAGCCGACGCCGAGATCGTGAGCGCGTTCCCGCTGAACGGCGCGGATCTCGACAGTCTCGTCTCGGGCCTCGAACGCAAGTTCAAGCGCAAGCTGAAACCGACGGTCGAAGTCGATTCGTCGCTGATCGGCGGCGTGCGCGTGACGGTCGGCGACGAAGTGCTCGACACCTCGGTTCGCGCGCGCCTCGCATCGATGCAGGCTGCCTTGACCGCCTGAGCGCCACGCCGGCACGCAACAGAATTGACTATCAGGAGCGAATAATGCAACTCAATCCCTCTGAGATCAGCGAGCTGATCAAGAGCCGGATCCAGGGCCTTGAAGCGAGCGCAGACGTTCGCAACCAGGGCACCGTGATCTCCGTGACCGACGGTATCGTGCGTATCCACGGCCTGTCGGACGTGATGCAGGGCGAAATGCTCGAGTTTCCGGGCAACACGTTCGGTCTCGCGCTGAACCTCGAGCGCGACTCGGTCGGCGCGGTGATTCTCGGCGAATACGAACACATTTCGGAAGGCGACATCGTCAAGACGACGGGCCGCATTCTCGAAGTCCCGGTTGGCCCGGAACTCGTCGGCCGCGTGGTCGACGCGCTCGGCAACCCGATCGACGGCAAGGGCCCGGTCAACGCGAAGCTGACCGACGCGATCGAAAAGATCGCCCCGGGCGTGATCTGGCGTAAGTCGGTGTCGCAGCCGGTGCAGACGGGCATCAAGTCGATCGACGCGATGGTGCCGATCGGCCGTGGCCAGCGTGAGCTGATCATCGGCGACCGTCAGTGCGGCAAGACCGCGGTGGCGCTCGACGCGATCATCAACCAGAAGGGCAAGGACCTGATCTGTATCTACGTCGCGATCGGCCAGAAGGCTTCGTCGATCATGAACGTGGTGCGCAAGCTCGAAGAAACGGGCGCGCTCGAATACACGATCGTCGTCGCCGCTTCGGCATCGGATTCGGCTGCGATGCAGTACCTGGCACCGTACGCCGGCTGCACGATGGGCGAATACTTCCGGGACCGCGGCCAAGACGCGCTGATCATCTATGACGACTTGACCAAGCAGGCTTGGGCATACCGTCAGATCTCGCTGCTGTTGCGCCGCCCGCCGGGCCGTGAAGCGTACCCGGGTGACGTGTTCTATCTGCACTCGCGTCTGCTCGAGCGTGCGGCTCGCGTGTCGGAAGAGTACGTCGAGAAGTTCACGAACGGCGAAGTGAAGGGCAAGAGCGGCTCGCTGACGGCACTGCCGGTCATCGAAACGCAAGCCGGCGACGTGACCGCGTTCGTTCCGACGAACGTGATCTCGATTACCGACGGCCAGATCTTCCTGGAAACCGACCTGTTCAACGCAGGCATCCGCCCGGCAATCAACGCCGGCGTGTCGGTGTCGCGCGTCGGTGGCGCCGCTCAGACGAAGGTCGTGAAGAAGCTGTCGGGCGGTATCCGTACCGACCTCGCGCAGTACCGTGAACTCGCGGCATTCGCGCAGTTCGCATCGGATCTCGACGAAGCGACCCGCAAGCAGCTCGAGCGCGGCCGCCGCGTGACGGAACTGCTGAAGCAGCCGCAGTACCAGCCGCTGCAGGTGTGGGAACTGGCCGTGTCGCTGTACGCCGCGAACAACGGCTACCTCGACGATCTCGACGTCAAGCAAGTGCTGCCGTTCGAGAAGGGCCTGCGCGACAACCTGAAGACCAGCCACGCTGACCTCATCAAGCGCATCGAAGACACCAAGGATCTCTCGAAGGACGACGAAGGCGCGCTGCGCGCGGCGATCGAATCCTTCAAGAAGTCCGGTGCCTATTGATCCGCGAGTGACACACTGAGGCCGCGCGGGGGCTGATGCGCCCGCGCCGCTTCGGTGAGCGATGCATGAGCCCCGAGTGAGCGCTGAAGCGCTAACACGGGGCGCAAAGGAGCAAGCTATGGCTGGAATGAAGGAAATTCGCGGCAAGATCAAGAGCGTGCAGAACACGCGCAAGATCACGAAGGCGATGGAGATGGTGGCTGCATCGAAGATGCGTCGCGCGCAGGAACGCATGCGCGCCGCTCGTCCGTATGCGGACAAGGTCCGTGCCATCGCCGCGCACATGAGCCGTGCGAACCCGGAGTACCGCCACCCGTTCATGGTGGCGAACGACGGCGCGCAGACGGCCGGCATCATCCTCGTCACGACCGACAAGGGGCTGTGCGGCGGTCTGAACACCAACGTGCTGCGTGCGACGGTGCAGAAGTTCAAGGAGCTGGAAGAGAAGGGCCAGAAGGTCGAAGCCACCGCGATCGGCGGCAAGGGCCTCGGGTTCCTGAACCGCTTCGGCGCGAAGGTGATGTCGCAGGTCGTGCACCTCGGCGACACCCCGCACCTGGACAAGCTGATCGGCGCCGTGAAGACGCAGCTCGATCTGTACTCGGAAGGCAAGCTGTCGGCGGTTTATATCGCTTACACGCGCTTCGTCAACACGATGAAGCAGGAAGCCGTGATCGAGCAGTTGCTGCCGCTGTCGTCGGAACACTTCGAAGCCGATGACGGTACGCCGGCGACGTCGTGGGACTACATCTACGAGCCGGACGCGCAGGCCGTCGTCGACGAACTGCTCGTGCGTTACGTCGAGGCGCTGGTGTACCAGGCCGTCGCGGAAAACATGGCGTCCGAGCAATCGGCGCGCATGGTCGCGATGAAGGCCGCGTCCGACAACGCGAAGACGGTGATCAGCGAACTGCAGCTCGTCTACAACAAGAGCCGTCAGGCCGCGATCACGAAAGAACTGTCGGAGATCGTCGGCGGCGCAGCCGCTGTTTAAGCGCGCGCCCGGGACGACAACTGCGCCTTTGCGCGAGTAAAGAATCAGGTATTTAAAGGAAAAGCGATGAGTACTGCTGCTTTGGTAGAAGGCAAGATCGTACAGTGCATCGGCGCCGTTATCGACGTGGAATTCCCGCGCGACAGCATGCCGAAGATCTACGACGCGCTCATTCTCGATGGCTCGGAACTGACGCTCGAAGTCCAGCAGCAGCTGGGCGACGGCGTGGTCCGTACCATCTGTCTGGGTGCATCCGACGGCCTGCGCCGCGGCCTGACCGTGAAGAACACGGCGAAGCCGATCTCGGTGCCGGTCGGCAAGCCGACCCTCGGCCGAATCATGGACGTGCTCGGCCGTCCGATCGACGAAGCCGGCCCGATCGAAAGCGAACATACGCGTTCGATCCACCAGAAGGCGCCGGCGTTCGACGAACTGTCGCCGTCGACCGAACTGCTCGAAACGGGTATCAAGGTCATCGACCTGATCTGCCCGTTCGCAAAGGGCGGCAAGGTTGGCCTGTTCGGTGGTGCAGGCGTGGGCAAGACCGTCAACATGATGGAGCTCATCAACAACATCGCGAAGGAGCACGGCGGTTACTCCGTGTTCGCGGGCGTGGGCGAGCGTACCCGTGAAGGGAACGACTTCTACCACGAAATGAAGGACTCGAACGTTCTCGACAAGGTCGCGCTGGTGTACGGCCAGATGAACGAGCCGCCGGGCAACCGTCTGCGCGTCGCGCTGACCGGCCTGACGATGGCCGAGCACTTCCGTGACGAAGGCCTCGACGTGCTGTTCTTCGTCGACAACATCTACCGTTTCACGCTGGCCGGTACCGAAGTGTCGGCACTGCTCGGCCGTATGCCGTCGGCAGTGGGCTATCAGCCGACGCTGGCTGAAGAAATGGGCAAGCTGCAAGAGCGCATCACGTCGACGAAGAAGGGCTCGATCACGTCGGTTCAGGCCGTGTACGTCCCTGCGGACGACTTGACCGACCCGTCGCCGGCGACCACCTTCGGCCACCTGGACGCAACCGTCGTTCTGTCGCGTGACATCGCTTCGCTGGGTATCTACCCGGCGGTCGACCCGCTCGACTCGACGTCGCGCCAGATCGACCCGAACGTGATCGGCGAAGAGCACTACACGATCACCCGTCGCGTTCAGCAGACGCTGCAGCGCTACAAGGAACTGCGCGACATCATCGCGATTCTGGGCATGGACGAACTGTCGCCGGAAGACAAGCTGTCGGTCGCACGTGCGCGTAAGATCCAGCGTTTCCTGTCG
This sequence comes from Burkholderia sp. NRF60-BP8, assembly GCF_001522585.2. NCBI lineage: Bacteria > Pseudomonadati > Pseudomonadota > Betaproteobacteria > Burkholderiales > Burkholderiaceae > Burkholderia > Burkholderia sp. NRF60-BP8. The sequence continues at coordinate 128,969 of NZ_CP013373.1, forward strand.
CAGCCGTTCCACGTCGCTGAAGTGTTCACGGGCTCGCCGGGCAAGTACGTGCCGCTGAAGGAAACGATCCGCGGCTTCAAGATGATCGTCGACGGCGAGTGCGACCACCTGCCGGAACAGGCGTTCTACATGGTCGGCACGATCGACGAAGCCTTCGAAAAGGCCAAGAAGATCCAGTAAGGGCTTGAGTGAGTCGCAAGCCGGCGTGTGCCGGCCGGAGCAATGAGTCAGCGATGACTCGTATTCCGGCCGCCCGCGCCGGTCGCAATACGCTCAACCCGTGGATGAGATTGGAGTCGATATGGCAACCATCAAAGTAGACGTCGTCAGCGCGGAAGAGCAGATCTTCTCGGGCGAGGCGAAATTCGTCGCGCTGCCGGGCGAAACGGGTGAGCTGGGCATTCTGCCGGGCCACACGCCGCTCATCACCCGGATTCGTCCGGGTGCGGTGCGCATCGAGGTCGAGGGCGGCAACGACGAATTCGTGTTCGTCGCGGGCGGCATTCTCGAAGTGCAGCCGGGCGCCGTGACGGTGCTCGCCGATACCGCGATTCGCGGCAAGGACCTCGACGCGGCGAAAGCCGAGGAAGCGCGCAAGCGTGCCGAGGAAACGCTGCAGAACGCGAAGTCGGATCTCGACCTCGCGAAAGCGCAATCCGAGCTCGCGACCGCGATGGCGCAGCTCGAGGCGATCCAGCGTCTGGCGAAGATCCGCAGCCGGCACTGAGCCGCGCCGCGTATCTCGCGAAAGAAAGCAGCCTTCGGGCTGCTTTTTTTTCGTCCGTCGTTTTCGTCCGTTTTTTGCGGGCCGGATCGTATCGTCCGGTCGTGCTATTTCACCCGTCCGCCGCGATTCGATGTCAGAGTATCGTCAGCGGAGCGCGGCATCATCCGCGGTGAGGCCGGCCGTCGCGATCGTTGCGGCGGCGGCGGGCGCGGTGCGCGCGCGGGCCGATCAGACAAAAACGGACGGAGACATCGATGGCAGCAGACCTTGGCAAGGGGGCGCTGATCGCGCCCGAAAACGGACTGTCCTACGTGCGCGGCGCAACCGACGTGCCGCTATCCGAAGCGACGATCAGCCGGTTCCTGCTCGACACGGCCGGCCGCTTTCCCGACCGTCCGGCCGTCGTGTTCCGCGAGCAGCAGGTGCGCTGGACCTGGCGCGAGTTCGCGAACGAGGTCGACGTGCTGGCCGCCGGGCTCGCGGCGCTCGGGATCGTGAAGGGCGACTGCGTCGGCATCTGGTCGCCGAACCGCAGCGAATGGCTGCTCACGCAGTTCGCGACCGCGCGGATCGGCGCCGTGCTCGTCAACATCAATCCGGCTTACCGGCTGTCGGAACTCGAATACGCGCTGAACAAGGTCGGCTGCAAGGCCGTGATCTCGGCCGAGGGCTTCAAGACGTCCGCGTACGTCGAGATGCTGCAGACGATCGCGCCGGAGCTCGCGACCGCGACGCCGGGCGACCTGCACGCGGCGCGCGTGCCGAGCCTGCGCACGATCGTGTCGATGGGCGAGGTGGCGCCCGCCGGCATGTTCCGCTTCGCGGACGTGATGGCGCGCGGCCGCCAGGCCGTCGATCCGGCGCTGCTCGATGCGATCGGCGCGACGCTCGCGGCCAACGATCCGATCAATATCCAGTTCACGAGCGGCACGACCGGCAGCCCGAAGGGCGCGACGCTCACGCACCGCAACGTCGTCAACAACGCGCGCTCGATCGCGATGGCGATGCGTTTCACCGAGCAGGATTCGCTCTGCATCCCGGTGCCGCTCTATCACTGCTTCGGGATGGTGCTGGCCGTGCTCGCGTGCGTGTCGAAGGGCGCCGCGATGGTGTTCCCCGGCGAAGCGTTCGACCCGGTCGCGACGCTCGCGGCGGTGGCCGAGGAACGGTGCACCGCACTGCACGGCGTGCCGACGATGTTCATCGCGGAGCTCGACCATCCGGAATTCGTGAAATTCGACCTGTCGACGCTGCGTACCGGGATCATGGCCGGCTCGCCGTGCCCGATCGAGACGATGAAGCGCGTCGTGTCGCAGATGCATCTTTCCGAAATCACGATCGCGTACGGGATGACGGAGACGAGCCCCGTGTCGTTCCAGAGCTCGACCGACGATCCGCTGGAAAAGCGCACGACGACGGTCGGCCGCATCCAGCCGCATCTCGAAGTGAAGATCGTCGATCCGGCCGGCGAGATCGTGCCGGTCGGCGCGACGGGCGAGCTGTGCACGAAAGGCTATTCGGTGATGCTCGGCTACTGGGACGACGATGCGAAGACGCGCGAGGTGCTGGTCGACGGCTGGATGCATACGGGCGACCTCGCGACGCTCGACGAGGACGGCTACTGCAACATCGTCGGCCGCCTGAAGGACATGGTGATTCGCGGCGGCGAGAACGTCTATCCGCGGGAGATCGAGGAATTCCTGTTCCGGCATCCGAAGATCCAGAGCGCGCAGGTGTTCGGCGTGCCCGATCCGAAGTACGGCGAGGAGCTGTGCGCGTGGATCGTGCTGCGCGCGGACGAGCGGATGACCGAGGACGACGTGCGCGCGTTCTGCAACGGGCAGATCGCGCACTACAAGATTCCGCGCTATATCCGCTTCGTCGACGAACTGCCGATGACGGTGACGGGCAAGGTGCAGAAGTTCGTGATGCGCGAGCGGATGATCGAGGAGCTGAAGCTCGACGTGCAGAAGACCGCGTGAAGCGCGACGATGCGCGAACGTGCGGAACAAACAGGGTGGCCTGCGGGCCGCTCTGTGCGGGTCGCGACGTTTTCGATGGACGAAAAAAAGCGGGCTTATTAGCCCGCTAAAAACCACACGCTACGGGGTTAGCGCGAGGAGACCAAAGATGAAACCGGATCCGGCGGGGGCCGGAAACGACTCCAACAGGGATGCCCCTCGGAAGGGCTTCGGTACGTGACCGACTGGCTCGCAGCGCTTCGCGTCCGCTCACACTTGGCACACGAGACCGCATCCGTGTTGAAACCGTTGAGGCCATTGTGGGCGAATTAATGACCCGTCGCGGTAACAAAGTGTTTCAGGTTGTAACGCCCGCCAGATAAGGCTTTCCGGGATTTTTTGCTGTTTTCGGGGTCCTGAAAAAGGTCATTTTTACCCATATTTTCCGTCGCGTTTTCAAGGTATGCGCGCGATGCGTTTTTCACGCGTATCGGGCGCGATGAATTGCCGATTTGCACGCGAGAAAGTGCACGGCGTGATCGATACCGCGCACGACGATTCATTCGTCGGAAAGATTTTGAAACGTGATCGGAATGCGCGAAAGTCGGCCGTTCGGCCAATCCCGCGCATCTTGCGCCGAGGGCGGGTGCCGCAGCGCGAAGGGAAAGTGTAACGACGGCACGCCGGCTGCCGGGCCTCGCGAGATGTCGGCGCCCGGCGGCCGCGGGGTCGGTGCCCGTGTCCGGCCGCCGCGGCGCGGGCGCGCCTATTTCAGCCACTTGTCCGAAATCGCCTGATATTCGCCGGTGGACAGCGCAAGATGCAGCCACTGGTCGACGTACTGCTGGAACACGACGTCGCCGCGCGGCACCATGTACGCCTTCTCGCCGAACTGGAACGGCTTGTCCGGATGCACCGAGCAGAGGCCCGGATTCAGCTTTTGCTGCAACAGCGTCTCCGATGCATCCGTCACCATCACGTCGGCCTTGCCCGCGAGGATCTGCTTGAAGATCGTCACGTTGTCCGGATAGACGGTCAGATTCGCATGCGTGAAGAACTGCTTCGCGAAGCGCTCGTTGGTGCCGCCCGGATTCACGATCACGCGCGTCTCGGGCCGGTCGATCTGCGCGACGGTCTGGTACTTGTCGGCATCCGCGCAGCGCACGATCGGCGTCTTGCCGTCGACCACGTACGGCTGCGTGAAGAACACGCGCTTCTGGCGCTCGAGCGTCGTCGACACGCCGCCCACCGCGATGTCGCACTTCGCGACGAAGTCGTTGGTGAGGTTCGACCAACTCGTCTTCACATAGTCGGCCTTCACGCCGAGCGATTTCGCGAGCGATTCCGCCATGTCGATGTCGATGCCCTCGAAGCGGCCGTCCGCGCGGTAGTACGAATACGGCTTGTAGTCGCCCGTCGTGCACACGCGCAGCGCGCCGCGCGCGAGCACGTCGTCGAGCCGCGTGCCGGCGGCCGGCGCAGTCGTGGCGGCGCCGGCCGCGGTCTGCGCGTGTGCGGCGGTGCAGCACAGCCATGCGGCTGCGGCGAGCGTGGCGAATGTCTTCATCGGTCTCCTCCTCGGTTGGGTTCGATATGAGCGTCCGATCATAACGGAGCCATCGCGCGCGTCATATGGCCGCCATCGCTCCGGCATGCGCAGCCCGATCGCGGCTGTCCGGTAAAATGCCGCTTTGCCTTCGCATCGTCGCTCCTACCGTGGCCCATACCCTGCTCAACGACACCTTCCTGCGTGCGCTTCTGCGCGAGCCGACCGACTACACGCCGATCTGGCTGATGCGCCAGGCCGGCCGCTACCTGCCCGAATACAACGCGACGCGTGCGCGCGCCGGCAGCTTCCTCGGCCTCGCGAAAAATCCCGACTACGCGACCGAAGTGACGTTGCAGCCGCTCGAGCGCTTTCCGCTCGACGCCGCGATCCTGTTCTCGGACATCCTGACGATTCCCGACGCGATGGGGCTCGGTCTCGACTTCCAGGCCGGCGAAGGGCCGAAGTTCGCGCATCCGGTGCGCACCGAGGCCGACGTCGCGAAGCTCGCGGTGCCGGACATCGAGGAGACGCTCGGCTACGTGACGGGCGCCGTGCGCGAGATCCGCCGCGCGCTCACCGACGGCCGGGGCCGTCAGCGCGTGCCGCTGATCGGTTTCTCGGGCAGCCCGTGGACGCTCGCGTGCTACATGGTCGAAGGCGGCGGCTCGGACGATTTCCGCACGGTGAAGTCGATGGCGTATTCGCGCCCCGACCTGATGCACCGGATCCTCGACGTGAACGCGCAGGCGGTGGCCGCGTACCTGAACGCGCAGATCGACGCGGGCGCGCAGGCCGTGATGATCTTCGATACGTGGGGCGGCGCGCTGGCCGACGGCGCGTACCAGCGCTTCTCGCTCGATTACATCCGCCGCGTGGTGTCGCAGCTCAAGCGCGAGCACGACGGCGAGCGCGTGCCGGTGATCACGTTCACGAAGGGCGGCGGGCTGTGGCTCGAGGAGATCGCGGCGACCGGCGTCGACGCGGTCGGGCTCGACTGGACGGTCAACCTCGGCGCCGCGCGCGAGCGCGTCGCGGGGCGCGTGGCGCTGCAGGGCAACCTCGACCCGACGATCCTGTTCGCGCCGCCGGCCACGGTGCGCGAACAGGCGCGCGCGGTGCTCGACAGCTACGGCAACCATCCGGGTCACGTGTTCAATCTCGGGCACGGTATTTCGCAATTCACGTCGCCCGATCACGTCGCCGAACTCGTCGACGAAGTGCATACCCACAGCCGCGCGATCCGTAGCGGAGCGGCGCGCTGAATGCAAGCGCCGTCATGCTGCGCTGCGAAATGACGGCGTTTCGTCGTTGAAACTAAACAGGACGCAACCCCGCTCCGGTCGCCGATTCGATGCTTGTCAAGACTTGACTTATACACATTTTCCACGTTGCAGCGCGGTAGAGCCCCGTATCGGTCAATTTGTCTCGCTATTGTTCGGTAATTTGAATAGCAGCCTTATGGAATAAGGCTTCGCGGGGGCCGGCGACAAACGGTGAAAAACAGCGGAAAGCACGGCCCCGCGCGCGTTGCGGCCGTTGAGCGGCGAGTTCTCAACAAAGTTATCCACAGGCTGGGCAGGGTATACGGCGATTCCTAATGCGAATCCAAAACTTAGCGCCGAATCTGAAGTTTTACTTTAAGTTCGCCGTCGCCATGCGGGCGCGGGTGCAAGCCGTCCGTGCGCTGCGTGCCGCCGCTGCCGGAGCGTGTCGATGAGCGGCGTCTACCTGCGCGTGGCGCTCGACCATCCGCTCGCGACCCTGTTCGACTACCGCTGCGACGTGCAGCCGCCGCCCGTGCCCGGCACGCTCGTGCAGGTGCCGTTCGGCAAGCGGCAGGCTGTCGGGCTCGTCTGCGAAGTCACCACTCACACCGATGTACCGCCGTCGCGGCTGCGCGCGGTCGAGGCGATCTGTGCCGACCTGCCGCCGTTGTCGGCGGACTGGCTCGCGCTCGTGTCGTTCGCCGCCGACTACTATCAGCGCGGGCGCGGCGAAGTCGCGTTGCCGGCGCTGCCGCAGGCGCTGCGCGACGCGGGGCGCTGGGGGCGGCTGCTCGCGCCGGAGGTGCGCTACCGACCGACCGAAGCCGGCCGCGCGGCGCTGCCCGACGCGTTGCCGGCGCGCGGCGCCGCGCTGCGCCGGCTCGCGCAGGCGTTGGTCGATACCGGCTCGCTGACGCTGCCCGATGCGCGCGTGCTGCATCCGAAGGCGGTCGCGACGCTCGACGACTGGGCGGCGCGCGGCTGGGTGGCCGTCGAGGAGATCGGTTGGGCCGATGCGCCTGTGATCAACCCTGTGGATAACCTGTCGACAAGCGGTGGACGCGCTGTGCCGCCGGCGTTGACGGACCAGCAGGCGGAGGCGTTCGACACGATCCGCGCCGCGCAGGGCTTCGCGCCGTTCCTGCTGCACGGCGTGACGGGCAGCGGCAAGACCGAGGTCTATCTGCACGCGCTCGCGTCGCTGCTCGATGCGCGCCCGGACGCACAGGCGCTCGTCCTCGTGCCCGAAATCAACCTGACGCCGCAGTTCGAGGCCGCGTTTCGCGCGCGCTTCGCGGGCGCGCTCGCCGACGACGCGATCGTCACGCTGCACAGCGGGCTCGCCGAAGGCGAGCGGGCGCGCAACTGGCTCGCCGCCCACACGGGCCGCGCGCGGATCGTGCTCGGCACGCGCCTCGCGGTGCTCGCGTCGATGCCGACGCTCGCGCTGATCGTCGTCGACGAGGAGCACGAGCCCGCATACAAGCAGCAGGAAGGGCTGCGCTATTCGGCGCGCGATCTGGCCGTGTGGCGCGCGAAACAGCTCGGCATCACGGTCGTGCTCGGCTCGGCCACGCCGTCGCTCGAAAGCTGGTGGCTGGCCGAGCAGGGGCGCTACACGCGGCTCACGCTGTCGCGTCGCGCGGTGGCCGACGCGACGCTGCCGACCGTGCGGCTGATCGATCTCGAAGAAGAGCGGCGGCGCGGGCGCGCGTCGATGGGCGGGCTGTCGGGGCCGCTCGTCGCGGCGCTGAAGGCGCGGCTCGAACGCGGCGAACAGAGCCTCGTGTTCCTGAACCGGCGCGGTTACGCGCCGCAGCTCGCGTGCGACGCATGCGGCTGGGTGGCCGGCTGCCCGCGCTGCAGCGCGTACGTCGTGCTGCACAAGCCCGAGCACGCGCTGCGCTGCCATCACTGCGGCTGGGAAGCGCGGATTCCGCGGTCGTGCCCCGAGTGCGGGAACGTCGACATCGCGCCGCTCGGTCGCGGCACGCAGCGCATCGAGGAGGCGCTTGCCGAGGCCGTGCCGGGCGCGCGGATTCTGCGCATCGACGCGGACAGCACACGCCGCAAGGGCAGCGCGCAGGCGCTTTTTTCCGACGTGCACGCGGGCGAGGTCGATATCCTGGTCGGCACGCAGATGATCGCGAAGGGGCACGATTTCCGGCGCGTGTCGCTCGTCGGCGTGCTCAATGCCGATACCGCGCTGTTTTCGCACGACTTCCGCGCGAGCGAGCGGCTGTTCGCGCAGCTGATGCAGGTGAGCGGCCGCGCGGGGCGCGCCGGGCTGCCGGGCGAGGTGCTGGTGCAGACGCGCTATCCGCGTCACGCGCTGTACCACGCGCTCGGGCGGCAGGACTACGTGGGCTTCGCGAATTCGACGCTGGGCGAGCGTCGCGACGCGCACCTGCCGCCGTTCGTCTACCAGGCGCTGCTGCGCGCCGAAGGGCGCACGCTCGACGCGGCGCTCGCGTTCCTGCTGCAGGCCGCGGCTGCGTTGCCGGGGTTGCCGGGCGCCGATCGCGTGACCGTGTACGACGCGGTGCCGATGACGATCGTGAAGGTCGCGAACGTCCACCGCGCGCAGTTGCTGCTCGAAAGCGCGTCGCGGGCGGCGCTGCAGCATGCGCTGCGCGCGTGGCAGCCGGAACTGCGCGCGCTGAAGGGCGTGCTGCGGTGGAGCGTCGAGGTCGATCCGCTCGATATCTGAGCGGCCTCCGCGCGGCCGTCGCGCGGGCCGCCGCCGAATGCCGGTAACCCGTGCCGCCGGGCGCCCTGAATCGTCGTTTCCCGTCGCTTGCCCCGATGCCGGGTCGGCACCGCATCCTGTCACCCCAGTGCAACCCGTTTTCGGCCGCGCTCGCGCAGGCCGACGGTTGCACACGCTCGCCGAACCGGTCCGATCAGGGAAAATACCGATCCCGGGACCACTGGCAACCCCTAGGTTGCAACCGCATAAGTGTCTGATTATATTGACTAACTTGTGGGTGCAACCTATCTCTCAATTTGGTTGCACCTTTTTATTGCGTGCCGTAGGATTTCGCGCATCCTCTTACACCACACAGCCGGCCTCGCACCGGCGCACGAACCCACCATGGCAAGCACGACTCTCGGCGTCAAAGTCGACGATCTTCTCCGCTCGCGCCTGAAGGACGCCGCCGCGCGTCTCGAGCGCACTCCCCACTGGCTGATCAAGCAGGCGATCTTCGCGTATCTCGAGCGGATCGAGCACGGCCAGTTGCCGCCCGAGCTGTCGGGCCACAGCGGCGTGACGGAGCTCGCCGACGGGCACGCCGCGGACGGCGACGACGACAACTCGCCGCATCCGTTCCTCGAGTTCGCGCAGAACGTGCAGCCGCAATCGGTGTTGCGCGCGGCGATCACGGCCGCCTACCGCCGTCCGGAACCGGAATGCGTGCCGTTCCTGCTCGGCCAGGCGCGTCTGCCCGCGAACCTGCAGGCGGACGTGCAGGCGCTCGCGACGAAGCTGGTCGAGGCGCTGCGCGAGAAGAGCTCGGGCGGCGGCGTCGAAGGGCTGATCCACGAGTTCTCGCTGTCGAGCCAGGAAGGCGTCGCGCTGATGTGCCTCGCCGAAGCGCTGCTGCGCATTCCCGATCGCGCGACGCGCGATGCGCTGATCCGCGACAAGATCAGCAAGGGCGACTGGCGTTCGCACGTCGGCCACGCGCCGTCGCTGTTCGTGAACGCGGCGACCTGGGGGCTGATGATCACCGGCAAGCTCGTGACGACCAACAGCGAAGCGGGCCTGTCGTCGGCGCTCACGCGCCTGATCGGTCGCGGCGGCGAGCCGCTGATCCGCAAGGGCGTCGACATGGCGATGCGTCTGATGGGCGAGCAGTTCGTCACCGGCGAAACGATTTCCGAGGCGCTCGCGAACAGCCGCAAGTACGAAGCGCGCGGCTTCCGCTATTCGTACGACATGCTCGGCGAAGCGGCGACGACCGAAGAGGATGCGCAGCGCTACTACGCGTCGTACGAACAGGCGATCCACGCGATCGGCAAGGCGGCCGGCGGCCGCGGCATCTACGAAGGCCCGGGCATCTCGATCAAGCTGTCGGCGCTGCACGCGCGCTACTCGCGCTCGCAGCAGGACCGCACGATGAGCGAGCTGCTGCCGCGCGTGCGTGCGCTCGCGCTGCTCGCGCGCCGCTACGACATCGGCCTGAACATCGACGCGGAAGAGGCCGACCGTCTCGAACTGTCGCTCGACCTGCTCGAGGCGCTGTGCTTCGATCCGGAGCTCGCGGGCTGGAACGGCATCGGCTTCGTCGTGCAGGGCTACCAGAAGCGCTGCCCGTTCGTGATCGACTACCTGATCGATCTCGCGCGCCGCAGCCGTCACCGCCTGATGATCCGCCTCGTGAAGGGTGCGTACTGGGATACCGAAATCAAGCGGGCGCAGGTCGACGGCCTCGAGGGCTATCCGGTCTACACGCGCAAGATCTACACCGACGTGTCGTACCTCGCGTGCGCGAAGAAGCTGCTCGCGGCGCCCGACGCCGTGTACCCGCAGTTCGCGACGCACAACGCGTACACGCTCGCCGCGATCTATCACCTCGCCGGCCACAACTACTACCCGGGCCAGTACGAGTTCCAGTGCCTGCACGGGATGGGCGAGCCGCTGTACGAGGAAGTCACGGGCCGCGACAAGCTGAACCGTCCGTGCCGCGTGTACGCGCCGGTCGGCACGCACGAGACGCTGCTCGCGTATCTCGTGCGCCGTCTGCTGGAAAACGGCGCGAACACGTCGTTCGTGAACCGCATCGCCGACAAGACGGTATCGGTGAAGGAACTGGTCGCCGATCCGGTCGACGAGGCATCGAAGGTCGTGCCGCTCGGCGCGCCGCACGCGAAGATCCCGCTGCCGCGCAACCTGTATGGCGACGAGCGTCCCAACTCGATGGGCCTCGACCTGTCGAACGAACACCGTCTCGCGTCGCTGTCGTCCGCGCTGCTCGCGAGCGCGCACCATCCGTGGCGCGCGGCGCCGATGCTCGCCGACGACGCGCTCGCCGACGCACCGGCGCGCGACGTGCGCAACCCGGCCGACCTGCGCGACGTGGTCGGCACGGTCAGCGAAGCGACGGCCGAACACGTGAGCGCGGCGCTCGCGCACGCGGTGACCGCCGCGCCGATCTGGCAGGCGACGCCGGTCGACGCGCGCGCCGATTGCCTGGTGCGCGCGGCCGATCTGCTCGAAGCGCAGATGCACACGCTGATGGGCCTGATCGTGCGCGAAGCCGGCAAGTCGCTGCCGAACGCGATCGCCGAGATCCGCGAAGCGGTCGACTTCCTGCGCTACTACGCGGCGCAGATCCGCGGCGAATTCTCGAACGACACGCACCGTCCGCTCGGCCCCGTGGTCTGCATCAGCCCGTGGAACTTCCCGCTGGCGATCTTCATGGGCCAGGTGGCCGCGGCGCTCGCCGCCGGCAATACGGTGCTCGCGAAGCCGGCCGAGCAGACGCCGCTGATCGCCGCGCAAGCCGTGCGGCTGCTGCGCGAGGCCGGCGTGCCGGCCGGCGCGGTGCAACTGCTGCCGGGCACGGGCGAAACCGTCGGCGCGGCGCTGGTCGCCGACCCGCGCACGCGTGCGGTGATGTTCACGGGTTCGACCGAAGTCGCGCGCCTGATCAACAAGACGCTCGCCGCGCGCCTCGATCCGGACGGCAAGCCGATCCCGCTGATCGCCGAAACGGGCGGCCAGAACGCGATGATCGTCGATTCGTCGGCGCTCGCGGAGCAGGTCGTCGCGGACGTGATGCAGTCGTCGTTCGACTCGGCCGGTCAACGGTGTTCGGCGTTGCGCGTTCTGTGTCTGCAGGACGACGTCGCGGACCGCACGCTGACGATGCTCAAGGGCGCGATGCACGAGCTGGCGCTCGGCAACCCCGACCGGCTGTCGACCGACGTCGGCCCGGTGATCGACGCCGAAGCGAAGCAGACGATCGACGCACACGTCGCGGCGATGAAGGACAAGGGCCACGCGGTCACGCAACTGCCGATGCCCGATGCCTGCGCGCACGGCACGTTCGTGCCGCCGACGCTGATCGAGATCGGCAGCATCGACGAGTTGAAGCGTGAAGTGTTCGGCCCCGTGCTGCACGTGGTGCGCTACCGCCGCAACCAGCTCGACAAGCTGCTCGAGCAGATCCGCGCGACCGGCTACGGGCTCACGCTCGGTATCCACACGCGGATCGACGAGACGATCGCGCACGTGATTTCGAATGCGCACGTGGGCAACATCTACGTGAACCGCAACGTGATCGGCGCGGTGGTCGGCGTGCAGCCGTTCGGCGGCGAGGGGCTGTCGGGCACGGGCCCGAAGGCCGGCGGCGCGCTGTACCTGCAGCGCTTGCTCGCGACGCGTCCGTCGGGCCTGCCGCGCGCGCTCGCGCAGTCGCTGGTGGCGGACGGCGCGACCGAAAGCGATGCGCGCGGCAATCCGGCGACGGCGCTCACGACGCTGCGCGACTGGCTGATCGAGCAGCGCGAGCCGGCGCTGGCCGCGCGTTGCGACGGCTATCTCGCGCAGGTGCCGGCCGGCGCGACCGCCGTGCTGACCGGCCCGACGGGCGAGCGAAACACGTATACACTCGGCCCGCGCGGCACGGTGCTGTGTGTCGCGGCCACGCCGGGCGGCGCGCGTGCGCAGTTCGCGGCGGTGCTGGCGACGGGCAACCGTGCGCTGTTCGCCGGCGCGGCGGGCGAGGCGCTGGTCGCCGCGCTGCCGGCGTCGCTGAAGGCGCACGCGGCCGTGCGCAAGCAGGCCGACGCGCCGTTCGACGCGGTGCTGTTCGAAGGCGACAGCGACGAGCTGCAGACGCTCGTGAAGGACGTCGCGCAGCGGCCGGGCCCGATCGTGTCGGTGCAGGGCGTGTCGGTGGGCGCGTTCGAGAACGGCGACGCGGAGGACTACGCGCTCGAACGGCTCCTGACGGAGCGTTCGGTGAGCGTGAACACGGCCGCGGCGGGCGGCAATGCGAATTTGATGACGATCGGCTGACCATCCTTGCCGTTCGGATCAAACAAAGGAAGCGGCAAGGCGATCCCGAAGCCGCTCCATTTACCCTGGTACCAAGGAGATGCTATGCAACACACGATGAAAAAGGTGGCAGGCGCGACGTTCGTCGCGGTCATGTCGCTGGCGGGGACGGCCCATGCGGATGACGTGAAGATCGGTTACGCAGGGCCGATGACGGGCGCGCAGGCGCACTACGGCAAGGATATGCAGAACGGGATCGTGCTCGCGCTGGAAGACTTCAACGCGACGAACCCGAAGATCGGCGGCAAGGCCGTGAAGTTCGTGCTCGACACGCAGGACGACCAGGCCGACCCGCGTACGGGTACGACGGTCGCCCAGAAGCTGGTCGACGACGGCATCAAGGGCATGCTCGGCCACTTCAACTCGGGCACGACGATTCCCGCGTCGCGCATCTACGCGAACGCGGGCATTCCGGAAATCGCGATGGCGACGGCGCCGGAATACACGCAGCAGGGCTACAAGACGACCTTCCGCATGATGACGTCCGACACGCAGCAGGGCTCGGTGGCCGGCACGTTCGCGTCGAAGGATCTCGGCATGAAGAAGATCGCGATCGTCGACGACCGCACGGCCTACGGCCAGGGTCTCGCCGACCAGTTCGAGAAGGCCGCGAAGGCCGGCGGCGCGACGATCGTCGACCGTGAATTCACGAACGACAAGGCCGTCGACTTCAAGGCGATTCTGACGAAGCTGAAGGCGGCGAAGCCGGACCTCGTCTACTACGGCGGCGCGGATTCGCAGGCGGCGCCGATGGTCAAGCAGATGAAGGCGCTCGGCATCACCGCACCGCTGATGAGCGGCGAAATGGTGAAGACGCCGACGTTCCTGAAGATCGCGGGCAACGCGGCCGAAGGCACGATCGCGTCGCTGGCCGGCCTGCCGCTGGAAGAAATGCCGGGCGGCAAGGCTTACGCCGACAAGTACAAGAAGCGCTTCGGCGAAGACGTGCAGACGTACTCGCCGTACGCGTACGACGGCGCGATGGCGATGCTGAACGCGATGAAGAAGGCCGATTCGACCGATCCGGCGAAGTACCTGCCGGTGCTCGCGAAGACCGACATGGCCGGCGTCACGTCGACGCACGTCGCGTATGACGCGAAGGGCGACCTGAAGAACGGCGGCATCACGATGTACAAGGTCGAGAAGGGCGACTGGAAGCCGCTGAAGAGCATCGGCGGGAAGTAAGCAGGTTGATGTGACGTGCGGGCGGTGTTGCAACGCGTCGTCCCGCACCTCATGCGAAAAAGCCACCGGGTTCGGTGGCTTTTTCTTTGGTGGAACACGGCCGATAGGGCATGGGGATCTTGCAGGCAGTGGTACAGCAGGGGCGCCGCATGCGTACGTCGATACCGCATCGCCGTGATCGGCGGCAGTGTGACGTTACTTGCCGTCGCAGCACTTGTTAGGGCAATCGGGGAGGAAGGAAATTTCCACACGCCGCCCATTGTCCACGTCGCCATGCGAATAGACGCGGGCGCTCTTCTTGATCGTCCCGCGTAAAAAACCGAGTTGCTCCAACAGCGCATACGCGGTTTGCAATCTTGATTGCGCAAGGGCCAGTGCTTCCGGTTCACTTTCCTCGGCATGGCCGCTGATCAGTGTTGTCTCTTTGGTTAGGTGATTTGCGTAATTGAGTTTTTGGTCGGCTGTCCATTTTGCAATGCGGACGATCTCGGCATTCGATATGTGCGAGCTATCTCTCGAAAAGTAGATGTCGAAGTTCTCGCTGGCGATGCATGCGAATACCGAATTGGAGGTGAGAAGGCTTAGGCAAAGAATAAACTTAAGCATTGTAAATGACGTATCCTGTGACGCTGTCGGCATTGTTGATTGCCTGATTCGGGTTTTCGGCTCCAAACGTCAAACACTCCTCCATGAAATATCTGTGATCCCGGGTTCCCATTGTGTCGTCAAAATGACTCACCTCATGAATCAGAGTGGAAACTATGGAATCTTTTTCCCACGAGAAGTCCCGCATTGTACAAAAATCGGGATGTATTGCGATCGTATGAGTTGCGGTATCCGGAGAGCACACTGATGCTGCGACTCCCGATTTATTTGGATTTGGAACGCATCCAATATGTTTGAATCGCGCGCTATCCCATCGCGTGAAATTGTATCCCGTGAGTGCCTTCAGTACTTGGGCGATTGCAGTCAGGCCTGTTAATAGCGTCATGCGGGTGCCTTCGTCAGTTCTGCCGAACCACTGTAAGACGCGTGCCTTATCAGCGCTGGACCAGCGCTGCAAATCATCGATTCTTTTGTCGACGAGAGAAGCGGCTCGATCGCGTTTGCTCAATACCATTTCCCGGAATTCCTTGTTTGTCATGTTGTGACATATTTTTTCGGTATTGATCGTTACTTCCACCATCGAGCCAGGATTGGTATTAGTGACTGCGCCTGAGTGTACGAGGAACCATTCTCCGCCGTTATTCACATCAAAATCTTTCATTGTTTCAATGTTCCATCGTATAGATTTTCAGCGTTGCCGAGGCGTCGGTGGCGATTCGATGTGTTTGCCCGGCCGTGTCCGTGGTGCCAGTGAAAATTTGCCCGGTGTCGGCAACGATTCGGTAGCGAATGTTCACGAGCGGGCGACGGGAGTCATCGAGCAAGGTGAATTGCTCGTCGTGTACGACAGCCGATCGAACAAATGACCGCTTGATTGCATCCGGTTGGCGCCCACTCAGCGTCGCAACCTCTCCCGCAGTAAAAGTCATCCGCATGCTGCGCTCAGCGTAGAAGATCGGCGGTGGGTTGCATCCGCAGACATTGATATCCCCACTCAATGCCCACTGTTTGCCGTTCGGGCCCGTACCTGGCCAGCGCGGCCCTTGCGGTGCGATGTACCCTTCACGCTTGCAGGCCGAACAGTAGGTCTTCATATTCAGCGTCGCGATATGAACCCTCGGCGGCGGATTGGAACAGGTGACGGTGTCGAGGCCTTCGACAATCACCGCTTCCCTGGCGCGGTCGCCTTTGGCAAGAAAGTAGCGAATCATGGGCGCTACCTCAGCGGGGCACGGACGAGCGGGTGACGACGCTAAATACGACGGACGACGCTATGCCTTGTCGCTCGGGACTATCGGTGATCGTGTCGCCGTTATCGAGTTCGCTGCCAACGAATGCGAGCGGTGCGAAGTCGGGTCTGTCGGCCAATCCAAGACCGCTCACAACGCGCGCGGTTGAACCGTCCGGATAGTGGATCAGGTCGCCCACCGTGGCAGCCTTGCCCAAGTGCGGCGCGACCTCCCATGTGCCGGACGGCTCGCGCAATGCACCCCCTCGCGCTGTTGTCGCGCCACATACCGCCAATCTGTAGGCGGGCGGCGCGGGCGGCGGCACATAGGTCGGATCGAACAGGCCCGCAACGCTTTGCCCATCCCGCACATGAATGCCCCATGACGTGCGCAGCGTTTCGGTAATGCGGTCACCGTTGCTCAACCGGCTGCCGACCAACGCGAACGGCTTGCCGCCGCTATGGTTGTTTCCCGCGCCGTCGATAATCGCGGCCTCGCTGCCGTCGTCATAGGTCACTACGTCGCCCACGCAGGCGACTTCCAATCCAGCCAGGGTCAGGCCGCTGGTTGCGGTGGTGACGCGTCCACCGCGTTCCGTAAGTGCGCCAACGGTGGCAAAAAAATGGGTCGGTGCTTCGCGTTCGTTTTTCATCCGGCTTCCCTGTCTCAGTAAATGGAATGGCTGCCTTGAGACGCTATTCCAGATAAGAAACGTCGATCAATCGGACGAATATGATTCAGCGCTGGTAACTTCTATTACTTGTTCCGTACTGCCTTTTGCATTGGCCGCGCGAGCGCGAATGCGCCGGCTCAACCGCGGATACTCAGTCCCTCCGCACGCGCAGCAGGAACTTCTGCAGCTTGCCGGTCGGCGTGCGCGGCAGCGCCTGCACGAACGTGAATTCGCGCGGGACCTTGTACGCGGCGAGTCGCTCGCCGCAGAACGTGCGCAGCGCATCCGCATCGGGCGCCGCGTTCGCCCGCATCACGACGTGCGCGACGACCGTCTCGCCCCAGTCCGGATGCGGGACGCCGACGACGGCCGCCTCGGCGATGTCCGGGTGCGCGCCGAGCACGTCCTCCACTTCCTTCGAATAGACGTTCTCGCCGCCGGTGACGATCATGTCCTTCAGCCGGTCGACGATGAACAGATAGCCATCCTGATCGATCCGTGCGATGTCGCCGGTGCGATACCAGCCGTCCGGCGTGAACGCGGCGCGCGTCGCGGCCGCGTCGTCGAGATAGCCGAGCATCGTGCTGGCGGCCTTGAGCCAGATCTCGCCGGTTTCGCCCGGCCGCGCATCGACGCCGTCCATCCGCACGACCCGCAGGTCGACGCCCGGGCCGCCCTCGCGGCCGATCGAGCCGGCCTTCGCGATCTGCTCGTCCGGATACAGCGTCGTGCCGGCCGGCCCGGTTTCCGTCATCCCGTACACGTGGAAGAACGCGTGGCTGCGGTACGCATGGGCGAGCCGTTCGGCCTGCGCGGCGCCGATCGGGCCGCCGCCGTACAGCCACGCGCGCACGCTCGACAGGTCGAATGCCGCGAAGCCGTCGATCGTGTCGAGCGGCAGCGTATACGACACCGGCGCGCCGAAATACAGCGTCACGCGCTCGCGCTCGACGGTCTGCAGGAAGCGCAGCGGATGGTATTCGCGCAGCAGCACGACGGTGCCGCCCGCGTACAGCGTGCCGCCGAACCAGTTGTTCAGCGGCGACGAATGCCAGATCGGCATCGCCATCAGCGTGCGCTCGTGACGGCCGATTCCGGTCGTGAGCGCTGCCTGCATCGCCGCCAGCGTCACCGTGCGATGACTGTGCACGCACCCCTTCGGGCGACCGGTCGTGCCGGACGTGTAGAGGATCTGCGCGATGTCGTCGTCGGCCGGCTCGATGCCCGCGAGGCCGTCCATCGTCGCGCACATCGTGTCGAAGTTCGGCACGCCGTCGAGTTCGCCCTCGGTCACGACGCGCCGCGCCGGATGCACGATGCGCTCGACCACCGGCGCGAGCGCCACGTCGAACAGCAGGGCCTTGCTGCCGCTGTGTTCGAGCACGTAGTCGACTTCCGGCGCCTGCAGCTTGTGGTTGATCGGCACGAATGCCGCGCCGAGGCGCCATGCGCCGAACATCAGGTCGACGAAGGCCGGCGTGTTGAAGCACATCGCGGCGACGCGATCGCCGGCCGCGACGCCGAGCGCGCTCAGCACGGCCGCCGCGCGGTGCGAACGCTCGCGTGCGGCCGCATACGTGATCGTCGCGGATTCGTTGACGAGGAAGGGCTTGTCGGGCGTCGCGCGGGCGGCGCGGTCGAGGGCGGCGACGAGGTTCATCGAGGCTCCGGGGCGGGCGAACGACTGCAGATTCGGGGGAGCGGGCCGGCGTCAGGCCGGGTACGCGCGCTGCAGCAGCGCGGCGACGTCGATCGCGTGCGGATCGAAGCCGCCGGCGATGCGGCCCCAGTCGGGGGCGGCGAGCCGCGTCGCGACGAACGCGTCGGCGACGGCTGCCGGCGCGTCGCGGCGCAGCAGGCACGCCTGCGCGACGGTCGCGAGCCGCTGCGCGAACACGCGGCCCGACGCTTCGAGCGTGTCGGCCGGGGCGGCGAGCATCGCGCGCAACGCGTCGAGCGCCGCACGAATGCGCGGTTCGCCCGCGCCGAGGCCGGCGAGTTCGTCGAACAGCGCGGCGGCCGCGTCGGGCTCGCGCGACACCGCGCGCAGCACGTCGAGGCACATCACGTTACCCGAGCCTTCCCAGATCGAGTTGACGGGCGCCTCGCGGAAGAGGCGCGCGATCGGGCCGTCGTCGACGTAGCCGTTGCCGCCGAACACTTCCATCACTTCGCCGGTCAGCTCGACCGCGCGCTTGCAGATCCAGAATTTCGCGGCGGGCGTGACGATCCGCTTCCACGCGCGTTCGCGCGGCGAGTCGTCGCGTTCGAACGCGTCGGCGAGCCGCATCGCGAGCGACAGCGCCGCTTCGCTCTCCAGCGCGAGATCGGCGAGCACGGTACGCATCAGCGGCTGCTCGGCGAGCGCGCGGCCGAATGCATGGCGCTGGCGCGTGTACGCAATCGCCTGCACGACGCCCTGGCGCAGCATCGCCGCGCTGCCGAGCACGCAGTTCAGCCGCGTGTAGGTGGCCATCTCGATGATGGTCGGAATGCCGCGGCCTTCGTCGCCGAGCATGATTCCCCACGCGTCGTTCAGTTCGATCTCGCTGCTCGAGTTGCTGCGGTTGCCGACCTTGTTCTTCAGCCGCTGGATCTCGACCGCGTTCTTCATGCCGTCCGGCCGCCAGCGCGGTACGTAGAAGCACGACGGGCCGCCGGCTTCGGTGCGCGCGACGACGAGGTGCGCGTCGCACATCGGCGCGGAGAAGAACCACTTGTGGCCGCGCAGCCGGTATTCGCCGCCGCGCCCGCCCGCGCCGATCGGCGTGGCGAGCGTCGTGTTCGCGCGCACGTCGGAGCCGCCCTGTTTCTCGGTCATGCCCATGCCGAACCAGATCGCGCGCTTGTCGGCGACCGGCACGTCGCGCGGATCGTAGTCGTCGCTGTAGAGCTTGTCGCGCAGCAGGTCCCACAGCGCCGGCTCCTTCTGCAGCACGGGGATCGCGGCCTGCGTCATCGTCGCGGGGCACAGCGTGCCGGCCTCGATCTGGCCGTGCAGGTAGAAGCCGGCGGCGGTCGCGGCCCAGCGGCCGCGGCGCGCGTCGCGGAATGCAAGCGACACGAAGCCTTCGCGACGATACCGGCCGAGCAGTGCGTGCCATGCGGGATGGAAATCGACGCGGTCGATGCGCCGGCCGCGCCGGTCGAACGCGTTCAGTTCCGGTGTATGGCGGTTCGCTTCGTCGGCGAGCCGCGCGGTGTCGGCGCTGCCGAGCCACGCGCCGTACGCGTCGAGCTGTGGCACGGCCCAGTCGGCGCCCGCCCGGGCGAGCGCGTCGCGCAGCGCGAGATCCGTCGCGAAGAGGTTATAGTCGACGAGTTCGTCGAACTGGTTCGTGACGGCGTGAGTCGAGTCGGTCATCGCGATGGTCTCCGGTCTCATGCTTCGCGGTCGGCCGGCGTCGCGCCGCACGGAGGGCGCGTCGGCGCGGGTTCCGGCTTCCGGTGAAACGTCTTCCCTGCTGAATTCAGAGTAGCAAATATGCCGCCGCGACATGTTCAGGTTCCGGCGCCGCCCGGCTCGCCGGCGGCGCAACCCGCGCCCGCGTTGCGCCGCCGGCCGCGCCAGTCGCGCGCGCAGGCGAGCTCCGACGCGCTGCAACAGGCGTTCGTTCAGCTTTTGCTCGAACGCGGCTACGCGAAGGCGACGATCCGCGAGATCGCGGCCGTCGCGGGCGTCAGCATCGGCACCTTCTACGAGTATTTCGGCGACAAGCAGAGCCTCGCGGCGCTCTGCATCCACCGCCGCGTGCTGGCGCTGGCCGACCGGCTGCGCGACACGGTGCAGCGGTTGCGCGGCGCGCCGCGGGCCGAGCTCGCCGCCGCGCTGGTCGACCTCCAGGTCGATACGATCGCCGCCGACGCGGCGCTGTGGAGCGCGCTGTTCGTGCTGGAGCGGCAGGTGTCGCCGCTGGCCGCCTATCGCCGGCATTACGACGCCTATGTCGCGCTGTGGCGCGACGCGCTCGCCCACGCGGCCGACCCGCCGCCGGCCGAACGGCTCGACGGGCTCGCGCGGATGGCCCATACGATCTGCTACGGCGGGCTGTCGCAGGCGTTGCTGACGCTCGGGCCGGCGCTCGATTTCGCCGCGCAACGCCGCGAACTGCGGGCCGTGCTGCTCGCTTACCTCGCGGCGGCGCACGCGTAGCGTTTCGTAGGGGAAATGCCCGATTCGCATATCGAGCGCCCGGGCGGGCCTTGTCGTCGAGGGCTTATCGCCGCGCGCCATGAGAAAAATGCATGGCCGCCATGACGAACTTTCGATTGTCCATCGATATTGGCTGGGGCTAAATCATGCGGCGGATGTCGGGCCGCACACGGCGCGGCCCGCCCGAAGGACATCAGGAGGAGGAGTCATGCGAAGCGCGACCGCGCCCCGTTCGAAACTGCCCGACGTCGGGACGACGATCTTCACGGTGATCGGCCAACTGGCTGCTCGACACGACGCGTTGAACCTGTCGCAGGGCGCCCCCAATTTCGCGCCCGATCCGGCGCTCGTCGAAGGCGTCGCGCGCGCGATGCGCGACGGCCACAACCAGTACGCGCCGATGGCCGGCGTGATCGCGCTGCGCGAGCGGCTCGCCGAGAAGACCGAGGCGCTGTACGGCGCGCGCTACGACCCGGCGACCGAGATCACGGTGATCGCGAGCGCGAGCGAAGGGCTTTATGCGGCGATCAGCGCGCTCGTGCATCCCGGCGACGAGGTCATCTATTTCGAGCCGTCGTTCGACAGCTATGCGCCGATCGTGCGGTTGCAGGGCGCAACGCCGGTCGCGATCAAGCTGTCGCCCGCGCATTTTCGCGTGAACTGGGACGAGGTGGCCGCGGCCGTCACGCCGCGCACGCGGATGATCATCGTCAACACGCCGCACAACCCGACCGCGACGGTGTTCTCCGCCGACGATCTCGAGCGGCTCGCGCAGATCACGCGCGACACGGGCATCGTGGTGCTGTCCGATGAAGTCTACGAGCACGTCGTGTTCGACGGCGCGCGGCACCAGAGCGTCGCGCGCCACCGCGAGCTGGCCGAGCGCAGCGTGATCGTGTCGTCGTTCGGCAAGTCGTTCCACGTGACCGGCTGGCGCGTCGGCCATTGCCTCGCGCCGGCCGAGCTGATGGACGAGATCCGCAAGGTGCACCAGTTCATGGTGTTCTCGGCGGACACGCCGATGCAGGTCGCGTTCGCGGAAATTCTCGCGCGGCCGGACAGCTATCTCGGCCTGTCGGCGTTCTACCAGGCCAAGCGCGACCTGCTCGCGCGCGAGCTGGCCGATTCGCGTTTCGAGCTGCTGCCGAGCGAAGGCTCGTTCTTCATGCTCGCGCGCTTTCGCCACTTCTCGGATGAAAGCGACAGCGATTTCGTGCTGCGCCTGATCCGCGACGCGCGTGTCGCGACGATTCCGCTGTCGGCGTTCTATACCGACGGCACCGATGCCGGCGTGATCCGGCTCAGTTTTTCGAAGGACGACGCGACGCTGGTCGAAGGCGCGCGGCGGCTGCGTTCGCTGTAAAGAATGGCGACGGGCATCCGGCGACGGGCATCCGGCGACGGGCACCTCGCCTCGACCAGACACAGGAGATCACGATGAAGCACACGACCACCCTGAAACTCGCATTCGCACTCGCGTGCGCGATCGGCTCCGGCGCGGCGCTCGCCGATGCGCCGACGTTGCGTTTCGGCCTCGAGGCGCAATACCCGCCGTTCGAATCGAAGGCGCCGAACGGCGACCTGCAGGGCTTCGACATCGACGTCGGCAATGCCGTCTGCCAGACGGCGAAGCTGTCGTGCAAATGGGTCGAGACCTCGTTCGACGGGCTGATCCCGGCGCTGAAGGGTCGCAAGTTCGACGCGATCAACTCGGCGATGAACGCCACCGAGCAACGGCGCCAGGCGATCGACTTCACGACGATCATCTATCGCGTGCCGACCCAGCTGATCGCGCGCACCGGCAGCGGCCTGCTGCCGACGCCGGAGTCGCTGAAGGGCAAGCGCGTGGGCGTGCTGCAGGCGTCGATCCAGGAAACCTTCGCGAAGGCGCACTGGGAGCCGGCCGGCGTCGCGGTCGTCGCGTACCAGGACCAGAACCAGGCGTATGCGGATCTGGTCGCGGGCCGCCTCGACGCGACGCTCGTGCTCGCGCCGTCCGGCCAGCGCGGCTTCCTGTCGCGCCCGGACGGCAAGGGCTTCTCGTTCGTCGGGCAGCCGGTGCACGACGACAAGATTCTCGGCAGCGGCATCGCGTTCGGCCTGCGCAAGGGCGACGATGCGCTGAAGGCGAAGCTCGACGCGGCGATCGACAAGCTGAAGGCGGACGGCACGGTGAAGTCGCTCGGCCTGAAGTATTTCGGCGATATCGACATTTCGACGAAGTAAGCGGGGCCGCGCACGATGCCGACCCCGAACCCGAGCGCGGCGGGCCGCGAACCGGACGATGCCGTCGATGCCGTGCTCGCCGCCGAACTGGGCGACGCGCTCGTCACGCGCGCAGCCGATATCGATCCGCGTTACTTCACCGCGTACAACGAGCCGCCCGGCGTGCGGCCGCGTGCGCTGGTGAGCCCGCGCAGCGTCGACGACGTGTCGCGCACGCTCGCGGCGTGCACGCGGCTCGGCCAGCCGGTCGTGCCGCAAGGCGGGCTGACGGGGCTCGCGCGCGGCGCGGTCGCGCTGGGCGGCGAGGTCGTGCTGTCGATGGAGCGCTTCGCCGGCATCGAAGCGCTCGACGCGGCGGCCGGCACGATCACCGTGCGCGCGGGCACGCCGCTGCAGACGGTGCAGGACGCCGCGCAAGCGGCGGGCTTCACGTTCGGCGTCGATCTCGGCGCGCGCGGCTCGTGCCAGATCGGCGGCATGCTCGCGACCAATGCGGGCGGCACGCGCGCGATCCGCTACGGGATGATGCGCGAGCAGGTGCTCGGGCTCGAGGTCGTGCTCGCGGACGGCACGGTCGTGTCGTCGATGAACCGGATGCTGAAGAACAACGCGGGCTACGACCTGAAGCAGCTGTTCGTCGGCAGCGAAGGGACGCTCGGCGTCGTCACGCGCGCGGTGCTGCGGCTGCACCCGTTGCTCGCGGCGCCGGCCACGGCGCTCTGCCGCGTGCGCGACTACGATGCGGTGGTCGGGCTGTGGAACCGCGTGCGCGCGCTGCCGGAGGTCGTCAGTTTCGAGGCGATGTGGCCGTCGTTCTACGACTACGTCGCGCGTCATACGCCGGGCGTGTCGGCGCCGTTCGTCGGCGACGGCGGTTTCGCGGTGCTGATCGAATGCGCGACGAGCGCGCCGGGCGGCGATGCGCGCCATGCGCTCGAAACGGCGCTGGCCGAGGGGTTCGATGCCGCGCTCGTCGACGATGCGGTACTTGCGAGCTCCGAGCGGCAGGCGCGCGATCTGTGGACGCTGCGCGAAGGCCTGGCGATCGACGCGTTGCCCCATCTCGTCAACTTCGACGTGAGTCTGCCGACGGGCGAACTCGGCAGGTTCGCCGAACGCTGCGAGGCGGCGTTGCGGGCGCGCTGGCCCGCGCTGACGTGCCTGTTCTTCGGTCATGTCGGCGACGGCAACGTGCATATCGGCGTGTCGCCGACCGGGATGACCGACGCGCACGCCGATGCGATCGACGACTGCGTGTATGCGGTGGTGCGCGACATGGGCGGCTCGGTGTCGGCCGAGCACGGGATCGGCGTGCTCAAGCGGCCTTATCTCGCGCACACGCGCAGCGACGCGGAAATCGGGCTGATGCGGCGCCTGAAGGCCGCGCTGGACCCGCGCGGGATCCTGAATCCCGGCAAGGTGCTTTGACGGGGGCGATTCCCGTTGCCGACGGGAAGCGGCCGGCGCGACGCGTCAGCCGTCCACCCAGCGCAGCGCGCCGATCTTCAGGTGTTCGACCACGCTGCGCGCCCAGTCGAGCTCCGCATTGAGCAGCACGAGCGCATGCTCGTTTTGCAGCAGGAACAGGCGCGGCACCTGGTCGGCCTGCGCGGTGGCGCGCAGCGCTTCCAGCCGCTCGCGCTCGGCGTCGAGCCGTGCGATTCTCAGTTCGAGCTGATGGCGCGCATCTTCCGCGTCGAGCAGCGGCAGGAACGCGAGGCCGGCGCCGAACGCAGGAAATTCACGCGCGGGCTCCGCGAGCAGCGCATGCAACCACGCCTGCCCGGCCGTGTGCCCGGCTTCGGTCAGCGCATACAGCGTGCGCTCCGGAAACGCGCCGTCGCGCTCGGTGTCGTGCACGGCGATCAGCCCGTCGCGCAGCAGCCGGTCGATCGTCTGGTACAGGCTCGTACGCTGCCGCACGTTGACGACTTCGTCGTATCCGCGGGCCTTCAGTTGCTGCAGCATCCCGTACGGATGCATCGGCGTTTCGGTGAGCGTCGCAAGGATGGCCAGCGCGAGCGGGGACGGGCGGCTCGTAGACATGAATAGTTAAAATATATCTAGTAAGAATATAACTATTCTCGACTGGACTATCTTGTTTGGCAAGGGTTTCAGCCGAGGTGCGAGCGCTTCGCGGCGGGCGCGACGGTTTCCATCGTCGCGAGGCCGTGCACGATTCCGCAATCCTCGACCGAATGCTCGCCGACGCAACGGCGGCGCAATTCGGTGAGCTGCTCGCGCAGATGCGTCAATTCCGCGAGGCGCGCATCGACGTGCCCGATGTGATCGTCGAGCAGCGAATTGATCGAATCGCAGCGATCGGCCGGCGTGTCGGTGAGTTGCAGCAGTGCACGGATTTCGTCGTGCGCCATGTCGAGCGCGCGGCAGTTGCGGATGAAGCGCAGCCGTTCGACGTGCACGTCGGTGTAGTTGCGGTAGTTCGAATCGGTGCGCTCCGCGTCCGGCATCAGCCCCTCTTTCTCGTAGAAACGGATCGTCTCGGGGGTGCAGCGGGCCGCTTTGGCCAGTTCGCCAATCTTCATGCCTTTCTCCCGTGTAAGGGTTGACCTTGTAGTGGCTTCAGGGTGTTAACTCTACACCGTCAAGCCACAAAGGAGGTTGTCATGACCGACGCCCAGCGTCCCCACGACCCACGACACCGTCAGGCCGACGGCGCCGATGCCTGCTGCGCAGAATCGTGCGACACGCAGACGGCGACCGTTGCCGACCCGGCGCCGGCGGCCGGCGAGCGCGCGCACGGCCATGACCACGATCGCGCCCATGGGCACGCTCACGCGGCACATGGCGAGGCGGGTGACGACCACGATCACGCCCATGCCGGCGACGACGAGCACGTGCACGGCGCCACGTGCTCGCACGGCCACGCCGCGCACGATCATGCCGGTCACGACCACGACCACGACCACGACCACGACCACGACCACGACCACGCGGCCGGCGCATGCTGCGCGCCGGCCGCGCTGACGCTCGCGCCGCTGCCGGTCGCGCAGGCGACCGCGTCGGGCCACGTGCGCTCAGCATTCCGGATCATGCAGATGGACTGCCCGACCGAGGAAACGCTGATCCGCAAGAAGCTCGGCGGGATGCCCGAAGTGTCGGCGCTCGAATTCAACCTGATGCAGCGGATGCTGACCGTCGAGCACGTGCCCGATGCGCAGCCGGCGATCGAAAGCGCGATCCGCACGCTCGGCATGACGCCGGAGGCCGCCACGGCCGGCGCGCCGGCGGCGCGCGCCGCCGCCGCGCCCGCGAAGCCGTGGTGGCCGCTGGTGCTCGCCGGCGTCGCCGCGCTCGCGTCCGAAGGCGCGACCTGGGCCGGGCTGCCGGTGTGGCTGTCGGCGGCGCTCGCGCTCGCCGCGGTGCTCGCGTGCGGGCTCACCACGTACAAGAAGGGCTGGATCGCGATCCGCAACGGCAACCTGAACATCAACGCGCTGATGAGCATCGCGGTGACGGGCGCGATGGCGATCGGCCAGTGGCCGGAAGCCGCGATGGTGATGGTGCTGTTCACGATCGCCGAGCTGATCGAGGCGAAGTCGCTCGACCGTGCGCGCAATGCGATCCAGGGCTTGATGCGGCTCGCGCCGGATACCGCGACCGTGCGGCAGGCCGACGGCGCGTGGCGCACGATCGAGGCCGCGCAGGTCGCGCTCGGCGCGGTCGTGCGCGTGAAGCCGGGCGAGCGGATCGGACTGGACGGCGAAGTCGTCGCGGGCCGCTCGACCGTCAACCAGGCGCCGATCACCGGCGAGAGCCTGCCCGTCGAAAAGACGACCGGCGACGCGGTGTACGCGGGCACGATCAACGAATCGGGTTCGTTCGAATACCGCGTGACGGCCGTCGCGGCCAACTCGACGCTCGCGCGGATCATCCACGCGGTCGAGGAAGCGCAGGGCGCGAAGGCGCCGACGCAGCGCTTCGTCGACCAGTTCGCACGCGTCTACACGCCGATCGTGTTCGCGGTCGCGCTGCTGGTCGCGGTGGTGCCGCCGCTCGCGATGGGCGGCGCGTGGCACGACTGGGTCTACCGCGCGCTCGTGCTGCTCGTGATCGCGTGCCCGTGCGCGCTGGTGATCTCGACGCCGGTGACGATCGTGTCGGGCCTCGCGGCGGCCGCGCGGCGCGGGATTCTCGTGAAGGGCGGCGTCTATCTGGAAGAAGGGCGCAAGCTCGCGTGGCTCGCGCTCGACAAGACCGGCACGATCACGCACGGCAAGCCGGTGCAGACCGACTTCGACGTGCATGCGGACGGCGCCGATGCGGCACGCGTGCGGCACCTCGGCGCGAGCCTCGCCGCGCGCTCCGATCACCCGGTGTCGCAGGCGCTCGCCGCCGCGGCCCGCGACGCCGGCACGACGACATTCGCCGACGTGCAGGACTTCGAAGCGATCGTCGGGCGCGGCGTGCGCGGCACGATCGACGGCATGCGCTACTGGCTCGGCAATCACCGGCTCGTCGAGGAGCTCGGGCGCTGCTCGGCGGCGCTCGAGGCGAAGCTCGACGCGCTGGAGCGGCAGGGCAAGAGCGTCGTCGTGCTGGTCAACGACACGCGCGTGCTCGGCATCTTCGCGGTGGCCGACACGATCAAGGACACGAGCCGCGACGCGATCGCCGATCTGCATGCGCTCGGCATCCGCACCGCGATGCTGACGGGCGACAACCCGCATACCGCGCAGGCGATCGCGCGGCAGGCCGGCATCGACGACGCGCGCGGCAACCAGTTGCCGGAAGACAAGCTCGCGGCGGTCGAGGAACTGTCGGCGGGCGGCGCGGGCGCGGTCGGGATGGTCGGCGACGGGATCAACGATGCGCCGGCGCTCGCGCGCGCCGACATCGGCTTCGCGATGGGCGCGATGGGCACCGACACGGCGATCGAGACGGCCGACGTCGCGCTGATGGACGACGACCTGCGCAAGATTCCCGCGTTCGTGCGGCTGTCGCGCGCGACGCACCGCGTGCTGGTCCAGAACATCGGCTTCGCGCTCGGCGTGAAGGTCGTGTTCCTCGGCCTGACGGTCGCGGGGCTCGGCACGATGTGGATGGCGGTCTTCGCCGACGCGGGCGCGAGCCTGCTCGTCGTGGCCAACGGCTTGCGGCTGCTGTCGTCCTCCGGGGCGTTCGGCGGCGTCCGGGCCGAACGTTGAGGAGCGGGCGATGGGCTTTCTGAAACGGATTCTCGGTGGGCACGGCAGCGGCGGAAACCGGGGTGAGCGCAGCCCCGGCGGCCCCGGTAGCGGGCATCACGGCGGGACACGTCAGGGCGGCCATGGCGGCCACGATGCGCGCGGCCGCGATCGCCACGGCTGGGGCTGGCAGGCGCCGGCCGATGCCAGTGGCGGGCGAGGCGGCCAGGGTGGCAACGTGCCGCTGAGCCAGCTCGCGTGCGCGGGCTGCGGCGCACTCAACGCAGCCGATGCACGCTTCTGCGCAAAGTGCGGCGCGGCGCAACGCAGCAAGGCCTGCAGCCGCTGCCATGCGGCGTTGGCGACCGACGCGCGGTTCTGTCCCGGTTGCGGGACGCAGGCCGCTTGAGTATCTCCGCGAGTTCGCGCCTGCCAGGCATACGCACCGGCCGGCGCGCTTCGTTCGACGGCCGGCGCACCGGCCCGTCGCTCAGCGCAGCGGCAGGTGAATTTCGGTGAGCAGGTCGGCCGGCGCCGTGTCCATCGGCGTATTGAGGTACAGCTCGAACGGCGGGGCATCGGCGGCTTCGCGGCCCGAGTGGCGCAGCCAGTCGCCGTAGAGCCACTGGTAGGCCGTCTTCAGGTCCGCATACGGCCCGGTATGCAGCAGCACCGCGTATTCGCCGCCGGCGATCGTCACGCGCTCGACCGGCGGCGCGGGCGCCACGTCCGGCGCGCCGTCGGCCGGCATCCAGCACGCTTTCGCGCGCAACTGCGCTTCGGGCGTCGTGTCCGGATCGTCGTAGAAAATCCCGATCATCTTCGCGCCCGGGCCGATCAGCCCGTGCTGCCCGGCCCACGCGCCGATCTGCCCGAACGCGTCGCCTACCTTCATGTACGCGCCGGTGTGCGTCACCGCGTAGCCGCGCAGTGCCGGCAGGCGCCGGATCTCGACCTCGTGCTTGAACATGTCTTCCTCTCCTCGCTGTAACGGATAAATCGGCCGGTGGCGGCCGGTGCGCCGGTGCTGCGCGGGCAGCACGCCGTACGCGTCGCGAAACGCCCGCGCGAACGCGTGCGTCGAACCGTAGCCCGCGCGCCGCGCGATCTCGTCGAGCGGCCGCTCGGTGCAGACCAGATCCTCGGACGCCCGCACGATCCGCATCCGCCGCACCGTCGACACGATCGACTCGCCGTACAGCGCGCGATAGACGCGCTGCCAGTGATACGGCGACAGGCAAGCGATTTCCGCAAGCCTGTTCAGGTCGAGCGGGCCGTCGAGATGCGCGCCGATGTACGCGTGAACGCGCGCCACGCTCGCTGCGTAGCGGACCCACGCGGGCGGCTCGATCTTCGTTTCGGATGCAGGCATCGGCGTGTCCGGGGCAAGAATCGACGCCACGGTAGCACGGCCCGAATGGACAAATCTTGCGGAAATGCGTAGTGGTCCAAAATCTGCCCCTTTTTATTTCATCGAAATGGGGTCTTGCCCCGCCGCAATCTAGAACTAAAGTTAAAGACGGTGAAATCGGGTGATTGCGTCATTTTTCTCGGGTAAGTTGCTCGGACGGGGCAGCACGCTTTTTCGAAGTACGCAGGTCGTTCGTCGATGTTCAATCGCACCACCACGTTTTCGGGAGAAGAAGAAATGGATGCTTCCAGCTTCATCACGTCGCTGCAGACCACGCTAGGCGGATACCTGCCCAAGATCGCCGGCGCGATCGGCATCCTGGTGATCGGCTGGCTGATCGCCGTGGCGGTGCGGGCCGGCGCACTGCGCCTGCTCAACGCACTGAAGGTCGATCAGCGGATCAACGAAAGTACCGGCCAGGGCGCGTGCGTCGAACGCATCATCGCCGGCGGCCTGTTCTGGCTCGTGCTGCTCGTCACCGCGGTGGGCATTTTCAACGTGCTCAACCTGTACGCGGTCTCCAATCCGTTCTCGCTGCTCGTCACGCACATCGTCAACTACCTGCCGAACCTGATCGGCGGCGCGGCGCTGACGCTGATCGCGTGGCTGATCGCGTCGCTGCTGCGCAGCCTCGCGAACCGCGCGCTGAAGGCGAGCAAGATCGACGACAAGCTGTCCGAAGGCGCCGGCATGCAGCCGATGAGCGGCTATCTCGGCGACGTGCTGTTCTGGCTCGTGATCCTGATGTTCCTGCCGGCGATCCTCGCGTCGTTCGCGCTGTCGGGCCTGCTCTCGCCGGTGCAGGGGATGGTCGACAAGCTGCTCGCGATCGTGCCGAACATCTTCGCGGCCGCGGTGATCGGCTTCGTCGGCTGGGTCGTCGCGCGCGTGCTGCGCGGCCTCGTGACGAACCTGCTGGTCGCCGCCGGCGCCGACCGCCTCACGCAAGGAATCGACAGCCCGACGCCCGTGCGCGTGTCGAGCCTGATCGGCACGATCGTCTACGTGTTCGTGTTCGTGCCGACGCTGATCTCCGCGCTCGACGCGCTGAAGATCGACGCGATCTCGATCCCCGCGACCAACATGCTGAACCAGTTCCTCGGCGCGGTGCCGGACATCGTCGCGGCGATCGTGATCGTGCTCGTCACGTTCTACTTCGCGCGCTTCGTCGCGTCGCTCGCGCAGAAGCTGCTGGAAGCCGCCGGCGCGGACGGGCTGCCGGCCGTGCTCGGCGTCGAGCGCGTGTTCTCGGGCATTTTGCAGCCGTCGGTGCTGGTCGCGCGGCTGATCGTGTTCTTCGCGATGCTGTTCGCGGCGGTCGAGGCCGCGAACCGGCTCGGCTTCTCGCAGGTGCGCGACGTCGTCACGCTGTTCATCGAGTTCGGCGGCCACGTGCTGATGGGCGGCGTGATCCTCGTGATCGGCGTGTGGCTCGCGGGCCTCGCGCGCCGCGTGATCGAGCAGGCCGACCGCGAGCACAGCGTGCTGTTCGCGCGCATCGCGCAATTCGCGATCCTCGGCCTCGTGTTCGCGATGGGGCTGCGCGCGATGGGCATCGCGAACGAAATCGTCCAGCTCGCGTTCGGGCTCGTGCTCGGCGCGATCGCGGTGGCCGTCGCGCTGTCGTTCGGCCTCGGCGGCCGCGAGGCGGCCGGCAAGCTGCTCGACCGCTGGTTCAACCAGCGCGGCGGCGGCCAGTAAGCACGGCCGATCCGGCCCGCGCTGCGCGGCCGGATCGGCGCGGCCACATGCGCGGCCGGCGTTTTCGCAAGCGAAACGTCAGCCGCGATCTTTGCCGAATTTCGATAACACGTCGTTTAATGACTCTCTAGCATCGATTCTCAGTCGCGCGGGCGTGCAGGCCCGGCGCCATTGAGGAGAGAGTCCGATGAAAGCAGAGTCGAATGGCCGGCCCGCCGCCGGCGCCAGGTCGCCCGGCCAGCCCGCGCTGCAGCAGACGCTCGGGACCTGGCAACTGTGGGGCATCGCGGTCGGCCTCGTGATTTCCGGCGAATACTTCGGCTGGAGCTACGGCTGGGCGAGCGCCGGCACGCTGGGTTTCGTGATCACCGCGCTGTTCGTCGCGGCGATGTACACCACCTTCATCTTCAGTTTCACCGAGCTGACGACGTCGATCCCGCACGCGGGCGGCCCGTTCGCGTATGCGCGCCGCGCGTTCGGCCCGACCGGCGGCTATCTGGCAGGAGCTGCGACGCTGGTCGAGTTCGTGTTCGCGCCGCCCGCGATCGCGCTCGCGATCGGCGCGTACCTGCACGTCCAGTTTCCGGGGCTCGAACCGAAACACGCAGCGATGGGCGCGTATCTCGTGTTCATGGCGCTGAACATCGTCGGCGTGCAGATCGCCGCGACCTTCGAGCTCGTCGTCACGCTGCTCGCGATCTTCGAGCTGCTGGTGTTCATGGGCGTCGTGTCGCCGGGCTTCGCGTGGAGCAATTTCACGAAGGGCGGCTGGTCGGGCGCCGATCACTTCAGCGTGGGCGCGTTCCACGGGATGTTCGCGGCGATTCCGTTCGCGATCTGGTTCTTCCTCGCGATCGAAGGCGTCGCGATGGCCGCCGAGGAAGCGAAGAACCCGAAGCGCTCGATTCCGATCGCGTACGTGGCCGGGATCCTGACCCTCGTGGCGCTCGCGATCGGCGTGATGGTGTTCGCCGGCGGCGCGGGCGACTGGACCAAGCTCGCGAACATCAACGACCCGCTGCCGCAGGCGATGAAGTACATCGTCGGCGAGAACAGCGGCTGGATGCACATGCTCGTGTGGCTCGGGCTGTTCGGGCTCGTCGCGTCGTTCCACGGGATCATCCTCGGCTATTCGCGCCAGATCTTCGCGCTGGCGCGCGAAGGCTATCTGCCGGAGTGGCTCGGGAAGGTGCATCCGCGCTTCAAGACCCCGCATCGCGCGATCCTCGCGGGCGGCGTGGTCGGCATCGCGGCGATCTACAGCGACGAGCTGATCCAGTTCGGCGGGCAGACGCTCACCGCGAACATCGTGACGATGTCGGTATTCGGTGCGATCGTGATGTATATCGTCAGCATGGCGGCGCTGTTCAAGCTGCGCCGCTCGCAGCCGAACCTGGAGCGGCCGTTCCGCGCGCCGCTGTATCCGATCTTCCCGGCATTCGCGATCCTCGCGGCGCTGGTCTGCCTCGGTACGATGGTGTATTTCAACGGGCTGGTCGCGCTGGTGTTCGTCGGCTTCCTCGCGGTCGGTTACGCGTACTTCCTCGCGACCCGCGCGCAGCGCGCGAGCGCGCCCGGCGACGCGCTGCTGGAGGAGTGAGCGATGCCGACGGTGCAGGCGAAGGTGAAAGTGAAAGGCCGTTCCTGACGGCATCCGGCGCACCCCGTCGAACGGGCGCGCCGTCGGCTTTTGGCAAGGAGATTCGAACGATGTCCTATACGGAGACGATCGGTCCGCGCACGTACCGCTTCGCGGACCTGAAGACGCTGCTCGCGAAGGCGAGCCCGCTGCGTTCCGGCGATCAGCTCGCCGGCGTCGCGGCGGCGAGCGAGGAGGAGCGCGTCGCCGCGAAGATCGCGCTCGCGGGCGTGCCGCTGAAGGCGTTCCTGAACGAAGCCGTGATCCCGTATGAACACGACGAGGTCACGCGCCTCATCGTCGACGATCACGACGCGCAGGCGTTCGCGGACATCTCGCATCTCACCGTCGGCGATTTCCGCAACTGGCTGCTGTCGCCCGCGGCCGACGGCGCCGCGCTCGAACGGATCGCGCCGGGCCTCACGCCCGAGATGGTCGCGGCCGTGTCGAAGCTGATGCGCAACCAGGACCTGATCGCGGCCGCGCGCAAGCGCCGCGTGGTCACGCGCTTTCGCAACACGGTCGGGCTGGCCGGCCGGATGTCGGTGCGGCTGCAGCCGAACCACCCGACCGACGACGTGAAGGGCATCGCCGCATCGATGCTCGACGGGCTGATGTACGGCTGCGGCGACGCGATGATCGGCATCAACCCGGCCACCGACAGCCTCGCGGCGATCGTGAAGCTGCTCGCGATGATCGACGGTTTCCGCGAACGCTACGGCGTGCCGACCCAGTCGTGCGTACTCACGCACGTGACCAACACGATCGCGGCGATCGAGAAGGGCGCGCCGGTCGATCTCGTGTTCCAGTCGATCGCGGGCACCGAGAAGGCGAACGCGAGCTTCGGGATCTCGCTCGCGCTGCTCGGCGAGGCGCGCGAAGCCGCGCTGTCGCTCAAGCGCGGCACGGTCGGCAACAATCTCATGTACTTCGAGACCGGCCAGGGCAGCGCGCTGTCGGCGAACGCGCACCACGGCGTCGACCAGCAGACCTGCGAGGTGCGGGCGTATGCGGTCGCGCGCAAGTTCGAGCCGTTCCTCGTGAACACGGTGGTCGGCTTCATCGGGCCCGAATACCTGTACGACGGCAAGCAGATCATCCGCGCGGGCCTCGAGGATCACTTCTGCGGCAAGCTGCTCGGCGTGCCGATGGGCTGCGACATCTGCTACACGAACCACGCGGAAGCCGACCAGGACGACATGGACACGCTGCTGACGCTGCTGGGCGCGGCCGGCATCAACTTCATCATGGGGATTCCGGGCGCGGACGACGTGATGCTGAACTACCAGAGCACGTCGTTCCACGACCAGCTCTACGTGCGCGAGGTGCTCGGCCTGCGCCGCGCGCCCGAGTTCGAGGAATGGCTGGAGACGATGGAGATCGCCGACGCGCACGGCGCGCTGCGCGCGGCGACGGCACGCGTGCCGCTGCTCGCGGGCGCGAACGACTGGATGGGGGTGTCCGCATGAGCGACGCCGTCGAGAAGAACCCGTGGGCGCAGCTGAAGTCGTTCACGAACGCGCGGATCGCGCTCGGTCGCGCGGGCAACAGCCTGCCGACCGCGCCGCTGCTGGCCTTCAACCTGTCGCATGCGCAGGCGCGCGACGCGGTGCACCAGCCGCTCGACGCGGACGCGCTGCGGCGCGAGATCGAGGCGGCCGGCCTGCTGCCGACGCTCGGCGTGCAGAGCGCCGCGCCGGACCGCGATCATTACCTGCGCCGGCCCGATCTCGGCCGCAAGCTGTCCGACGACAGCCGCGGGCTGCTGGCCGGCTACGGGGCGGCGCTTGACGAGGCGCCCGATGTCGTGTTCGTGGTCGGCGACGGGCTGTCGGCGTTCGCGGCCGCGAAGCAGGCGCTGCCGCTGTTGCAGGCCGTGCGGCCGCGGCTCGATGCGGACGGCTGGCGGATCGGCCCGGTGGTGGTCGCGACGCAGGCGCGCGTCGCGCTCGGCGACGAGATCGGCGAGCTGCTGCGCGCGAAGGTGGTCGCGATGCTGATCGGCGAGCGGCCCGGGCTCAGCTCGCCGGACAGCCTCGGCGTGTATCTGACGTGGGCGCCGAAGGTCGGCTGTCA
This sequence comes from Burkholderia sp. NRF60-BP8, assembly GCF_001522585.2. Classification (NCBI taxonomy): domain Bacteria; kingdom Pseudomonadati; phylum Pseudomonadota; class Betaproteobacteria; order Burkholderiales; family Burkholderiaceae; genus Burkholderia; species Burkholderia sp. NRF60-BP8. The sequence continues at coordinate 163,583 of NZ_CP013373.1, forward strand.
CGACGCGCTGCGCAACTGCATTTCGAACGTGCGGCCCGAAGGGCTGCCGCACGCGGCCGCCGCGCACAAGCTGCATTACCTGATGACGCATGCGCGCCGCCTCGGGCTGACGGGCGTCGGGCTGAAGGACGACAGCGACGCGCTGCCGCCGCCGGTCGAAGCGGAGCGGATCGGCGCGACTACCTGAACAGCCGCTCGCACAGGAAATCGACGAACACGCGCAGCTTCGGCGACAACTGCCGGCTCGACGGCCACACGATCGAGAACTGCCCCGGCGCGATCCGGTAGTCGTCGAGCACGGTGACGAGCGCGCCGTGCTCGAGCGCGTCGCGCGCGAGGAAGTCGGGCATGTAGCCGATGCCGAGCCCTGCGAGCACGGCGCCGCGCAGCGCCTCCATGTTGTTGCAGGTCATCGCGGTGCGCAGCGCGAGCGGCGTGCCGTCGTCGGCCGCGAGCGCCCAGTCCTGCAGCTTGCCGGTGGTCGGGAAGCAATAGCGCACGCAGTCGTGCGCGTCGAGCTCGCGCGGCGTGCGCGGCGTGCCGGCCTGCGCGAGATACGCGGGCGTCGCGCACAGCACGAACGCGAACGGACCGAGCCGCCGCGACATCAGGCTCGAATCGGACAGCGGGCCGCTGCGGATCACCGCGTCGAAGCCGCCTTCGACCACGTCGACCATCCGGTCGTTGAAATCGAGATCGAGTTCGACGTCCGGATAGCGCTGCCGGAATTCGGGCAGCACCGGCAGCAGGAAGCGGTAGCCGATCACCGGCAGGCTCACGCGCAACTTGCCGCGCGGGCGCTGCGCGGACGCCGTCACGGTCGCCTCCGCGTCGCGGAAATCCTCGAGGATGCGCTGGCAGCGCTCGTAGAAATGCCGCCCCTCTTCGGTGAGCGTCACGCGCCGCGTCGTGCGGTTGAACAGCCGTACGCCGAGCGACTGCTCCATTTTCGCGATGGTCTTGCCGACCGCGGACGCCGAGATGCCGAGCGCGCGGCCGGCCGCGACGAAGCTCAGCGCTTCGGCGGTGCGCACGAACGCGACGATGCCGGTGAGGTTTTCCATCTTTCCATCGAATCGAAGGACGTGCGGCGACGCACGCTGGCAGAGGTATTGCGGAATTTTAGTCCGTTATATGCGGAGCTTCGCGTGGTTTTTCGCGGATTGAATCCGATTTATCGTCTGTCGCTCCGATGGCGCATCCGCGCCGGCTTTTCGAGGAGCGATGATGGATCACCCTGTTTCGGCCAATTCGGCGCTGGCGGCGCGCCGGCGCGCGTGGGTGCTGGCCGCCGTCTGCATGGCCGCCGTCGCGTTGCCGCTGTCGTTTTCGGGCGGCGCGGTCGCGACGCCGGCGATCGGCCGCGACCTGCACGGCAGCCCGGTCGCGATGAACTGGATCACCAACGCGTTCATGCTCGCGTTCGGCAGCTTCCTGATGGCGTCGGGCGCGCTCGCCGACCAGTTCGGCCGCAAGCGCCTGTTTGCCATCGGGGTCGGCGGCTTCACGCTGATGTCGGTCGCGCTCGCGTTCGCGCCGTCGATGCTCGCGGTCGATCTGCTGCGCGCCGCCCAAGGGCTCGCGGCGGCCGCGGCGCTGGCCGGCGGCACGGCCGCGCTCGCGCAGGAGTTCGACGGCGCGGCGCGCACGCGCGCATTCAGCCTGCTCGGCACGACGTTCGGGATCGGCCTCGCGTTCGGGCCCGTGCTCGCCGGCGGCCTGATCGGGCATTACGGCTGGCGCGCGATCTTCGTGACGAGCGCGGTGGCCGGCGTGCTGTCACTCGCGTTCGGGCTGCCGCGCATGCACGAGTCGCGCGATCCGCACGCGACGGGGCTCGATTGGCCCGGCACGGCCGCGTTCACGGCCGCACTGACGCTGTTCACGTTCGGCGTGATCGAGGCGCCCGCGCGCGGCTGGTCGAGTCCGCTCGTGATCGCGCTGCTGGCCGGCGCGGCGCTCGGCGCGTGCGCGTTCGTGACGATCGAGACGCGCGTCGCGCGGCCGATGCTCGACCTGTCGCTGTTCCGCATCGCGCGCTTCGTCGGCGTGCAGGTGCTGCCGGTGTCGACCTGCTGCTGCTACATCGTGCTGCTCGTCGTGCTGCCGCTGCGCTTCATCGGTATCGACGGCTTCAGCGAGATCGACGCGGGCTGGCTGATGCTCGCGATCTCCGCGCCGATGCTGGTGGTGCCGCTCGGCGCGGCGACGCTCACGCGCTGGCTGTCGGCCGGCGTGATTTCCGGGCTCGGGCTGCTGATCGCGGCGGCCGGGCTCGTCTGGCTCGGCATCGCGCTGCGCGGCGGCGCGGGGCCGGCGGCGATCGCGCCGATGCTCGCGATCGGCGTCGGCGCCGGCATGCCGTGGGGGCTGATGGACGGGCTGTCGGTGAGCGTCGTGCCGAAAGCGCGCGCAGGGATGGCCACGGGCATTTTCAGCACGACGCGCGTGGCCGGCGAGGGGATCGCGCTGGCGATCGTCGGCGCGGTGCTGGCCGCGCTCGCGCAAGCGGGGCTGGCGCACACGGCAGGGGCGGCCGGCACGCCGGACGCGACGCTGCGGGCCGCCGCGCGGCTTGCGACCGGCGATCTCGCGGGCGCGGCTGCCGCGTTGCCGGCCGTCGGTCGCGCGGCGTTGATCGCGAGCTACACGCACGCGTTCGATCGGCTGCTGGCCGGGCTGGCCGTCGTCACGGTGCTGTGCGCGGCGGTGGTGTTCGGGTTTCTCGGCGGGCGGTCGGCGGCCGACGAAACGGGCGACGAAACGGGCGACGAGGCGGGCGACGAGGCGGGCGACGAGGCGGGCGACGAGGCGGGAGGCCGCACGTTCACCGATGCGTCGGCGCGCAGCAGCCGGATCGAACCGGCCTGTGCGGAGACGCACGGGCGGTGAGCGTTGTATCGTGGCGCTTCGGCGCTTTGGCGCTTCGGCGCTTCGGCACTTCGGTGCATCGTGCATCGGTGCTTCGGGCCATCGGCGCATCGGCGCATCGGCACGTCGGCACGTCGGCACGTCGGCGCTTCGATGCCTCGGGTCATCGGCGCTTCGGCACCTCGACAATCCAGTAGGCGCAGCCGCCCGCATGGTCCGTCGGTCAGCGCGTCACCCGCTGCGGGTCACGCCAGCACGAGCGGCGGCAGGGCTACATCCGCGCGCGCCTGCGCGCACGCCACATCGATCACCAGATAGCGCAACGCATCCGGCCACAGGCGCGCGTGCCGTTGTGCATCCTCGTCGAGCGTCGCGCGGCCCTGCACGAGCCAGGTCGTCCGACGCACGAAATCGACGAACAGCAGCGCGATGGCCGGATTCACGAGCAGGTTGCCGATCGTGTTGAGCAGGTTGTTGCCTGCGAAGTCGGGCAGCACCAGCGTGCGGCGGTCCGGGATATCGACGAGCGGCGCGAACGAGCCGTCGGCGCGCGGCTGGCGGCCGCGGTAAGAACAGTCGGCGTTGCCGGCCGCGTCGGCGGTCGCGACGATCAGGAAAGCCTGCTCGCGGATGAAGGTGATGGCATCGTCGGTCAGGGGGCCGCGATCGGTCATGGTGTCGGTCGGCGTGTGCGCCGTGCGTGAGGATCCGCGATTCGCACGCAAGCGACATGCCACGCGGCGCGGCGCGCATTCGCGGCAACGCACCGCCGCCCACTGTGGAAATTCCGAACACCGGCCACCTCGCTGCGCAACCGCGGTGTTCAGAATCGGTACACCTGCCGTGTTGCGTGCGTGAACACCGCACGGAGCGAACGCGCGCCGGCCGCGATCGACGTGCGCCCGTTCCGTTTGGCACGCATGTTGCGTAAACGGGACCAGCGCATTCCAACCGGCGCTGTACTCACACAAGCACGATGAACAGGAGACATGTATGAACCCGTTTGACCTGAAGCAACTGGGCCTCGACGTCGAATACCCGTACCGCCAGCAATACGACAACTACATCGGCGGCAAGTGGGTGGCGCCCGTGAAGGGCGAGTATTTCGAGAACGTGTCGCCGATCAACGGCCAGCCGTTCTGCCGCGTGCCGCGCTCCGGCGCCGACGACATCGAGCTGGCGCTCGACGCCGCGCATGCGGCGCGCCGCAAGTGGGGCAAGACGTCGGTCGCCGAGCGCGCGAACCTGTTGCTCGCCGCCGCCGACCGGATGGAAAAGAACCTGAAGCTGCTGGCCGTGGCCGAGACGATCGACAACGGCAAGCCGCTGCGCGAGACGATGGCGGCCGACCTGCCGCTCGCGATCGACCACTTCCGCTATTTCGCGGGCTGCATTCGCGCGCAGGAAGGCGGCATCTCCGAAATCGACGACAACACCGTCGCGTACCACTTCCACGAGCCGCTCGGCGTGGTCGGCCAGATCATCCCGTGGAACTTCCCGCTGCTGATGGCCGCGTGGAAGCTCGCGCCGGCGCTCGCGGCCGGCTGCTGCGTCGTGATGAAGCCGGCCGAGCAGACGCCCGCGTCGGTGCTCGTGCTGATGGAACTGATCGGCGACCTGTTCCCGGCCGGCGCGATCAACATCGTGAACGGCTTCGGCAAGGAAGCGGGCGAAGCGCTCGCGACCAGCAAGCGGATCGCGAAGATCGCGTTCACCGGCTCGACGCCGGTCGGCAAGCACATCCTGCGCGCGGCGGCCGACAGCCTGATTCCGTCGACGGTCGAACTGGGCGGCAAGAGTCCGAACATCTTCTTCGCCGACGTGCTCGACCAGGACGACGCGTTCCTCGACAAGGCGCTCGAAGGGCTCGCGATGTTCGCGCTGAACCAGGGCGAAGTGTGCACGTGCCCGTCGCGGATCCTGATCCAGGAATCGATCTACGAACGCTTCATCGAGAAGGCCGTCGCACGCGTCGAGCGCATCAAGTCCGGCCACCCGCTCGACCTGCAGACGATGATCGGCGCGCAGGCGTCGCAGCAGCAGCTCGACAAGATCCTGTCGTACATCGACATCGGCCGCGGCGAGGGCGCGCAATGCCTGACCGGCGGCGAGCGCACGGCGCCGGCCGCCGAACTCGGCACCGGCTATTACGTGAAGCCGACGATGCTGCTCGGCAACAACAAGATGCGCGTGTTCCAGGAAGAGATCTTCGGGCCAGTCGCGTCGGTGATGACGTTCAAGGACGAGCAGGAAGCGATCGAACTCGCGAACGACACGTTCTACGGGCTCGGCGCCGGCGTATGGACGCGCAACGGCACGCGTGCGTACCGGATGGGCCGCGAGGTCGAGGCCGGCCGCGTGTGGACCAACTGCTACCACCTGTACCCCGCGCATGCGGCGTTCGGCGGCTACAAGCAGTCGGGCATCGGCCGCGAGACGCACAAGATGGCGCTGTCGAACTATCAGCAGACGAAGTGCCTGCTGGTCAGCTACCAGGCCGAGGCGCTCGGGTTCTTCTGATCGCCGCTGTCGCGGCGGCGTGCCGGGGCCGGTCGGCCCCGCACGTCGCCCGGTTCGATTTCCCTGTTCGACGGCCGGCGCCGGTCGCGTTTCCGGCGGCCGGCGCCGGCCACGCTGCCGGCCGTCGCGCATGCGCGACGGCACGGTGCACCGATGCATGTGACGACTCCCGGCATGGCAGAACCGCCCCGATCCTTTCCGCGTCACCCGGTATTCCATCCGGGCGAACTCGACGCGCAACACCGCTTCGGCGTCGCCGACGAAGCCGAGCGAATGAGCGACGCCGTGACCACGCGGCTGAGCATCGGCGTACGGCAGTTCGTCGAATCGCAACCGTTCATGTTCGTCGGCACGGCGTCCGGCGCGGGTGCGTCGATGACCTGCGACATCGTGCAGAGCCGGCGCAGCGAGCACGGCGATCTGCTGCCGGTGGTGCGCGTGATCGATACGAAGACGCTGCGGTTCGCGTTGCCCGCCGCGCATGACGGCGACGGCGGCTGGATCGACGCGGCCGCCTGCGACGGCAGCGGGGTCGGGTTGCTGTTCGTCGATTTCGTGCGCGGCCTGCGCTACCGGATCAACGGCCGCGCCACGCTGCGCGCCGATTTGCCGGAAGCGGACGCGGCGCCGTGGGCGGCGGGCAGCGCGATCGTCGAACTGGCGATCGCGCAGGCATACGGTAATTGCGGCACACGGGTCGTGCGGCTGAAGCCGGCCCGGTAGCCGGCGTCCGGGCGCCGGCATCCGGCTCGGGCGGCGGCACGCATGCGCGGTCGCCGCGCGGATCGCACCGGCGGCGTGCGCGACGTGCCGCCTTCGGGTGCGCCCGCATGGCGCGCATTGGCCGGACAGCGTGGAATGGCGGGGGCGCGCCGGGCCGTGCGGTTCGGCACGGGACTTGCGTGATACGCAGGGTTCCGCGCAGGTGAGGGAGGACACGATGGATCAACACGTGGCGTGTACGGAAGAACCGACCGCCGAAGACACGCGGCGCAGCGCGCAGGGCGACGACGCGTTCGCCGGGCAGGCCGTCGTCAGCGTCGCGCACGATGCGGACGAGCAGGCGCGCAACCTGATCGGCTGGCGGCAGACCTACGACCAGCTCGCGGCCGGCCGTTTCGTCGGCACGCTGACCGAGCTGCCGCTCGACACGATGAAGCTGTTTCGCGAATCGACCAGCCACCTGCTGCGCCAGGCGTGCGAAGTGCGCGGCGACGCGTACTGGTTCGGCATCCCGCTCGTGTGCGACGGCTCGGCGCGCGTCGATGCGTGCCGCATCGGCCCCGGCGCACTCGCATTCCGGCCCGGCAACGTCGAATTCGAACTCGTGACGCCCGCGCAGTTCTCGATCTACGGCGTCGTCGTGCGCGGCGACGTGCTGCGTCGCTATGCGGAGGAAGTGGAGCGTCGCGCGCTCGACGAGCGGCTGTTCACGCAGCGCGTGATGCAGGTCGGCGACGCGCGGCTCGCGCGCCTGTGCGCGCTGCTCGGCCGCCGGCTCGACGGTGCGGTGGCGATGGCCGGCCCGCTGCCCGATGCGCAGCGCGACGACCTGCAGGCCGAAGTGCTGGCCGCGCTGTTCGACGCGTGCGCGCAGCCGGCCGACGACGGCAGCGGCAGTGCGCCGTCGACGCGCCGCTGGCTCGTCGACCAGGCGCGCGACTACGTGCTCGCGCACCGCACGCGCCCGGTCGGCGTGCCCGAGCTGTGCGAGCAGTTGCACGTGAGCCGGCGCACGCTGCAGTACTGCTTCCAGGACGTACTCGGGATGGCGCCCGCGACCTACCTGCGCACGCTGCGGCTGAACGGCGCGCGGCGCGACCTGTGCGGGCGCGCGGCCGGCTCGGTGCAGGACGTCGCGGAGGCATGGGGCTTCTGGCATCTCAGCCAGTTCGCGACCGATTACCGGCGCCTGTTCGGCAAGCGGCCGTCGGAGACGCTGCGCGATCGCGCGTGAGACGCTCGGCACGGGGTGCCGGGCGGCCGGGGCGGCGGGCGCAGCGGGCGCTGGCGCCGGGCGCGCGCTGCCGATTCGATCGTGTTCCGCTCGCCGCCGCGCCGGCTTCGCTCAGATGGCCGTCGCCGCCGCGCCGCGCGGCGCGGGCCACGCCAGCGCGTCCCAGTCGACTGCGCGGTAAGCGGCTTCGACCGCCGCCAGATCGTCCGGCCGCTCGCTGCGGTGCAGCCCGTGCAATTCGGCCGGCACGTCGAGCGTGACCGGCACGCAGTGCGGATAGTCGCGCACGCGCCATGCCGGCCCGATCGTCGTGAAGCACGCGAGCGTCGGCACGTCGAAACCGTCGGCGAGATGCACGGCCGCCGTGTCCGGCGCGAACAGCAGGCTCGCGCCCTTGATCCAGGCGATGAAGCGCGCGGTGTCGGTCGCGTCGCGGCTCACGTCCACGTAGGCGGGATGCGCGAGCGGGCCGAAGCCGACCACCGGCAGCCCGTAACGCTGCGCGAGCCGCTCCACGAACCCGATGCACAGCGCGGGCGGCACGCTGCGCACCGCGGTGCTCGCATTCGGGCAGAACAGCACGTACGGCCGCTGCCACGCGGCCGGCAGCGCGGGCAGCGGCAGCCGCGCGAGCCAGCGGTTGCGCTTCGCGGCGGCGGGCACCGCGGCCGGATCGACGCCGAGCGCGTCGAGGAAGAAATCGATCATGGGCAGCCGCGCGAATGCGGGCCAGTACAGGTGATTGCCGACGTCGATGCAATGCGCGTCGGCGGGCAGCGCGTCGGCCGCGCACGGCAGCGTGCGTGACGGCGCGACGACGTCGGCCGCGAGCGCGTACAGCGCATCGACATAGCGCGGCGCGCGCGCCGGCCGGTACAGCGTGAAGCGCAGGCCCGCATGGGCCGCGCGCAGCGCGGCGAGGGCCGTCAGCCCGATTACCGAATCGCCGAGCGTGACGCCCATCCCGTTGATCACGTGCACGTGCCGCGCGTCGCCGTAATCGACGCGGAACGGCCGGTGAGCGGCGTGCAGCAGGCCGAGCGCCGGCGCGGCCGGCACGTGGCCTTCGGCGCGCGTGTCGCCATGCTCGAGGTCGTACGGCGCGACGAGCATGCCGTCGGGCGCGAGCAGCGTGCCGGGGCAGGTCAGCGCGTCGTCGGGCGACAGCGCGGCGACGGGCGGCGCGGTGCGCATGTCCATCGTCATGCGCTACGCGCGCGGCGGCCCTGCTCGCGGATCTGCTCGAGCGTCGCGGCGGGCGTGCTGGCGTCCTGCGGGATGCGGATCTCGATCACCGCGGGCAACCCGCAGGTCAGCGCGCGCTCGAGTGCGGGCGCGAAATCGGCGGTGCGCTCGACCGTCTCGCCATGCGCGCCGAACGCACGTGCATACGCGGCGAAATCCGGGTTCGTGAGTCCCGTGCCGTGCACGCGCCCCGGGTAGTTGCGCTCCTGATGCATGCGGATCGTGCCGAAATGGCCGTTGTTGACGACGATCGCCACGATGTTCAGCCCGTATTGCATCGCGGTCGCGAGCTCGTTGCCGGCCATCATGAAGCAGCCGTCGCCGGCGAGCGCGACGACGGCGCGCTGCGGATACAGCGACTTCGCGGCTAGCGCGGCCGGCAGTCCGTAGCCCATCGCGCCGCTCGTCGGCGCGAGCTGCGAACGGAAGTGCCGGTACGCGAAGTGGCGATGCAGCCAGATCGCATAGTTGCCCGCGCCGTTGGTCAGGATCGCGTCGTGCGGCAGGCGCTCGCGCAACTGCACCATCACGTCGCCGAGTTGCACGTCGCCGGGCATCGGCAGCGGCGCATGCCATTCGCGGTACGCGCGGTGCGCGTCGGCGGCCGCGCCGGCCCACGCGGGCCGCTCGGGCGGCTCGAGCGCGGCCAGCGGCGCGGCGATCTCGGGCATGCCGGACACGATCGGCAGGTCGGCGGCGTACACGCGGCCCAGTTCGTCCGCGCCCTGATGCACGTGGATCAGCGTCTGGCGCGTCTTCGGGATGTCGAGCAGCGTGTAGCCGCCGGTCGTCGCTTCGCCGAGGCGCGGCCCGATCACGAGCAGCAAGTCGGCATCGCGGATGCGTTTCGCGAGCGCGGGGTTGATCCCGAGCCCGACGTCGCCCGCGTAGTTCGGGTGTGCGTTGTCGATCGTGTCCTGGTAGCGGAACGCGCACGCGACCGGCAATTGCCAGCGTTCGACGAAGGTGCGCAGGTTCGCGCAGGCGTCGGGCGTCCAGCCGCTGCCGCCGACGATCGCGAACGGCCGTTCCGCGCGCGCGAGCCGTTCGCGCAGCTCGTCGATCTGCGCGGCCGACGGCGCCGCCGCGATGCGTTTCGCGGCCGGCACGACGGGCTGCGGTGCGCACGCGTCGGACAGCACGTCCTCCGGCAACGCGAGCACGACCGGGCCGGGCCGGCCGGACGTCGCGACGTGGAACGCGTGGCTCAGGTATTCGGGGATGCGGCGCGGATCGTCGATCTGCGCGACCCATTTCGCCATCTGGCCGAACATCCGGCGGTAGTCGATTTCCTGGAAGGCTTCGCGGTCGAGGTGCTCGCGTGCGCATTGACCGACGAACAGGATCATCGGCGTCGAATCCTGGAACGCGGTGTGCACGCCGATCGACGCATGCGTCGCGCCCGGCCCGCGCGTGACGAACGCGATGCCGGGGCGGCCGGTCAGCTTGCCGACCGCTTCGGCCATGTTCGCGGCGGCCGCCTCGTGGCGGCAGACGACCGTCTGGATGCGGGCGGTGTCGTCCGCCAGCGCATCGAGCACGGCGAGGAAACTCTCGCCCGGCACGCAGAACACGCGTTCGACGTGATTGGCGAGCAACGCATCGACGAGCAGTCGCGCACCGGTGGTGGCGCGCGGCTCGAGATCCTTGGAATGCGACATGGGCAGCCGTCTCCCTTGGGTAGCGGGACGTACAGCTTACGCCGGTTGACCGAGCGCCGGTACGCCGGCCATTGAAAAGTGTCGGAACGCTGGGCGGGGCGGCCCGTGCGCGCCGGCTTCGATTGGCCTTCCGGCCAGCTTGTGCGCGTTCGTGCGACGGCGGAAAGTGAGTGCCATGGATGTTGAGCCCGACGCCGAATCGGCATGTCGGCGTTCAGCGGGGGCGTTGACGCTGACGTATCGAGCGGAATGCCATCGGGAGGCTTATGTACACACATGGATTTACATCTTCGCCCGCATCGGATAATGTACATACAATGTACATCCGAGCGGAGATCGACATGCATACCACGAGGGTATTCAGGAACGGCAACTCGCAGGCCGTGCGAATTCCAGCGGACCTCGCTTATGAACGCAGCGACATCGAACTGGAAATCGAGCGCGTCGGGGACGAAATCCGGATTCGGCCGATGCGGCGGCCGCTGACGCAGGTACTGCAGAAATTCGCGAAATTCGGGCCGGACTTCATGGCCGAAGGGCGCGGCGATCAGGAGCAGGCCGAACGCGAGGGATTGTGATGCCGCGCTTCATGCTCGACACCAACATGTGCATCTATCTGATGAAGCATCAGCCGGAGCAGGTCGCGAAACGATTCGCGCAGTGCTACACGGGCGACGTCGTCATGTCGGCGATCACCTATGCGGAGCTCGAGTACGGCGTGACCGCATGTGCGAGTCCGGCCCGGGAGCGCCGCCATCTCGCCGCATTGATCGAGGATATTCCCGTCGCGCCGTTCGACGCCGCGGCCGCGCAAGCGTATGGCCCGATCCGCGACGCCACCCGCGAGCGGAAGAAGGATCACCTCGACAAACTGATCGCCGCGCATGCGGTGTCGCTCGATGTCGTCCTCGTGACCAACAACGAGCGGGATTTCGTCAGCTATCCGGGGCTGCGACTGGAGAACTGGCTGAACGACTAGCGCCGGGCGCCGTGCCGGCGGCAATGCGGGATATCGGTCCATCCCGCGCCGCCGCCGGGGCCGGCATCAGCATTCGACGATATTCACCGCGAGCCCGCCGCGCGACGTTTCCTTGTACTTCGTCTTCATGTCGGCGCCCGTCTCGCGCATCGTCTTGATCACCGAGTCGAGCGACACGTAATGCGAGCCGTCGCCGCGCAGCGCCATGCGCGCCGCGTTGACGGCCTTCACCGACGCCATCGCGTTGCGCTCGATGCACGGGATCTGCACCATCCCGCCCACCGGGTCGCAGGTCAGGCCGAGGTTGTGTTCCATCCCGATCTCGGCCGCGTTCTCGACCTGCTGCGGCGTGCCGCCGAGCACGGCCGCGAGCGCGCCGGCCGCCATCGAGCACGCGACACCCACTTCACCCTGGCACCCGACTTCCGCGCCCGAGATCGACGCGTTGAGCTTGTAGAGGATGCCGATCGCGGCGGCCGTCAGCAGGAAGTCGATCACGCCCTGTTCGTTCGCGCCGGGCGTGAAACGCGTGTAGTAATGCAGCACGGCCGGGATGATGCCGGCCGCGCCGTTGGTCGGCGCGGTGACGACGCGGCCGCCGGCCGCGTTCTCCTCGTTGACCGCGATCGCGTACAGGTTGATCCAGTCGATCATCGACAGCGGGTCCTGCAGCGCGCGCTCCGGGCTGCCGGTCAGCGTGCGGTACAGCTGCGGCGCGCGGCGCTTGACCTGGAACGGGCCGGGCAGGTTGCCGTCGGCATCGGGATGGCCGATCCCGCAGCCGCGCGACACGCACGACTGCATCACGGCCCAGATCTTCAGCAGCCCGTCGCGCGTTTCTTCCTCGGTGTGCCATGCGCGCTCGTTTTCCCACATCAGTTGCGCGATCGACTTGCCGGTCGATGCGGTCAGCGCGAGCAGCTCCGCGCCGGTGCGAAACGGGTGCGTCATCTGCTCGGCCGCGCTCAGTACCTTGGTGTTCGGCGCGCCGGCCGTCACGACGAAGCCGCCGCCGACCGACAGGTAAGTGCGCTCGACCAGCACCGCGCCATTCGCGTCGCTCGCGCGCAGCTTCATCCCGTTCGGATGTTCGGGCAGCGCCTGGCGGTAGAACGCGATGTTGTCCTTCAGCACGAACGGCACCGGATGCGTGCCGAGCAGCGCGAGCCGCTTCGTTTTGCGGACGTCTTCCAGCCGCGCGTCGATCGTGTCGGGATCCACGGTGTCGGGCGCGTCGCCGAGCAGGCCGAGCATCACGCCGCGGTCGGTGCCGTGGCCCTTGCCGGTGGCGCCGAGCGAGCCGTACAACTCGACCTTCACGTGGGCCGTCGCGTCGAGCAGCTCGTCGCGCTCGAGGCCCTGGACGAACATCAGCGCCGCGCGCATCGGTCCGACCGTGTGCGAACTGGACGGACCGATGCCGATCTTGAAGAGGTCAAACACGCTGACTGCCATTTCGATACCTGCCTTGCGATAAGAATGAAGCTAGCGCGCCTGCAATGGCAGGCACGCGGCGAGCCATGCGGGCGGCGTTGGGGAAAGCTGCTGCGCGACGCGGGCATAGCGCCCGTCGAGCCGCGCGGCCAGATGAAAGAGTTCGGTGGCGTTTTTCGGGTCCCACTGCCCCGTGTAACCCGGCAGGCCGGCCTCGCGGCGCTTCGCGTCGAACGGCACCGGCGAATTCACGAATTCCTCGTGCGTTTTCTCGCCGAGCGCATACGGCACGAGCCAGTCGAGCGCGGCCGCGAGCGTCGCGCCGTTCGCGCCGCGCTCGCGCAGCCAGTTGCGGTTGAAGCGGCGCGCGGCGAGCGCGGCCGTCACCAGCGGCTGCAAATCGTAGACCGCGTAATGCAGCGCATCGCGTTCCTCGAAATCCCAGGTCTTGCCGTCCGGGCCGATGTTGTCGGCGAGATGTTCGACGAACAGCCGCTGCGCGGCGTTCATCATCTTGCGGTCGCCGAGCGTGAACGCGGACAGCGCGATCAGCTTGATCCGGTGGCTCTGCCAGTTGTTGCGCCAGGTGCCGGTGAGCGGGCGCTTCTGCGCGTCGACCTGCGCGACATAGCCGGCGCCGAGCTTGGCGATGAACGCGGCCGCCGCGTTGCGCGTCTTCACCGGCAGCGCGCTCGCGGTCATGTCGTACGCGACGATCAGGCTCTCGAAGCGCGTCTCGTCGATCGGGTTGAAGCTCGGCTGATAGGTCGAGACCCACGCGGACAGGAAGCGGTCGACGAGTTGCAGGTAGCGCGGCGCGTTCGTCACGCGCCACGCGAGCGCCGCATCGCGCATCAGGTCCATGTCCTTGAGCGCGGCGGCGCTCTGGTCGTAGATGCCTTCGTGCGGCAGCGTGCCTTCGGTGTGCACGCGCGCCATCGCCTTCGGCTGCTCGCCGATGCGTGCGTCGACGCTGCGGATCAGCGCCTGCACGCCTGGCTCGGCCTGCGTCGTCTCGCTCGCCTGCAGCGCCGGCGCCGCGCAGAAATTCATCGCCGCGTGCGCACGGCCGGACATGCCGAGGCCGGCGGCGGCCAGCGACAGCGACGCGACGAGCATCGGCACGGAACGGCCTGCGCGCGTGCGCGGCCGCCGCTCTGTTGCACCATGGCCCGGAAACATCGGACGCACCATGCGGAACTCCTTCATTGGCTGGATCGCGTGTGATGTTAGCCGGATTGGCGGATGAACGTGAACCGGTCGGCCCGACGAACGCAAAAACCGCACGCAACCGGGGTTGCGTGCGGTGCGGTCACCGTCGGTCGGCTCCGGGCGTGACGCGCGTTATGCGTAGTCCGACACCGGCACGCACGAGCAGAACAGGTTGCGGTCGCCGTACGCGTTGTCCGCGCGGCCGACCGGCGGCCAGTACTTGTTCGTGCCGAGCGATGCGACCGGGTACGCGGCCTGCTCGCGCGAGTACGCATGCGGCCATTCGTTCGCGGTGACGACGGCGGCCGTGTGCGGCGCGTGACGCAGCGGGTTGTCCTCGCGATCGGCGCGGCCTTCCTCGACCGCGCGGATTTCCTCGCGGATCGCGATCATCGCGGCGATGAAGCGGTCGAGTTCTTCCTGCGATTCCGATTCGGTCGGCTCGACCATCAGCGTGCCCGGCACCGGGAAGCTCATCGTCGGCGCGTGGAAGCCGTAGTCCATCAGGCGCTTCGCGACGTCGTCGACGCTGATGCCGCTCGTTTCCTTGATCGGCCGCAGGTCGAGAATGCACTCGTGCGCGACCAGCCCGCCCGGGCCCGAATACAGCACCGGGTAGTGCGGCGCGAGGCGCTTCGCGATGTAGTTCGCGTTGAGGATCGCGGTTTCGGTCGCGGCGGTCAGGTTCTTCGCGCCCATCATCGCGATGTACATCCACGAGATCGGCAGGATCGACGCCGAGCCGTACGGCGCGGCCGACACCGCGCCGATGCCGTCTTCCGCGCGTGCGTAGCCGGTCGAGCGCTGGTTCGGCAGGAACTTCGCGAGGTGCGCGCCGACCGCGACCGGGCCGACGCCCGGGCCGCCGCCGCCGTGCGGGATGCAGAAGGTCTTGTGCAGGTTCAGGTGCGACACGTCGCCGCCGAACTGGCCCGGCGCGGTCAGGCCGACCATCGCGTTCATGTTCGCGCCGTCGACGTACACCTGGCCGCCGTGCGCGTGGACGATCTCGCAGATCTCGCGGACGTTCTGCTCGAACACGCCGTGCGTCGACGGATACGTGATCATGATCGCCGCGAGGTTCTTCGAGTGCTGCTCGGCCTTCGCCTTCAGGTCGGCGATGTCGACGTTGCCCTGCGCGTCGCACGCGACGACCACGACCTTCATGCCGGCCATGTGCGCGGACGCCGGGTTCGTGCCGTGCGCGGACGCCGGGATCAGGCACACGTCGCGATGGCCTTCGCCGCGCGATGCGTGGTACGCGTGGATGATCAGCAGGCCCGCGTACTCGCCCTGCGAGCCCGCATTCGGTTGCAGCGACACGGCTGCGTAGCCGGTGGCCGCGACGAGCATCTGTTCGAGCTGGTCGATCATCTCGCGGTAGCCGACGGTCTGCTCGGCCGGCGCGAACGGGTGGATGCGGCCGAACTCGGGCCACGTGACGGGCAGCATTTCCGACGTCGCGTTCAGCTTCATCGTGCACGAGCCGAGCGGGATCATCGAGCGGTCGAGCGCGAGATCCTTGTCCGACAGGCTGCGCAGGTAGCGCAGCATTTCGGTTTCGGAATGATGGCGGTTGAACACGTGGTGCGTCAGGTACGCGCTCGTGCGCTCGAGGCCGGCCGGCAGCGCGGCGACGCCGTCGAGACCTGCGTCCAGCGCATCGACGGCCGGTGCCGTGCCGCCTGCGGCCTGCGCGAACACGTCGAGGAGATCGGCGAGGTCGTCGCGGGTCGTCGTTTCGTCGACCGACACGCCGACTTGCGTGTCGCTTACGCGGCGCAGGTTGATGCGCTTGGCCTTCGCGAGTTCGTGGACCTGCGCGGTGCGCGCGCCGGTATCGATCGTCAGCGTGTCGAAGAACGTGTCGTTGACGGTCGCGAAGCCGAGCTGTTTCACGCCGGCGGCCAGCAGCGCCGCGATGCGGTTCACGCGCAGCGCGATCGTCTTCAGGCCGTGCGGGCCGTGGTAGACCGCGTACATGCTCGCCATGATCGCGAGCAGCGCCTGCGCGGTACACACGTTCGACGTGGCCTTCTCGCGGCGGATGTGCTGTTCGCGCGTCTGCAGCGCGAGGCGCAGCGCGGGCTTGCCCTGCGCGTCGACGGTCACGCCGACGAGGCGGCCCGGCATCTGGCGCTTGAATTCGTCGCGCACCGCGAGATACGCGGCGTGCGGGCCGCCGAAGCCCATCGGCACGCCGAAGCGCTGCGTGTTGCCGACCGCGACGTCCGCACCCCATTCGCCGGGCGGCGTCAGCACGGTGAGCGCGAGCAGGTCGGCCGCGACGACCACGTGGCCGCCGGCCGCGTGGATCGCTTCGGTGAGCGAGCGGTAGTCGCGCACGTCGCCGTTCACGCCCGGGTACTGGAGCAGCACGCCGAACGCGTTTGCCTGCGCGGCGTCGGCGGCCGGGCCCGTCTTGACCTCGATGCCGATCGGCAGCGCGCGCGTGCGGATCACTTCAAGGGTTTGCGGCAGCACGTCGTCGGCGACGTAGAACACGTTCGACTTCGGCTTGCCGGTGCGCTGCAGCAGCGTCATCGCTTCGGCCGCGGCGGTGGCTTCATCCAGCAGCGAGGCATTCGAGATCGCGAGACCCGTGAGGTCGGCCACCATCTGCTGGAAGTTCAGGAGCGCCTCGAGGCGGCCCTGGGAAATTTCGGGCTGGTACGGCGTGTAGGCCGTGTACCACGCCGGGTTTTCGAGCACGTTGCGCAGGATCACGGCCGGCGTGTGCGTGTCGTGGTAGCCCTGGCCGATATACGAGCGGAACACCTGGTTCTTGTCCGCGAGCGCACGCAGCGCGGCGAGGGCTTCGGCCTCGCTCTTCGGCTGCGCGAAAGGCCCGAGCGGCAGCGTTTCGGCGCGGCGGATCGACGCGGGGATCACGGCGTCGATCAGGGCGGCGCGCGACGCGAAGCCGAGCGTGTCGAGCATGGCCTGCTGGCTGGCGGCGTCGGGGCCGATGTGGCGTTCGGCGAACGCGTCGTGCGTTTCGAGCGCGGCGAGCGAGAGGGGCGTGCGGTTCATCAGGCGGTCCGGGTGTTCGAGCTTCATGGCGTGACTCTGGTCCCGCGCGGGCCGAGGCCGGCGCCGCGCGGTTCGGGTAGGGAAATTAGTCGATCAGCTTGCTGTAGGCGTCGGCGTCGATCAGCTTGTCGGTCGATGCGCCGTCCGCGAGCTTGATCTTGAAGAGCCAGCTTGCGTACGCGTCGCTGTTGACCTGATCCGGCGCGTCGACGATCGCGCCATTGACTTCGACGATTTCGCCGGACACCGGCGAGTAGATGTCGGATGCCGCCTTCACCGATTCGACGACGCCGACGGCGTCGCCCGCCGTCACCGACTTGCCGACTTCGGGCAGCTCGAGGAAGACGATGTCGCCGAGCGTGCTCTGCGCGTGATCGGTGATGCCGACCGTCAGCGTGCCGTCGGCTTCGGTGCGGATCCACTCGTGTTCGTCGGTGTACTTCAGATCGGCCGGGACGTTGCTCATCGGATGCTCCTGGATAAAAAGGTGTGTTCGTTCTGCTGGCGCGCCGCCATGGTGCGCCGGATGGGGTTGCGCCGGGCGCCATCTCCCGGCTTGCCGGGAGGCGGCCCCGGCCGCTTCTCGGTCGTTACGCAGCGAGGACCTTGCCGTTGCGCACGAACGGCAGTTTTACCACGCGCGCGGGAAGATTCTTGTCTCGAATTTGCACCTGGACGGTGTCGCCGATCTGGACGGCCGTCGGCACGCGCGCGAACGCGATCGATTCCTGCATCGACGGCGAGAACGTGCCGCTCGTGATCTCGCCTTCGCCGTGCGGCGTGACGACCTTCTGGTGCGCGCGCAGCACGCCGCCCGCCTTGCCGTTTTCCTTCTGCAGGATCAGGCCGACGAACGCGGCGCGCGTGCCGTTGGCTTCCAGTGCGGCGCGGCCGACGAAGTCGCGCGGCGCGCTGAGGTCGACCGTCCAGGCGAGGCCCGCGTCGAGCGGGGAGACGGTATCGTCCATGTCCTGGCCGTACAGGTTCATGCCGGCCTCGAGGCGCAGCGTGTCGCGCGCGCCGAGCCCGCACGGGCGCACGCCGTTTTGCTGCAGCGCATTCCACAGCGCTACGACGTGCACGGCCGGGACGATCACTTCGAAGCCGTCTTCGCCGGTGTAGCCGGTGCGCGCGACGGTGAGATCGCCGAACGGCGTGCCGGCGACCTGCGCGGCGTTGAACGGCTTGAGCTCGCCGGTGGCCGCACGTGCGGACGGCACCGTCGCCCAGACCTTTTCGCGGGCGTTCGGACCCTGGACGGCGACGATCGCGAAATCGCGGCGCGGCGCGATCGTCAGGCCGTAACCGCCTTGCTCGTTCAACTGGTTGAACCACGCGATGTCTTTCTCGGCGGTGCCGGCGTTGACGACCACGCGGAAGAATTCTTCGGTGAAGTAATAGACGATCAGATCGTCGATGACGCCGCCCTGCGGGTTGAGCAGGCACGAGTAGAGCGCCTTGCCGGGCGTCTTGAGCTTGCCGACGTGGTTCGCGATCGCATGCTCGAAGAACGCGCGCACGCGGCTGCCGGTGAAATCGACGACGCACATGTGCGACACGTCGAACATGCCGGCGTCGGTGCGGACGGCCGCGTGCTCTTCGATCTGCGAGCCGTAGTTGACGGGCATGTCCCAGCCGCCGAAGTCGACCATGCGGGCATTGAGCGCGCGGTGCGCGGCGTTGAGCGGGGTGTGATTCAGTGCAGTCATCGAGGCCTCAGGCAAGGCGCTTGCGCGCGGATCAGAACGGCCATGTGCCGACCGCCGCGGCCGATGGCCTCGAGCAATCCGGTACATGCCCCTCTGTCCTCGATACCTGAGAGATTGCGCTGCGGGCCAAGCCCAGCGAGCGCGCGCCCCTTCGGTGGGCAGCTTGCCCGCGCAGCCAATGCGCTGCGGGCTACTGCCGCTCTCCAGAGTGCGGGGAACGTATTGCGCGCGCAGTGCGCGCACGCGGTTTCCCGACGCGGTCGGTCCTTTTGCCTGAGAGTTTGCGGGTGTGCCCCTTCGGCGGCGCAACCGGTGTCGGAACACCCGGTCGCACGCTCTCCCGACGCGTGCGGGCGACTGTACGCGAGCGGGTGGGCATTGTCAATTTGGGCAAAAGAATGTCGCTTCGCGACAAGCGGCGGCCCTGGGCGCCGCCGCGTCATCCGCTCCGCCAGGCGCCGGCGCGTTACTCGCCGATCGCGCGTGCGGCCGTGTCGAGTTCCTGATTCAGCACCCGCTGCTCGTCGCCGGACAGGCCGCCGTTGTGCTGGGCCGCCATGTCGCTCGCTTCCTGGCGGATCACGTCGAGGCGGTGGTGCAACTGCGCGCCATACGGCGGCGGGTAGTAGCCGCCGTTCACGCGCGCGTCGATCCGGCGGTGCAGGTTGTCGATCCGGCCCTGGACCTCCTGCATGCGGTCGTTCGCGACGACCTGCGGATTCGGTCGGGGCGGGGGCGCCTGCCGGGCCGGCCGCTGCGGCTGCACGATGCAGGCCGCGAGCGAGGAAACCAGGACGCAGCATGCTGCTGCGCGAATCAACCGTTGCATCAAATTCTCCTGACGGATGGGTGTCGGTTCGATTTTCGAGAAACGCGTCAGACCGGGCGACCGCTGACTTTCGTTCCCGCACCATTTGTAACGAAATGTTGAGGCGCCATGCCGCCGTGCCGCCGTGCCGCCGTGCCGCCGAGCCACGGAGCCACGGAGCCACGGAGTCACCGAGCCGACCTAGCCGACCTAGCCGACCGAGCTGACCGAGCTGACCGAGCTGACCGAGCTGACCGAGCTGACCGAGCTGACCGAGCCGCCGAGCCGCCGAGCCGACCGAGCCGACGGGGCCGACGGGGCCGCGGGCGGCAAACGCTACGGTGCGCGTGGCGCGTGGCGCGAGGCGTGGGATGCCGGCCGCGGCGGCGCCGCCCCGGCCGGCAACGATTAGACGATACGACGCACGAACGGCAGCCGGCGGCCGTCGTGCTCGCTCTGCGCGGCGAGCTCGATGATCGTCATCACGTCGACCGCGTCCTGCGCGGTGACGGGGAACGGCGCGCCGTCGCGGATCGATGCGGCGAGCGCGCGGTAGAACTCCGCGTACTGGCCGTCGAGCGTCGGCACCGGACGTTCGACCTCGACGTCGCCGTCGAGCACGCGCAGCAGGCCGGGCGGATTGCCGCCGCCGAATTCGACGTCGTCGGCGGTGAGGCCGGCCTTGAGCTGGTCTTCCTGCGTGTCGAGCCCGAACTTCTGGTAGCTGCCGCGCGTGCCGTGCAGCGTGAAGCGCGCGGGCTCGATCGCCGATAGCGCGCTCGCATGCAGCGCGACGTCCTTGTCCGGATAGCCGAGCAGCAGGTGCACGAAATCGGGCGCCGTGCCGTTGTCGCGGCGCGTCTTGACGGTGGCGCTCACGGTGTCCGGCGTGCCGAACAGCACGAGCGCCTGATCGATCAGGTGCGGGCCGAGGTCGAGCAGCAGGCCGCCGCCGCGGGCCGGCTCCTCGCGCCAGCGCGTGCGCGGCGTCGGCCGGAAGCGGTCGAAGTGCGACGCGAAGCAGGTGACGCGGCCGAGCTCGCCCGAGTCGACGATCCGGCGCACGGTGAGGAAATCGCCGTCCCAGCGGCGGTTGTGGAACGGCGCGAACAACCGGCTGCGTGCGTTCGCGAGCCGCGCGAGCGCGAGCGCCTCGTCGGCGGTGAGCGTGACCGGCTTGTCGACGACCACGTGGCGGCCGGCTTCGAGCACTTGGCGCGCGAGCGTGAAGTGCGTGTCGTTCGGCGTGGCGATCACCACGCATTCGATGTCGTCGAGGCCGAGCAGCGCGTCGAGGTCGGGGACGATGCGCGCCCCCGGATAGGCGGCGTGCGCGCGATCGGACTGACCCGTCGCGATCGCGGCGACTTCAGTGCGGCCGCTCGTGGCGATCACGGGCGCGTGGAACGTCGCGCCGGCGAAACCGAAACCCATCAAACCAATCCTGAGCAATGACGACATGGCAATTCCTGGCTGCGAAGGAAATTAAAGGATGGCGCGCCGAAGCGGCACGGAGACGACCGGCTATTTTGGCATGGCGCCGCCGCTTGCACAGACGCGTCGGGCGAAACGCGCGAAGCGATGCGGCGTTTGCGCGAGGCATGCCGGCATTTTGCGCGGGATGGGCGCCGTACGGCGTGACCAACTGACGCGCGGCGAGCCGTGGCGGCCAGCCTGCCTGGGAGCTGGCCGTCGCCGGCCACGCCGTCGCGCGGGCCGCTCGCCTCGGGCTGCCGCGGCGCGACGCGGCGCCGGCGCATGTAACGCCCCCGCACGGACGGCAGGGGGCCGACGGCGGCGGCGGCGAGCAGGTATTCCATGAGATCGATCCGGTGATGGCTCAGGAGAATTTGAAGCGGGCCGGCGGGTGGCGCCGGGGGAGTGCGTATTGTGTCCGATCGCAGCGCGGACGGGGCCGGATTGGCCGAACGGACAGGCGCGCCCCCGGCGAACGGACAGGGGGCGCCCGCCCGGCAAGCCTGCGCGCCCCTGCCCTGCGGCGCGCCCGAAATACACGCCGCCGACGTGTTAACATGCGCGTCCTGCCTGCGTGTGCGCCTGCTTCGCCAGCTTGCCGCGCACGGCATCCTCCCGGCGTTCCGCCGTCAACCAGCAACACCATCCGCCATCATGTCCGCAGGCCTCAATCCCGCTCAGAATGAAGCGGTGCGCTACCTCGACGGTCCCTGCCTCGTGCTCGCCGGCGCGGGCAGCGGCAAGACCCGCGTGATCACGCAGAAGATCGCGCACCTGATCGAAGCGAAAGGCTTCGAGCCGCGCCATATCGCCGCCGTCACGTTCACGAACAAGGCCGCCGCCGAAATGCGCGAGCGTGTGTCCAAGCTGCTGGAAGGCAAGACGCTCACCACGCCCGGCAAGGAAGGCCGCAAGGTGCCCGTCAATCAACTCACCGTCTGCACGTTCCACTCGCTCGGCGTGCAGATCCTGCGCCAGGAGGCCGAGCACGTCGGCCTGAAGCCGCAATTCTCGATCATGGATTCGGACGACTGCTTCGGGATGATCCAGGAGCAGCTCGGCACGACCGACAAGGGCCTGATCCGCAAGATCCAGAGCATCATCTCGCTGTGGAAGAACGGCCTGATCATGCCCGACGAGGCGATGGCGATCGCGGCCAACGAGGACGAGCACCAGGCCGCGCTGGTCTACCGCAACTACGTGGCGACGCTGCACGCGTACCAGGCGGTCGATTTCGACGACCTGATCCGCCTGCCGGCCGAGCTGTTCGCGAAGAACGAGCAGGTGCGCGACCGCTGGCAGAACAAGCTGCGCTACCTGCTGATCGACGAGTACCAGGACACCAATGCGTGCCAGTACGAGCTGCTCAAGCAGCTCGCGGGCCCGCGCGCCGCGTTCACGGCGGTCGGCGACGACGACCAGGCGATCTACGGCTGGCGCGGCGCGACGCTGGAGAACCTCGCGCAGCTCGGCAAGGATTTCCCGAAGCTGCACGTGATCAAGCTGGAGCAGAACTACCGGTCGACGGTGCGGATCCTGACCGCCGCGAACAACGTGATCGCGAACAACCCGAAGCTGTTCGAGAAGAAGCTGTGGTCCGAGCACGGGATGGGCGATTCGATCACCGTCACGGCATGCAACGACGAGGAACACGAGGCCGAATCGGTCGTGTTTCGGCTGTCCGCGCACAAGTTCGAGCGGCGTGCACAGTTCCGCGACTACGCGATCCTGTACCGCGGCAACTTCCAGGCGCGGATTTTCGAGCAGGTGCTGCGGCGCGAGCGGATTCCGTACGTGCTGTCGGGCGGCCAGTCGTTCTTCGACAAGGCCGAGATCAAGGACCTGTGCGCGTACCTGCGGCTGATCGCGAACGCCGATGACGATCCCGCGTTCATCCGCGCGGTCACGACGCCGCGCCGCGGGATCGGCAACACGACGCTCGAGGCGCTCGGGTCGTTCGCGGGGCAGGCGAAGGTGTCGCTGTTCGAGGCCGTGTACATGGGCGGGATCGAGGCGCGGCTGTCGGCGCGCCAGGTCGAGCCGCTGCGGATGTTCTGCGACTTCATCCAGCGCCTGACCGAGCGCGCGGACAAGGAGCCCGCGACCGTCGTGCTCGACGACATGATGGAGGCGATCCACTACGAGGCGTACCTGTACGACGCGTTCGACGAGCGGCAGGCGCAGTCGAAGTGGCAGAACGTGCTCGAATTCCTCGAATGGCTGAAGCGCAAGGGTACGAAGCCCGAGACGGACGCCGTCGACGGCGAGGCCGACGGTTTCCACAACGCGGACGGGCTCGCCGATACGGGCAAGAACCTGCTCGGCCTGATTCAGACCGTCGCGCTGATGTCGATGCTCGAAGGCAAGGACGAGGATCCGGACGCCGTGCGGCTGTCGACCGTCCATGCGTCGAAGGGGCTCGAATATCCGCACGTGTTCCTGGTCGGCGTCGAGGAAGGCATCATGCCGCACCGCGGCGGCAGCGAGGACGACGGCCCGATCGACAACGAACGGATCGAGGAGGAGCGCCGGCTGATGTACGTCGCGATCACCCGCGCGCAGCGCAGCCTGCACCTGAACTGGTGCAAGAAGCGCAAGCGGGCGCGCGAGACGGTCGTGTGCGAACCGTCGCGGTTCATTCCCGAGATGGGACTCGACGAAGCGCCGCCGCCGACGCCGGAAGAGGCGCCGATGTCGCCGAAGGACCGGCTCGCGAGCCTGAAGGCGTTGCTGCAGAAGTGACGCGGCGCCGCGCGTACGATGGCGCGACGAACCGGCAACACAAAACGAAACCCCCGCGATGCGCGTGCGTCGCGGGGGTTTTTTACGGATGGCCGGGCGGGAGCGTTACTTCGCCGCGTTGACCATGTAATCGACGGCCGCCTTCACGTCGGCATCCGACGCGTTCGATCCGCCCTTCGGCGGCATCGCGCCCTTGCCGTGCAGCGCGTAGTTGTAGACCGTGTCCATCGAATCCTTCAGGCGCGGCGCCCAGTCTTCCTTGCTGCCGAACTTCGGCGCGCCGAGCACGCCGGCCGCGTGGCAGGCCTGGCAGGTCGACGTGTACAGCGCCTTGCCGGCCGTTGCCGCATCGGCGGCGGCCGGGGCGGCCGCGGGTTTTTCGCCGGCCTTCGGGATCGCGGCGATCGCAGCCATGGCGGCGGCGGCTTGCGCGTTCGACGCGTCGGCGCCCGACGCGGGTGCGCCGCTGGCGGGCTGCGCCGCGTTGGCGGCCGGTGCGGCCGGCTCGGGGAAGTTCGCGCCGTCGTTGTTCGCCATGTAGACGATCGCGCGCGCAATCTCATAGTCGCTGACGTCGTCGGGGCTCGTGCCGCCGCGCGCCGGCATCGCGCCCTTGCCCGCGAGGGCCGTCTTCAGCAGCGTGTCGAAGCCTTGCGAGATGCGCGGCGCCCAGTCGTCCTTGTTGCCGAACTTCGGCGCGCCGGCGGCGCCGGTGCCGTGGCAGGTCACGCAGACGGCCTTGTAGACTTCCTCGCCCGTCTTGTACGTACGGGGCGCGTTGGCGTCCTTCACGTCGACCTTCGCGATCGGGGCGATACGTGCGGCGACCTGCTCGTCGGACAGCGCGTCCGTGCCGGCGCCGGAACGGAACGCATGGTTGGCGTAATTGGCGAACAGGACGATCAGGACGATCGGAATCGCGAACGACGCGATGATGACGGCAATCAGCTGCCCGGGGGTTTTGACGGGAGATTCGTGGGGTGCTTCGCTCATGCTTGCCTCGTCTCCGTGAATAGGAATTGTGAGCGCGGTGCAACGGCAAAATGGCAGTCCAATGAAGCACGGACGATTATAGACGGAACGTTTACATCACGGCGAGCGGTGCGATGGCGCGTGTTTACCCGCACGCAGGCTCGCCCGACGGCGATTCGGCGGGCGAGGTGGACGCGTCATGGGAAACCGGGTATCCTTGCCGTCTTGCCAATCGTGGGCGGCCTGTATATGGGGTCGCTTCACTGTCTCACGCGCCCGTAGCTCAATGGATAGAGTACTGCCCTCCGAAGGCAGGGGTTGCTGGTTCGATCCCAGCCGGGCGCGCCAAATAGCCTGATTCCAGGCGTCGAACTTCCCGATCCGTTGTTTCGAAGTCGCTCGAGCGTAGCGTCACCGCACGGCCGTCTCGCCATCGCGTCGTCATTTCCCCCGCTATTGCGCCGCCTTTCCGTTGTGCGAGAATCGCCCACAACGACAACTCCAAGCGTCGATCGCGGCGGCCGTCCGCGCATCGCGCCGACTCCCGATGGCTGCCATCCCGTCTACCTCGACCGCAGTCGCCGCGTGCGCGCCGACCGAGGCACAGCAGGCGCTGCTTGCGCGTCTGCACGCGTATTCCCCCGATGATCCTCACGCGCCGCTGCCGTACAGCCGGCGCCTCGCCGAAGCCGAAGGCTGGTCGCACGACCACGCGCTGGCCGTGATCGACGAATACAAGCGCTTCGCGTTCCTCGCACAGGCGGCCGGGCATCCGGTCACGCCGTCGGTCGCGGTCGATGCCGCGTGGCATTTCCATCTGCAATACACGCTCGAATACTGGGACGTGTTCTGCGCCGGCGTGTTGCGCGCGCCGCTGCACCACCTGCCCGGCACCGGCGCGCAGGACGAGGCCGCCGTGTACGCGCAGCGCTATCGCGACACGCTCGACAGCTATCGCCGGCTGTTCGGCTGCGAGCCGCCGGCATCGATCTGGCCGCGTCCCGTCGACCGGCCGGCCGATGCGAAGGCGGACGCGCAGCAGCCTGACGGCACGGCCTCCGCGCCGCCGCGCCGCACATGGCGCAACCGTCTGCCGAAACTCGCGTGGTCGGCGGCGGCCGCGAGCGTCGCCGCTACCTGCGCATCGGCGCAGGACTTCAACGTGCTGAATTACACGGGGCCGCAGTTTCTCGCGTTCTACGTGCCGGCCTGTGTCGTTGCGTTGCTGCTGATCGTCGCGCTCCAGGCTCTCGAATTTCGCGTCCGTCGCTGGGGGCGGCGTACGCGCAAGGCTTCGTCCGGGTTGAGCGCCGACGAAGTCGCCTATCTCACCGGCGGCGAAGCGCGGGTCGCGCAAGTCGTGACGATGTGGCTCGCGCATGCGGGCGCGGTCGTTCTGTGGACCCTTCCCCGGCACGGCGGTTACGTGAAGATCGCGGATCTCGAACGCGCGGGCCGGTACGACGATCACTGCGTGTGGCTCAAGGAGCAACCGTCCGGCACCGTGCGCTACGGCGTGTTTCGCGAGCGGCTTGCCGGGTATGCGCAGGAGGTGGTCGACGGGATGCGGGCGCAGGGCTGGTTCTGGGCGCCCGGCGAGTTGCGTGCGTCGCGCCTGGCCGCGCGCGCGATCGTGCTGCTCGTGCTCGGCACCGGCGCCGCGAAGCTCGCGGTCGGGTTGAGCCGCGGGCGGCCCGTGCTGCTGCTCGGCATCTGCATGGCGGTGTACGCGATCGCGTACCGGATCGTCGCGCGGCGACTGACCGGCTTCGGGCGGGGCGGCCCCACGGCGGCCGGGCGCGCCGCGTTGCTCGAGCGCCGGACTGCGCACGATCCGCGGGCCGCGCGTGAGGCGTCGCATGCGCGCAACGCGCAGGAAGCACGCGGGACACGCGACGCAGAACGCGACGATCCGGACCCGCTGTTGTGGACCGCCGCGCTGTTCGGCGCAGGCGCGCTGGCCGGTACCGCGTGGTCGGCGTATTCGGGCACGGTGCTGGCCGCCTCGCCGGTGCCGCCGGTTGCCGCGGCGAAAGCGGGCGGCGGCACGTCGTACGATTCGTCCGACAGCAGTTGCTCGTCGTCGAGCTGCAGTTCGTCGAGTTCGTGCAGTTCCAGTTCGTGCAGTTCGAGCAGTTGCGGCGGGTGTTCGTCGAGCTGAACGCGGACGGTGCCACGCACCGGAGGTCGGGCACGCGCCGGGCGGCAGGTCCATCGCCCGAACAGCCGCAAGGAATGGGCTCACATCACCGCATCGCCTGCATGCGCGCTTCGGTAACCTGTCGATCGACGCTTTCCGTGCCGAAACGGTTGTCCGGTCGCGACGCACGTCGCGCGCGCCGGGCCGCCGCGTCGACGGCCGGACGCGATGAATGTCCGCCGCTTTGCCCAGCCTTTCATGACGACGCTTGCTTCCGACGAATCCGCGTGCGTTCAACACGCCGCGACCTTGTGCCAGAACGGACGGTTTGCCGACGCGCTGTCGCGCGTCGCGCCGCTGCTCGATGCGCCCGCACCGGCCATTGCGGCGCTGCACGTCGCGGCCGTGTGCGCGCTTGGCCTGAACCGGATGGCCGACGCGGAAGCCTGGTGGCGACGCGCGATCGATGCCATGCCGGCGTTCGATCCGCCATACGAAGGACTTGGCGCGCTACTTGTGTCGCAGGGGCGGCTACCCGAGGCGGAGGTGATCGCCCGCCGGCAATTGGCGTCGGTCACGCCGTTGCGCGCGTCGCACCATCACCGGCTCGGCAAGGTGCTCGAAGCGCTCGGCCGGCTCGATGAGGCCGAACAGGCGTTCGGGCAGGCACTGTCGATCGAGCCGCGGTCGCCCGACGTGCTGACCGATCTCGGCAACCTGCTTCGCGTCCTCGCCCGGCCGGCGGAGGCGGAGCTCGCGTACCGGCTCGCGATCGCCGTTCGTGCCGATCACGTGCTCGCGCACGCGAATCTCGGCGCGATCCTCGTCGACATGCAGCGGCTGCCGGAAGCGGAGGCGGCCAGCCGGCAGACCATAGCGCTGTGTCCGGATCATCCGGAAGCGCATTACAACCTCGGTATCGCGCTGCAGAACCTCGATCGTTTGCCCGAAGCGGAAGCGGCCTATCGCGACGCCATCCGCTGCCGACCCGACCTGCCGCAGGCGCACAACAATCTCGGCTGCGTCCTGCGTGCGCAGGGCCGCCACGACGAAGCGGCCATCGCGTTCGCCGACGCGCTGGCGCTTGCGCCGCAGATGGCCGAAGCGCACTACAACCTCGGCACGACGTTCGCGCATGCGGGCCGCCTCGACGAAGCCGAACGCGCATACCGCCGCGCGCTCGAGCTGCGCGCCGACTACGACGACGCGCGCTTCGGGCTGGCGACGCTGCTGCTCAGTCGCGGACGGTTCGAGGAAGGGTGGCGCCGCTACGAGTCCCGCTACGAGCAGTCGACGTTCGTGCATCGCCGGACCCGCGAGGTGCTGCGGTGCGTGCAATGGCAAGGCGAGCCGCTGGCCGGCAAGACGTTGCTGGTCTGGCAGGAGGACGGCCTCGGCGACATGCTGCAGTTCAGCCGCTATTTCGCGGAGTTTCGCGCGCGGCAGGCGGCGCGCGTGGTGTTCGCGTGCCAGCCGGCGCTGCATCGGCTGATGGAGACGGTCGACGGCGTCGACGCGGTGCTCGATCACGAGACGGCCACCGCGCAGGCCGCGCAATTCGATTACTGGACGAGCCTGTTGAGCGCGCCGATGCACGCCGGCACGACACTCGACACGATCCCGCCGCCGGTGCGGTTCGTTCCCGAGCCGGCGCGCGTCGCCCGCTGGGGGGCGCGCCTCGATGCGCTGCCGACCGGCCCGCGCGTGGGCCTCGTGTGGAAAGGCAATCCGAAGCATCACAACGACGCGCACCGCTCGCTGCCGTCGCTGGCGTTGCTGACGCCGCTGTGGAGCGTGCCGGGCGTGAATTTCGTGAGCCTGCAGAAGGGGCAGGGCGAGGACGAGGCGCGGCATCCGCCGGGCGGCTTGCCGTTGCTGCACCTGGGCTCGGAGATCGACGATTTCGCCGATACGGCCGCGATCGTCGCGCAACTCGATCTCGTGGTGTGCGTCGACACGTCGACCGTGCATCTGGCCGCATCGCTCGGCAAGCCTTGCTGGGTGCTGCTGCCGAATCAGGACGTGGATTGGCGGTGGATGCACGACCGTGAGGATTCGCCGTGGTATCCGGGCACGGTGCGGCTGTTCCGGCGCGGGCGCGAAGAAAGCTGGATTCGGCTGGCCGAGCGGTTGAGGGGGGCGTTTGCTGCGTATTTTGCATCGCACGCGTGACGGCGGACGAAACGGCGCGTAGCGTCTGACGTGACGGCGCGCGCGGCACGGGCGCGACGACACGGCATACTGCGCGAAACGCGACCGTGCTGCCGCTGCTTATCAGATCAATCGAGGCCCTCGTGGAAAACATCATCATCGTCGGCTCCTCCGGTCACGCCAAGGTCGTGATCGACATCGTCGAACAGGCCGGCCGGTACCGGATCGCCGGGCTGATCGATTCGTTCCGGACGCCCGGCGAGCAGACGCTCGGCTACGCGGTGCTGGGCGCCGAGCGCGATGTGCCGCAACTGGTCGACCGGCACGGGATCGTCGGGCTGCTGGTCGCCATTGGCGACAATCATGCACGCGAGGCCGTGACGGCCGGGCTCGCGGCGCTCGTGCCGGGCCTGCCGCGCGTGTCGGCGGTGCATCCGGCCGCGTGCGTCGGCAAGGCGTCGACGATTGGCGCGGGCACGGTCGTGATGGCCGGCGCGGTGATCAACCCGAGCTGTTCGATCGGCGAAGGCTGCATCGTCAACACGAACGCGTCGCTCGACCACGACGGCGTGATGGCGGATTTCTCGAGCCTCGCACCGGGCGTCGTCACGGGCGGCAACTGCCGGATCGGCCGCGGCGCGGCGATCGGCCTCGGCGCGATGCTGCGGCACCGGATTGCGGTCGGCGAGCACAGCGTCGTCGGCGCGGGCGCGGTCGTCCTGCACGACGTCGAGCCGTACACGGTGGCGTACGGCAACCCGGCGCGCCGGATCCGCGCGCGCGCGGCCGACGAACGTTACTTGTAGATGCGGCGGGTCAGAAGGCGATCAGCTCGACGATGCGGCGGACCATGTCGTCAGTGAGCGCCGGGTAGATCGGCAGGCACAACACCTTGCGCGCGGCCTCCGTTGCGACCGGCAGGTTGTCGCGGCTGGCGGACGGCAGCCCGCGGTACATCGGAAATTCCGAAATCAGCGGATGGAAGTAGCGGCGCGCGTACACGTCGTAGTCGCGCAGCTTCTGGTACAGCGCATCGCGGTCGAGCGGATAGTCTTCGTCGACGAGGATCGCGAAATACGCGTGGTTCGCGACGGTCTGACCGCCGCGCGGCACGCAGTGGATGCCGGGCACGTCGGCCAGCAGCGTGCGGTACAACGCGTCGATCTCGCGGCGGCGTGCGAGTGCGCCGTCGATATGCTGCAACTGCAGCATCCCGAACGCGGCGTTGATTTCGCTCATCTTGCCGTTGATGCCAGGTGCGACGACGGTGACCTCGTCGACGAAGCCGAAGTTCTTCAGGTGGTCGATCCGCTGCTTGGTCTTCGCGTCGGGGCAAATGATCGCGCCGCCCTCGAACGTGTTGAACACCTTCGTCGCGTGAAAGCTCAGCACCGACAGGTCGCCGTGCGCGAGCACGCTGCCGTCGGCGTTCTGCACGCCGAACGCGTGCGCCGCGTCGTAGATCACGCGCAGGTTGTAGTTGTCGGCGATCTTCTGGATCGCGTCGACATCGCACGGGTTGCCGTAGCAATGCACGGGCATGATCGCGGTGGTGTGCGGCGTGATTGCCGCCTCGATGCGTGCGGGGTCGAGATTGAGCGTGCCGGGCGCGACGTCGACGAATACCGGTTTGATGCCGTTCCACAGCAGCGAATGGGCGGTCGCGACGAACGAGTACGGCGTCGTGATCACCTCGCCGGTAATGCGCAGTGCCTGCAGCGCGGTGACGAGCGCGAGGGTGCCGTTCGCGAACAGCGACAGGTACGGCACGCCGAGATAGTCGCACAGCGCGCGCTCGAACTGCTGGTGGAACGGGCCGCCATTCGTCAGCGTGCGGCTCTCCCAGATCTTCTCGAGATACGGCAGGAATTCCGCGAGCGGCGGCAGGTGCGGTTGCGTGACGTAGATGCGTTCGTGCGGCAGTTGCGCGACGGACGATGCGGGCAGGTTGGCGGTCATGGTGGTCTCTCTCGATAACGCGCGGCGCTCAGGCGTCGGCCGCGGCCTGTGCGGTCGTCACGTCGTCGAACAGCGGCGTGTCGAATGCGGTGACGGGCTCTCCCGCGCACCAGCGGGTCCACATCGTGCGCAGCGCCGACGACAGCCCGGCCGCGACGACGGCCGGGCGGAACGCGGCGGACGCTCCGCAGCGCGCGCGCAGGCCGGCGCGAAGCGCCTGCAGCGCGGCGGTGTCGCGGCTGAGCGCCAGCGCCCTCGCGACGAAATCGTTCTCGTCCGTCGCGATGTACGCATCGAGCCCGACATGCTGCAGCCAGCCCGCGCTACCGCGCCCGGCCATCGTCGCGCCGGGGATCGTCACGGTCGGCACGCCCATCCATAGCGCATTCAGCGTCGTCGTCGAACCGGTGTACGGGAACGCGTCGAGGCAGAGGTCGACGCCGTGATGCTGCTGCATGTAGACGGGGATGTTCGAGCGCCGGTGGAACGTCAGGCGGTTGGCGTCGATACCGGCGGCCGCGAACCATGCGGTCAGCGTCTGCTGGTCGCCGTCGCTGCCGATCGCGCCGAGCGCCATGCGCGCGGTCGGATCCGCGTGCAGCACGCGCGCCCAAACCTCGATCACGTGCGGGCTCAGCTTGTTCAGGCGGTTGAAGCTGGCGTAAGTCGTATAGCCGTTGTGCAGCGCCGGCAGCACGTTCACGGGCGGACAGTTCGGCGGCGGCATGAACGGCGCGATCGCGGGCAGTCGCACGATCTGTTCGACGAACTGGTCGTCGAATGCGCCGTGCGGCGCGACGAAGCGGTCCGTCAGGTAGTAGTCCATCTTGCTCAGGCCGGTCGTGGCCGGGTAGCCGATCCACGACGCTTGAACCGGCGCCGCGCGCTGCGCCAGCGCAACGAGCCGGTTGCGGCCGGTATGACCCGACAGGTCGATCACGATGTCGATATGGTCGTTGCGTACGCGTTCGAGGAAGGCCGTGTCGCTCATGCCGGCGACGTTGCGCCAGGTCGTGGCGTGGGCCTTGAAACGCTCGGACGTGTGATCTTCCTCGAAGTGATTGTGATAGAAGTGCATCGCAATGCCGGGATCGGCCGCGAGATGCTCGATCACGGGCACTGCGTAGGAGGCGACCGCGTGGCTGAACAGGTCGCCCGACACGAAGCCGACCTGCAGCTTGCGCGCCGGGTCGCGCGAGTTCGAGAACACGGCCGCGCGCTTGCGCTTTTGATTGTCGTAGCGCTCGCCGAACTTGCGGTGTTCCGCCACGAGCGTCTGCGGATCGAAGTCGCTGCTGTGCGCGATACAGAACAGCATGCTGCTGTGGGTGACGCTGTCGGCCGGATTGATTTCGATGGAGCGCTTCAGCCAGCCGATCGCTTCCTGCGTCGCGCCCAGTTCGAGCAGCACGAAGCCGAGCGTGCCGCATGGTGCAGCGGCGCCCGGCGCAAGCTCGACCGCCCGTCGGCAGGCCGCGATCGCTTCATCTGTGCGGCGCAGCGCGAACAGCACGAGACCGCGAATCCGCATGGCCTCCGCGTGATCGGGCTGGAGCTCGAGCAGGCGCTTGCACTGCTCGTCGGCCTCCGCGAGACGGTTCATCATCCGCAGCGTATCGGCGAGCAGGATGCGCACGAGGACTTCGTCCGGCAGCAATTCGATCGTGCGAAAGCCCGCTTCGATCATCTCCGCGAAGTGGCCTTCCCGGTGAAGCGATGCGGACAGCGCGCGCCAGCATGCGCCGTCTTTCGGGTAATCGGCGACCAACTGCCGCGCAAGCGCGGTGGCTTCCGCGTGCTTGTGCCTGTCGAACAGCGCTGCGTGCTTTTGCAGCAGCGTCTGATTGGGGCGACGGACCGGTTTGCCGGCGTCGCGCTGTTCGGCTGTCGCGCCGGCCGCGATTTCCTGGACGATCGCCGTGTCGATGTCGCTCGGGGCCGCGACCGCTGCCGTCGCGAGCACGACGTCGGGCGACGCCAGTTGCGCGATCAGCCCGTCGAGCGCCGGGCCTCGTACACCGCGCTGCTGCGCGATTTCGACCGCGATCCATGCGGCGGCCGTTTGCCCGGTGCGATGCAGCGCATGAATGTAGCTGACCCAGTAGTAGCCGTTGTCCGGGTTCGCGCCGATGGCGGCTTCGAAATGCGGCACCGCATCGGCCGCCTGACCCGTATCGACCATCAGCACCGCGAGGTTGTAGTGCGCGTCGCCATGCGCGGGCACCGCGTCGAGGATGGCCTCGTACAGCGCCCGGGCGTCGTCGAATGCGCCGCTGCGCTGGCGCTCGAGCGCGTTCTCCATGACGAGCGCAATGTCCTGCGCAAGCTGCTGTTCAGGCGTGAGCGCGGCGGAGGCGGGCGGTTCGGTCGAGAACATGATGAAATCTGCGGAAAGTCGGTCGATACCATTATCGGTAGCGCGCCGTCGCGCCGATGCCGCGAGATGACGGGAAAAGCCCGGTCAGTTTGGCCGATTGACCGGTCGGCCGACGGAGGGGTGGTGCGGCTGGCGACACCCCAAAAAAACGCCCGCACGAGGCGGGCGGGGAGGCGAACGAGCACGCCCTCACATCAGCGCGTAGTTCTTGTTGTCGGGTGGGCGGCGCGCACGTGTCGAGCACGCCGCGCGGCGCGTCTCAACGGCTCGCGATGCTCTGGTACTGGCCGACAGCCTGCACGCGGCTCATCGCCGCCTGGTATTCGTCGGTCAGCTCCTGCTGCGCGCGTTGCGCGTCGGCGAAGATGCGGTCGTTGCTGACCTGCATGCGGCGGATCGCGGCGATGCCGACGGGCGGCTGATCGGTCGAGAGCAGCGCGACGAGCTGCCAGCGCGCATCGGCGAGGCGCACGGCCTCGGCCCAGTCGGCCATCGTGGCCGCGTGTTCGATCGAGTCGGTCAGCGCGTCGATCCGGGCGATCAGTTCGGTCTGTTCCATCGAGGCTCTCCTGTCCGGCTAGCGGTCAGCTCTTGTTGTTCGCCAGCGCGCCGCCGCTGTTCGCGCCGCCGAACAGCTGGGTCAGGTATTGCGAGTTGCTGTTCATCGTCGCCATCAGCGTGTTGAGCGCGGTGAACTGCGCCTGGTACTGGGTGGTCAGCTGTGCCGCGTAGTTCGTCAGCGTCGTCTGCTGCTGGGCGACGTTCTTCAGATCGTTGCTGAGCGCGGTCGTGCGCGCGGCGATCAAACCGTTCGTCTTCGTG
The DNA here is from genome assembly GCF_001522585.2 of Burkholderia sp. NRF60-BP8. Classification (NCBI taxonomy): domain Bacteria; kingdom Pseudomonadati; phylum Pseudomonadota; class Betaproteobacteria; order Burkholderiales; family Burkholderiaceae; genus Burkholderia; species Burkholderia sp. NRF60-BP8. The sequence continues at coordinate 197,651 of NZ_CP013373.1, forward strand.
TAGTTCGTGATGTTCGTCGTCAACTGCTCGCCGATCCCGTTCGTCGAGTTGAACAGCGACGCGACGCCCGTCGGATTGTTCTGCAGCGCGCCGTTGAGCGCGGTGCTGTCGACCTTCAGCGTGCCGTCGGCCTGCAGCGTGACGCCGATCGACGCGAGGTTGACCGTCGAGCCGTTGCTGTTCACGCCGCTCGCGACGATCGACGCGAGCGCATTCTTGATCGTGTTGAGCGTCGAGTCGCCGAGCAGCGGGCCTTGCGACGACGCGCCGGACGTGAAGCTCGACAGCGAGCCCATCGTCGTGACGAGCGTGTTGTAGAGCGTCGCGAAGTTGTTGATCGCGGCGGCCTGGGATTTCGTGTCGGTCGCGACCGTCAACGTTTGCGGCTGCGTGGCGCTGACGGCGGCGCTGGTCAGGTTCAGCGTGACGCCGGTGATCGCGCTCGTCACGGTGTTGCTCGCGCTCGTGCCGGCGATCCCGTTGATCGTGAACGCGGCGTCCTGCGCGGCCGTGCTCTGCTTCCACGCGGCGCTGCCGTTCGCGGACGTGATCGTCGACTGGCCGCCCGTCGTGCTGGCCGTCGACGTGACGCCGAGGCTGGACAGGCCGTTGTCGCCCGCGACGTTGCTGAGGGCGACGCCGATCGTGCTCGCCGCGCCGGTCGGCGTCGAGCTGAGCACGAGGTGCGCGCCGTCGCTGCCGTTGACGACCGACGCGACGATGCCCGGGTTGCCGGTCGCGGAGTTGATCGCGGCGGCGATGCCGGACAGCGTGTTGTTGGTGTTGTTCACGTCGACGGTGAACGACTGGCTGCCGAGCGACAGCGTCATCGTGCCGGTGCCGAGCGCGGTCGACGCGCCGAACGCGGCCGACGACAGCGACTGCGACGTCGCGATCTGCGTGACGCCGACCGAGTAGCTGCCGGCCACCGCGCCGGCGCCCGCGGTCGCGGTGAGGCCGGTGCCGCTCGCGGTCGCGGTGAAGGTGTTCTGCAGCGAGCCGTTCGACAGCGTCGTGAGGCTGGCCTGCAGGGCGCTCAGCGCGGCCGACAGCGCGCCGTACGCGGAAATCTGGGTGTTGTCGCTGCTTTGCTGCGCGTTGAGCGCGGCGGCCTGACCCGCGGTCTTCGCATTGACGAGTGCCGTCACGAGCGAGTTGACGTCCATCGACGAGTTGCCGGTCGAACCGCTGATGATCGATTGGGCGGCTTGCTGCAGCGCGCTGTTGGCCGAGTTGTTGGCGGCGGTGACGGCGGGATTGATCGTCGACATCGTAGTGCTCCGTGCGGCGGGTGATCCGTGGAATTCTGGGGGAAGACCTGGCGGCGGGGCAACGCCCCGCGCGCCAAGTGCCTGCGGCCGGGCCGCGCGTTATGCGGGGCCCGGCCGTCGGTTGCTACGCGATTACTGCAGGAGCTTCAGGACCTGCTGCGGCAGCGAGTTCGCCTGTGCGAGCACCGAGATGCCTGCTTGCTGCAGCACCTGGTTCTTCGACATGTTCGCGGTTTCCTGCGCGAAGTTCGCGTCGGTGATCTGCGACTGTGCCGACGACAGGTCGGTCGATTCTGCCTGCTGCGCCGTGGCGATTGCCGTGAAGCGGTTTTGCGCCGCGCCGAGTGCCGCCTGCACGTTGTTCACCGTCTGCAGCGCGTTGTCGATCGACACCATCGCGACGTTCGCCCCGCTGACCGTGCTGATGTCGAGGCCCGACACGGTTGCCGGCTTGTTGACTGCGTTGATCTGCGCAACGGCGTTCGTGGCCGCGGTGAGTGCCGCTGCCGACATGCTGCTGCCACCGGCGCTGGTTGCGCTCGTTTGGAGCGTCAGAGCGCCGACTGCCGCGCCCGTGCCGCCCGTTGCGTTTGAGCCGAACACGGACTGAGCATAGGTTTGCGAGATGGCGCCGCCGTTCTGGTCGGTGAACGTGTAGCCACCCTTACCGTCCGACAGCACGTTGATCGCGGTAACCGTTACGGACGCCGCCGCCGACGTGTACGCGCCGCTGGCGTCGAGGCTCAGGCCCGTCACCGTGCCGACCGTCTGACCCTTCTGCACCAGGCCGCCGCCGATCTGTGCGGCCGACATGCTTTGGCTCAGATCCAGCGAGATCGTCTGGCCGACGTTCGCACCAACTTGGAACGACACGATGCCTGCGTTGCCGTTCAGGATGTTCGTGCCGTTGTACGTCGTTTGCGACGCGATACGGTTCACTTCCTGGATCTGCTGCGCAACTTCCTGCTGCAGTGCTGCCTGGTCGGTCGTGGACATCGTGCCCGTCGACGCCTGGACGGCCAGCTGGCGGATACGCTGCAGGCTGTTCGTCAGCGACGACAGTGCGCTCGATGCCGTCTGGATCATCGACACGCCGTCGTTGGCGTTCGACACGCCCTGGTTCAGACCATTGATCTGGGTCTGCATCCGGGTCGAGATCGCGAGGCCTGCCGCGTCGTCCGCTGCGCTGTTGATGCGCTTGCCCGACGACAGGCGCGTGATGGCCTGGGACAGGGCGTTTTGCGAGCCGTTGAGGTTCTGCTGTGCAACCAGCGAGTTGATGTTGCTGTTAATTCCGAGCATGGAAAAATCTCCTGTGTAAGCCGAAAGCCCTGGAAAGCCGTTTTGGCGTCGGCGGAAGCACTCGTTCATTGCTGGCCGCCTCAGAGCAGGATTTCGGCGCACCAAAACAAAACTTGAGGGGCGCTTGCAGATTCGGCCCGATTTTTTATCCTTCTTTGTCAATTCGGACCGGCGCAGCACGGCGCCGGATTAAACGGGGCAGAAACAGGCGCGGAGACGCAGTCGCGACGCTGTGCGCACACGACCGACAAAAGGGTGGTTTTGTCTGTGATTCCCTGCTATGATGGCGGGCTGAATTGAGATTTTCTGTCACGCCTTTGCCGGTTTCGGCATGTCTGCTGGCAGTCAAACGCGGCGCTGCACGCGGTTGTGAAGCGTACTCGCGGTGCTTTCCGCCTCTCTTTTCCGGCCTCCGAGGCCGTATTTCCGCTCGTTTCGCCTGTTGTGGGAACGCTCGGATGGCCGGTGCGTGGCGCTTGGCCGCTACGTTTTTGACCGTTTAAGCAATTTAGGAACGACATGACGACGATTCTTCTGAAAGAAAACGAGCCGTTCGAAGTGGCGATTCGCCGCTTTCGTCGCGCTATCGAAAAAAATGGCCTGATCGCTGAACTGCGTGAGCGCCAGTCTTACGAAAAGCCGACCGCAGTCCGCAAGCGCAAGAAGGCAGCAGCCGTCAAGCGCCTGCACAAGCGTCTGCGCAGCCAGATGCTGCCGAAGAAGCTCCACTAAGAGCGTCTGCCGGTTCGCCGCAAAACGGCGGAGTGTGCCTCGAAAGAGGCCGCTCCGCCGTTTTGCTTTTGCGGGCCGGGAAAATCCCGGGGCCATTGCGGCGCGGGTGTTCCCGCCGGCTGGCGAGACCCTGCGGCCAGCGGGTTGCGGCCGCCGGCCGCGGCGTTCAGAAATCGATCTTCGCGCTCAGGCTCACCGTGCGCGGGTCGCCCGGCTTCACGTAGTCCGCGTACTGGTATTCCCAGTAACGGCGGTTCAACACGTTGTCGATCGATGCGCGCAGCGTCACGTCGTGCCGTCCGACCCGCGTCAGGTAACGGGCGCCCGCGTTGACGACGAGAAAGCCCGGTGCGTCGAGGCCGCCGGCCGCGCGCAGCGGCGTCGCGCCGGTGAATTTCGCGTCGACGCCGAGCGTCAGCCCCGGCACGCCCGGCACCGCATAGCCGAGGTCGCCGGCGAGCACGAAGCGCGGCGCGCCGGCCACGCGGTTGCCATTGTTGCCGATCCCGTTCGCGTACCACGCGTCGAGCAGCATCGCGTCGACGCCCGCGTTCCAGTGCGCGCCGAATTTCGCGCGCGCGCCGACCTCGATCCCCTGAATGATCGATTCGCCGTCCTGCACGTAGACGTTCGCGGCGTTCGCGTATTCGGCGCTGCGCTCGATGCGGAACAGCGAGGCCGTCGCGCTCCAGCGCGCGTGCTCGCTCTTGATCCCCAGCTCGTACTGCTTGCTGCGCAACGGCTTGAGCACCTGGCCCGCGTTCGCGTAGACGTCGTTCACGCGGCTGCCGGGCTCGAGCGACTCGGCGTAGCTCGCGTACGCGGTGGTCGTCGGCGCGAGCTTGAACATCACCGCGAAGGTCGGCGTCACTACGCCGTTCTGGCGATAGCCGGGGTCCTCGACGCCGCTCGCCTGGAACGCGCGCTGCGTGTAGTTCATGTAGCGCACGCCGGCCAGCACCGACCAGCGCTCGGTCAACTGCACGGTGTCGCTCGCGAACAGCGATTTCTGCACGATCTCGCTCGTGCGGTACTGGATGAAACCGTGCGGACTCTCGTAGCGGTACGGATTCGGCGCATAGAGGTTGCCGGCGCCGAGCGGCACGAACACGCTGTTCGCCGAATAGTCGTTCGCCTGCTTCTGCCACGATGCGCCGAGCACGATCTGGTGGCTGAACGGGCCCGTGCGTACCTTGCCCTCGACCATCGCGCGCCACTGGCTGAAGCGGTGATCCTCCATGCCGACGTAGCGGCTGTCGGTGTAGTAGCCGGCCGCGTCCTGCAGGTAGAGCGTGCTTTCGTTACGCCGGCGCGTCGCCTTGCTGTAGCTGTACGTGACGTCGAGCTGCCAGTCGGGCGCGAGCTGGTATTGCAGCCCGGTCGTATAGAGCTGCAGGTTCGTGTTCAGGTACTGGTCCTTGCCGCCCAGGTTCGTCGATCCGCCGCTGATCGTCGCGGGCAGCGCGCCGCCCGGATAGCTGCCGGTGAAGATCGACGGCGTCTGGCCCGTCGTGCGGCGGTCCTGGTACAGCGCGCCGAACGACACGGACAGGTCGCGCGTCAGGTTCGCCTGCAGCGCGAGCGACACGCTGTCGCGGCGGATGTTGCCGTCGTTGTAGGTCTTGCCTTCCTCGTGGGTCGCATTCAGCCGCGCGCCGAACATGTGGTCGGGCCCGAAGCGCTGGCCGAGATCGACATGCTCGGTCCACACGTTGGTGCTCCGGTAACCGATGTCGACACTGCGCACCGGTTCGGCGCCCGGCTGCTTCGTCACGTAGTTGACGACGCCGCCCGGCGTCACGAAGCCATACAGGAAGCCGCCGAGCCCCTTCAGCAGTTCGACGCGATCGAGCTGCTCGTACGGCATCGTGATGCCGTACGTGACGAACGGCAGTCCGTCGATCTTGTAGCCGTTCTGCCAGTCGAGCTGCATGCCGCGCACCGTCATGTAGCTGGCCCAGGCGCTGTAGGCGCCGCTGTTGTCCGACACCGACGCGTCGTTCGCGAACACGTCGCCGAGCTTGTACGGCTGGCGGGCCTCGAGCTCTTCCGACGTGACGATGGTCGTCGAGAACGGCGTGTCGAGCTGGCGGCGGGTGCCGAGCGCACCCGTCGAGATCGTGTCGGTCAAGTGTTGCGGCGAATCATGCGCGGCCGTGATGTTGAGGGCGGGCAGTACCGCGGCGTCGCCGGGCGAATCGTCCGCGTGCGCGAGCGACGCGGCAAGGCAGGCGAGAGCGGCGGCCACGCGGCGTGGACGGACAGGCGGGCGGGCGAGGCAGACGGTCATGGCGAGCGAGTAAAAATGCGAGTAAGAATCATTCGCATTGCGTTAAAATGTCGCGCATCGTATCAAAACCCGCCAACCGCGCAACAATTCCATGCCGCGTACAAGGGCATCCGGCCTCGCCCGACCCGGCCGGACGATCGTTGCGCGGCGCCCGACATCAAATGAACTGCATTTCGTGGAATCGGGGCCGCCGCTCGTGCCGGCCCGCTTTTCTTTCGCCGCGCACGCGATGAACGCGTTCCTGCGACCGTTTCTTGTGCGCCTGCACCGCTGGTTCGGGCTCGCCATCGCGCTGTTCCTGTTCGTCGCGGGGCTCACCGGCGCGCTGATCGCGTGGGACCACGAACTCGACGCGGCGCTGAACCCGGATTTCTATATCGCGCGCAGCGGCGCGGCGCCGCTTGCGCCGCTTGCGCCGCTCGAGCTCGCGGCGCGCATCGAGGCCGCCGATCCGCGCGTGCAGGTGACCTATCTGCCGCTCGCGATCGAACCGGGGCACACGCTGCAGGCGGGCGTGATGCCGCGTACCGATCCGGCAACCGGCCAGCCGTACGCACTCGGTTTCAGCCAGATCGCCGTCGATCCCGCGACCGGCACGGTGCAGGGCCGCCGCGAATGGGGCGCGCCGTCGCTCGCGCGGCTCGACCTGATGCCGTTCATCTACCGGCTGCACTACTCGCTGTTCCTGCCCGTGTACGGCGGGATCAATTTCGGGTTCTGGGTGATGGGCGTCGTCGGCATCGTGTGGGCGATCGACAGCCTGATCGCGCTCGTGCTCGCGTTTCCGAACCTGAAAAGCTGGCGCAAGTCGTTCGCGTTCCGCGTGCGGCGCGGCGGCTATCCGCTCGTGTTCGACCTGCACCGCTCGGGTGGCGTGTGGGTGTGGGGGCTGCTGCTCATCGTCGCGGTCACGTCGATTTCGATGAACCTTGCCGTGCCCGTCGTGCGCCCGCTGGTCTCGCTGGTGTCGCCGCTCGCCGAAACGCCGTACACGAATCCCGAACATTTCCCGCCGGCCCCGCCGGGCAGCCCGGTATTGCCGCGCGAGCGAATCGTCGAGATCGCGCGCTCGGCCGGCCGCGACGCGGGAATCGCCGCGCCGCCGGGTGCGCTGCTGTTCGCCCCGGCGATGAATGCCTATGCGGTCGGGTTCTTCATGCCCGGCAACGACCATGGCGACGTCGGGCTCGGCAACGCGTGGCTGTACTGGAATGTGGTGACCGGCAAGCCCGTCGCCGCGCAGGTGCCGGGCCGCGGTTCGGCCGGCGACCTGTTCATGCAGGCGCAGTTTCCGCTGCACTCGGGGCGGATCGCCGGTGTCGCCGGACGTGTCGCCGTGAGCGTGCTCGGCATCGTGATCGCGATGCTGAGCGTGACGGGCATCTGCATCTGGGTGAAGAAGCGCAGCGCACGCGTGCGAGCTGCGCGGAGCGCGCGGGCGGTCGTATCGGCGTCGTCGCGCGCGGCGCGGTAAAGGCCGAACGGCAAATAACAAGCGTCAAGTAACAAGCGGCAAGCGGACGGTGCCACCGCCGCAGGGCAGCGGCGCGGCGTCCGTAGCGAGTTTGCCCCTGCGCCGTCAGCCCGCCTTGCGCCGGCGTGCCGGCTGCTTGCCGCCGAGCGCCGCGCATCGTGCGTGGCAAGGGCAGCCGGCTTCGTGATCGTTGACCATGCCGGTCGCCTGCATCAGCGCATAGCAGATCGTCGAGCCGATGAACTTGCAGCCGTACGCCTTCAGCGCCTTGCTGAGCGCGTCGGACTGCTCGGTGGACGCGGGCGCGTCGCGGTAAGACTGCCACGCATTCTGAACCGGCGTGTCGCCGACGAACGACCACAGGAACGCGGCGAGCGACCCGTGCTCTTCCCGGATGCGCTGCACCGCGCGCGCGTTGGTCACCGCCGCTTCGACCTTCGCGCGGTTGCGCACGATGCCCGGGTTCTCCAGCAACTTCTCGATGCGCTTGGGCGTGAAGCGCGCGACGGCGTCGACGTCGAAATCGGCGAATGCTTCGCGATAGCCCGCGCGCTTGTTCAGGATCGTCGACCACGACAGCCCGGCCTGCGCGCCTTCCAGGATCAGCATTTCGAACAGGTGGCGATCGTCGTGCGACGGCACGCCCCACTCGGTATCGTGATAGTGAGCGTCCGCTTCCGTCTTCACCCAGTTGCACCGCTGCGACATCGTCTGCCTCGTTTTCAGTGTCGATTCGATCGCGCCAGCATAGCGGAAGCCCTTTTGGCGGGATAGCCGGCCGAACGGCAGATGGGCGCGCGGCGCCGATCCGGTTAAGCTTGGCGCCTGTTCGAATCAGCGGGATGAAGGCATGGCGGCATTACTTTTTGCGATCGGCATCGACGGCGGCGGCACGGGCACGCGCGCGGTGCTGGCGGACCGGCACGGGCGCGAGCTGGCGCAGGGGCGCGGCGGTCCGTCGGGGCTCGGCCTCGGTATCGAGCGCGCCTGGGCGTCGATCGGCGCGGCCTGCGCGGACGCGTTCTCGCAGGCCGGTCTCGTGTTCGAGTGGTCGCAGTGCGCGCTCGGCTGCGGGCTCGCCGGCGTCAACAACGCGGCGTGGCTCGCCGCGTTCCGCGCCAAGGCGCCGCTCGGCGCGCTCGCGATCGAGAGCGATGCGTACACGACCGTCGTCGGCGCGCACGGCGGCGCGCCGGGGCTCATCGTCGCGCTCGGCACCGGCAGCATCGCGGCGGCGCTCGATGCGGCCGGCGCGTGCCGGATCGCGGGCGGCTTCGGCTTTCCGTCCGGGGACGAAGCGAGTGGCGCGTGGCTCGGCGTGCGCGCGCTCGCCTATGCGCAACAGGCGCTCGACGGCCGCGTGCCGCGCGACGTGTTCGCCACGGCTCTCCTTGCGGAAACGGGCGCGCAGAACCGCGACGCGCTCGTCGAGTGGTCGTGCGACGCGAACCAGACGGCCTACGCGCGTCTTGCGCCGATCGTGTTCGCGCACCGCGCGCATCCGGTCGCGAGCGCGCTGATCGCGCAAGCCGGCGACGAGATCGGCAAGATGATCGACGCGCTCGATCCGCAGCAGGCGCTGCCGGTCGCGCTGTGCGGTGGGCTGGCGGACGCGCTCGCGCCGGCCGTGCCGGTGCGGCACGCCGCACGGCTGCGCGCGCCGTTCGACGATTCGGCGCATGGTGCGCTGCGGCTCGCGCTGCAGGCGTTGCGGGCGGCGGAGGGCGGCTAGTTCGGCCAGATCGGCCAGATCGGCCAGATCGGCCAAGTCGGCCAAGTCGGCCAAGTCGGCCAGGGCCGCGGCGGGCGGTTAAGGCGAGCGGCGCGTGCAGCAGATGCCGCGCCGCAGCAGCGCGTCAGGCGGCGCGGTGCCGGCAACCGCCCGGCGCGCTGTCGGGCACGACGTTAAAATGACGCTTCCTCCGTGCCGCGAGCGCCACTCTCCCGTCCCATGTACAAAGTCATCGCCACCGATCTCGACGGTACGCTGCTGAACAGCGACCACCAGCTCGACCCGTACACGATCGACACCGTTCGTCGGCTCGACCGCGACGGCGTGCAGTTCGTGATCGCCACGGGGCGCCATTATGCGGACGTCGCCGGCATTCGCGATGTCCTCGGCATTCGGCCGTACCTGATCACGTCGAACGGCGCGCGCGTGCATGCGCCGGACGACACGACGATCCACGCGCAGGACATCGACGCAGCGGTCGTGCGCAGCCTGGTGCAGCCGGAAGTCGTCGGCGCGCATGGCCGCGTGATCGTCAACCTGTTCACCAACGACGGCTGGCTGATCGACCGCGAAGCGCCGCACCTGCTCGAATTCCACCAGGATTCGGGCTTCCGGTACGAAGTGATCGACATGGCCGCGCACGACGGCGCGGCGATCGCGAAGGTGCTGTATATCGGCGAACCGGCCGATCTGGCGGTCGTCGCCGAGCAGATGCGCGTGCAGTTCGGCGATACGCTGTACGTCACGTACTCGCTGCCCGACTGCCTCGAAGTGATGACCGCGAACGTGTCGAAGGGGCGCGCGCTGCGCACGGTGCTCGCGCGGCTCGGCATCGACGCCGGCCACTGCATCGCGTTCGGCGACAACATGAACGACATCGACCTGCTCGAAACCGCCGGTCACGCATTCATGATGAACAACGCGAACCCCGACCTGGTGGCGCGGCTGCCGCACATCCCGCGGATCGGCAACAACTTCGACGCGGGCGTCGCCCGCCACCTGCGCACGCTGTTCTCGCTCGAGGACGACGTCGTCGCGTCCTGAGCGCCCGCGCCGGCGGCGTTTTCCGTGCAGCAATGAAAAACGGGCGCCAGGGGCGCCCGTCGAAATTGCCTGCCTCGATGTTCTTCGACAGCGTGAGGCTCGCTGCTCTGCTCGCTTGACCCCGTAACGTTTTATTCGCTTGTGCGAGCTGATGCGGGCAGCAGGTCGACGGCGTCGTCACGCCCGGCGACCAGCGGGTAGATGATCCCTGCGAGTACCGCGCCGATCAGCGGCGCGACCCAGAACAGCCAGAGCTGGCCGATCGCGTCGCCGCCCACGAACAGCGCCGGGCCGGTCGAGCGCGCCGGGTTCACCGACGTATTGGTGACCGGAATCGAGATCAGGTGAATCAGCGTCAGGCACAGCCCGATCGCGATCGGCGCGAAGCCGGCCGGCGCGCGCTTGTCGGTCGCGCCGAGGATCACGAACAGGAAGAAGCCCGTCATCACGACTTCGCAGATGAACGATGCGGCGAGCGAGTAATGGCCGGGCGAGCGATCGCCGAAGCCGTTCGTCGCAAAGCCGCTGCCGACGACATCGAAACCCGGCTTGCCGGTTGCGATCAGGTACAGCACGAACGCGCCGAGCGTGGCGCCGACGACTTGCGCGACGATGTACGGCACGAGATCGCGCGCCGGGAAGCGGCCGGCGACCGTCAGGCCGACGCTTACCGCCGGGTTCAGGTGGCAGCCCGAGATGTGGCCGATTGCGAATGCCATCGTCAGTACGGTCAGGCCGAAGGCGAGTGCGACGCCGGCAAAGCCGATGCCGAGGCCCGGAAAGGCGGCGGCCAGCACGGCGCTTCCGCACCCGCCGAGCACCAGCCAGAACGTGCCGAATACCTCTGCAGCGAGACGCTGAGAAAGATTCATCTAAGGACCTCGTTCAAGTGGGTTGAAGACCCCGAACGACGCAACGAATTTATTCCGTCGTCCGGAATTGGTCTGGATTATAGGAAATGAATCGGGCGCAGGAGGGTAAACGATTGTTAAATTTGAATGGCTGACGAATGCCTTTTATTAGAATAAGTCCGCATTCTCGATATAGGCGATTCGGTTAAAGATGGCAGCATTAATTTCGAAGGGCAGGGCGGCAGTGCGGACGACGTAACGGATGTTGGTGTCCCGGCCGGATTCGCCGGGGCCGCATCATCGAAAAGGGGAGTCGAAAAATGTCTCAATACGCGAAACTCAAGGCGCAGATCGCCGATCTGCAGGCCCAGGCGGACGACGTGCGCCGCCAGGAAGTGGCAGCGGTGATTGCCGATGTCCAGCGAATGATTGCCGAGTATGGCCTGACGGCCCAGGACCTGGGCTTCGCGGAGCGGGCGCGGCGCGGGCGTCCGCCGAAGAAGGCGCCGCTGCCGCCGAAATACCGCGATCCGAAGTCGGGTGCAACCTGGAGCGGGCGCGGCAAGCCGCCGAATTGGATCGCCGGCAAAAACCGCGATCGTTTCCTGATCGAGTGAGCGCAAGCCGAATAGAAAGAGCCGCATCGACGATGCGGCTCTTTTGTTTTGCGCGCCGATTTCGGCGCGGATTTACCGGAATATTTTCCGTGCGGATTTCCGTGTCAGGCGCCCGCGACCCGGCGCAATGCCGGTTGCTTGGTTGCCGCGCAAAGCGATTCGTAAGTTTCGACGTAACGCTGCGCCATGGCCTTCGCGCTGAAACGCGTGTCGAAACGCGCGCGGATCGCGCTGCGCGACAGGCTGTCGATCCGGTGCAGCGCGCCGACCGCGCCCTGCACGTCTTCGACGATGAAGCCGGTCACGCCGTCCTCGATCACTTCCGGCACCGAGCCGCGGTTGAACGCGACGACCGGCGTGCCGCAGGCCATCGCCTCGATCATCACCAGGCCGAACGGCTCCGGCCAGTCGATCGGGAACAGCAGCGCCTTCGCGCCGGACAGGAACGCCGGCTTTTGCGCTTCGTTGATCTCGCCGATGAATTCGACATGCGCCTGGTCGAGCAGCGGCTCGATCACTTCCTTGAAGTAGTCCGCGTCGGCCTTGTCGACCTTCGCGGCAATCTTCAGCGGCAGCCCGCTTTGCGCGGCGATCCGGATCGCGGTGTCGACACGCTTTTCGGGGCAGATCCGGCCGAGGAACGCGAGATATTCGGGCTTCACGTCCTGCGGGGTGAGCAGCGTGTCGGGCAGCCCGTGGTACACGGTGCCGGCCCACGCGGCCTGCGGCAGCGGCTTGCGCTGGTTGTTCGAGATCGACACGACCGGCGAATCCGGGAACGCGTCGAACACCGGCTGCAGCTCCGGCAGGTCGAGGCGGCCGTGCAGCGTCGTCACGTACGGCGTGTCGAGGCGCGACATCAGCGGGAACGGCAGATAGTCGAGGTGGAAGTGCAGCACGTCGAATTCGTGCGCGACCCGGGCGACCTGCTCGAGGAGCCGCATATGGGGCGCCATCGAATCGCGGACCGACGGGTCGAGCCGCAGCGCGCGCGGCCACGCCGCCTCGAGGCGGGCCGACGTGACGGAGTCGCCGCTGGCGAACAGCGTCACGTCGTGGCCGAGTTCGACGAGCGCCTCGGTGAGGTAGGACACGACGCGCTCGGTGCCGCCGTAGAGTTTCGGCGGGACGGCTTCGTAAAGCGGCGCGATCTGGGCAATTCGCATGGGTGTTCTCCTGTGTCGATCCGACGGCGCGACGGCGCCGATGCGGATCCGTACAAGGTGGCGGAACTTGCCGACGCACGCGGTTCGCGGTACGTGGCCGGGCCGCGGGCGGGGTGCGCGGGGCGCCGGTCGGCAAGCTGCGGGGCGGGCCGGCACGGCTCGCGCCGCCGCCCATTGGAGTTCATTATCGATATCGCCCTGCGGGGTTCGAGTGTTTTTTCAAACACTTAAGGCTTGTTACACGATGAAATACGCGAAAACCCCGAGAAAAAGGGCGCGGAATCGGGAATCGCGACAGCCATAACTATTGTTGCGCTATCGTGAAAAAGCACTATAATTTTTACCGATCCGATTGTCGGCGGGTCCCGCCGGCAAGCCTTGCGCCACGCGCGCCGCGGCCATCCACCCCGTGCAACCGAATTCGCGTTGCAACCCGCTTTTCCGCCCTTCCCTTTCAATTCGCCTTGTCGGAAAAATTCCTACACGGTTTACAGACAAATCCTGCAGGGCATACGCCACTTCGCTGATACCGACATAAATCCCGTTTGGCCAAAATTCGCCCTGTAAGACTATAAACGAGCCGATTGAGCGCCCGCTGCGCATCGATCGAGCAAACGTTTTCATAACATGAATGGCCAAAGCAAAGCTTTTTAACGGGGGAATCATGAGCGCTACCAGCGAAATGCTCAGTGAGATCAAAGAGGTCAACCTGTCGTACCTCCTCCTCGCGCAGCGCCTGCTGCGGGAAGACAAGGCGATGGGCATGTTCCGCATGGGCATTTCCCAGGAACTCGCCGACGTGCTCGCCAACCTCACGCTCGCCCAGACCGTGAAGCTGGCCGCGTCGAACCAGATGCTGTGCCGCTTCCGCTTCGATGATCACGCGCTGCTGTCGTCGCTCGCCGACAAGGGCCGCAGCGACGTCGTCACGCACGCCCACTCGGCCATCCTGATGGCCGGGCAGCAGGTCGAAGGCGTCCGCTGATCCATCCCGCCCTTGCGTCTGTCCCGGCGTGCCGCGCCGGTCGGCAGCGTATCGGCCATTCATTCGAACAACGTCAAGCGGACGGTTATCACCATGGCAAGCAAAAGCGTCGTGATCGAGGTGAAGGAAATCACCCTCGCCATCGAACTGATCGAACTGGGCGCCCGGCTGCAGCTGCTGGAGGCGGAGACGAGCCTGTCGCGGGACCGTCTGATCAAGCTGTACAAGGAACTGAAGGGCGTGTCGCCGCCGAAGGGGATGCTGCCGTTTTCGACCGACTGGTTCATGACGTGGCAGCCGAACATCCACTCGTCGCTGTTCTACAACATCTACCGGTTCATGCAGGACCACGGCCGCTGCGAGCCGATCCAGTCGATCGTGAAGGCGTACCGGCTCTATCTGGAGCACGTGAATCTGTCCGGCGACGAGGCCGCGCTGAGCCTCACGCGGGCATGGACGCTGGTGCGCTTCTTCGATTCGGGGATGCTGCAGATGACGCCGTGCACGCGCTGCGGCGGCCACTTCGTCGCGCATGCGCATGATCCGCATCAAGGTTTCGTGTGCGGCCTGTGCCAGCCCCCGTCGCGGGCCGGCAAGACCCGCAAGGCCGCCGCCGCGCGCGCCGAACTGGCCGCCGCCGCGGCCTGAGCGCCGGGCCGGGCAAGGCGGGACGGGGCGCGAGCGGCGCACGGGCGACGCCCGCGGGCCGCGCGAATCGTCCGCGCATTGCTCTGGTAAACACCGTCGGGCCGCCGCCGGGCGGCCGCGAAAGTTTTCCTGCCGACTGCCGTAAACCTGTTTAACGGCGGTCTCCCCGCCGGTCTTTCGTGAGGGACAGGCAGTGCTGATTATCGTGGGAACACTCGTGACGCTGTTGTCCGTCTTCGGCGGTTATGCGCTGGCAGGCGGGCATCTGGGCGCCTTGATCCAGCCGGTCGAGATCCTGATGATCGTGGGCGCCGGCGTCGGTGCGTTCATCCTCGGCAACGGCGGCAAGACCATCAAGGCCACGCTGCGCGTGCTGCCGACGCTCTTCAAGGGCTCGAAATACACGAAGGACGTCTATATGGAGCTGATGGCGCTTCTTTACGTGCTGCTCGCGAAGGCACGCAAGGAAGGCACGCTGACGCTCGAGGCCGACATCGACGATCCGCAAAAGAGCCCGATCTTCACGCAATACCCGAAGATCCTCGCCGATCACCACATCGTCGAATTCCTGACCGACTACCTGCGCCTGATGGTGGGCGGCAACATGAACGCGTTCGAGATCGAAAGCCTGATGGACGAGGAGATCGAGACGCACCACGCGGAAGGCGAAGGCCCGGCGCACGCGCTGATGCGCGTCGGCGACGCGATGCCGGCGTTCGGCATCGTCGCGGCCGTGATGGGCGTCGTGCACACGATGGCGTCGGCCGACAAGCCGCCCGCGGTGCTGGGCGCGATGATCGCGCAGGCGCTGGTCGGCACGTTCCTCGGGATCCTGCTGTCGTACGGGCTGATCGGGCCGCTCGCGAGCCTCGCGGAGCAGCGCGTCGCCGAGTCGACCAAGATGTTCCAGTGCATCAAGGTGACGATCCTCGCGACGCTGAACGGCTATGCGCCGGCGATCGCGGTCGAGTTCGGCCGCAAGGTGCTGTTCTCCACCGAGCGCCCGTCGTTCTCCGAGCTCGAAGAACATGTGCGCCGCGTGAAGGCGAAGTGACGCGGAGCGACCGATGAGCAAGAGCAAGGATCGCGCGATCGTCGTCAAGCGGGTGGCCCCGGCGAAGAAGGGCCACCACGGCGGCGCATGGAAGCTCGCGTACGCGGACTTCATGACCGCGATGATGGCGTTCTTCCTGCTGATGTGGCTGCTGAGTTCGGTCACGCCGGTGCAGCTGAAGGGGATCGCCGAATACTTCAACATGCCGCTGAAGGCCGCGATTCTCGGCAGCGGCGACCGCAGCTCGCAGGACTCGAGCATCATCAACGGCGGCGGCCGCGACCTGTCGAGCGTCGACGCCGGCACGCTGCGCCGCACCGACGGCACGACGTCGCTCGCCGAGCGCGTCGCGAAGCCGGTCGACGAGCATGCGCAAGCACAGGCGCAGGGCGCGCTCGAACGGCTCGAGCAGGCGCGCCTGCACGACCTGCAGATCAAGCTGATGGCCGCGATCGAGGCCAATCCGACGCTGCGCCAGTTCAAGCAGCAGATCCGCATCGATTCGACGCTGATGGGGCTGCGCATCGAGATCGTCGATACGCAGAAGCGGCCGATGTTCGCGATGTCGAGCGACCACGTCGAGCCGTACATGCGCGACATCCTGCGCGAGATCGGCAAGACGCTGAACGACGTGCCGAACCGGATCATCGTCCAGGGTCATACCGACGCCGTGCCGTACGCGGGCGGCGAGGGCGGCTACAGCAACTGGGAGCTGTCGGCCGATCGCGCGAACGCGTCGCGCCGCGAGCTGATCTCCGGCGGCATGGACGAGGCGAAAGTGCTGCGCGTGCTGGGCCTCGCATCGACGCAGAACCTGAACAAGGCCGATCCGCTCGATCCGGAAAACCGCCGGATCAGCGTGATCGTGCTGAATCGCAAATCCGAAGAAGCGCTGATGCGCGACGACGCGACGACGACGACGCTGTCCGCCGACGCGGCCGGTTCGAAGCTGCTCGCGCAGCAGCTCGGCGGCCCGGCGCCGGCGGTGCGTCCGGTCGTGGCGAGCGCCGTCGCCGTGACGCCGAAACCCTGACGTTTCCGAGACAGACATGATCCGAACCATTCTCGCCATCGACGACTCCGCGACCATGCGTGCGCTGCTGCAGGCCACGCTTGCGCAGGCCGGCTACGACGTGACGGTGGCGCCGGACGGCGAAGCCGGCTTCGACATGGCGGCGACGGCGCCGTACGACCTGGTCCTGACCGACCAGAACATGCCGCGCAAGAGCGGGCTCGAGGTGATCGCCGCGCTGCGCAAGCTGAGCGCGTACGCGGACACGCCGATCCTCGTGCTGACGACCGAGGGCAGCGACGCGTTCAAGGACGCCGCACGCGACGCGGGCGCGACCGGCTGGATCGAAAAGCCGATCGACCCGGGCGTGCTGGTCGATCTGGTCGCCACGCTGTCCGAGCCGGCTGCCTCCTGACATGAACGCGACGAATTCAACCGGTGACCGGGCATGACTCTCGACATCACTCAGTTCTACCAGACCTTTTTCGACGAAGCGGACGAGCTGCTCGCGCAGATGGAGCAGCTGCTGCTGAATCTCGACGTCGATTCGCCCGATCCCGAGGATCTGGCGGCGATCTTCCGCGCCGCGCATTCGATCAAGGGCGGCGCGGCGACGTTCGGCTTTTCCGCGCTGACCGATACGACGCACATCCTCGAATCGCTGCTCGACCGCGCGCGCAACCATGAGCTGACGCTGACCAAGGACATGGTCGACGCGTTCCTCGAGACCAAGGACGTGCTGTCCGACCAGCTCGTCGACTACCGCGCGAGCGCCGAACCGGACGCGGCGGCCGCCGCGGCGATCTGCGCGAAGCTCGAGCGGCTGCAGGCCGAAAGCGGGGCGGGTGCGTCCGCCGCCGCAGCCGAGCCCGCGCCGGCCGCCCCGGTTGCCGCAGCCGTGGCGCCGGCGGCCGCACCCGCCGCAGCGCCGGCCGCCGGCGGCGACCGCGCGCCCGACCATGTGGTCGAGCAGGCCGTCGCGGCCGCGCATCCGGCGGCCGACGCCGGCGCCGGCGGCCCGCACCTGAAGATCACGCTGGTCGGCGTCGACGCGAAGGACCAGGCGCTGCTCACCGAAGAACTCGGCAACCTCGGCCGGATCGTCGGTCGCGAGGAAGCGGGCGCCGACCTGTCGCTGTGGGTCGAATCGGACGTGCCGTCCGACGATATCGTCGCGGTGTGCTGTTTCGTGATCGACGAAAGCCAGATCCGCGTCGCGCACGGCACGGCGCCGGCCGCGCAGCCGGCACCGGCCGTCGCGCAGGACGCCGCCGAAGCGGTCGAAGCGGCTCCCGCCGCGCAGCCCGCGCGCGTCGAGGTATTCGCGCCGCAGGCTGCCGCACCGCAGCCGGCCGCGCCGGCGCCGGCCGAGCCGCCCGCGGTCGCAGCGCAGCCGCAGCCGCAACAGCACGCTCAACCGCAACCGGCCGACCACGCGGCGCCGGCCGCCGCGCACCACGACGACAAGCGCGCCCGCCCGGCCGCCGCGGCCGCGGCCGGCGCCGAAGGCAGCTCGATTCGCGTCGGCGTCGAGAAGGTCGATCAACTGATCAACCTCGTCGGCGAACTGGTGATCACGCAGGCGATGCTGGCCGAGACGGCGAGCGCGTTCGATCCGGCGCTGCACGACCGCCTGTTCAACGGGATGGCGCAGCTCGAGCGCAACGCGCGCGACCTGCAGGAAGCGGTGATGTCGATCCGCATGATGCCGATGGACTACGTGTTCAGTCGCTTCCCGCGGCTCGTGCGCGACCTCGCCGGCAAGCTCGGCAAGCAGGTCGAACTGGTCACGTTCGGCCAGGCGACCGAGCTCGACAAGAGCCTGATCGAACGGATCATCGACCCGCTCACGCACCTGGTGCGCAACAGCCTCGACCACGGCATCGAAACCGTCGACAGGCGCGTCGCCGCCGGCAAGGACGCGGTCGGCCAGCTCGTGCTGTCGGCCGCGCATCACGGCGGCAACATCGTGATCGAGGTGAGCGACGACGGCGCGGGCCTGAACCGCGAGCGGATCCTCGCGAAGGCCGCGAAGCAGGGCATGCAGATCTCCGAGAACATCAGCGACGACGAAGTGTGGCAACTGATCTTCGCGCCGGGCTTCTCGACCGCCGAGACGGTGACCGACGTGTCGGGCCGCGGCGTCGGGATGGACGTGGTGAAGCGCAACATCCAGTCGATGGGCGGCCACGTCGAGATCTCGTCGCAGGCCGGCCGCGGCACGACCACGCGGATCGTGCTGCCGCTCACGCTCGCGATCCTCGACGGGATGTCGGTGAAGGTCGGCAGCGAGATCTTCATCCTGCCGCTGAACTTCGTGATGGAGTCGCTGCAGCCGTCGAACGACGACATCTACACGGTCGGCAACGGCGAGCGCGTGGTGCGCGTGCGCGGCGAATACCTGCCGCTGGTCGCGCTGCACGAGGTGTTCTCGGTCGACGACGCGCGCACCGACCCGACGCAGGGGATCGTCACGATCATGGAAACCGAGGGGCGTCGCTTCGCGATGCTGATCGACGAGCTGGTCGGCCAGCAGCAGGTGGTCGTGAAGAACCTCGAAACCAACTACCGCAAGGTGCACGGCATCTCGGCGGCGACCATCCTCGGCGACGGCAGCGTCGCACTGATCGTCGACGTCGCGGCGCTGAACCGCGAAACCCGTGCGACGCACGGCGCCCGTGCCGGCGCCGAGCTCGCGATGTTCTGATTCTCGCCATCAACCGATTGGGGGCAAACGTGTCTGCTGAAGTCCAAATGATCAATCCGGCCGCGGCGAACGCGGCAACCAATCGCCGCGACGCGGAACACGGCGACGCGACGGGCCAGGAATTCCTCGTGTTCACGCTCGGTGACGAGGAATACGGGATCGACATCCTGAAAGTGCAGGAAATCCGCGGCTACGACAGCGTCACGCGCATCGCGAACGCGCCCGAGTTCATCAAGGGCGTGATCAACCTGCGCGGGATCATCGTGCCGATCGTCGACATGCGGATCAAGTTCCACCTGGGCCGCGTCGAGTACGACCACCAGACCGTCGTGATCATCCTGAACGTGTCGAACCGCGTGGTCGGGATGGTCGTCGACGGCGTGTCGGACGTGCTGACGCTGCAGACCGACCAGATCATGCCGGCGCCGGAGTTCGGCGCGACGCTGACGACCGAGTACCTGACGGGCCTCGGCACGGTCGACGGCCGGATGCTGATCCTGATGGACATCGAGAAGCTGATGTCGAGCCGGGAAATGGCGTTGATCGAGACGCTCGGCGGGTAAGCGCGCCGCGCGCGCAGCAATTTCGGGAGAATCTGCAATGTTGCATAACTGGTCGATCCGCACGACGCTCACGGCGGTCGGACTCATCCTCGTGTGCCTGACCGCCGCGGTCGGCGGGCTCGGCCTCTACGCGCTGAATCACGCGAGCCGCTCGCTCGACGAGATCGCGCACGTCGACCTGCCGGCGATCCATACGCTCGACGACACGGCCGCGCACCTGCTGCGCTCGCGCGTGGCGCTCGACCGCTTCCGTACGCTGACCGAAGCCGGCAATGCGGCCGAGGCCGCGAAGGTGCTCGAGCGCGCGCAGGCGCTGTATGCGAAGTCGAACCAGAACTGGCAGGCATTCCAGTCGACGCCGAAGCCCGGTATCGAGCAGGCGCTCGTCGACGAGCTCACCGCACGGTATACGACGATCGTGAAGGAAGGCGTCGAGCCCGAATTCGCCGCGGCGCGCGCGGGCGACATGGCGGCGTATCACGCGATCGCCGACACGAAGATCAGCCCGATGTTCGTCGCGTTCGACCAGACGGCGGCGGCCGTGATCGCGGCGCTGCAGAAGCGCGCGGAAGAACGTCAGGCCGAGACGCAGTCGCAGATCTCGATGATGATCGCGCTGATCGCGGCCGGCATCGCGATCGCGTTCGTCGTCGTGATCGCGATCCGCTTCGCGCTGCGCGGGCTGATCGTCAAGCCGCTGGAAGACGCGATCGCGCACTTCGAGCGCATCGCCGGCGGCGATCTCACGCAGCCGGTGAGCGTGTTCAGCACCAACGAGATCGGCCGCCTGTTCGGCGGCATCAAGCGGATGCAGGACGCCGTCACGACGATGGTGCAGGCCGTGCATCGCGGCACCGAGTCGATCGACGTCGGCGCGCGCGAGATCGCGACCGGCAACACCGACCTGTCGCAGCGCACCGAGGAGCAGGCCGCATCGCTGCAGGAAACCGCGTCGAGCATGGAGCAACTGACGGGCACCGTGCGACAGAACGCGGAAAACGCGCGGCAGGCGAGCCAGCTCGCGGTGAATGCGTCGGATATCGCGATGCAGGGCGGCGAGGTGGTCGGCCAGGTCGTGTCGACGATGCAGGACATCGCGGCGAGCTCGGGCAAGGTCGTCGACATCATCGGCACGATCGAAGGCATCGCGTTCCAGACCAACATCCTCGCGCTGAATGCGGCGGTCGAAGCGGCGCGGGCCGGCGAGCAGGGCCGCGGCTTCGCGGTGGTCGCGGGCGAGGTGCGCTCGCTCGCGCAGCGCAGCGCGAGCGCCGCGAAGGAAATCAAGCAGTTGATCGGCGATTCGGCCGAGAAGGTCGACAGCGGCTCGGCGCTCGTCGCGCGCGCCGGTTCGACGATGGACGAGATCGTGCAGGCCGTGCGCCGCGTGACCGACATCATGGGCGAGATCAGCGCCGCGTCCGACGAGCAGTCGACCGGCATCGAGCAGGTCAACCGCGCGGTCGGCCAGATGGATGCGGTCACGCAGCAGAACGCGGCGCTCGTCGAGCAGGCGGCCGCCGCGGCCGCGTCGCTCGAGGAGCAGACGCGCCAGATGAAGGCGATCGTGTCGGGCTGGCGCGTCGCGGGCGGCATCGCGCTCGCGCCGGCGCGCGGCGTCGCGCGGCCGGTCGCGCACGAACCGGCCGCGCTGCCGTCGGAATCGCGCGGCCACGCACCGGTCGCCGCGCTGCCGGCGCCGCAGGCGGCGACCCAGCCGGCGGCGCGCCGCGCCGCGCCGGCGTCGCGTGCGGCTGCCGCAGTCGCCGCCCCCGAACCGAAGCGCGAGGCCGATGCCGCCGCGCGTACGCAGAAGGACGCAGCGGCTTCCCGCGGCGCCGCCGCGGCGGGCGGTTACGGCCCGCGTCTCGCGAAGACGGCTGCACCGGCGGACAAGCCGGCCGCGAAACCCGCGCTCGTGCGCCCGGCGCTGAACGGCGAGAAGCCGGCGCTGGCGGCCGCCGGCGCGTCCGACGACGACTGGGAGACCTTCTAAACCATGTCGCACGCGCGCGCGCCGTTTCGACCCGATGCACCGGATGCCTCGCCTCGCGCGGGCGAGCCGGGGCGCGACTTCGCGTTCACCGGCGCGGATTTCGCCCGCATCCGCGCGCTGATCCACCAACGCGCGGGCATCTCGCTGTCCGAGCACAAGCGCGACATGGCCTACAGCCGTCTCGCGCGACGGCTGCGGGCGCGCGGCCTCGACACGTTTCGCGACTACCTCGACCTGCTCGAGCAGGAAGACGATCCGCTCGAGTGGGAAGCGTTCACCAACGCGCTGACGACCAACCTGACCGCGTTTTTCCGCGAGGCGCACCATTTCCCGATCCTGTCCGAGTTCGTGAAAGCGCGGCCGGCGCCGGTATCGGTCTGGTGCTCGGCGGCGTCGACCGGCGAGGAGCCGTACTCGATCGCGATCACGCTGATCGAGGCGCTCGGCGAAACGGCTGCGCGCAGCGCGTCGATCCTCGCGACCGATCTCGACACGCAGGTGCTCGCGAAGGCCGAAGCCGGCATCTACACGTACGACCAGGTCAAGCACCTGTCGCCGGAGCGGCTGAAGCGCTTCTTCCTGAAGGGCACGGGCGCGCAGGCCGGCCGCGTGAAGGTGCGCCCCGAGCTGCGCGCGATGATCCGCTTCGAACAGTTGAACCTGACCGATGCGGACTACGGGATCGCGAAGCCGTTCGACGCGATCTTCTGCCGCAACGTGATGATCTATTTCGACAAGCCGACGCAGGGGCAGGTGCTGTCGCGCTTCGAGCCGCTCGTGAAGCCGGGCGGGCTGCTGTTCGCCGGCCATTCGGAGAACTTCACGTACGTGACGCAGGCGTTCCGGCTGCGCGGGCAGACGGTGTACGAACTGACGCGCGACGCCGCGCAGGGCGCACGGCCGCGCGGCGCGCCGGCGAGCGCGGCGAGCGCGATGCCGTCGCGCGCGCGCGACGCGGGCGGTGCGCTCGCCTATGGAGAGCGCGGATGAGCGCACTGCCGATCGCGACCAATCGCTACTTCGACAACCACTTCGAGCGCCCCGGCGTGAAGCTGTTGCCGAACGAGTTCTACACGACGGCCGAGGACATGGTGCTGATGACCGTGCTCGGCTCGTGCGTCGCCGCGTGCCTGCACGACCCGTACGCGGGCATCGGCGGGATGAACCACTTCATGCTGCCGGACGACGGCGCCGATCCGGGCGCGGCCGCGTCGGAATCGATGCGCTACGGCGCGTATGCGATGGAAGTGCTGATCAACGAGCTGATCAAGGCCGGCGGGCGCCGTGAGCGCATCGAGGCGAAGGTGTTCGGCGGCGCGGCCGTACTGGCCGGGATGACGACGATCAACATCGGCGATCGCAACGCGGATTTCGTGCGCCGCTACCTCGCGCTCGAGCGCATCCGCATCACCGCGGAAGACCTGCAGGGCGTGCATCCGCGCAAGGTCGCGTTCATGCCGCACAGCGGGCGCGCGATGGTGAAGAAGCTGCGGCTGCAGGTGCCGGGCGTGACCGAGCGCGAAGCCGCGCTCGCGCGCGAGGCCGATCGC
This sequence comes from Burkholderia sp. NRF60-BP8, assembly GCF_001522585.2. Classification (NCBI taxonomy): domain Bacteria; kingdom Pseudomonadati; phylum Pseudomonadota; class Betaproteobacteria; order Burkholderiales; family Burkholderiaceae; genus Burkholderia; species Burkholderia sp. NRF60-BP8. Next base: position 220,645 of record NZ_CP013373.1, read on the forward strand.
GCCCGCGCCGCGCGCACGCGTGCGCACGTCGAGCTGTTCGCCGCGAAGCGGCCTGCGCCGCCGCAACCGGCGCGCCCGCGCATCGAGCTGTTCGGCGCGCGCGGCGCCGCACCGGCCGGCAGCGGCGGCGGCGCGCGGACGGCGAACCCGCGTGCCGGGAGCCCGGGCGCCCAGTACGCGGCGACCCAATCAAGAAAGCAGGAGGCATGACCGCAGTGCAGAAGATCAAAGTGTTGTGCGTCGACGATTCGGCGCTGATCCGCAGCCTGATGACCGAGATCATCAATAGCCAGCCCGACATGACGGTGTGCGCGACCGCGCCCGATCCGCTCGTCGCGCGCGAGCTCATCAAGCAGCACAACCCGGACGTGCTCACGCTCGACGTCGAAATGCCGCGCATGGACGGGCTCGACTTCCTCGAGAAGCTGATGCGCCTGCGGCCGATGCCGGTCGTGATGGTGTCGTCGCTGACCGAGCGCGGCTCGGAAATCACGCTGCGCGCGCTCGAACTCGGCGCGGTGGATTTCGTCACGAAGCCGCGCGTCGGGATTCGCGACGGGATGCTCGACTACGCGGAAAAGCTCGCCGACAAGATCCGCGCGGCGTCGCGCGCGCGCGTGCGCCAGGCGCCGCAGCCGCAGGCCGCCGCCCGCACGGCGGACAGCGCCGCGGCCGCGCCGATGATCAACAACCCGCTCGTCAGTACCGAGAAGCTGATCATCATCGGCGCGTCGACGGGCGGCACCGAGGCGATCCGCGAAGTGCTGACGCCGCTGCCGCCCGACGCACCGGCCGTGCTGATCGCGCAGCACATGCCGCCGGGCTTCACGAAGTCGTTCGCGCAGCGGCTGAACGGCCTGTGCCGGATCGCGGTGAAGGAAGCCGAGCACGGCGAGCGCGTGCTGCCCGGCCATGCGTACATCGCGCCGGGCCACGCGCACCTGTTGCTCGCGCGAAGCGGCGCGAACTATATTGCGCAGCTGTCGGACGAGCCGCCGGTGAACCGGCACCGCCCGTCGGTCGACGTGCTGTTCCGCTCGGCGGCGACGCACGCGGGCAAGAACGCGATCGGCGTGATCCTCACCGGGATGGGCCGCGACGGCGCGGCCGGCCTGCTGGAAATGAAACGCGCGGGCGCTCACACGTTCGCGCAGGACGAAGCGAGCTGCATCGTGTTCGGGATGCCGCGCGAGGCGATCGCGCTCGGCGGCGCGGACGAGGTCGCGCCGCTCGCCGACATGAGCCGCCGCGTGATGGCGCGCCTGGCGACGATGGGCGACCGCGTGCAGCGCGTGTGAAGGGAATGTCACGGGGCGCGTGCCACGATACGCGTCCCGACGGAAACGAATCTGGAAAGGAACGACGATGGACAAGAGCATGAAAATCCTGGTGGTGGACGATTTCCCGACGATGCGCCGGATCGTCCGCAACCTGCTCAAGGAACTGGGCTACACGAACGTCGACGAAGCCGAGGACGGCGCGGCCGGCCTCGCGCGGCTGCGCGGCGGCGGCTTCGACTTCGTGATCTCCGACTGGAACATGCCGAACCTCGACGGCCTCGCGATGCTGAAGGAAATCCGCGCGGACGCGACGCTCACGCACCTGCCGGTGCTGATGGTCACGGCCGAGTCGAAGAAGGAGAACATCATCGCGGCCGCGCAGGCCGGCGCGAGCGGCTACGTCGTGAAACCGTTCACGGCCGCGACGCTCGACGAGAAGCTGAACAAGATCATCGACAAGATGGCGAAAGCCGGGAGCTGACGTGAACGAGCCGATCCATGCGGCGCTCGCCGGCGCGGGGTTCAGCGCCGACAGCCATCCAGAAGGCGCCGACTTCCCGAGCGACCGCATTCTCGCGCGCATCGGCCAGGTCACGCGCACGCTGCGCGATTCGATGCGCGAGCTCGGGCTCGACAAGCACGTCGAGCGCGCGGCGGAAGCCGTGCCCGACGCGCGCGACCGGCTGCGCTACGTCGCGACGATGACCGAGCAGGCCGCGGTGCGCGTGCTGAATGCGATCGAGATCGCGAAGCCGATGCAGGAGCGCGTGCAGAACGAGGCCGAGGCGCTTGACGCACGCTGGGCGCAGTGGTACGCCGCGCCGATCGAGCACGCGGAAGTGCGTGAGCTGATGGACGATACGCGCGCGTTCCTGCGCGCGTTGCCCGAGTCGACGTCGGCGACCCGCGCGCAACTGCTCGAGATCATGCTCGCGCAGGATTTCCAGGATCTGACCGGGCAGGTGATCAAGAAGATCATGGACATGGTCTACCTGATCGAGCAGCAGCTCCTCACCGTGCTCGTCGAGAACATCGCGCCGGAGCGGCGCGAGCAGTTCGCGGCCACCGCGGCCGCGCTCGCGGCCGAGCAGATGAGCGCGACCGGCAGCCCCGAATCGCTGCTGAACGGCCCGCAGATCGCGCCGGAAGGCAAATCCGACGTCGTCCAGGACCAGGGGCAGGTCGACGACCTGCTCGCGAGCCTCGGCTTCTGATCCTGCCGCGGCGCATCCGCGCGCCCCGTTCCGCGGGCCGCCCGATGCGTGCATTCCCCGTCCCCGCCTCGTTTTTCCGTGCGCGCCGCCCCTGCGCGGCGCGGCGTGATCCTGCGTCGAATTGACACTTGGCCACACTCCGCAGGCATACTACGCGTCAGCAGCAACGTAGCATCATCCGTAAGATTCATAAGTTGGCAGGCGGCGTGGGCCGATGGCGGCGCCGTCGGCAACGAAGCCAGTCCCGTGGGGGGGAACGTGAAGCTGAAACGCTTGGGCTGGACCGTCGCGCATGCGACGGCTGCAATGGGTGTGCTGTGGGCCGTCCACGCACACGCGGAACTGGGCGGCGCGCCGATGTCGCCGCCGGCGGACGATCAGGCCGCCACCGTGCGTGCGCTGCAGCGCGCGATGCGCTCGGCGGACGGCGTGCAGACGAGCACGGCCGCTTATACCGTCCGTGAGATCACGCTCGGATCGGGCACCGTCATTCACGAATACACGTCGGCCGCCGGCAGCGTGTTCGGCCTCGCGTGGCGCGGGCCGACGATGCCGGATCTCGCGTCGCTGCTCGGCAGCTATTTCCCGCAGTACACCGCCGGCGTCGAGGCCGCGCATCGGGCGCGCGGCTGGCGCGCGCCGGTGGCCGTCGAGACGAGCGGCCTCGTGATCCGGACGGGCGGCCACATGGGCGCCTTCTCCGGCCAGGCATGGCTGCCGTCGGCGCTGCCGGCCGGCGTGGCCGGCACCGATATCCAGTGACAGCGGGAGAGCGATCTTGAGCATTCCTCGTACATTCAAGCGCTGGCTCGGCATGCTGGGCCTCCTCGCCGCAACGGCCGCGCTCGTGACGGCATGCGGCGGCGGCGATGGCGGCGGCGGTTCGGCCAACAACGGCAACACCGGCGGCAATGGCTCGGGCGGGTCCGACGGCAACAGCGGCAACACGGCCGTCATCACGGTCGGCGCGGGCGCCGCGAACGTGATCAACATCCCGACCATCAGCGTGAAGGTCTGCGTGCCGGGCACGTCGAACTGCCAGATCGTCAACAACGTGCTCGTCGATACCGCGTCCTACGGGCTGCGGCTCGTAGGCAGCGCGGTGGCGGGCGTGCACGACAGCCTGCCGCAGGTGACGAGCGGCGGCGCGCCGGTCGCCGAATGCGGCAAGTTCGTGTCGAGCTACACGTGGGGGTCGGTGCGCACCGTCGACCTGTCGATCGGCGCCGAGCAGGCGAGCGCGCTGCCCGTGCAGATCATCGGCGACCTCGGCACGACGAACGTGCCGAGCTCGTGCACGAACGGCGGCGCGTCGGCCAACTCGACCGGCGCGCTCGGCGCGAACGGGATCCTCGGCATCGGGCCGGCGCCGTACGACTGCGGTACGACCTGCGCGACGTCGACGTCGACGAGCAACAACTACTACGCGTGCCCGAACGGCGACAACGCGAGCTGCACGGTCGCGCTCGTGCCGCTCGCGCAGCAGGTGGCCAACCCGGTGCATCGGTTCGCGAACAACGACGGCGTGAGCGTGCAGATGCCCGACATCTCGCCCAGCGGGCAGGCGAGCGCGACCGGCACGCTGACGTTCGGCCTGCCGAACCTGAGCGGCAAGACGGTGATGACGTCGACCACGACCGGCGACGTCAGCGCGACGTTCCAGGGGCGCAACGTGACCGCGTTCTTCGATACGGGCTCGAACGCGTATTTCTTCAACGATTCGACGTCGACGTCGACGCCGTGCTCGCGGAACACGGAGTTCTACTGCCCGTCGACCACGACCCCCTACTCGGCCACGCTGAGCGGCCAGAACGGCGCGTCGGGCACCGTGTCGATGACGGTCGCGAACGCGGATTCGCTGTTCTCGAACCCGTCGACGTTCGCGTTCAACGACATCGCGGGCCCGTTCGGCTCGTCCAACTGGCTCGACATCGGCATGCCGCACTTCTACGGCAAGACGATCTACTTCGGGATGGACAAGACCGCGAGCGGCGGCGCGCAGCCGTTCGTCGCGTTCTGACGCGGCACGGCCGGACGCAGGAACGAGGGGGCGAGCGATCGCCCCTTTTTTATTCCGGCGTGCCGGGCGGGCGCTACGAACCGGATCGCTGCCAGGCGCCGGCATAGCGCCTACGATGTAAGACCGGCACCGGTGCCGGCACGACATCGAGGAGACAACGCCATGAACTCGCGTATCCAGCGCATCACGCCGTTCCTGTGGTTCGACCGCGACGCCGAGGCGGCGGCCGCTTTCTACGTATCGGTGTTCGACAACGCGCGCATCGTGCACGTCGCGCGCTACGGCAAGGCCGGCGCGCACGCGTCCGGCAACGCCGAGGGCGCGGTGATGACCGTGGCGTTCGAGCTCGACGGGCAGGCGTTCGTCGCGTTGAACGGCGGCCCCGTGTTCCAGATGACGCCGGCCGTGTCGTTCGTCGTCAACTGCCGCGACCAGGACGAGATCGACCATTACTGGACGCGCCTGTCCGAAGGCGGGGACGAGCGCGCGCAGCAATGCGGCTGGCTGCGCGACCGCTTCGGCGTGTCGTGGCAGGTCGTGCCCGTGCAGATGGCCGAACTGATGACGGGCGACCCGGCCCGCGCCGAGCGCGTGATGGCGCAGGTGATGACGATGAAGAAGCTCGATCTCGACGCGCTGCAGCGCGCGGCGGCAGGCGAATCCGCTTAGGCCGCCCAGGTCTTGCAGGTCGTTCGGGCCGGCGGCCGCCGGCCTGTCGCGACGCGCGGGGCCCGAAGCCCCGAAGCCCGAAGCCCGAAGCCCGAAGCCCGAAGCCCGAAGCCGGAGACCCGAGACCCGAGACCCGAGACCCGAGACCCGAGACCCGAGACCCGAGACCCGAGACCCGAGACCCGAGACCCGAGACCGCCCCCGACTCCCGGCCCCATTGCGTCCGGCCCCGTTTCCCCCGTCTTTCCCGCCCGTCGTTTCACCGTTCCCCGTCGCATTACGCCGCGGCCGCTCCGCTTGCGACCACCGCGTCGCCATACGCCGACCGGACCGTTTTCCGCCGCGCGTCGCATCGTTGCGGCCCCGATCCGACAGCGTTTGCGGCGGCTCGCCCGATTCCCCGAAATACCCCCCTTTCCCGGCTTTGCTCGACCGATCGGCGTTTGACGCCTCCATGAATAATCGGTGTCACTGGAAAGCGGCATTCCGCCGTACCCGACCGGAGGCCCCGTGGCAGACGAGAGCGATCTCGACAAGACCGAAGCCGCCACTCCCAGGCGCCGCGAGAAGGCGCGCGAGGAGGGGCAGGTCGCGCGTTCGCGCGAACTGGCTTCGTTCGCGCTGCTCGCGGCGGGGTTCTACGGCGCATGGCTGCTCGCAGGCCCGTCGGGCGGCCATCTGCAGGCGATGCTGCGCGGCGCGTTCACGTTCGATCGCGCGACCGCGTTCGACACCAACCGGATGCTGTCGGCGGCCGGCAGCGCGAGCCTCGAAGGCTTCGCCGCGCTGCTGCCGCTGCTCGCGCTCACCGGCGTCGCCGCGCTGCTCGCGCCGATGGCGCTCGGCGGCTGGCTGATTTCGCCAAAGACGTTCGAGCTGAAGTTCGACCGCCTGAACCCGATCTCGGGCCTCGGCCGGATCTTCTCGATCCAGGGACCGATCCAGCTCGGGATGTCGATCGCGAAGACGCTGGTCGTCGGCGGGATCGGCGGCATCGCGATCTGGCGCAGCAAGGACGAACTGCTCGGTCTCGCGACGCAGCCGCTCGGCGCCGCGCTGCCCGATGCGCTGCATCTGGTCGCCGTGTGCTGCGGCACGACGGTCGCCGGGATGCTGGTGGTCGCCGGGCTCGACGTGCCTTACCAACTCTGGCAGTACAACAAGAAGTTGCGCATGACGAAGGAAGAAGTGAAGCGCGAGCATCGCGAGAACGAAGGCGATCCGCACGTGAAGGGGCGGATCCGCCAGCAGCAGCGCGCGATCGCGCGCCGCCGGATGATGGCGGCCGTGCCGAAGGCCGACGTGGTCGTCACGAACCCGACGCACTTCGCGGTCGCGCTGCAATACACGGACGGCGAGATGCGCGCGCCGAAGGTCGTCGCGAAGGGCGTGAACCTCGTCGCCGCGCGCATCCGCGAGCTCGCGGCCGAACACAACGTGCCGCTGCTCGAAGCGCCGCCGCTCGCGCGTGCGCTGTATCACAACGTCGAACTCGAGCGCGAGATCCCCGGCTCGCTGTACTCGGCGGTCGCCGAAGTGCTCGCGTGGGTGTACCAGCTCAAGCGCTTCCGTTCGGAAGGCGGCGCGTTCCCGGCGGTGCCGGTCGATCTCGACGTGCCGGCCGAACTCGACAAGGGCGCGTCAGTGTCCGCCGACGACGAGCGCGAAGAAGCCGAAGACACGCTCGGCAAGCAAGGGAACGCGGCATGAGCACCCCGACCACCGGCCTGTTCGCGAAGCGCCCGAACCCGTTCGCGGGCACGAACCTGCGCGCGCTCGCGGGCCCGATCCTCATCTGCATGATCCTGGGGATGATGATCCTGCCGCTGCCGCCGCTGCTGCTGGATCTGCTGTTCACGTTCAACATCGCGCTGTCCGTGATGGTGCTGCTCGTCAGCATGTACACGATGAAGCCGCTCGACTTCGCGGCGTTCCCGAGCGTGCTGCTGTTCTCGACGCTCCTGCGCCTGTCGCTGAACGTCGCGTCGACGCGCGTCGTGCTGCTCGAAGGGCACACCGGGCCGGACGCGGCCGGCCAGGTGATCGAGGCGTTCGGCCACTTCCTCGTCGGCGGCAACTTCGCGGTCGGCATCGTGGTGTTCGTGATCCTGATGATCATCAACTTCATGGTGATCACGAAGGGCGCGGGGCGGATCGCCGAAGTGTCCGCGCGCTTCACGCTCGACGCGATGCCCGGCAAGCAGATGGCGATCGACGCCGACCTGAACGCGGGCCTCATCAACGAGGAACAGGCGCGCAAGCGGCGCCTCGCGGTATCGCAGGAAGCCGAGTTCTACGGGTCGATGGACGGCGCGTCGAAGTTCGTGCGCGGCGACGCGATCGCCGGCCTGATCATCATGGCGATCAACGTGATCGGCGGGCTGATCGTCGGGATGGTCCAGCACGACATGTCGTTCGCCGCGGCCGGCACCAACTACACACTGCTGACGATCGGCGACGGCCTCGTCGCGCAGATCCCGTCGCTCGTGATCTCGACCGCGGCCGGCGTGATCGTGTCGCGCGTCGCGACCGACGAGGACATCGGCACGCAGATCACCGGCCAGTTGTTCACGAACCCGCGCGTGCTGAACATCACCGGCGCGATCATCGCGCTGATGGGGCTGATCCCCGGGATGCCGCACTTCGCGTTCCTCGCGCTCGGCGGCGGCGCGATCTGGCTGGCGCGCACGCAGACCCGGCGCGCGGCGGCCCGCAAGGCGGCCGGCGACGTGACCGACATCGCGCCGCCCGCCGTGCTGCCGGCCGACAGCCACGAAGCGACCTGGGACGACGTGCAGCTGATCGACCCGCTCGGCCTCGAAGTCGGCTATCGGCTGATTCCGCTCGTCGACAAGAACAGCGACGGCGAGCTGCTCAAGCGCATCAAGAGCATCCGCAAGAAATTCGCACAGGAAATCGGCTTCCTGCCGCCGGTGATCCATATCCGCGACAACCTCGAACTGCGGCCGAACGCGTACCGGATCGCGCTGAAGGGCGTCGAGATCGGCGTCGGCGAAGTGTTCCCGGGCCAGTGGCTCGCGATCAACCCGGGCCAGGTGACGGCCGCGCTGCCGGGCGCCGTCACGCAGGATCCCGCGTTCGGGCTGCCGGCCGTATGGATCGACGTCGCGCTGCGCGAGCAGGCGCAGGTGTACGGCTACACGGTGGTCGACGCGAGCACGGTCGTCGCGACGCATCTGAACCATCTCGTCGTCCAGCACGCGGCCGAGCTGCTCGGCCGCCAGGAAGTGCAGGCGCTCGTCGAGCGCACCGGCAAGGACGCGCCGTCGCTCGTCGAGGATCTCGTGCCGAAGACGATCTCGCTCACGACGCTGCAGAAGGTGCTGCAGAACCTGCTCGAGGAGGGCGTGCCGATCCGCGACATGCGCACGATCCTCGAGGCCGTGTCCGAGCATGCGGGCCGCGGCGACGCGTACGAGATCACGGCCGCGGTGCGGCTCTCGCTCGGCCGCGCGATCACGCAGCAGTGGTATCCGGGCGCCGGCGAAATGCAGGTGATGGGCCTCGACGCCAATCTGGAGCGCGTGCTGTCGCAGGCGCTCGCCACCGGCGCGAACCCGGGCCTCGAACCCGGCCTCGCGCACAACCTTCTGACCGGCACGCAGCAGGCGATGCTGCGTCAACAGAATCTCGGGCTGCCGCCCGTGCTGCTCGTGCAGCACGCGCTGCGCGCGATGCTCGCGCGTTTCCTGCGCCGCAGCCTGCCGCAATTGAAAGTGCTGTCGTATGCCGAAGTGCCGGACACGCGCACGATCAAAGTCGTTAACGTCATCGGGGGTTCCGCTTGAACATTCGCAAATTCACCGGCGCAACGAGCCGCGACGCACTTCGTCTCGTGCGCGAGGCGCTCGGCGCCGACGCGGTCGTGCTGTCGAACCGCACGCTCGATGACGGCAGTGTCGAAATCGTTGCACTCGCCGATTCGGATCTTGCCGCGGTGGCGCCGCCGGCCGCGCGTCCGCGTCTCGCGACGTCGCGCCAGCCGGAATCCGTGCCGGCCGCCGCGGTGCCGGGCATCGTGTCGCGCCCGGGCATCGCGCCGCGCCCGGCCGTCAATCCGTATGCGGCGGGCGCAGGCGGGCTGCCGGACGTGTTCTCGTCCGTGTTCGGCGCGAGCGCCGACGCGCAGGAGGCCGACGTGCACGCTTCGTCGATCGATGCGGACGAGCCGGCGGCGGCGTCTTCGATCGCGGCGGCGACTGCCGGTACGCCCACCGCCGGTACGCCGGCCGCCGGCGCCCCGGCCGCTCCTTCCGAACCCGCGCCGTGGCTGGTCGAGCACGCGAAGCGCCTGACGCAGCAGCGCGACGCGTTGATGGCCCGCGCGCAGGCGCCGGCCGAGCCGCGGGCGAGCGCGCCCGCGCCGCAAGCCGCGGCCGGCGCGACCCCGCACGACTGGGCGCGCGACATCGTGCGCGACGCGGAACGCCGGATGCCGGCCGCCGGAGCGCCGGCCGCCGGTTCGCCGGCCGCCACGAAGCGCGCCCCCGACACGGGCGTTGCGTACGCCGGCAAGGCGACGGAGCGCGCGCGGCTGTCCGCGGACACGGCCGCCGCGGTGGCCGATGCGGTGAAGTCGCGCATCGAGCGGATCGTCAACGACACCGTGATGCAGGAGCTCGGCGAGCTGCGCGGGATGATGGCGGAGCAGTTCGACAGCCTGATGTGGCACGACCGCCAGCGTCGCAGCGCCGTTCACGGCGCGCTGACGAAGCACCTGTTCGCGGCCGGCTTCTCCGCGCAGCTCGTGCGGATGCTGGTCGACAACCTGCCGTCCGGCGACGGCGCGCAGACTTTCGAGCAGGCCGCCGAATGGGCGCAGTCGGTGCTCGCGTCGAACCTGCCGGTGCTCGACAGCGAGGACGCGCTGATGGAGCGCGGCGGCGTGTTCGCGCTGATGGGGCCGACGGGCGTCGGCAAGACGACCACCACCGCGAAGCTGGCGGCGCGCTGCGTGATGCGCTTCGGCGCGAGCAAGGTCGCGCTGCTGACCACCGACAGCTACCGGATCGGCGGCCACGAGCAACTGCGCATCTTCGGCAAGATTCTCGGCGTGCCGGTTCACGCGGTGAAGGATGCGGGCGACCTCGCGCTCGCGCTGTCCGAGTTGCGCAACAAGCATATCGTGCTGATCGACACGATCGGCATGAGCCAGCGCGACCGCGCGGTGTCCGACCAGATCGCGATGCTGCACGGCGCGAACGCGCCGGTGCAGCGCCTGCTGCTGCTGAACGCGACGAGCCACGGCGACACGCTGAACGAAGTCGTGCAGGCGTACCGCAGCGCGGGCGAGCATCCGAACCTGGCCGGTTGCATTCTCACGAAGCTCGACGAGGCGACCCACCTCGGCGGCGTGCTCGACACGGTGATCCGCTACAAGCTGCCGGTCCACTACGTGTCGACCGGCCAGAAGGTGCCGGAGAACCTGTACGTCGCATCGACCCGATTCCTGCTGAAGAGCGCGTTCTGTGTGCCGCGCGACGGCTCGCCCTTCGTGCCGCAAGACGAGGACATGCCGACGCTGCTTTCCGCACTGACCGCACGTTCCACCGCCGAGCTGCACGAGGTGCGATTTGGATAAACGGATCATCGACCAGGCAGAAGGGCTGCGGCGCCTGCTGGCCGGGCGCGCGTCGCGCATCGTCGCGGTGACGGGCGGCCCGGCGGGCGTCGGCTGCACGTCCACCGTGGTGAACCTCGCGGCGGCGCTCGCGTCGCTCGGCAAGGACGTGCTCGTCGTCGACGAGCGCGCCGACGTGCATTCGGCCAGCGCGACGCTCGCCGGCGCGTGGCTGCGCGACGGCGAACGCACGCGGGTGGCGGCCGGCTTCGGCCTGTGCGGCGCCGCGCGGCTCGCGCGCGCCGGCTACAGCGACGCGCAACTGAGCGACTTCATCGACGGCCCGGCCGACATCGTCCTCGTCGACGCGCAGCTCGGCGCCGACGGCTCGTTCTCGGCGCTCGCGCGCGAAGCCCACGACGTGCTGGTCGTCACGCGGGTCGCCGCGCAGGCGATCACCGAGGCGTACGCGTGCATGAAGCGGCTGCATTTCGCGCACGCGTTCGCGCAGTTCCGCGTGCTGACCAACCAGGTCGGCAGCCACGCGGACGCGAAGACGGCCTTCGACAATCTCGCGGGCGTCGCGAGCCGCTACCTGACCGTATCGATCGCCGACGCGGGCTGCGTGAGCGCCGATCCGCTCGTCGAGCACGCCCGCGAACTGATGCATGCGGTGGTCGACGCGTTCCCGTCGTCGGCTGCCGCGCGCGACTACCGGCAGATTGCCGCCGACCTGTTGTACTGGCCGATGCGCCCGCGTTCGGGCGCGGGCCGCGCGGTCCACGCCGGCGGCAAGCCGTCGTACGAGGCGGGCGCGGCACACGCCGCGTGAGCGCCACCCGAAGGAGGGAGCCATGATGTACAACGCTCAAGGAAAGATGTCCCAGGCCGACGTGCTCGCGCAATACGCGCCGCTCGTGCGCCGCCTCGGGCTGCAGCTCGTCGCGAAGATGCCGGCGAGTGTCGATCTCGACGACCTGATCCAGGCCGGCATGATCGGCCTGATGGACGCGGCCGGCCGCTACAAGGAAGACCAGGGCGCGCAGTTCGAGACCTACGCGACGCAGCGCATCCGCGGCGCGATGCTCGACGAGCTGCGCAGCAACGACTGGCTGCCGCGCAGCCTGCGCAAGACGTCGCGCGAGGTCGAGCACGCGGTGCACCAGGTCGAGCAGCACCTCGGCCGCTCGGCGAGCGAGACCGAGATCGCGCAGCACCTGAACATGCCGCTCGACGAATACCAGGGGATGCTGCAGGACCTGCACGGCAGCCAGCTCATCTACTACGAGGATTTCGACCGCGCCGCCGACGACGAGCCGTTTCTCGACCGCTATCGCGTCGATCACGCCGATCCGCTGTCGGCGTTGCTCGACGAGCACCTGCGCGAGGCGCTCGTCGAGGCGATCGAGCGGCTGCCGGAGCGCGAGAAGCTGCTGATGTCGCTGTACTACGAACGGGGTCTGAATCTGCGCGAGATCGGCGCGGTCCTCGAGGTGAGCGAATCGCGCGTGTGCCAGTTGCACAGCCAGGCCGTTGCGCGCCTGCGTGCGCGGCTGCGCGAACAGGCGTGGGTCGGCGCGGAGTCCTGACCCTTTGGAACGGCCGCGCGCGCCGACGCCGCGCGCCCGTGCCGCGGTTGCTCGGCGCTTGCGCATTTCGCGCGCCGATTTGCTACAATCCCCTCCGTTTTCCGAGGAGCGTTGCGACGGACCATCCAGCGTCCGCCAGGCTCGGAAGGCTTCACCAAGCAGCCGTGCAGCGATTTTTTCGCTGCCGGCCCCGCTTCCTGAACGGCGCTCACGTCACCAATCTAGAAACTTTTTAGAAAGGAGGGCGTGATGAACGCCATTATCGATTCCAAGGCTTCCCACGATTACGTCGTCGCCGACATGGCGCTGGCCGGCTGGGGCCGCAAGGAACTGAACATCGCCGAGACCGAAATGCCGGGCCTCGTGCAGATCCGCGACGAATACAAGGCGCAGCAGCCGCTGAAGGGCGCGCGCATTGCCGGTTCGCTGCACATGACGATCCAGACGGGCGTGCTGATCGAGACGCTGAAGGCGCTCGGCGCGGACGTGCGCTGGGCGTCGTGCAACATCTTCTCGACCCAGGATCACGCGGCGGCCGCGATCGTCGAAGCCGGCACGCCGGTGTTCGCGTTCAAGGGCGAATCGCTCGACGAATACTGGGAGTTCTCGCACCGCATCTTCGAATGGCCGAACGGCGAATTCGCGAACATGATCCTGGATGACGGCGGCGATGCCACGCTGCTGCTGATCCTCGGCTCGAAGGCCGAGAAGGACCGTTCGGTGATCGCGAAGCCGACCAACGAGGAAGAAGTCGCGCTGTACAAGTCGATCGCGGCGCACCTCGACGTCGACGCGAACTGGTACTCGAAGCGCCTCGCGCACATCAAGGGCGTGACCGAAGAAACCACGACCGGCGTGCATCGCCTGTACCAGATGGAAAAGGACGGCCGCCTGCCGTTCCCGGCGTTCAACGTGAACGATTCGGTCACGAAGTCGAAGTTCGACAACCTGTACGGCTGCCGCGAGTCGCTCGTCGACGGCATCAAGCGCGCGACCGACGTGATGATCGCGGGCAAGGTCGCGGTCGTCGCGGGCTACGGCGACGTGGGCAAGGGTTGCGCGCAATCGCTGCGCGGCCTGGGTGCGACCGTGTGGGTCACCGAAGTCGATCCGATCTGCGCGCTGCAGGCGGCGATGGAAGGCTACCGCGTCGTGACGATGGAATACGCGGCGGACAAGGCCGACATCTTCGTGACGGCGACCGGCAACTACCACGTGATCAACCACGATCACATGAAGGCGATGCGTCACAACGCGATCGTCTGCAACATCGGCCACTTCGACTCGGAAATCGACGTCGCGTCGACGCGCCAGTACCAGTGGGAAAACATCAAGCCGCAGGTCGACCACATCATTTTCCCGGACGGCAAGCGCGTGATCCTGCTGGCCGAAGGCCGCCTCGTGAACCTCGGCTGCGCGACCGGCCATCCGTCGTTCGTGATGTCGAACTCGTTCGCGAACCAGACGCTCGCGCAGATCGAACTGTTCACGCGCGGCGAGCAGTACGAGAACAAGGTGTACGTGCTGCCGAAGCATCTCGACGAAAAGGTCGCGCGCTTGCACCTGGCGCGCATCGGCGCGAACCTGTCGGTGCTGTCGGACGAGCAGGCCGCGTACATCGGCGTGCAGAAGGACGGCCCGTTCAAGCCGAACCACTACCGCTATTGATGCGCTGCCGCCGCGCCGTGCGCGCCCGTTGCGGGCGCACGGCGCGGCGGCGCTCACCGATCGTACCGATCGACAACCGAACCGGAGCCCTCCATGAGCGTCATCCTCACCTGGGTCATCAACGCGCTCGCGTTGCTGATCATCACGTACCTCGTGCCGTCGATCCACATCAAGAGCTTCGGCACCGCGCTGATCATCGCGGTCGTGCTCGGGCTGATCAACACGGTGATCCGGCCGGTGCTGATCCTGCTGACGCTGCCCGTCACGATCGTCACGCTCGGGGTGTTCATCCTCGTCGTGAACGCGTTGTGCTTCTGGTTCGCGTCGTCGCTGCTGAAGGGCTTCGAGGTGTCGGGGTTCTGGTCCGCGTTCTTCGGTTCGATCCTGTACAGCATCGTGTCGTGGCTGCTGTCCGCCCTGATCTTCGGCCAGCGCGACATCGGCTGAGGGCGGGCGGCCGCAGGCCCAACCCCATCGAATCATGAAACCGATCGAACTCTCGTTTGAATTCTTCCCGCCGAAGACGGCGGACGGCGTCGACAAGCTGCGCGCCACGCGCGCGCAGCTGCTGCCGCTGAAGCCGAAATTCGTCTCCGTGACGTTCGGCGCCGGCGGATCGACGCAGCAGGGCACGCTCGATACCGTGCTCGACATGCAGAAGGACGGCCTCGAGGCCGCGCCGCACCTGTCGTGCATCGGCTCGTCGCGCGACAGCCTGCGCGCGATTCTCGACCAGTACCGCTCGCACGGCATCCGGCACATCGTCGCGCTGCGCGGCGACCTGCCGTCGGGGATGGGCGCGGTCGGCGAGCTGCGCTATGCGTCCGAGCTGGTCAGCTTCATCCGCGCCGAGCATGGCGACTGGTTCCACATCGAGGTCGCCGGCTACCCGGAGTACCACCCGCAATCGCGTTCGCCCGCAGCCGATCTCGAGAACTTCGCGCGCAAGGTGAAAGCCGGCGCGAATTCCGCGATCACGCAGTATTTCTTCAACGCGGATGCGTATTTCCGCTTCGTCGACGATGCGCGCAAGCTGGGCGTGGACGTGCCGATCGTGCCGGGCATCATGCCGATCACGAACTTCTCGCAGCTGATGCGCTTCTCCGAGATGTGCGGCGCCGAAGTGCCGCGCTGGGTCGCGCGCCGGCTCGAAAGCTTCGGCGACGATCGCGAGTCGATCCGTGCGTTCGGCGCGGACGTCGTCACGAGCCTGTGCCAGCGCCTGATCGACGCGGGCGTGCCGGGGCTGCACTTCTACACGCTGAACGCAGCGGCCGCGACGCGGACGATCTGCGAGCGGCTCGCGGTGTAAGCACCGTCACGCGGTTGCATGCGCAACGGCCCCGCCGGTTCGTGCCGGCGGGGCTTTTTTTATCGTGGCGCGTGGCGCAAACGTGCGCGCGTCAGCGCTGCGCCTGCATCAGCGGCGGGCGGCGGTCGAACCACGGCCGCGCCTGTTCGAGCTGCCGCGCGAGCCGGAGCAGCAACGCGTCGTCGGCATGGCGCGCGGCGAACTGCACGCCGATCGGCAGCCCGCGCGCATTCCAGTACAGCGGCACCGACATCGCCGGCTGGCCGGTCAGGTTGAACAGCTCGGTGCAGCCGGCCCACGCGAACGCCTTCTCCGACGACTTCGCGAGCATTTCCTTCAGCAGCGGTTTCACCGGCAGCGCGGCGAGCAGCTTCATCTGCGCGGATTCGAACGGCGTCGGCTGCAATTCGCCGATCTTCACCGGCGGCCCGGCGAGCGACGCGCACAGGATCGCGTCGTAGCGCGACACGAGGCCGGCGACCTGCACGGTGAGCTGGCGCTGCCATTCGAGCACGTCGGGCAGCCGCGTGCGCGCGAGGCGGCGACCGACCACGGCCATCGCCCAGGTCGCGGCCTCGAACTCGCCGCGCCGCGGCGTGCGACCGGTCAGTTCGCGCGCGCCGAGCACCATGTCCTCGGCGATCGTCGCCCACAGCGTCAGGAAGGTTTCGGCCGCGCGCGCGTAGTCGATTGGCAGCGTCGCCGGCTCGACGTGATGGCCGAGCGATTCGAGCAGCGCGGCCGCATCGTCGAGCGCCGCGCGCGTGTCGTCGGCGAGCGCCGGCGCGAGCATCGGATCGACGACGAGGCCGATCCGCAGCGGGCCGGGCGGCGTATCGAGCGCGCCGAGGAAGGTGCCGGGCGCGCCGGGCGGCAGTGTCTGGCCGGTCGTCACGTCGAGCAGCAGCGCACTGTCGCGCACGCTGCGCGACACCGCGTGCTGGACGACGAGTTCGCCGTTCGACGGCAGGTCGACGAGCACCGGGTTGCGGCTCGGCTTCAGGCCGAACAGCCCGCAGCACGACGCCGGAATGCGGATCGAGCCGCCGCCGTCGGACGCATGCGCGAGCGGCACGATGCCGGCCGCGACGGCTGCCGCCGCGCCGCCGCTCGAACCGCCGGGCGTGTGATCGAGGTTCCACGGGTTGCGGCACGCACCGAACAGTTCCGGTTCCGTGTACGGCATCTGGCCGATCTCGGACGTGTTGGTTTTGCCGAATACGTTGAGGCCCGCCGCGCGGCTGCGGGCGATCACCGGCGAATCGTCGGCCGGCACGAAGTAACGGTAGTGCCGGCTGCCCATCGACAGCGGCAGCCCGGCGACCGCCGCGCCGAGATCCTTGACGAGATACGGGACGCCCGCGAACGGCGCGTCGGCGCCTGGCTCGGGCGCGGCCGCCGCCCGCTGGCGCGCGGCTTCGTAGTCCTGCAGCACGATCGCGTTGATCGCGCCGTTGACCGCTTCGGCCTGGCCGATCGCGGCGTCGAGCAGTTCGCGCGGGCTGGCGCGGCGCTCGCGCACGAGCGCGGCGAGGCCGATTGCATCATGCGCGAGATAGTCCGAGTGCATCGCGTTCACCCCCGTTGTCACGCGTGGCGATGGTGCGAGCATAACGCGGGCCCGGCGTGGCGGGCCCGCGGCCGTGTCTTTTTTAGAGGTGCTCGGCGAGGAAGGTCAGCGTGCGGCCGTGCGCGAGCGCCGCCGCGCGCTGGTTGTACGAGGCGCGGTCCGTGCAGTTGAAGCCGTGCTCGGCGCCCGGGTACACGTGGAACGACGCATCGCTGTGGCCGGCGAACGCGGCCTTCACCTGGTCGACGGCGGTGAGCGGAATGGCGTGGTCGTTTTCCGCGTAGTGGAACAGGATCGGCTGCTTGATCTGGCCGGCGAGATCGAGCGCGTTGTGGATGCCGCCGCCGTAATAGGACACCGCCGCGTCGAGCTTGCCGGTCGCCGCCGCGCGGTACGCGAGCTGGCCGCCGAAGCAGTAGCCGATCGCGGCGAGCTTGCCGCCCACTTCGGGGCGCGCGCGCAACGCGTCGGCCGCCGCGCCGATGTCCGCGACCGCGAGACCCACGTCGGTCTTCTTCATCAGCTCGATGCCCTTGTCGCGATCCGCGCCGTCGTAGGTCAGCTCGACGCGCGGCTGCGTGCGCCAGAACACGTCCGGCGCGAGCGCGACGAAGCCGTCGGCCGCATACTGGTCGGCGACCGAACGGATGTGTGCGTTCACGCCGAAGATTTCCTGGATGATGATGACGGCAGGGCCCCTGCCGCGCTTGGGCAGTGCAAGATAGCCGCCGAAGCTGTCGTTACCGGTCGGGATGTCGATCCATTGGGCAGTCACGTTTTGAACTCCTGGCGTACGGGGTGCGCGAGGCGCCCCGGGGAATGAATGGAGGGCGGCCTAGTGTGCCACCGATCGTCCGGTGCTGCAGCGCGCGCGGCCGCTTCTCGCGCAGCGATCGTTTCGATCTCGATTATTCATTTTTCGGCGCCGGCCGGCTTCGATACAGTCGATGTGTCGGCCTTTACAAAGCGCTTTCGCGCATCGTCTTCGAAGGATTCGCCATGTCTGCCCGCTCGTTTTCCACGCCCTTTTCCGAACGCTTCGGCCTGCGCCTGCCGCTCGTGCAGGCGCCGATGGTCGGCGCGACCACGACCGCGATGGTCGCGGCCGCGTCGAACGCCGGTGCGCTCGGCAGCCTCGGCGCCGGCGCGCTCGCGCCCGAACGTATCGAAGCCGAAGTCGCCGCGATCCGCGCGGCGACCGATCGCCCGTTCGCGATCAACCTGTTCGTGCTGCCCGATGAAGCCGCGCCCGACGCGGCGACCGTCGCGCGCGCGCTGGCCGCAATCGATCCGCTGAACGCCACGCTCGGCTTGCCGCCGGGCACGGCGCCCGCGCGCTACGCGCCCGATTTCCGCGCGCAGCTCGATGCGCTCGTTGCGCTGCGCGTGCCGGTCGCGAGCTTCACGTTCGGCGTGCTCGACGCGGCCGACGTCGCACGCCTGAAAGCCGCCGGCACTTATGTGATCGGCACCGCGACGCACGTGGCCGAAGGGCTCGCGTGGCAGGCGGCCGGCGCCGACGCGATCTCCGCGCAAGGCGCCGAGGCGGGCGGCCATCGCGGCACCTTCATCGGTTCCGCCGCCGATGCGTTGATCGGCACGCTCGCGCTCGTGCCGCAGCTCGTCGACGCGACGGGCCTGCCCGTGCTCGCCGCGGGCGGGATCATGGACGGCCGCGGCATCGCGGCCGTGCTCGCGCTCGGCGCGCAGGCCGCTCAACTCGGCACCGCGTTCCTCACGTGCGCGGAAAGCGCGATCGCGGCGGACTGGAAGGCACGGCTGCTCGCGAGCGCCGACACGTCGACGCAGGTCACGCGCGCGATCACCGGCCGTCATGCACGCGGGCTGCGCAACGCGTTGATGGCGCGGCTCGGCGAGCACGTCGCGGACGCCGCACCGTATCCGATACAGAACGCGCTGACCCAGCCGCTGCGCCAGGCCGCCGCGCGCGCGAACGACGGCGACTACCTGTCGCTGTGGGCCGGACAGGGCGCGCCGCTCGCGCGGCGGCGCGGCGATGCGCTGACGACGTCGCAACTGGTCGCCGCGCTCGACGCGGAATGGCGTGCAGCGGCCGCCTGAACGCTGCTTCATCCGCCAGAACGATCGATACCGGACGACGAAACGCGCGTGGTGTCACGCGCGTTTCATTCAACGATCCAGGGCACAAAATACCGAATCGAAATGCCCTCGCGAATAGGTTGAAACGACCTTTCGAAAGTCTCTTCCGACTTAGCGGAAACCCTTATCCGTCGGGGCTTGCAGCGTTATTCGAGTCATCCTTCCAAAGCGCGCATATCGGTAGTGTTACCACTACCCCAAAAAAGTCCCACAAATTAATTTGATCACCTACACTTGCGCGCAAGTACGGGCGGGCGGCCGCTAAAAGCGGCGGTTTTCACGTGCTTGAGGCCAAGTGCATGAACGATGCAACCGGCGAATCGTCCAGTGATGGCAAACACGGGGATGGCAGCGGGGCACCGGGCGATGGCGTTTTTTGGGACCGAACTGGAGACTTACATGAATATCAAGATGCAAAAGCTGTTGCCGATCACCGCAGCGGCGATGCTGTGCGCTGCAGCTGCAAGCAACGCGTCCGCCGATCAAGTCGTCAAGATCGGCCACGTCGCGCCGTTGACGGGCGGCATTGCACACCTGGGCAAGGACAACGAAAACGGCGCGCGTCTCGCCGTCGAGGAAATCAACGCGAAGGGTCTCACGATCGGCGGCCAGAAGATCACGCTGCAACTCGATCCGCAGGATGACGCCGCCGACCCGCGGCAGGCGACGCAGGTTGCGCAGAAGCTCGTCGACGACAAGGTCGTTGCGGTGGTCGGCCACCTGAACTCGGGCACGTCGATCCCGGCCTCGAAGATCTACAGCGATGCGGGCATCGTGCAGATCTCGCCGTCGGCGACCAACCCGGCGTACACGCAGCAAGGCTTCAAGACCACCTACCGCGTGGTCGCGACCGATGCGCAGCAGGGCCCGGCGCTGGCGAACTACGCGCACTCGAAGGGGATCAAGAGCGTGGCGGTGGTCGACGATTCGACCGCATACGGCCAAGGTCTCGCGAACGAGTTCGAGAAGAAGGCGAAGGCGCTCGGCCTGAAGGTGATGTCGCACGACGCGACGAACGACAAGGCGGTCGACTTCCGCGCGATTCTGACCAAGATCAAGGGCGAGAACCCGGACGCGATCATGTACGGCGGCATGGACGCCACCGGCGGCCCGTTCGCGAAACAGGCGAAGCAGCTCGGCCTGCGCGCGAAGATCTTCGCGGGCGACGGCGTGTGCACGGAGAAGCTGGCCGACCTGGCCGGCGACGCGACCGACAACGTCGTGTGCTCGGAGGCCGGTGCGTCGCTCGAGAAGATGCCGGGCGGTGCCGCGTTCAAGGCGAAGTACGAGAAGCGCTTCGGCCAGCCGATCCAGATCTACGCACCGTTCACGTATGACGCCGTGTACATCATCGCCGACGCGATGAAGCGCGCGGACTCGACGGACCCGGCGAAGATCCTCGCGGCGATGCCGGCGACGAAGTACACGGGCGTGATCGGCACGACGACCTTCGACTCGAAGGGCGACCTGCAGCACGGCGTGATCTCGCTGTACAACTACAAGAGCGGCAAGAAGTCGCTGCTCGACGAAGTGAAGATGTAACGCGACCAGCGGTCAACAGCAGGGGTGAAAGCGCGCATGCGGCCACGCATGCGCGCTTTCTTTTTGGGCCGGCGTGCGCTGCCGCGCCGTCAGATTTTCAGGTGCGCGAGCACCCTTGGCGCGACGAGCGCGACGAGCGCCGCGCACAGCGCGACGACCGACAGGCCGATCGTCAGGTTCGCGGCCTGCGCGACCGCGCCGATCACGACCGGACCGAACAGCAGCCCGAAATACGCGAGCCCGGCCACGTGCGCGAGCCCTTCGGCCGCATGGATGCCTTTCACGCGCGCGGCGGCCGCGAACAGCACGGGCATCATGTTGGCCAGCCCGAGGCCCATCAGCGTGAAACCCGTCAGCACCGCGACCGGATTCGGCAGCAGCAGCGCGCCGATCATCCCCGCGCACGCGAGCGACGCACTCGCGAACACGAGCTGCGGCGCGCCGAAGCGGGCGCGCACGGCGTCGCCCGCGAAGCGCGCGACGGCCATCCCGCCGGAGAACGCCGCGTACGCGGCGCTCGCGAGCGCCGGGCTCGCCGCGACCACGTCGCGCATGTAGACCGTCGCCCAGTCGTACATCGCGCCTTCGGCGACCAGCGCGATCAGCGCGATGCCGCCGAGCATCCACAGCGCGGGCGAGCGCCAGCGGTTGCCGCCGCCGTGCGCCTGTTCGTGATGCGGCACGTGCGGCAGCACGGCCGGGCTCGCGGCCACGAGCACCGCGGCGCTCACCGCCGCCGCGAGCGCGAGATGCGCGACCGGCGCCATGCCGGCCGACAGCAGCGCGCCGCCGGCCGCCGCGCCGGCCATCCCGCCGATGCTGAACATCCCGTGCAGCGACGACATGATCGGCTTGCCGAGTGCGATTTCGACCGCGCTGGCCTCGGCGTTCATCGCGACGTCGAGCGTCGCCATCGAGAAGCCGAACAGCGCGAGCACCGGGAGCAGCATCCAGTAGTCGGGCACGACGAGGATCAGCGCCGCGCACGCGGACATCACGAGCCCGCCGGCGAGGCACGCGGTGCGCGAGCCGACGCGCGCGATCCAGCGCGCGATGGTCAGCATCGCGGCGATCGATCCGCCGGCGACCGCGAACAGCGCGATCGACAGCAGCCCGGGGCTCAGCGCGAACTTGTCGCGCACGGTCGGCACGTGCACGCCCCACGACGCGTACATCATGCCGGCGACGAAGAACAGCGCCATCGACGCCGTGCGCGCACGCTGGCGGGCGGGCAGCGGCAGCACGCGATGCGCGTCGGGCGGCGCGGCGAACGGGGACGACGATTCAGGGGAGGAGGATTCGGACACGGGAAGGCTCGCCAGGAAAATGCGCGGGCGCACACGGCGCCCGTCGGATCTGTCCGATTCTATCGAACCGCTTACGTTCTTGCCGGGCGATGGCCGTTCGGTCGATGCCCGGGCGATCGGGCCATCCTGCGGCGGCGGCCCGGTGTCGCATCGGCCGTTCTTTGGCCGTTCGGCCGATGCGCAGCGTACGGCGAGCGCGGGTAACATCGATGCGATGCCCGCCGCGCCGCCTTTCGACCGCAGGAGTTCCCCTTGAACATCGATCCCGCCTTCGCCTTGCATCTGCTGCACCGCTGCGCGCTCGGCACGCTCGCCACCCATGCGCGCGAACCGCAGGGCTTCCCGTACCCGACGGTCGTGCCGTTTGCACCCGATGCAAGCCATCGGCCCGTGATCCTGGTGAGCGGCCTGGCCGAGCACACGCGCAATCTCGCCGCCGATCCGCGTGCGGGTTTCCTCGTCGTCGATGCGAGCGGCGGCGAGGTCCTGAATGCCGAGCGCGCGACGCTGCTGGGCCGGTTCGTGCCGCTCGGCGACGATCCGCACGTCACCGCGCGTTACCTGCGCTACGAACCGGACGCCGCGCGCTATCTCGCGCTCGGCGATTTCGCGTTCTGGGCGCTCGAGATCGAGCGGCTGCGCTATATCGGCGGGTTCGGGCGGATGGGCTGGGTCGACGGCACGCATCTCGATGCGCTGCCGCCGCTCGCATTCGACGACGAACAGGCGCTGTGGCGTGCCTACGAGGCGAGCGACGCACACCGCGACGGGCTCGACCTGCTCGGCGTCGATCGTCATGGCGCGGACTGGCGATGCGACGGGCGCCGCGTGCGCACGCCGTTCGAGTCGCCTTCGGCCGATACCGGTGCGCTGCACGAGCGGCTGATCGCCTGCGCAAAGGATGTGACGTGACGTCACGGGTCAGGGATTTGTCCGTTTAGCAAACTGCGTCATGTGGTTTTTGCAAAACTGTCGTCCGATGAAAGCTTTGATTTTCTCGAATGCAGGGTAATTGCGTATGTTGATAGACCGAATAGTCGATCGCTAATGTCCTAATCTCTATGCAGGAGCGTAAAAATTTGAGAAAAGGCCGCGGCCGGTCAAAATGACATGCGCGAATTCCAATTGGCCTCGGGATTTTCATGAATCTCGCTTCTATCAAATCTTTTTTGTGCTAATCTCTGCCTTCGAAAATCCGAGGCACATATATTTCATGAATGGTGAGCTGGCTGCAGACCGGCACCATTGGTCAGATAGATAGAAAGGGAAACTATGTCTTCTTACAAGGACCTGCTGGCCCAGCGGGAGAAGCTGGAGAAGCAAATCGAAGAAGCGAAGTCGCGTGAATACGCTGAAGTGCTGAATGACGTGAAGCAGAAAATTGCCGACTACGGCTTTTCGCTCGCCGAACTCGGTCTCAGCCGCGCGAAGGCCGGCAAGGTCGGTCGTCCGCGCGCAGGCGTGGCCGCCAAATACCGCGATCCGGAAACGGGCGCGACGTGGTCGGGGCGTGGCAAGCCGCCGCGCTGGATCGCCGGCAAGAACCGCGATCAGTTTGCGATTTAAACGTTCGTTTAAGTTGCTCGCTCTTCAAGAGAGCCGCGTGTCCGTCGAGGAGCGCGGCTTTTTTGTTTCCGGACACCGGCAGCGCCCGGCTGCGCCGTCATGAAAACGTAAGCATGTGTCGCGTGAATGAAAATGCGACACGTTCGTATAAGCGGTTGATTTAAATGAGAAATTTGTGGGTATTGGCTGGGCTCGCGGGGCGCCTTTGATAGAATTACGACTCGCACACCGATATCTCATATTTCATGTCCACGTTTTCCGGCGACGCGCAGAGCGCGGATAAGCACGCAGTCGCGCGCAAGAGCACGCTCGTCAGTATTGTCCTGAATGTCGTGCTTGCGACATTTCAGATCGTCGTCGGCGTGATTGCGCATTCGCAGGCATTGATTGCCGACGGTGTGCATTCGATTTCCGATTTGATCTCGGATTTTGTCGTGCTGGTTGCGAATCGGCATAGCGGCGCATCGCCGGATGCCGACCACAATTACGGCCATAGCCGCTACGAGACGGTCGCGTCGCTGTTTCTCGGCGCGATCCTGATTGCGGTCGGTATCGGCATGCTCTGGCGCGCCGGCGACCGCCTCGTTAATCTCGAAAACATTCCGGCCGTGCATTTTTCCGCGCTGATCGTTGCGCTGACGGTGCTCGTGTCGAAGGAAGCGTTGTTTCGCTACATGCTGCGTGAAGCGCGGCGCGTGCGCTCGGCGATGCTCGTCGCCAACGCGTGGCATGCGCGTTCGGATGCCGCGTCGTCGCTCGTCGTCGCGATCGGCATCGTCGGCAGTCTGGCCGGGGTGCGGCTGCTCGACCCGATCGCGGCGGCGATCGTCGGCTTCATGGTCGCGCGCATGGGCTGGACGTTCGGCTATGACGCGTTGCAGGACCTCTCCGACCGCGCGCTCGATACGGCCGACACGGCCGAAATCCGCGCGCTGCTCGCCGCGACGCCCGGCGTGCGCGACGTGCACGACCTGCGCACGCGCAAGATGGGCGATGCCGCGCTCGTCGATGCGCACATCCTCGTCGATCCGAAGATCTCCGTCTCCGAAGGGCATTACATCGCTGAGACCGCGCGGGCGCGCGTGCTGTCCGACCCGCGCGTGCTGGATGCGCTGATCCATGTCGACCCCGAGAACGACGCGGCGCGCCGTCCGGCGCTCGCGCTGCCGCCGCGCGGCGAGCTCGCGGCCCGGCTCGAGGCCGCGCTCGCGCAGCGCGGGTTGCACGCGGCGGCGATCAACCTGCATTACCTGAGTACGGGGCTCGAGGTCGACGTGACGCTCGACAGCGACCCGCGCGACGCCGATGCGGCGCTGGCCGGGCGGCTCGACGTCGAGACGCTGAAGCGCGAGTTCGGTGCGCGCCGGATCGGCTTCACGCGCACGTTGCCCGTGCAGACCTGACCGGGCA
The DNA here is from genome assembly GCF_001522585.2 of Burkholderia sp. NRF60-BP8. NCBI lineage: Bacteria > Pseudomonadati > Pseudomonadota > Betaproteobacteria > Burkholderiales > Burkholderiaceae > Burkholderia > Burkholderia sp. NRF60-BP8. The sequence continues at coordinate 245,494 of NZ_CP013373.1, forward strand.
GCCGGCAGCCGCGAACGCGGCCGGCCGCAGGCGCGGGCCCGCGCATTACAGCGGCAGTTGCGTGTCGAACTTGATTTCGCGCAGCACGACGCTCGTGCGCACCTGCGACACGGCCGGAATCTTGAAGATGCGTTCGTGCAGGAACACGTCGTAGGCCTTGATGTCCGGCGCGACGATCTTGAGGATGTAATCGGCTTCGCCGGTCGTGCTGTAGCACTCGGTGACTTCCGGGCAGGTCGCGATCTCGCGCTCGAACTGCTCGACGCCGCCTTCGTTGTGGCGCGTCAGGTGCACGTGCGCGAGCGCGCAGACGTGCAGGCCGAGCTTCTCGCGATCGAGCAGCGCCGTGTAGCGCTGGATCACGCCCGACTGTTCCATGTCCTTGATGCGGCGCCAGCACGGTGTGCTCGACAGACCGACCTGATCGGAGATTTCCTGCACGGAACGGCGCGCGTCGAGCTGCAACAGGCGAAGGATTTTTTGCGAAAAGGAATCGAGCGTCACCTGCGCCTCCATGCGGCAGCTACAACACGCTGAATGTTAGAGGGCCGGGGAAGGAAAGGCAATCTGGCGACGCGCCGTTGAGCGAGATTCGCTAATTTGCTCGCGGATCCGTGGGATTTTGTCCCGCCCCCGCGCGATCCGACCGATCGGTATCCGACACGGCCAGACCCGCGAGCGCGGCCTGCTGACGGCGCAGGTCGGCCAGCATGTTGCAGAACAGTGCGCCTTGCTCGATCGCGTCGTCGAGCGCGACGTGCGTGTGCGGATGGTCGTCGAACCAGTGCTTCGGAAAGCGCGGCTTGATCGCCTTGCGGTACGGCAGGCCCGTCATCGCGAACGCGAGCGTCTTGATGTCGAGCGCCGACCACGAGAACGGGCAGCGCCCCGCGAAACGCATCATGTACCAGAACATGAACGTGAAATCGAAGCCGGCCGGCATCGCGACGAACACCGGCTTGCCGGGCAGCGCCTCGACCCATTCGACGTAGGCGACCAGCGCCGTCTCGGGCGTCTGCAGGTCGCGCCGGCACGCGGCCCACGCTTCGGGTTCGGTTTTCCACCAGGCCTCCTGCACCGGGTGCGCGTGCGCGCCGGGCAGGGTCTCGAGGTTTGCCGAGAACGTCGCGATCAGCTGCTTGTCCTCGGTATAGGCGGCCGACGCGAAGCTCAGCATCGAGTGCGGGCCGGGAATCGGGCCGTCGGCTTCGACGTCGGTGCTGACGTAAATTTCCGGGATGGCGGTCTGGTTCATCCGAATACCTTGTCGGACACGAACGGATTCGTGCGGCGCTCGTCGCCGAACGTCGACACCGGGCCGTGACCGGGCACGAACGTGACGTCGTCGCCGAGCGGCCACAGCTTTTCCTTGATCGAACGGACGAGGTCCTCGTGATTGCCGCGCGGGAAATCGGTCCGGCCGATCGAGCCCGCGAACAGCACGTCGCCGACGATCGCGACGCGATGCGCGCGGCTGAAGAACACGACGTGGCCGGGCGTGTGACCCGGGCAGTGATAGACCTCGAGCGTCTCGTCGCCGAACTGCACTGTGTCGCCGTCGTTCAGCCACCGGTCGGGCTCGAAGCTGTCGGCGGCCGGAAAGCCGAAGCGTTCGCTCTGCATCGGCAGCTTCTCGATCCAGAAGCGCTCTTCTTCCTGAGGCCCCTCGATCGGCACGCCGTAGCGCGTCGCGAGCGTCTTCGCGCCCGCGCAGTGATCGATGTGCCCGTGCGTGAGCAGCACCTTCTCGACCTGCACGTTCTGCCGCGCGACTTCCTGTTCGATCCGGTCGAGATCGCCGCCCGGATCGACGACGGCGGCGCGGCCCGTCTTCTCGCAGACGAGCAGCGAGCAGTTCTGCTGGAACGGTGTGACCGGAATGAGCGTGACTTTCATGGAGGCACCGGCGGCTAAAAGGACCGATTGTACCGGTCGCGCGCGCCGCCTGCCGTGCGTGCGACGCATGCCGCGGCGTGCGGATGAGGGCATTCCCGGAGCATGCCGATTGTTACAGCCATAGCGAGAATCAATGGTCCGCCGGGGGCGCTTTTCGAGACAAGGTTTTGATTTATGTATAATGCGCCCCATTGCGCGTGAATTTCACGCAATTCGCTGGTGTTTCGGCCCCGTTAAACGAGGCATCCGATTCACCGTCAAGCATCGGCCGCCGGGGAGTCCGGCGGTGTATCCAGCACCGAGCATTCGGTGCTCACGTCTTGTCCGGCCGGGTGCTGCGCGCCCGTCCGCGGCCCTGCTGCCGCGCCGCCGGATGAGGCCTGTGCCGCCGTTCCTGTGCGTCGGTCGTATCGACGCGCGCGAACGTGAAGCCATGTTCGATGGCGGCATGTGGGGTCTGGTCAGGCTGTTGGGGACAGGTTGCGCCAGACGTGAAAGCTAATCAGGACGGTTGCGGCCTAGACGAACGCCGCGCCCATGCTAGCCGCCTGCTCGCACTCGAGCGGGGCGTGCACGCATTTGCCGTCCGGGCCGCATCGCTGCGTTGTGACGCAGCGTTGTATCGATGCGGCCCGAACCAGAAGGCGACACGTCGATGAATTTACGTTTTCCGAGCCGATTCGGAACCATTGCATTATTTTTTGCGCTGACGGGCTGTGCGGTGCCACCCAGCCAGACCACCGGCAGCGTGAGCCAGAAGAAGGCGGTCGACAAGACGGCCGCTGCCGCGAAGGCGGACGACGACAAGCAGCCGCTCAATTTCGATTCCGCGCTGGCATCGATGCCGGCTGCCGACAGCAAGGACGCGAAGAAGTCGTCGCTGGCGGACGCCGAGCCGATCGACGGCAAGGACGTATCCGATTTCCGCCAGACCGGCCGCGCATCGTGGTACGGGCGGGATTTCCACGGCCGCCGCACCGCGAACGGCGAGCGCTTCAACATGAATGCGTTCACCGCCGCGCACCGCACGCTGCCGCTGTCGTCGTACATCAAGGTGACGAACGCATCGACCGGCAAGTGGGTCGTCGTGAAGGTCAACGATCGCGGGCCGTTCAAGCGCGGCCGCGTGCTCGACCTGTCGTACGCGGCGGCCAAGGTGATCGGCCTCGTGCACGCCGGCACGGGCCGCGTGAAGATCGAAGGGCTGTCGCCGCAGGAAGCGCGCGAGGCGCGCGACGAAATGTTCGCGTCGATCTCGGCGAAGTAACGCGGCGGATCGTCCGCTCATGCACGAAGGGCTGCCTGCCGGCAGCCCTTTGTCGTTTCCGCGCGCCGGCGTCGCGCGTCAGCCTTCCTTCAGCACGAGCGCACGCGCATACAGCGTGTTGCGCGACGCACCCGTGAGTGCGGCCGCGAGCCTGGCCGCGCTCTTCACCGGCACCTCTTCCAGCAGCAGCCTGAGCAGCGCGTCGTGCGCGGTATCGTCGGCTTCGCCGCTTGCCGCCGGCGCGCCTTCGACGACCAGCACGAACTCGCCGCGCTGCCGGTTCGCGTCGCCGGCGAGCCAGCTCCGTCCTTCGGCCAGGGTGCCCTGGAACAACTCCTCGTGTAGCTTGGTGAGCTCGCGCGCGATCAGCAGCCGGCGCGTGGGGCCGAACGCGTCGGCGAGCGCGGCGACGGTTTCGGCGATCCGGTGCGGCGCTTCATAGAACACCAGCGCGTACGGGTGCGAGGCCAGCGCCTGCAGCGCGGTCGCGCGCTGCTTCGCCTTCGGCGGCAGGAAGCCCGCGAACGTGAACGCGCCGGCCCAGTCGCCGGCCACGCTCAGCGCGGTCACGGCCGCGCTCGGGCCCGGCAGCGGAACCACCGTGAAGCCGGCGGCACGCACGGCGTCGACGAGCCGCGCGCCGGGGTCCGAGATGCCGGGCGTGCCGGCGTCCGACACGTAGGCCACGCGTTCGCCGCCACGCAGCAGCTCGATCACGCGCTGCGCGGCTTCGCGTTCGTTGTGCTCGTGCACGGCGACGAGCGGTTTCGAGATCCCGTAGCGGGCGAGCAGTTGGCCCGTGTTGCGGGTGTCTTCGGCCGCGATGCGATCGGCGAGGCCGAGCACGTGCAGCGCGCGCAGCGTGATGTCGGCCGTATTGCCGATCGGTGTGGCGACCACGTAGAGCGCGGCGTCCGGGTAGTGCTGCGTATGCGCGAGTTCGAGGAGGGCAGTCATGGCAGGCAAGGCACGCAATCGCGGCACGAACGGAACAAGGACGGCATTGTGCCACGCGGCGCCGGCCCGACCGGATGGCGCGCGCGGTCGGCCGCATTCGGGCGACAACTTTTCCGGCGCGGCGCGATCCAAGCCGGTCGGTGCCGTGTTCGAGCAGCGCGCGCGGCAGTTTCTCGAGCGCCGCGGTCTCGGGTTCGTCGCCGCGAACGTGACGATGCGCGGCGGCGAGCTCGATCTCGTGATGCGCGAGCCCGACGGCATGCTCGTGTTCGTCGAAGTGCGCGCGCGGCGCAGCGCCCGGCATGGCGGCGCGGCCGCGAGCGTCGGCTGGCGCAAGCGGCGGCGTCTGGTCGCGGCCGCGTTGCAGTTCTGGTCGCGGCACGGCGCTGGCGCCGCGTGCCGTTTCGACGTCGTCGCGTTCGAGGCCGGACGGCTTGCGTGGCTGCGCGACGCATTTCGTACCGACGATGCGTAGCCGCGAGCTGTGACGAGATGTAAAGAGTTCTTGCCGGACCCCCGGAGAGGGCGCCGGAGTACGGTAAACTCGCCGCACCCACGATGTCGCGCGAGTTGTGCCGCGCGCCCAGTTCACCAGGAATCGATGTCAGTCGAACGTATTCAGCAACAATTCCGCGACAGCGCCGCGCTTCATGCCGAAGCGGCCGACGCGCTGTCGCTGCCGATCGCAGCCGCGGTCGATGCGATGTTCGCCGCACTGGCGAACGGCAACAAGATCGTCGCGTGCGGCGACGGCCCGTCGGCCGCCGCCGCGCAATACCTCGCCGCGTCGCTCGTCGGCGGTTTCGAGCGCGAGCGTCCGGGCTTGCCCGCGATCGCGCTGGCCACCGACGCGTCGCAGGCCGGCCTCGCGGGCGCGGCGGCCGTCGAGCAGTTGTTCGCGCAGCAGGTGCGCGTGCTGGGCCAGACGGGCGACGTCCTGCTGGTGCTCGACGCGGGTGGCGCATCGCCGCGCGTGCTCGCGGCCATCGACGAAGCGCACGAGCGCGAGATGACCGTCGTCGCATTGACGGGCGGCAACGGCCACACGGTCGCGGCGGCGTTGTCCGACACCGATATTCCGATCAGCGTGCCCGCCGTTCGCGCGGCGCGCATCCACGAAGTCCATCTGCTGACCATCCACTGCCTGTGCGACGGCATCGACGCGATGCTGCTGGGTGAGGATTGAACGAAGGAGAGCCGTCGATGAATCAAAGCCGCGTCAAACAGACGCTCGTCAGAACCACGCTGCTCGCCGCGCTGACGGCGGGCCTCGCCGTGTCGCTGCAGGGTTGTGTGCTCGGAGTCGTGGGCGCTGCGGCGGGCGGCGGCGCGCTGATCGCGACCGATCGCCGTACGCTCGGCGCGCAGACGGAGGATCGCGAGATCCAGGTCAAGTCGCTCACGCAGATCAACAACGGGCTGCCGGACCAGTCGCACGTCAACGTGACGGTGTTCAACCGTCGCGTGCTGCTGACGGGCGAAGTGCCGAACGATGCGTCGAAGCAGCGCGCCGAGGAAATCGTGCGCGGCATCAACAACGTGAACGGCATCGTCAACGAGCTGTCGGTCGAGCCGGCGTCGTCGCTGTCGTCGCGCGCGAACGACTCGTACCTCGAAGGGCGCGTGAAGTCGGAGCTGATCGCGACGAAGGGCATCTCGGCGAACTATTACAAGGTCGTCGCCGAACGCGGCAATCTTTACCTGATGGGCCTCGTGACGGTGGATGAAGGCAATCGCGGTGCGGAAGCCGCGAGCCAGGTGCCGGGCGTCGAGAAGGTCGTGAAGGTGTTCCAGTACGTGAAGCCGCAGGACGCGCAGGCGCTGCAGGACGCGTCGCCGGCGAGCGGCGCATCCGGCGCGCAGGCGGCCGCCGCGCCGGCGGACAGCGCGACGGTCGGCGCGGTGCCGGACGCGTCGGTGCAGTCCGCGCCGCTGCAGTCGCCCGCGCCGATCTCGAATTCGTCGAGCGTGCATCCGGGCAATCCGAAGGCGAAGGCGCAATGACGGGCATGCGGATGAAGCAGATGAAACGATGGATGATGCAGGGCGCCGCGGCTGCGGCGTTCGCGGCCGGCACGCTGGGCGTCGCGCATGCGGACGTCGGCGACGGCCTGAAGGTGGCGCGCAGCAACGCGTGCATGGGCTGCCATGCGGTCGACCGCAAGCTCGTCGGCCCGTCGTTCAAGGATATCGCCGCGCGCTACAAGTCCGATCCGCAGGCCGTGGCCAAGCTGTCGAAGAAGGTGAAGGACGGCGGCTCGGGCGTCTGGGGCGCGATTCCGATGCCGGCGCATCCGCGCATGAGCGATGCCGACGTCCGTTCGGTGGTCGAATGGGTATTGGCGGGGGCGCCGTCGAAGTAACGCGACGGGAGTGACGTAACCCCTATTGCCAAGCGCGGAAATGCGTGTGTATGATGGTCGACTGTTGGGGCGGTAGCTCAGCTGGGAGAGCGTCGCGTTCGCAATGCGAAGGTCGGGAGTTCGATCCTCCTCCGCTCCACCAACGGAATTTGAAAGGCCCGATCGCGAGATCGGGCCTTTTTGTTTGTCCGCGGGAGCTCGGCCTGCGCGCTAAGTCGCCAATTCATGGATCACCCTGAACGTCGGCACCGACAACACGGCGAACCCCGCCGTCATGACCGCGAGCACCGCGGTCCTCTTCCGCAGCAGCGCGCAGAGGGCGATCGATAGTCCATACAACGCGCAGGTCAGAATGATGATCCACCACAGCGCCGCGTAGCCGGCCCCGCCTTCGAAGTTCGATACGTTCTGCGTGATCCGGGTCGCGAGATACCCGGCGACGGTCATGCTCGCGGGCAGGCACAGCACCGAATACAGCACGAAGACGACGATCTGTCGCGGTGTCGGCTCGGATGACGTCATGGCGAGGGCGTTCTTTTGCGGATGGACGAAGGCGCCCGACCGCCCGCCGCGCAGGCCGATTCAGGCAGCCGGCAGAATGCGGCCGTTTGCCGCGTTTGGCAACAGCCACCCGTCACGCCACCCGCCGTCCCGCCACTCCACCCTAAACCCGCCCGAAACTCGGCCGCTTCGGATCGTACGTCCACCCCGGCACCAGATAGCGCATCGCGACCGCATCGTCGCGCGCGGTGCCGCCCACCTCGTTGTACAGCGCATGCGCGGCCTCGACCTGCGCCATGTCCAGTTCGATGCCCAGCCCCGGCCGTTCCGGCACGGCCACCTTGCCGCCGACGATCGCGAACGGCTCGCGCGTGAGCCGCGCGTCGCCTTCCTGCCAGATCCAGTGCGTATCGATCGCGGTGATCGTGCCGGGCGCGGCCGCCGCCGCATGCGTGAACATCGCGAGCGACACGTCGAAGTGGTTGTTCGAATGCGAACCCCAGGTGAGCCCCCAGTCGCGGCACAGCTGCGCGAGCCGCACCGAGCCCTGCATCGTCCAGAAATGCGGATCGGCGAGCGGAATGTCGACCGCCTGCAGCCGCACCGCATGATCCATCTGCCGCCAGTCGGTCGCGATCATGTTGGTCGCGGTCGGAATCCCCGTCGCGCGGCGGAATTCGGCCATCACCTCGCGGCCCGAATAACCGCCTTCCGGCCCGCACGGATCTTCCGCATACGCGAGCAGGTGGCCTTGTCCGCGGCACAGCGCGACGGCCTCGTCGAGCGACCACGCGCCGTTCGGGTCGAGCGTCGCGCGCGCGTCGGGAAAGCGCGCCTTGATCGCCGCGATCGCTTCCATCTCGTCGGCGCCGGCCATCACGCCGCCCTTCAGCTTGAAATCGGCGAAACCGTAGCGCTCGACCGCGGCTTCGGCCTGCCGAGCGATCGCGGCCGGCGTCAGCGCCGCTTCGTTGCGCAGCCGGAACCACGGCACCGACGCCTGCGCTTCGTCGCGATACGGCAGATCGGTGCGGCGCCGGTCGCCGATGTAGAACAAATACGCGAGCATCGGCACCGCGTCGCGCTGCTGGCCTTCGCCGAGCAGCGCCGCGACCGGCACGTCGAGGTGCTGGCCGAGCAGGTCGAGCAGCGCGGCTTCGATCGCGGTGATCACGTTGTCGAGCCGCAGGTTGATCTCGTGCGGCTGACGCAGCACCGCCGCCTCGCCGGCCGACGTCACTTCGTGGCGAATCGTGCGTCCGGCGCCGGCGCCCGCGCCGGACAGCGCCGCGCGCACCGCGTTGAGCGTGGCCTGGTAGCGTCCGATCGGCTGCCCGACCACGAGATCCGTCATGCGCTCGAGCGCGTGGCGGATGCCTTCGCCGCCCGGCACTTCGCCGACGCCCGTATGCCCGCTGCCGTCGTCGAGGATCACGAGGTTGCGCGTGAAGTACGGCGCATGCGCGCCGCACAGGTTGAGCAGCATGCTGTCGCGGCCGGCGACGGGAATCACCTGCATGCGGGTGACGCGCGGGGTGCCGGCACGGCTGGGTTCGGACATCGGTTCGCTCCTGGTTCCGGTGGCGTGCGGGCCGCCGGACGCGCCGGCGCGGCCCGCGCCGTTCATTGAAGCTCGACGCGGCGGATCTCGCCGACGACGAACAGGTAGCAGATCACGGCGACGAGCGCATGCGCGACGACATAGACGAGCGCGCCGTTGAACGAGCCGCTTCGGTCGACGATATAGCCGATCGCGATCGGCGTCGTGATGCTGGAAAGATTGCCGCACGTGTTGAGCAGCGCACCGCTCAGGCCGGCGATCTGGCGCGGCGCGGTGTCGGCGTTGACGGCCCAGCCGAGCGCGCCGAGCCCCTTGCCGAAGAACGACAGCGCCATGAACACCACGACGAGCACGTGCGAATCGGTGTAATTGCAGACGATCATCGACATCGACAGCAGCATGCCGATCACGATCGGCACCTTGCGCGCGACCGACAGCGACCGGCCCTGCCTGAGCAGCGCATCGGACACGACGCCGCCGAGAATCCCGCCGAGGAACCCGCATACGGCGGGGATCGACGCGACGAGGCCGGCGTTGAGGATCGACATCCCGCGCGCCTGCACGAGATAGACGGGGAACCACGTGATGAAGAAGTAGGTGAGCGCGTTGATGCAGTACTGCGCGACGTACACGCCGACCAGCATCCGGTTCCTCAGCAGCGCCTTCACTTGGCGCATCGACGGGCCGCCGTCGCGCCCGCCCGTCGCCTGGTCGATGTCGACGAGCGCCCCGCCTTCGGCGAGGTAGTCGAGTTCCGCGCGGTTGATGTTCGGGTGATGCTTCGGGTCGTACATCGTGCGGTTCCACACCAGCACGAACACGAAGCCGAGCACGCCCATCACCGCGAACACCGACTGCCAGCCGAACGCATGCACGAGCCAGCCCATCAGCGGCGCGAACACGACGGTCGCCGCGTACTGCGCGGCGTTGAAGATCGCCGACGCGGTGCCGCGCTCGGGCGCCGGGAACCACGCGGACACGATCCGGCTGTTGGCGGGGAACGACGGCGCCTCGGCCGCGCCGACCAGGAAACGCAGCCCGAACAGCAGCGCGAACGCGGCCGCCCCGCCGAAGAAGCCGATCCCGCCTTGCAGCAGCGTGAACAGCGACCAGAAGAAGATGCTGAATGCGTAGACGATGCGCGAGCCGTAGCGGTCGAGCAGCCAGCCGCCGGGCAATTGCGCGATCACGTACGACCAGCCGAACGCGGAAAAGATGAAGCCCATCTGCACGTGGCTCAGGTGCATCGAGCGGGCCAGCGCCGGGCCCGCGATCGCGATGGCGGCGCGATCCGCGTAGTTGATCGTCGTGATCGCGAACAGGACGGCCAGCACCAGCCAGCGCACGCGGGTGCGCCGGGCCGTTGCCGACGCGGACGCCGGCAGCGCGTGAAGCGGATTCATGACTTGTCTCCTCCGAAGGGCGGAAGGTGCCGTCGTGCGGCAGGCGCGTCGGGTGCGCGCGTGATGTGTGTGGATGCCGCCGACGGGAGGCCGGGCACCGGACGCCGATGCAGGCGGGGCGTCCCGGCCCATTCTGTCATGTCGACATTTGCGCTTTCATGCCAATTGCTGACTTGATCGATTCAGCATTTGAATCGATCGAAGGCGGCGCGCGGTCACGCGTGCGCGTCGTCCGGGCTGTTGCGGTGGCGGCGCGCGACGTGCTGCGCGAGAAACTCGACGGCGGCGCGCACGCCCGGCAACTGGCCGCGCCGATGCGGCATCAGCAGCGTCGTCGTGACGGTGCCGGCGCACCAGCCGGGCAGCACGCGCACGAGCGTGCCGGACGCGAGCGCGGCCCCGGCGATCCAGTCGGGCAGGCAGGCGAGGCCGAGGCCGGCCGTCGCCGCCTGTAGCAGCAGCGTCGATTCGTCGGCCTGCAGCCGCAAGCGCGGCGTCACGTCGACGGCGTCGCTGGCATCGTCGAGGCGCTGCAGCCGCCACGGCTGCGGCCCCGGGTGGAGCCCGTCGTGCCGCGCGAGATCGGCCGGCGTGTCGGGCGTGCCGGCCCGTGCGAGATAGGCCGGCGCGGCGACGACGACGATCGGCGACGCCGCGAGCGGCCGTTGCACGAGCGCGGAATCGGGCAGCGGCGCGAAATGGCTGCGCACCGCGATGTCGAAGCCTTCCTGCGCGATGTCGACGAGGCGGTCGCTCGCATGAATCTGCAGCAGCAGCTTCGGGTGCGCGATCGCCAGCGCCGGCAGGCACGGCGCGAGGATGTGCTGCGCGACCGGCACCGAGCTCGTGATCCGCACGACGCCGGCCGGCTCGGCGGCCTGCCGCAGCACCGCGTCGCGCGCGCTTTCGGCCTCGATCACGGCGGCGCGCGCATGCTCGAAGAATTCGGCGCCGACCGGCGTGAGCCGGAAGCTGCGCGACGTGCGATGCACGAGCCGCGCGCCGAGCGTGCGCTCGAGCTCGGCCACGCGCTTGCTGACCGTCGATTTCGGCAGGTCGAGCCGGCGCGCGGCCGCCGACATGCTGCCGGCATCCACCGCCTGCACGAACAGGTAGAGATCGTTCAGATTCACTTCCAGCGTCCACATGGAGAAACGACGGGTTTCGATTTTAGCGGCTACTGCGTCATCGTCCGCCATGGGAGCATAACGGCTCGTTCAACTTTCGCGGAATTCCCCGATGTCTCCGATCCTTCTCTACGGTATTCCCGCCGGCTGCTCGTTCGGCTCGATCGTCGCGCTCGAATGGGTCGCCCGCCCGTACCGGCTGTCGCGCATCACGATGCCGGGCGCCGTGACGAGCGACGCGTTCGTCGCGCTGAACCCCGTCGCCGAAACGCCGGCGTTCGTCACCGCGAACGGCGACGTGCTGACCGAAAGCATCGCGATCCTCGGCCATATCGGCGCGCAGGCGCTCGACAGCGGCCTCGCGTTTCGCCAGGGCAGCGCGGATTTCGACCGGCTGAACCGGATGCTGGCGTGGCTGAACACGACGTTCTTCAACGCGTTCGGTGCGCTCTGGTACGTGTACGAACACGACACCGAAGGCGCCGAGAAAGCGGCGCTGCAGGCGTACGGCCGCGGCAAGGTGCTGAAGGCGCACCGGCAGCTCGAAGCGCTGCTCGAACGCGGAGAAGGCCCGTGGCTGCTGGGCGCGCGGCGCACGCTGGCCGATGCGTACTTTGCCGGGATCGCGCGCTGGGCCGACTATCACGCGGTGTTCGAGCGCGATGCGTTTCCGCATGTCGCCGCGCTGCGCGCGCGGCTGGCCGACGATGCCGGCGTGCGGTTCGCGCACGCGATCGAGGAAAACCTGCCGCCGCCGGTGTCGTCCGCGTTCGAGGGGCATGTGTCGCTCGACGACGCGTTGGCCAGCGCGCGCGGCATCGCGGTGCCGGCGCGGGCTGCCTGATCGGCCACCTCGGCCACCTCGGCCGCGCGTCAGGGTGGAATCCGCTGGCGATATTTTTACCCGGGCAATATTGACATCCAATTAATACCCGGATAAAAATAGCGTCATTCCGATTCCAGCCCGCGGGCGACCACCATGACGACTTCCACGCTCCTTCCTTCGTACACGGCCTTCGACGGCCACCGGCGGCTCGCGTCCGGCCCGCTCGCGACGGTCGCGCTCGCGGTCCGGCAGACGGCCGGCGACGCGATGCCCGGTTCGATCCTGATCTTCGACGACGCGACGGGCCGCTCGATCGACCTCGACCTGCGCGGCACCGTGGACGACATTCGCGCGCGCTATGCGGTGCCGTCGGGCGATGCATCCGGCGGCGCCGGCGAGCCGGCCGGCGCGGGCGAGCAGCGCGGCCGCGGCCGGCCGAAGCTCGGCGTCGTGTCGCGCGAGGTCACGCTGCTGCCGCGTCACTGGGAATGGCTCGGCGCGCAGCCGGGCGGCGCGTCGGTCGCGCTGCGCAAGCTCGTCGAGGACGCGCGGCGTACGCATGCGGCGGCCGACCGGCAGCGCGACGCGCAGGCCCGTGCCTACCACTTCATGTCGGCGATGGCGGGCGACCTGCCCGGTTTCGAGGAAGCCGCGCGGGCGCTGTATGCGAACGATCCGGCGCGACTGGCCGAGTGCGTCGCCGGCTGGCCCGACGACGTGCGCGACCATGCGCTCGCGCTGGCGCGCGGCGACCTGCCGCCGTCCACCGAAGGCCACTGACGGAGCGCCGACGCCATGACCGTATTCGACCTGAACCGCGGCGCGATCGCGCCGGTCGCCGACGAAGTCGACCTCGTCGATCTGCGTGTGACGGGCGCCATTCCGCGCGAACTCGACGGCACGCTGCTGCGCAACGGCCCGAACCCGCCGGGTGGCCGTTTCGAAGGCAACGACATGCTGTCGTGGTGGCCGGAGGCCGCGATGCTGCATGCGATCGCGTTCGACGGCGGCCGCGCGGCCGGCTACCGGAACCGCTGGGCGCGCACGCAGCGCTGGGCCGCCGTGCACGCGCCCGGGCAAGTGCCGCATCTGCCCGACACCAATCCGAACGTGAGCGTGTTGCAGCATGCGGGCGAACTGCTCGCACTGGCCGAGGGCGGCGCGCCGCTCGCGATCACCGCCGCGCTCGATTCGCTCGGCCTGCCGGCGCGGCATGCGGGTTTCGACGGCGGGATGACCGCGCATCCGAAGGTCGATCCGGTGACCGGCGAGCTGATCCTGTTCCGCGCGGACTGGCGTGCGCCGTGGCTGCGCTACGGCGTCGCGGATGCGCAGGGCGTGCCGCGCGTCGAGCTCGAGATCGAGCTGAGCGCGCCGTCGATGATGCACGACCTCGCGATCACCGAAACCCGCAGCCTGTTGCTCGACCTGAACGTCGGCTACGACTTCTCGCTGCTGAAGCAAGGCCACCGGATGCCGCTGCGCTGGCACGACGACCGGCCCGCGCGCATCGGCGTGATCCCGCGCCATGGCGGCGACGTGCGCTGGTTCGGCGTCGAGCCGTGCTTCATCCAGCACGTCGTGAACGCGTACGATTGCGACGCGTCGTGCATCGTGCTCGACGCGGTGCGCTATCCGTCGTTCCTGCGGCTCGACGCGCGCACGGGCCGCTTCGCCGACAACCCGGTCGGCGAGCTGTGGCGCTACGTGATCGATACGGCGAACGGGTTGGTCGACGAAGGACCGCTCGCCGACGGCGGCATCGAGCTACCGCGCATCGACGAAAGCCGGACCGGGCGCCGCTACCGCTACCTGTATGCGGCCGAGCAGCCGAACAACGCCGAACTGCGCGGCGTGATGCGTTTCGATCACGTGCGCGGCACGACGATGCACTACGCGGTGCCGGCCGGCGACCAGAACAGCGAGCCGGTGTTCGTGCCGCGTCCGGGCCGTCGCGACGAAGACGAGGACGACGGCTGGCTGCTGGTGATGGTCTACCGCGCGGCGACGGATACGAGCGACGTCGTGATCCTCGATGCGCGCGCGATCGACGCGGGGCCGGTCGCGACCGTGCATCTGCCGCGCCGCGTGCCGGCCGGGTTCCACGGCGCGTGGGTGCCGCGCGAACGTCGAACGTGAGCGGCGGCGCGCGTCACTGCGCGCGCAGCGCGTCGACGATCTTGAGCCGCGCGGCGCGCATCGCCGGCAGGAAGCCGCCGACGAGTCCCATCACGAGCGAGAACGCGAGCGTCTTCACGACGATCGCGGGCGTCAGCACGAAGCGGAACGACAGGTCCGAGAAGGTCTGGAAGTTGGTCGTCGAGAACGACGCGAACTGCATCAGCGACGCGCACGCGAGCCCCATCACGCCGCCGACGAAGCCGAGCAGCAGCGCCTCTAGCAGGAACGCGGCGAGCACGTTGGTGCGCTTGAAGCCGAGCGCGCGCAGCGTGCCGATCTCGGCCACGCGGTTCGCGACCGATGCATACATCGTGATCATCGCGCCGATCATCGCGGCGATCGAGAAGATCGTCGACAGCGTGATGCCGAGGATGTTGATGAACGTCGACAGCGCCTTCGACTGGTCGCCGTAGAAGGTCTGTTCGCGTTTCGCCTCGTCGGTCAGCCGCGGGTCGACGTCGATGTCGGCCTTGAAGCGCGCGAAGCCGTCGGCGCTCGGGATGCGCAGCACCATCGACGAATAGCTGGTGCGCCGGAACGACTGCATCAGCTGGTCGACGTCGCCCCAGATCTCCGAGTCGAAGCCGCTGCCGCCCGCGTCGAACACGCCGACGATGGTCCAGTCGCGCTGCGCGAAATGCAGGCGGTCGCCGAGTTGCGTGCCGCTGAAGCCTTTCGCGATCGCGCTGCCGACGACGATCTCCGACGAGCCCGGCGCGAACGGGCGGCCGGCCGCGAGCTTCACGTGCGGCCGCAGCGCGAGGCCGGCCGGCGACACGCCGCGGATCACGACGTTCGACGGCTTGCCGGTCGAGGTCTTGACGAGCGAGATCAGCACGACGGCTTCCTTCGAGACGAGCGGCCGTCCGTCCGGGCCGAGCGCGACGGCCGGGTGCATCTCGAGCGCGTTGGCCTGCTGGTGGTCGATCGAACTCTGGATCTCGGTCTCGGCGCCCTTGCGGATCACCACCGCGTTGTCCGCCTCGCCGGTCGACACGAGCGTTTTCGTGAGCCCCGCGTCGAGCATCTGCACCGTCGCGAACACGAAGATCACGAGCGCCATCCCGCCGGCCGTGAGCGCGGTGGTGAGCCGTCGGGTCCACAGGTTGCGCGCGATGTAGGTGAGCGGAATGGCCATGCGCGCCTCTATCCGATCGCCCGCAGGCCTTCGACGACGCGCACGCGCGCGGCCTGCCACGCCGGCACGAGCGCGGCCGCGAGACCGACCGCGACCGAGCACGCGGCCTGCAGCACGACCGTCTCGGTCGACACCTTGAACACCGGGAAGATGCCGCCGGCCGCCTGCTTGAACAGGCTCGCGGCGGGCGGCGTCGCGAGGATGCCGAGCGCGCCGCCGGCCACCGCGATCGCGACCGATTCGCCGAACACGAGCAGCGCGAGGAACCCGGGGCCGAAGCCGAGCGCCTTCAGCGTCGCGTATTCGGCCGTGCGCTCGCGCGCGCTCATCGCCATCGCGTTGGCCATCACGGCCATGATGATCAGGATCACCACGTACGACACGAGGCGGATCGCCGCGATGATCTGGTTCGACATCGCGACGAAGCCGAGCTGGAACGCCTGTTCGGTCTCGGTCAGCGTTTCGGCGAGCGAGTTCTTGAACACCGCGTCGACGTTGCGCGCGATCGACGCGCCGTCGTCGGGGTTCGCGATGCCGAGCACGAACACGCCGACCTGGTCGGCCTGCTTCGGCGTGCGCTTGCGCACCGTCTCGTTCAGATAATCCCAGTGGAACACCAGCTGGCGCGTGATCGTCGAATCGTCGCGGCCGTCGAGAATCCCGCGCACGACGAAGTCCCACGTGCCCGGATAGATCGTGCCCTTCAGCGGGATCACGTCGCCGACCTTGAAGCCGAACTGCGTCGCGAGCTGGCGGCCCACGAGGCAGCCGCGGCGGTCGCGGTCGTAGTCGGCGCGCTGCTGCGCCGGCAGGATGAATTCGGGATACAGGTCGAGATAGTTGTCCGATACAGCAAAGCTCGCGAAGAAGTTCTTCGGGTCGCGGTAGATGCCGCCGAACCAGTTCGAGCGGACCACGGTCGTCACGCCGTCGACGCCGCGGATCCGGCTCTCGTCGCTCACCGGCAGCGGAAACACCAGCGAGATCGCGTTGCGCGTGACGAGCCGGCCGCTGGACGCGGCCGCCGCGCCCGCGTACCACGCGTCGACCACCGTATGCAGCAGCCCGAACGCGAGCACCGCGATGGTCAGCCCGAGCACGGTCAGGAGCGTGCGCAGCCGGTGCCGCAGCGCGTTGCGCGCGATCAGCTTCACGACCATCTTGCGCGCTCCCGCCGCCGGTCAGCCGGCGTGCCCATCGATCAGTTCTCCTTTTTCCAGATGGACGAGCGAGCGCGCGGCGCCGGCCGCATGCGCGTCGTGCGTCACCATGATGATCGTCTTGCCGAGTTCGGCGTTCATCCGCTGCAGCATCGCGAGCACGTCGGTCGCCGACGCGCGGTCGAGGTCGCCGGTCGGCTCGTCGGCGACGATCAGCACGGGATCGGTGATCAGCGCGCGCGCGATCGCGACGCGCTGCTGCTGGCCGCCCGACAGCTCGGACGGGTAATGGCGCGTGCGATCGCCGAGATTCACCATGTCGAGCACGAGCTCGACGCGCTCGCGTCGTTCGCGGCGCGACAGGTGCGTGAGCATCAGCGGCAGTTCGACGTTCTCGAACGCGGTGAGCACGGGCATCAGGTTGTAGAACTGGAAGATGAAGCCGACGTTCGCGGCGCGCCATTCGGCCAGTTGCGCCTCGGCGAGTTGCGAGATGTCGAGGCCGCCGACGCGCAGCTCGCCGCTGTCGGGCCGGTCGATGCCGGCCACGAGGTTCAGCAGCGTGCTCTTGCCGGAACCGGACGGCCCCATCAGCGCGACGAAGTCGCCTTCGCCGATGTCGAGCGAGATGTCGGTGAGCACGGGCACGATCTGGTTGCCGCGCCGGTACGACTTCGCGACGTGGCTGATCTCGACGAGGGGCGGTAGGGCGTCGTTCACGCGCGCTACTTCTTCGCGACGGTCACTTTCGCGCCGTCCTTCAGCTTCGCGCCCGGCGCGAGCACGACCGTGTCGCCGGATTTCACGCCACGGATCGCCACCAGTTCGCCGATCCGCATGCCGCGCGTCACGGCCGCCGCATGCACGGCGTCGTCCTTCACGACGAACACGACCGGCCGGCCGTCGCGCTCGACCACGGCGCTCGCCTGCACGGCGGTCACCGGCTGTCGGTCCTGCGGCGACGCCGGCTTCGACAGGAACGCGATCTTCGCGCTCATGTCGGGCAGCACGCGCTCGTCGCGGTCGACGAAGCGCACCTTCACGAGCACGGTGGCCTTCGAGCGGTCGACGGTCGGCACGATCCGCGACACGCGGCCGGCGAAGCGCATGTCGGGCAGCGCGTCGAGCTGGATCTCGCACGGCTGCTCGGCGCGGATCTTCGCGATGTTCGATTCGGCGACGTCGGCCTCGACCTCGAGCGTCTCCATGTCGGCGATCGTCACGACCGCGCCCTTGCTGTCCGACGCGGACGAGAACGGCGTGATGTTGTCGCCGACGTTCGCGTGCTTGGCGAGCACGATGCCGTCAAACGGCGCGCGGATCACCGTCTGATCGACCGCGACCTGCGCGGCCTGCGCGTTCGCTTCGGCGGACGCGATCGCGGCCCGGTCGCTGGCGAGCGTCGCGCGCGCCTTGTTCACGCGCGCCGTGTCGGTGTCGAGCTGCGCGGCCGGCACGGCGCCGCGCGGCGCGAGCGCGGCGGTGCGGCGCAACGCGATCTCCGCATCCTTGAGTTCCGCCTGCGCGACGCCGAGGTTCGCGCGGGAAACCTGCACCTGCGCGCGCGCCTGGGCAAGCGACGCCTGCACGTCGCTGCTTTCGAGCCGCGCGATGATCTCGTCCTGCTTCACGCGCGTGCCTTCGAGCACGCCGAGCCATTCGACGCGCCCCTGGCCCTTCGACGCGACCGCGGCCTTGCGTTGCGGCACGACGTAGCCGGTCGCATTGAGCTGCGTGTCGTTCTGGTACGGGTAGGCGGACGTGACGGACGTGGTGTCGACGGTCGGCCGACCGGTGAGCGCGAGGCCGGCGACGATCGCGATGACGATCAGCGCGGCGGCGACCGCATAGCGGACCCACCGGCGCCGGCGCGGCACCGGTGCGATCGGACGCCGGTCGATTTTCAGTTTGTCCAGATTGTGATCGGGCAATTTGAGCGCCTCGAGACGGCGGCGGTCGTGTGACCGGCGCGATCCGGTTTCCGGGGAAAGGGACGGATGGACGCCAGTATAAGCGCGGCCCCGGCGCCGTGCGAGCCGGTTTGCGGCGCCGTGCGGCGGCGGCCTGTCCGGCCTGCCGGCGCAGGCTGACGCGCCGGCCCCCGGGGAAACCCGAGGATGCAAGCAACGTGTCAACTTGCCGCGAACGCGGTGCGTTATGGAACCAGTGCGCCAGGTTTTGTCGCGACGGAAACGGCGAAAGCCGGCCTCGCGGCCTGGGGCTCCGGTGCGAATGCCTCGCATCTTTGATTACCGGTACGTTTGATTTTTTCTCCGCTAAAGGAAGAACAATGAAGAAGACGCTCGCTTCGATCATCGCCGCAGCATTCGCGCTCGCATCGGTTTCGGCATTCGCACAGGCGTCCGCGCCGGCAGCCGACACGTCGGCCGCCGCTTCGGCACCGGCCAAGAAGGATCACAGCAAGCCGAAGCACCAGCTGAAGCACCACGGTTCGAAGAAGGGCCAGGCGAAGGCTGCAGCCGCATCGGCCGCCGGCACGAACGACGCAGGCACGCAGAACTAAGCGGTTCGCCCCACGACCGGCGTTGCCGGTCAGCGGTTTGCCAACCCCGCATGCTCCGGCATGCGGGGTTTCGTTTTTTCAGGCGCCGGGTTCGGCGGGGTCGTCGAGCCGGGCGGGCGGCGGCATGCGCATCGCGTCGACCACCGCGCGCATGCGCCGCCAGTGCGAGCCTTCCCAGAACACGCGCCGGCACACGTCGCACGCGGCGAAGCGCCGGTGCCGCTGCCGGATGCCGGCCGGCACACGCGGCGCCGCGGTCGCCGCGTCGAGCGGATGCAGCGGCGCGTTGCAGCGCAGGCACAGCCGGAACGGCCGCATGTGCGGCGCGAGATCGAGCCGCTCGAACAGTTCGCGCAACTGGTCGGCCGGCTGCAGCGCATGGAGATAGCAGCCGCGCGCGACCGCGCGCCGCTTGAGCAGCTCGCGGTCGCGCGTCAGCACGATCCGGTTCTCGCGCTCGGCGAGCGCCGCGAGTTCGTCGTCGCGGTAGTGGTTGTCGTAGCAGGTGTCGAAGCCGGCGAGGCGCAGCAGTTGCGCGAGGCCACCGAGATGCGCGTCGGCCACGAAGCGCCATGACGCCGGTTGCCGCGCGGCCGCGCCGTTGACCGCCGGCCGTGCGCGCTCGGGAAAGACCTCGACGCGGTCGCCGTCGCCGAGCGGCCGGTCGAGCGCGGCCGGCGCGTCGTTCACGCACAGCCGGCCGATTTCGGTATGCGGGACGCCGAGCGCCTCGATCGCATGCTTCACCGTCGCATCGCGGGCGTACGCGTGCGCGAACGCCCGGTCGCGCTGCGGGCGCGCGAGAAAGGCGTTCAGTTCGCCGTGAAAGCGGAAGGTCGCGGTCGCCATCCGTGCAGTATCGCACCGCGCCCGGCCGGCGGCAGGCGCTGCAAAGCGCCGGCATCTGTGTTTAACTCGCGGCTTCACGGAGCGAAGGAGCGGGACATGGATCTCGGGTTTATCGGGCTGGGCGAAATGGGGCAGGCGATCGCGACGAACCTGCTGAAGGCGGGCCACACGGTGCGGGTCTGGAACCGGTCGCGCGAGCGGGCCGAGCCGCTGGCCGCATTCGGCGCGCGTGTCGTCGACACGCCGGCCGACGCGTTTCGCGGCGACGCCGTGTTCTCGATGCTCGGCGACGATACGGCCGCGCGCGCGGTATTCGACGAAGCGCTGCTGGCCCAGGCGCCGCGCGGGCTGATCCACGTGAACATGGCGACGGTGTCGGTCGCGCTCGCCGAATCGCTCGCGCACGCGCATGCGTCGCGCGGCATCGACTACGTCGCCGCGCCGGTGATGGGGCGGCCCGACGTCGCGGCCGCCGCGCGCCTGACGATCATGGCGGGCGGCCCGGCCGAGGCGATCGACCGCGTGCAGCCGCTGTTCGACGCGATCGGTCAGAAGACCTGGCGCTTCGGTTCGCTGCCGCAGCACGCGAACGTCGCGAAGATCGCCGCGAATTTCACGCTCGCGTCGGCGA
Source organism: Burkholderia sp. NRF60-BP8 (assembly GCF_001522585.2). Lineage (NCBI taxonomy): Bacteria > Pseudomonadati > Pseudomonadota > Betaproteobacteria > Burkholderiales > Burkholderiaceae > Burkholderia > Burkholderia sp. NRF60-BP8. The sequence goes on from NZ_CP013373.1 coordinate 265,878, forward strand.
TCGAGACGCTCGGCGAGGCGTCCGCGCTGCTGGGCGCGCACGGCGTCGCGATGCGCGATTTCCTCGACGTGATCACCAGCAGCGTGTTCCCGGGGCCCGTCTACGAAGGCTACGGCGCGATGATCGCGGAGCGGCGCTACGAGCCCGCGCGTTTCAAGGCGCGGCTCGGGCTGAAGGACGTGCGGCTCGCGCTGGAAGCCGGCGACGCGACGTCGGTGCCGCTGCCGGTGGCGAGCGTCGTGCGCGACAGCCTGCTCGACGTGCTCGCGCACGGCGGCGGCGACCAGGATTTCGCGGTGCTCGGCGAGGCCGCGCTGCGCCGCGCCGGCCGCTGACACGCGACAGAAGCGCCGTGCGCACGGCATAATCGGCAGTCCGTTTCCCTTACATCATCATTCCAGGCAGAGGCAGTCATGAACTTGCATACGTGGTGGCTTTTCGTGGCGACGGTGTTCGTCGTGTCGGCGATTCCGGGTCCGAACATGCTGCTCGTGATGACGCACGGCGCGCGGCACGGGCTGCGGCGCTCGTCCGCGACGATGGCCGGCTGCCTGAGCGCGCTGGTGCTGATGCTCGCGGTATCCGCGGCGGGGCTCGGCGCGGTGCTCGAGGCATGGCCGGCGATGTTCAATACGTTGCGCTTCGCGGGCGCGGCCTACCTGATCTATCTCGGCGTGAAGGCGTGGCGCGCACGCGTGGACGACGCGCCGGCGGCCGACGCCGATGCCGTGTCGCAAGGGGCGTCGGCATCGCGCGTGGCGCTGTTCCGCAACGGCTTCCTGGTCGCGGGCAGCAACCCGAAGGCGATCCTGTTCGCGGCCGCGCTGCTGCCGCAGTTCATCAACGCGGCCGAGCCTACGCTGCCGCAGTTCGGCATCCTCGTCGTCACGTTCGCGGTGATCGAAGTGAGCTGGTATCTCGTCTATGCGGCGTTCGGCACGCGCATCGGCGCCACGCTGAAGAGCCAGAGCGTCGCGAAGGTGTTCAACCGGCTGACGGGCGGGCTGTTCGTCGGCTTCGGCGCGATGATGGCGCTGGTTCGTCACTGATTCCCGGCCGGCACCGGCGTACCGAACGCCCCGTCCCTCGCAAGAGGGCGGGGCGTTCGGTTTTCGGGCGCCGCGTCGCACCGCTGCCCGCTCACGCACGCGGGCGATTCAGCGCCACCGCGCCGGCGCCGCGTCCGGCCGTCAGCCCGAACACGGCCGTCGCGCCGGCGAACGCGAACCCGACGCCGCACACCGCGCTCCATCCGCCCCATGCCCATGCGCTGCCCGCGAGCGCCGCGCCGAGCGCGCCGCCGACGAAGAACAGCCCGACGAACAGCCCGTTCAGGCGTCCGCGCGCGGCCGGGTTCAGCAGGTTGATCGCGCGACGGCCGATCGTCTGGTCGACGATGACGCCCGCATCGAGCAGCGCCGCACCGCCGGCCAGCAGCGCGAGCGCGACGCCGCGATGCGCATGCGCGTCGAAGCCGAACCAGCCGGCGCCGGCGATCCCGAGCACGGCGAGCGCCGCGAGCATCGTGCCGTGCGCGAGCCGCTGCGCGGCCGGGCCGTGACCGCGGTCGCCCGCGCGGCCGGCGAGCGGCGTGACGATCGCGCCGCTGGCGCCGGCGAACGCGAACAGCGCGATCCCATGCAGGTCGAGCGCGAACGGCGGCTGCGCGAGCCGCAGCCCGACGGCGGTCCAGAATGCGCTGAACGCGGCCATCGCGAGCGCGGCCGACAGCGCATGCCGACGCAGCACCGGCTCGTCGGCGAGCAGGCGTCCCATCGATGCGAGCAACGCACGGTAGCCGACCGTGATCGACGGTGTGCGCGTCGGCAGGCGCAGCGCGAGCACGACGGCGATCGCCGCGTTCGCGAGCGCGGCCAGCAGATAGAACGCGCGCCAGCCGGCCGATCCCGCGATCAGGCTCGCGAGCGGCCGCGACAGCAGGATCCCGAGCATCAGCCCGCTCATCACGTTGCCGACCGCGCGGCCGCGCTGCGCTTCGGGCGCCATCGACGCGGCCATCGGCACGAGCATCTGGATCACGCTCGACGCGGCGCCGGCCGCGAGCGTCGCGAGCAGGAACACGATGCCCGAGCGCGTGACGGCGGGCAGCGCGAGCGCCGCCGCGCAGACGGCGAGCGTCGCGACGATCAGGCGGCGGTTCTCGAGCAGGTCGACCAGCGGCACGAGTAGCGCGAGCCCGGCCGCGTAGCCGAGTTGCGGCAGCATCGCGACGAGCCCGGCGAGGCCGGGCGGCAGGTGCAGGTCCGCGCTGATCGGGCCGGTCAGCGGTTGCGCGGCGAACAGATCCATCACGATCACGCCGACCGTCGCGGCGAAGAACAGCGTCATGCCCGCGCTCAGCGCGGGCGGCGCGGCGACGGACGAGGAAACGGGGGCGGAGCAACGGTGGGCAGGGCAGTTCATCGGAAGCCTGACGGGGAGGTCGAAGGAATTCCCATCGTAGGTGTCCGATGTTTATGCGACAATTGAAATATGTCTAACACGATTATGCGAGTTTGTTTTGAATACGCGTGATCTCCAGGCGTTCGTCGCGGTCGTCGACAGCGGGTCGATGGTTGCCGCGGCCGCGAAGCTTCATCTGACGCAGCCGGGCCTGACGCGGCGCGTGCAGAACCTCGAATCGCTGCTCGGCGTGCCGCTGCTCGAACGGCAGAGCAAGCCGCTGAAGCCGACCGCGGCCGGGCGCGACGTCTACGCGCTCGCGCGCAACGTGCTCGGCGCGGTCGACGAGCTGATGGCGGCGGGCGCGCCGGACGGCGAGCCGTCGGGCGAACTGCGCATCGGCGTGCCGCCGTTTCTGTCCGAACTCGCGCTGGAGCGGCCGATCGATCGGCTGCGCGACGCGTTCCCGCGCCTCACGCTGCGCGTGACGGCCGGCTGGTCGCCCGCGCTGGTGCAGGGCATCGAGCGCGGCGCGCTCGACGTCGCCACCGTGATGGTGCCGGCGAGCGCGGCGCTACCGGACGCGTTGACGGCAACGCTCATCGCCACGCAGCCGACGGTGCTCGTCGCCGCGCGCGATTTCCCGCTGCCGGCGGGCCCGCTGTCGCTCGACACGCTGTCGGGTTTTCCGTGGGTGCTGAGCCAGGACGGCTGCGGGATGCGTTCGGCGCTGAGCCGGGCGCTCGGCGCGGCCGGGCTGCCGTTCGACGTCGCGGTCGAGGCATTCGGCTCGGAGTTGCAGTTGTCGCTCGTCGCGCGCGGCGCCGGCATCGGGATCGCTGCGCCGAACGCGCTGGCGCGCAGCGCGCATCGCGATGCGCTGAGGGTGGTGGAAACGACGGGGCTGGAAACGCGGATCAACGTGTGGATCGTGCACGGCACGTTGCCGGGCCGGCTGGTGCGGCCGGTCGCGCTGCTGCGCGACGCGCTGGGCGAGGTCCTCGAACGGGAGAACGAGAAGGGGTCGGGTGCCGTAACGGCGAACTAGAGGCCGCGTTCGAGGGAAAATCCTTATTTTCTCTACGGAAATGTTGCATTGCGGAAACCGATTCGCTATAGTTGCACCTGTCTCCTCCATGTCTCCTCTGATATGGATTCAGCCCGCCACTTAGGCGGGCTTTTTTTTGCCTGCGATTGTGTCGCGGCGCTCCATTTGCCGGCCCTCGCCGCGCTCAGAACTTGTAGGTCATCCCGACGTAGCTGATGATCGGGTCCGCCTTCAGGTCCGATTTCGATTCGGCGAGCACCGAGCCGTCGGCCGCCTTGATCGTCACCGTCGACGTCGTCTTCAGCGGGATGTAGGTCACCGACGCGACCAGCCCGAAGTGTTCGGTCAGGTTGTACTGCAGGCCCGCGTTGAACACCGGCTGCCACGACGACGACGCCTTCGCTTCCACCGACGTCGTCCCCGGCTTGCCCGCGCCCGCCGCGAGGATCGCACCGAGGTTGTCCTGCGTCTGCTTGATGAAGTTCGTGTTGAGCTGCAGGTCGCTGAACCAGTTGTACGACACGCCGAGGCCGAGGAACGGCCGGAACTTCGCGGTGGCCTGCCCGAAGTAGTACTGCAGGATCACCGCCGGGCTCCACTGCCGCACGCTCTTCACGATCGGGTTGACCGATCCCAGCCCGATGTTCTGCGTGCCGAGCGCGCCGGCGGGTCCGGGCGGCTTGATCGTGCCCTGGCCCGACACCTTGAATACCGGCGGCACGCCCGCCACCGACGTGACCGCGATGTGGTCGGTCAGGAAGTGGCTGACCGTCAGGCCGACGGTGTCGGCGCCGCTCGTGTGCAGCCCCGTGCCCGGCGACGTGAACGACGGCGGCAGCCGCAGCGGCGTGTTGATCGGCGTCGGCGCGACGTTGGTCGTCATCGGCGTGCTGCTCTGCTGCGGCATGATATGGAACCAGCCCAGCGTGACGACGTTGCTGCCGGCGCTCTGCGCGTGCGCCGCGAGCGGCGCGGCGGCGGCCGCCGCCGCGCAGAGAAGGGTTTTCTTCATCACGGCTTCTCCCTCCGCTTACTGGACGAATGCGCCGATCGTGAAATACGGCGTCGATCCCGCGTTGTCGAGGAAACCGAACACGCCACCCGTGAAGATGAACTTGCCGGTCGGCGACGTGCTGCCCGAACCCGTGTGGATCGTCGTGACCGTGCCCGGCACCTTCTGCGTGTAGTCGAGGTCGAGCGCGGTCGCGAGCGACGCCTGCGACGGCTGGAACGGGTCGAGCAGCGTGGCCTGCTTGTCGATCAGCGCGGTGGTGCGGTAATCGAACTGGCTGTCGACGCCGATGTACTCGCCGTTCTGCGAGCCGGCCGCCACGGCCGTCTGCGGCGCGAGGATCGAGATGCTCGATTCGTCGTCGGCGGTCAGGCCCGGCACGCCGTTGCTGTCGGGCGTCGGGTTCGGGTTCGCGACCCCCGTGCGCACGAGGATCGGCACGAGCTGGTTGCGCAGCTTGCCGACGATCATGAAGCCCTTGCCCTGCGGCGTGGCCGACAGCGTCGGCTTCAACTGGCTCGCGTAGTTGTTCGACTGGAACGCGCCGCTGCCGTCGGCCGACTGCACGAAGTTCGTGCCCTGCTGCGCGCACGCGCCGCCGGCGAACTGGCCGGTCGTGTCGCACTTGGTCCACGTGCCGTCCGCGTTGATCGTCACCTTCGCGTCGATCGATGCCGGCGCGAATTTCTGCGACGGCACTTCGCCGAAGCCGATGTGGCTGTACGTGCCCGCGACCTTCGTGATGTCGGTTTCGATCGACGAGAAGCCGATGAACGGGTAGTACGGGAATTTCGTGTCGGGCACCGCGGCCTGGCCGAGCACGCCGTCGAACTGGATCTCCTTGCCGGGAATCGTGCCGCCCGCGACGCCGAAGCCGACGAAGATGCGCGCCGGACGCGACGCATCGAGGCTCGCGCCGTTCAGACGGAACGCGCATTGGTTCAGCTTGTTGGTCGGCAACAGCGTTTCCTGCGTGAGCGTGCCGCTGTCGACGGTGCCCGCACGGGTCGGCACGACGGTACCGGTCTTTTGCGGCACCGGCGATTCGACATAGGTGACCTGCCAGGTCATCTTGGTCGTGTCGAGCTGGACCTTCGCGAGTTCGCCGCTGCCCGCGCCGCCCGTAAACACGGTGTTGTAGTCGAGCGTGGCAGGGCAGAGCCGATCCTCGACGAGCGGCGGCGGATTGTCGCTGCCGCCGCCGCATGCGGAAAGAAGGGGGGCGGCAAGGGCCGCCGCCAGAATGAGGTTGCGCTTCATGTTGCTCCTCCAGATTTGTCTTGTGCGGCGGCCAGCTCCCTGTCGGCCGCTTCTGTCGTGTGCTCGTCCTGCCGGCGCCGAGCCGAGCGCCTTCGTGCCTTCCCTGCGTCGCGCGGCGGCGGGCCGGCCGCCGCGCCCTCGATCGCTACTTGCTGATCTGCGCGCCCACGCCGAAGTACGGGGTCGACGATGTCGTCGAATTCGCCGACGTCGACGTGACGCCGCCGTTCACCGTGCCCTGGATCAGCGCCGCGTACAGCCCGCCCGTCGCGATCACGACGCCCGATGCGGACGGGTAGTTCGTGCCGGGCGGCGGCTTCGGTGTCGTCGTCGCGTTCAGCAGGCCTGGTGTCGTCTGACCGTAGTCGAGCGTGAAGCCGTCTTCCTCGGCCTGCGTGGACGGGTTGATGAACGACGCGTTACTGCCGCGGATCAGCGCGGCCGTGTACTTGAAGTTCGAGTCCGCGCCCGCGTAGCCGCCGTCGATCGCGCCCGACGTGATCGCCGTCGCCGCGCCGAGCACCGCGATGCCCGATTCGTCGTCGACCTGCGCGTCGAGGTGCAGCGGCGGCGTGCCGAGGTTCACGTTGCCCGTGCGCACGATCACCGGCACCGTCGCGCCGTTGAGCTGGCCGATCACCATGTGCGCGGTCGCCGACTTGCCGGTCGCGCCGACGATCGGCAGTTGCGTCTGCGGCAGCGTCTGCGGCGCCTTCGTGCTGTCGAAGTAGCCGCCCTTCGCGCTCGTCTTCCACGGATCGCCGGTCGTCTGGCAGCCGCCCGAACCGCTCGACGTGCACGCGCCGTTCGCATCGAACGTCTCGCTCGAATTCGAGCCCTTCGTCGCGTAGTTGCCCGATGGCACGAGGTGGTAGAGCAGCGCGTTGTACGTGCCCGGCAGTTTCGAGAGGTCGGTCGTCGTGTTCGCGAAGCCGAGGAACGGATAGAAGTCGAAGTGACGGTTCGGCACCTGGCCGACGTTCTGCACGACGCCCGGGATGATCGTCAGCCCGTCGTACTGGATCGTCGCGCCGGGAATGCCGCCGCCCGCCACGCCCATGCCGACCAGCAGCATCGGCGGGTTCGCCTGGTTGAAGTCGGCGGCCGTCGAGTAGGTCGAGCCGTCCGGCGCGGGGCCGGTGCCCGGCGTGAGGACGAACGCGCAGCGCGTCTGCTCGGCGGTCGGCAGCGTGCCGGTCGGCGGGTGGACGACCTTGCCGGTGATGGTCGTGCCGACGCGGCTCGGCGTGACGGTGCCCGTCTTCAGCGGAATCGGCGATTCGAGCCACGTGAGCGTGTACGTCATCGCGACCGCGTCGATGTTGACGCTGACGATCTCGCCGCTCCCTGCGCCGCCGAGATACGTGCTCTTCACGATATCCGCGTTGGCCGGGCAGAGTGCGCCGTTGATGGGCTGCGAAGGCGGCGGCCCTTGCGTGCCGCAGCTCGAGCCGGAACATTGGGGCGCATTGATCGGCGCGAGCGCGCCACCGGAGTCCCCCCCACCACATGCAACCAGGAAAGGGGCAATGGCAAAGGCCGTTGCCACCCCCTTCGATAAGGCGTGCGACATGCCGCTGTCTCCAATCGTTTAATTGTGCGAGCTAATGTCGCCGCCTGGATTTTTGCTGTCAATTGATGAACCCGTCTAAAAAAGGCGATTGAAACGGGATCTGCGATTTGAATCCTTGCCCGATAAGGCAATTGGTAAGAATTTAAACGCGAGACGGGCTGTCGAAAGCTGCCGCGGTGGGGGATGCGCGACGCCCGGCGCGCTCTCGCAGCGCCTTCCTGCGTATAACGGCAGCGTTTAAATCGACGGTATCCGGTTTATCCCTATTCGGGATTGACTGGATAAGGAGGCAGGCTGGTTTAATTCACTGGTAATCGCGCAATGGAAAGCTTGTAAATATTTGTAAATGCGCGGCCCGGTGTTTTTGTATATTGCCTGATACGAGTAAATAAAAAGCCGGCCAGTGGCCGGCTTTGCGTCGCGTGCGATGCTGAATCAGCGTTTGAGGCCCGCGTCCTCGGCCGCGCCGATGTTGAGGTTCATGCACTGGATCGCGGCGCCCGATGCGCCCTTGCCGAGGTTGTCGAGGCGCGCGACCGTGACGAAGCGCTCCGCGTTGCCGAACACGAACAGGTCGACGCGGTTCGTGTCGTTGTTCGCCTGCACGTCGAAGAAGCCGCTGTCGAGGTTCGCCTCCGCGTCGAACGGTGCGACGCGCACGAACGCTTCGTCCGCGTAGTACTCGGCGAACACGCGCTGCACGTCCTGCGGCGTCGCGCGCTTCGCGAGCTGCTCGGGCGTGAAGTAGGTCGTCACCGCGAGGCCCTTCAGGAAGGGGCCGACGATCGGCGTGAAGATCGGCGCGTTCGCGAGGCCGGTATGCGCGGCCATTTCCGGCAGGTGCTTGTGAGCGAGGCCGAGCGCGTACGGGCGCGGGCTCGCGAGCTTGCCGCCCGGCGCGGCGCTTTCGTACTCGGCGATCATCGACTTGCCGCCGCCGCTGTAGCCGGTGATCGAGTAGCTGTGCGCGGCGAACGTCGGCGCGACGATGCCCGCATCGACGAGCGGACGCATCGCGAGCACGAACGCCGATGCGTGGCAGCCGGGCACCGCGATGCGCTTCGACGTGCGAATCTTCTCGCGCTGCGCGCGGGTCAGTTCGGGCAGGCCGTAGGCCCAGTCGGCGTGGGTGCGGAACGCGGTGCTCGCGTCGATCAGCGTGGTGTTCGGATTTTCGACGAGCGATGCGGATTCGCGCGACGCGACATCCGGCAGGCACAGGAACGTGACGTCCGACGCGTTGATCAGGCGGCGGCGCTCGTCGACGTCCTTGCGCTTCGCTTCATCGATGCGCAGGATCTCGATGTCGCTGCGTGCCGACAGGTATTCGAAGATCTTGAGGCCGGTCGTGCCTTCCTGGCCGTCGACAAAAACTTTGGTGCTCATTTCGCTCTCACTGAATGAAACGGGAGCCGCGGCGCCCTGAAACCGCCATTTTAAGACGTCATCCGGCGGCACTGCACCGCACGGGGCGAAAAAAGACGGCCCGCGGGCCGTCTTGTGTCCGTTTGGCGCGTCTCGGGGCCGCGCGGCCGCCAGCGGCGGCACGGACCGACCGAGGGCGCCCGGGCGCGCTCAGCGGCCGCCGGCCACCCAGCGCGCCGTCGCGTCGGCGACGCGCCGGCCGAACGCTTTCGCGGTGTCGAGGTCGCCGGGCAGCGGGCCCTCGTCGGGCGTCGCGTCCGCCGGCGACTGCGCGAGCAGGCCCGTGAAGCCGCCGACGTAGTTGATGTCGTTGCGCGTGGCCGCCTTCGAGTTGGCCGGCATCATGCCCGTGCCGACCCACACCATCCCATGTTGCATCGCCAGCGTGACGAAATACTGAATCGTCGAGAACTTGTCGCCGTTCATCGTCGCCGAATTCGTGAAACCCGCGGCGATCTTGTCCTTCCATTTCTGCGTAAACCACGGTTTCGACGTGGCATCGGCGAACTGCTTGAACTGCGCGGACGGGCCGCCCATGTAGGTCGGCGCGCCGAAGACGATCGCGTCCGCCGCGTCGAGCGCGGCCCAGCCCGCGTCGTCGAGTTCGCCGACGGCGATGAGGCGTGCGGTGGCGCCGGCATCCTGCGCACCCGCGTGCACGGCCTCGGCCAGTTTCTGCGTGTGACCGTAGCCGCTGTGATAGACGATGACGATGTTCGACATGAAGCGTTCTCCGGAAAGGGATGGGAACGGCGGACCGCAGGCTCGCCGCGTCGCGCGCCGCACTCGGTCGGCGCGACGGATGCGCGGCGGAGCGCCGCGACCGGTGCTGCCGAGTCTAGCAAGCCGAAATGACGGGAAAAAGCGCGCACGCCGCGCACTGAAATTCGCCGGCGCGGGCAATCGTGCCGCGCGACGGGCGGCGGCGCGCGAGTGCCTACTGTCCGTAAGTGACCGTGAGTTGCGCGGCGCCGATCGCGAGCGTGCCGATCTCGTGTTCGAACATCGGCGCGGGGCGGCCCTGCGAGATGCGCAGGTCGGTGCCTTTCAGCGCGTAGACGGTGATCACGTAGCGATGAGGCTTGCCGGGCGGCGGGCACGGGCCGCCGTAGCCGTCGATCCCGAAATCGTTGCGTGCCTCGCTCGCGCCGATGCGGCGCAGGAAGCCGGATGCGCTCGCGTCGGCCGGCAGGCTCGTGACGGTCGCGGGGATGCCCGCGACGGCCCAGTGCCACCAGCCGTGCCCGGGCGCGTCGGGATCGAAGATCGTGACCGCATAGCCGCGCGTGCCGGGCGGCGGGTTGTGCCACGCGAGTTGCGGCGAGCGGTTCGCGCCCTTGCAGTCGCCGCGGTCGAACACGTTCGCGGCCCGCACGCGGGCGCCGGGCGTCAGGTCGTCGCTCGTCACGGTGAACGGGCCTTCCGCATGCGCGGGCAGCACCGCGAAAACGGCGGCGTACAGGAGGGCGGGGAGGCGGAGCGGAGACGGGCGACCCGATGGCGCAGGCGGAGTGATCCGGCGATCCACACGCATATGGCGCTTCTCCCGTCACGTGGGCCGGGCCGAGGCTCCCGGCATTGTTGGCGTTGTGTGTTGCCCGCGCCGCCGATGGCGGCGATGGATCAAGTCTAGCATTAGGGTTCGATGAGCGACGCACGCCGGCGAGAGCGATTGCGGTCGGTCAGCGCGCCGGCCGACGGACGAAAAAAAACCGCCTGCGATGAAGCAGGCGGCTGTCTCGGCCAGTGCGCCGGCACGCATGCCGGCGTGGCGTCATTCCTTCGGCGCCGTCGCGCCGCCGTGCGCGGCCGACCACTCGGCCGGTGCGTGCAGGAATTTCTCGACTTCGTCGAGCGTCTTCGTCTCGAAGTAGCCCGAGGCCTTCGCGACGCGCAGCACGTCCCACCACGTGGCGAGCGCGTGCAGGTCGACGTCGATGTCCTTCAGGACCGACACGCTTTCCTTGAAGATGTCGTAGTGGAACAGCACGAAGCAGTGGTTCACCGTCGCGCCGGCGGTGCGCAGCGCGTTGACGAAGTTGATCTTGCTGCGGCTGTCGGTCGTCAGGTCTTCCACCAGCAGCACGCGCGAGCCCTCCTCGAGATGGCCTTCGATCTGCGCATTGCGGCCGAAACCCTTCGGCTTTTTGCGCACGTACTGCATCGGCACCATCATCCGGTCCGCGATCCAGGCCGCGAACGGGATGCCGGCCGTCTCGCCGCCCGCCACCGCGTCGATCTGCTCGAAGCCGATGTCGCGCGTGATCGTCGTTTCCGCCATTTCCATCAACGCACGGCGCACGCGCGGATACGAGATCAGCTTGCGGCAGTCGATGTAGACGGGGCTTGCCCAGCCGGACGTGAAGATGAACGGTTTTTCGGCATTGAAGTGCACCGCCTGCACTTCGAGCAGGATTTTGGCGGTCGTATCCGAGATCGACTGACGATCGTAGCCTGTCATGGGCATTCCTTGGGTGATGAGCGAGGAGCGGGCGCGGGCCCGGTGGCGCAGCAAGGGAACCCGCCCGGGGGGCCGGGGCGCGATCGGCGGACCGATCGCATCGCTGCGCGCGTAGCCGGCTATTTTACCCGATTCAGGTCGGTTTTCGGCGGAATTCGCGCGGGTTCGCGATGTCGCTCACCACCGGCGAAACAAATGGGGCGCGACCGTCCCGATGCTGATGCCGGGGATGCGGCGGTGCACCAACAGAGGTCATTTAGGGGGTGTACACTAGGCGACCCTTGGAAATCGTTCAGTACTTTGTACTTTCCTCTTGCCATCCGCCAAGGTTCGATGGCGCGCCGATCCGGCGCGTCGCGGGCCGTCTCGCAGTCGACCATCCCCTCGATTCAAGCAGACGCGGCCGAAGGTGCTGTGTACTGAATCGTCACAATTTCGCATGTCTCTCGCAGGTCAATCATGGACGAACAACTGAAGCAGGCCGCTCTCGCTTATCACCTGAACCCGAAACCCGGCAAGATTTCGGTCACCCCGACCAAGCCGCTGTCGAACCAGCTCGATCTGTCGCTCGCGTATTCGCCGGGCGTCGCCGCCGCGTGCGAGGCGATCCACGCCGATCCGCTCGACGCGCAGAAGTACACGTCGCGCGGCAACCTCGTCGGCGTCATCACGAACGGCACGGCCGTGCTCGGTCTCGGCAACATCGGCCCGCTCGCCGCGAAGCCGGTGATGGAAGGCAAGGGCTGCCTCTTCAAGAAATTCGCGGGCATCGACGTGTTCGACATCGAACTGTCGGAGTCCGACCCCGACAAGCTCGTCGAGGCGATCGCGATGCTCGAGCCGACGCTCGGCGGCATCAACCTCGAGGACATCAAGGCGCCGGAATGCTTCTACATCGAGCAGAAGCTGCGCGAGCGCATGAAGATCCCCGTCTTCCACGACGACCAGCACGGCACCGCGATCATCGCGTCGGCCGCGATCCTGAACGGCCTGAAGGTCGTCGGCAAGAAGCTGTCGGAAGTGAAGCTCGTGTGCTCGGGCGCGGGCGCCGCGGCGATCGCGTGTCTGGACCTGCTGGTGAACCTCGGCCTCACGAAGTCGAACATCCTCGTCGCCGATTCGAAGGGCGTGATCTACGAAGGGCGCGGCAACCTCGATCCGTCGAAGCAGCGCTATGCGGCGAACACCGACGCGCGCACGCTCGCCGACGCGATCGTCGGCGCGGACGTGTTCCTCGGCTGCTCGAGCGCGGGCGTGCTGAAGCAGGACATGGTCAAGACGATGGGCGATCGCCCGCTGATCCTGGCGCTCGCGAACCCGGAACCGGAAATCCGCCCGGAAGACGCGAAGGCCGTGCGCCCGGACGCGATCGTCGCGACCGGCCGTTCGGACTACCCGAACCAGGTCAACAACGTGCTGTGCTTCCCGTTCATCTTCCGCGGCGCGCTCGACGTCGGCGCGACGACGATCACTGAAGAAATGAAGCTCGCGTGCGTGCGCGCGATCGCCGAGCTGGCCGAGGAAACCGACCAGAGCGAGGAAGTCGCGAAGGCGTATGAAGGCCATTCGCTCGAATTCGGCCCGGAATACCTGATTCCGAAGCCGTTCGATCCGCGCCTGATCATCAAGATCGCGCCGGCCGTCGCGCAGGCCGCGATGGATTCGGGTGTCGCCACGCGCCCGATCCAGGACATGGACGCCTACCGCGAGCAGCTCGGCGCGACCGTCTACCGCACCGGCATGGTGATGCGCCCGGTGTTCGCGACCGCGAAGCAGAAGGAAGCCCGCATCGTGTTCGCCGAGGGCGAGGACGAGCGCGTGCTGCGTGCCGCGCAGTTCGTGCTGCTGGAAAAGATCGCGAAGCCGATCATCATCGGCCGTCCGTCGGTCGTCGACATGCGTCTCGCGAAGATCGGTTCGAAGCTGAAGGCCGGCACCGATTTCGAAATCGTCGATCCGGAAGACGATGCGCGCTACCACCGCTATTGGCAGGCGTATCAGGAGATCGGCGCGCGCGACGGCGTGACGCCGGAAGTCGCGAAGGCCGCGATGCGCAAGTTCAACACGCTGATCGGCGCGATGCTGGTGCACCTGGGCGATGCGGACGGGATGATCTGCGGGATGATCGACACGTTCCACAGCCACCTGAAGTTCATCGAGCAGGTGCTGGGCCGCGCGAAGGGCGCCGAGCACTTCGCCGCGATGAACCTGCTGATGCTGCCGGGCCGCAACCTGTTCCTGTGCGACACGTACGTGAACGAGCAGCCGAGCGCCGACCAGCTCGCCGACATGACGATCCAGGCCGCGGCCGAGATCGAGCGCTTCGGCATCGCGCCGAAGGCCGCGCTGCTGTCGAACTCGAACTTCGGCAGCGCGCCGTCGGCGTCGTCGCGCCGGATGGCCGAGGCCCGCAAGCTGATCGTCGAACGTGCGCCGAACCTCGAAGTCGACGGCGAAATGCACGGCGACGCCGCGCTGTCGGAAATGATCCGCAAGCAGGCGTTCCCGGGCACGACGCTGTCGGGCGAAGCGAACCTGCTGATCATGCCGAACGTCGAAGCCGCGAACATCGCGTACAACCTGCTGAAGATGGTCGGCGGCGAAGGCGTGACGGTCGGCCCGTTCCTGCTCGGCGCGGCGAAGCCGGTCCACATCCTGACGCCGGCCGCGACCGTGCGCCGGATCATCAACATGACGGCCGTTGCCGCCGCGAACGCGAACACGAAGTAAGTCCACGCCCGCGGGTGCCGCGCGTCAGGCGCGGCGCAATGAAAAACGCCACGGAACCTGCGTTCCGTGGCGTTTTTTTTCGTGTGAACCGTAAAGGGCGGCGTGGGCGAGGCGTTCCGACCGCGAACGCGTCGCCCGCCGCGTACCGTTACGCGACCTGCTGGTGCGACTCGCCGCCTGCCGGCGAACGCCACTTGGCGAGCAGCGTGTGCCACTTCTGGCGCACCGCGCGCAGGTTGTTCTCCTTCACGTGACCGTAGCCTCGAATGCCGTCCGGCAGCGCCGCGAGCTCGAGCGCGAGCGGGCGGTTGGCCGCGTTCAACCTGGCCAGCACCTCGTCGATCAGCGCTTCGTACTCGCCGATCAGCGCGCGCTCGGTGCGGCGCTCCGCGGTGCGGCCGAACGGATCGAGCCCCGTGCCGCGCAGGAACTTCGCCTTCGCCAGCAGCCGGAACGCCGTCATCATCCACGGGCCGTACGCCTTCTTCACGAGATGGCCGTGCGCATCCGTCTTCGCGAACAGCGGCGGCGCGAGGTGGAATTTCAGCTTCCAGTCGCCTTCGAACTGCGCGGTCAGGCGCGCGAGGAACGCAGGATCGGACTGCAGCCGCGCGACCTCGTATTCGTCCTTGTACGCCATCAGCTTGAACAGGTTGCGCGCGACCGCTTCGGTCAGCGGTTCCTGCACGGTGTCGCCGTCCGCCAGCGCGCGCTCGGTGGCACGCACCTTGTCGACGAATGCCGCATAACGCGACGCGTACGCGGCGTTCTGGTAGGCGGTGAGGAATGCCACGCGCTTCGCGATCAGCGCGTCGACCGCCTTCTTCGTGTGCAGCGAGATCACCGTGGCGCCTTGCGCGGGGCGGGCGTCGCCGGCCGCGGCCTGCTTCACGCTGGCCAGGTCGTACGCGGCGCGGCGGCCCCAGTCGAACGCCGCGCGGTTCTTCTCGACCGATACCGCGTTCAACTCGATCGCGCGTTCGAGCGACGCGAGCGTCAGCGGCAGCCAGCCCTTCTGCCAGGCGTAGCCGAGCACGAACGGGTTCGTGTAGATCGCGTCGCCGAGCAGCGCGACCGCGAAGCGGTTCGCGTCGATGAAGTCGACGGCGTCACCCGCCGCCGCGCGAATGTCGTTCTCGGCGGACACGCCGGGGAATGCCCAGTTCGGGTTCTTGATGAACTCGGCGGTCGGCGTCTGCGCACTGTTGACGACGACCCGCGTCGCGTCGTGCCGCATCCGCGACGTGCACTCGTCGCCGGCCGTGACGATCGCGTCGCAGCCGATCACGAGATCGGCTTCGCCCATCGCGATCCGCGTGGCGTGGATGTCGGTCGGCGCGTGCGAGATCTGCACGTGGCTCATCACGGCGCCGCCTTTCTGCGCGAGGCCGGTGACGTCGAGCACGGTCACGCCCTTGTTCTCCAGGTGCGCGGCCATGCCGAGCAGCGCGCCGATCGTGACGACGCCCGTGCCGCCCACGCCGGTGACGAGCACGCCGTACGCGCGCTCGATGTCCGGCAGCGTCGGCTCGGGGATCGGCGGCAATGCGCTGCCGTCGACCGACACGGCCTTCGGCTTCTTCAACTGGCCGCCCTCGACCGTGACGAAGCTCGGGCAGAAGCCCTTCACGCACGAAAAGTCCTTGTTGCAGCTCGACTGGTTGATCTGGCGCTTCGTGCCGAATTCGGTTTCCAGCGGTTCGACCGACAGGCAGTTCGACTGCACCGAGCAGTCGCCGCAGCCTTCGCACACCGCTTCGTTGATCACGACGCGCTTGGCCGGGTCCGGATACGTGCCGCGTTTGCGACGGCGGCGCTTCTCGGTCGCGCAGGTCTGGTCGTAGATCAGGATCGTCGTGCCTTCGATCTCGCGCAGTTCGCGCTGCACGTCGTCGAGCCGGTCGCGGTGATGGATCGTCACGCCCGGCGCGAGCAGCGCCTTCTGGCTGTCGTACTTCTCCGGTTCGTCGGTGACGATCACGATCTTCTTCGCGCCTTCGGACGCGAGCTGATGCGTGATCTGCGGCACCGTCAGCACGCCGTCGACCGGCTGGCCGCCCGTCATCGCCACCGCGTCGTTGTAGAGGATCTTGTAGGTGATGTTCGCCTTCGACGAGATCGCCGCGCGCACCGCGAGCAGGCCCGAATGGAAATAGGTGCCGTCGCCGAGGTTCGCGAACACGTGCTTTTCGTCCGTGAACGGCGCCTGGCCGATCCACGGCACGCCTTCGCCGCCCATCTGGCTGAAGGTGCTCGTGCTGCGGTCCATCCACACGGTCATGTAGTGGCAGCCGATCCCCGCGATCGCACGCGAGCCTTCCGGCACGTTGGTCGACGTGTTGTGCGGGCAGCCCGAGCAGAACCACGGTTTGCGCTCGGTCTGCACGTGCGGCTTCGCGAGCGCCATTTCCTTCGCGTTGATCACCGCGAGCCGCGCGGCGATGCGCGCGCGCACGTCGGACGGCAATTCGAACTTCTCGAGCCGCGTCGCGATCGCCTTCGCGATGATCGCCGGCGACAGCTCGTAATGCGCGGGGAGCAGCCAGTTGCCCATCGGCACCGACCATTCGCCGCCGGCGCCATCCTTCTCGTCGAACTTGCCGAACACGCGCGGGCGTTGCGCGTCGGGCCAGTTGTACAGCTCTTCCTTGATCGCGTATTCGAGGATCTGGCGCTTTTCCTCGACGACGAGGATTTCGTCGAGCCCACGCGCGAACGCCTGCGCGCCCTGCGCTTCGAGCGGCCACACGCAGCCGACCTTGTAGAGCCGGATGCCGATCCGCGCGCAGGTTTCGTCGTCGAGGCCGAGGTCGATCAGCGCCTGGCGCACGTCGAGGTACGCCTTGCCGCCGGTCATGATCCCGAAGCGCGCATGCGGCGAGTCGATCTCGATCCGGTCGAGCTTGTTCGCGCGCACGTAGGCGAGCGCCGCGTACCACTTGTAGTCGAGCAGCCGCGCTTCCTGCACGAGCGGCGGATCGGGCCAGCGGATGTTCAGTCCGCCTTCCGGCAGGATGAAATCGGTCGGCAGCACGATCTCGGTGCGATGCGGGTCGATGTCGACCGACGCCGACGATTCGACCACGTCCGTCACGCACTTGAGCGCGACCCACAGGCCCGAATAACGGCTCATCGCCCAGCCGTGCAGGCCGAAATCGAGATATTCCTGCACGTTGGACGGAAACAGCACCGGCAGCCCGCAGGCCTTGAAGATGTGTTCGGATTGATGCGCGAGCGTCGACGATTTCGCCGCGTGATCGTCGCCGGCGAGCACCAGCACGCCGCCGTGCTGCGACGAGCCGGCCGAGTTCGCGTGCTTGAAGACGTCGCCGGTGCGATCGACGCCCGGGCCCTTGCCGTACCACATGCCGAACACGCCGTCGTATTTTGCGCCCGGGTACAGGTTCACCTGCTGCGAGCCCCACACGGCGGTGGCGGCGAGGTCTTCGTTGAGGCCGGGCTGGAAGACGATCTGGTGGGCGGCCAGGTGCTGCTTGGCTTTCCAGAGCGACAGATCGAGGCCGCCGAGCGGCGAGCCGCGGTAGCCGGATATGAAGCCGGCCGTATTGAGGCCGGCGGCGCGGTCGCGTTCCTGCTGGAGCATCGGCAGGCGCACGAGGGCCTGGATGCCGCTCATGTACGCGCGGCCGCGTTCCAGCGTGTATTTGTCGTCAAGCGTGACGGACTTCAGCGCGGCTTCTAGCGACGCGCGTTGGTCTGCGTCTAGCGGGGCATTCATTAACTGTCTCCTCCACCCGGTCTGGGATCACCAAAACTTCGGTTGCGTCGGCATCTTTTGGACGCTTCAGCAGTGGCCGGCATGTTCGCCGGTTTCAAGGGATGGTAGCACTGGGGCAAACCCGCCGCCCATCGGTCGCAACGCGGGGAAATGAGGGCGGCGCACCGCAAAACAGGGCGGGATGATGCGTTACATCATGTAAAAGCATGTAAAGCCGCGTTGATCTGCCGGCAAATGCCGTTAATCTTGTCGGCCTGCCGGAGGTGCCCGGCCGCGTCGGTTCGTTCCGACTCAGTCGGGGAGGCGCCGGCAGTTTTACAGGAGGTGCAATGAACACACGTCATATCCAGAGTTTCCTGATCGTGTCCGCCGCATTTTTCGCGATGACCGGCCCGGTGCACGCGCGCGGCGCGAGCGCACTGGCGGCAGCCGGCGCGCAGATGCGTCAGATCGTGCCGGCTCAGGACACCGCAGCACAGCCGTCGGCCGAACGTGCCGCCGAGTCGAAGGCGAACGTGCGTTGATGCGATCGCGCGGCCCGCGGGCTGCGCCGGAATGCAAAAAGGGCGGGAATCCCGGGATTCCCGCCCTTTTTCTTTGTGCCGCCGGATCGCGTGGCCGTCCCGGTTACTCGGGGCTGCCGCCGCGCGGCGGCAGCGTCAGGCCTTGTCCTGCACGACGCCGCGGCGGATCTGGTCGAGTTCGATCGATTCGAACAGCGCCTTGAAGTTGCCTTCGCCGAAGCCCTGGTTGCCCTTGCGCTGGATGATTTCGAAGAAGATCGGCCCGATCTGGTTTTCGGTGAAGATCTGCAGCAGCAGGTCGTCGCGCGCGCCGTCGATCAGGATCTTGCGCTTCTTCAGCTCGTCCAGCGATTCGCCGTGGTTCGGCACGCGGCGGTCGACCAGCTCGTAATACGTGTCGATCGTGTCGAGCAGCTTCACTTCCTTGCTGCGCAGCCCGTCGACCGCCCGGTAGATGTCGCTCGCGCCGAGCGCGATGTGCTGGATGCCTTCGCCGTGATACGCGTCGAGATATTCCTGGATCTGGCCGGCCGTATCCGAGCCTTCCTCGTTGATCGGGATGCGGATCTTGCCGCACGGCGACGTCATCGCCTTCGACTTCACGCCCGTCACCTTGCCTTCGATGTCGAAATAGCGCACTTCGCGGAAGTTGAACAGGCGTTCGTAGAACTCCGCCCATTCCTGCATGCGGCCGCGATGCACGTTGTGCGTCAGATGGTCGATGTAGGTGAGGCCGTGGCCGACCGGGTTCGGGTTCGCGCCGGGAATCGGCTCGAAGTCGACGTCGTAGATGCTGATGTCGCCGATCGCGCCCGGTTGTGCGCCGTTCTTGCCGCGCCAGCGATCGACGAAGTAGATCAACGAATCGCCGATGCCCTTGATCGCGGGGATGTTCAGCTCCATCGGGCCCGTCTTGTTGTCGAAGCCCCATGCGCCGAGCTCCAGCGCGCGCTGGTACGCCTTGGCGGCGTCCTGCACGCGGAACGCGATCGCGCAGATCGACGGGCCGTGCAGCCGCGCGAAGCGTTGCGCGAACGAATCGGGTTCGGCGTTGATGATGAAATTGATGTCGCCCTGGCGGTACACCGTCACGTCCTTGTGGCGGTGGCGCGCGATCGCGGTGAAACCCATCCGTTCGAACAGTTGTCCGAGTGCTTTCGGGTCCGGTGCCGTGTATTCGATGAATTCGAAGCCGTCGGTGCCGACGGGGTTGTCCCAGGTGGGGATCTGCATGTCGTGTCTCCTGTGCGGGGCGATCGGCCGGGGGCGGCGTGCGCGTGTCCGGCGTGGTTCGATGTCGACGGCCGCGCCGGCAGCGCGCGTGCGCGGCGAGTCGAAGCATGCGACAGAGTGTAGCGGGCGGCCGCGAGCGGAAACTTGCGAACTTAATCGCCCGAGCCTACGATGGCGCAATTTCCAGTCTCAAAATACTCATCGGAGGGCAGAAGATGGCGCAAGCTGAATTGGATGCCATCGATCGTCGAATCCTCGCGATTCTTCAGGAGAACGGGCGCCTGTCGAACCAGGAGATCGCCGAACGCGTGAACCTGTCGCCGAGCCCGTGCCTGCGGCGGATCCGGCGGCTCGAGGAAATCGGCGTGATCACGGGCTACGTCGCGCTGTTGAATCCGCAGAAGCTCGGGCTCGACCTGCTGGCCTACGTGAGCGTGCGGCTCGAAAAGCGCGGCGGCCTCGCGCCGATGCGGGCCGACGAGACGTCGGCGCGCGCGGGCGCGACCCACGCGGAACTGTTTCGCGCGGCCGTGCAGGCCTGGCCGGAAGTGGTCGCGTGCCATGCGATGACGGGCGACATGGACTACCTGCTGCGTGTGCAGGTCGAGGACATGGCGCATTTCTCCCGCTTCGTGCAGGAGCATCTGCTGCACCATCCGTCGGTGATCGACGTGAAAACGAGCTTTTCGCTCGATTGCTTCAAGGAAACGACGGCGTTGCCGATTCGTTCGGTGCGCTAGCGCGGCGGGGAAGGGAGGACGCCGGGCGCGCCGCACGCGCGGCCCGGCTGGTCGACGTCAGGCCGTCATTGCGGCGGGCATCAGCGATTCGATGAACTTCGTCGTGCGGCGCGCCTGGCGCTTCATCGCGTAGTCGAACACCGCGGCCTGCTCCTGCAGCATCTCGGCGATGATCGTCGAGTGGTCGGCCGGCGGCAGCGACAGGTACGCATCGGCTTCGCCGTACGCGTACTCGATCCGCATCCCGGACTTCTTCGCGATGTGCATCATCGTCGCGTTACGCGACAGGCAGTGCATGTACAGCATCGTCACGTGCGTGTTGCGGCTGCGGATCGCCGCGCGCTCGAACAGCTTCGAGCCGACGCCGCGGCCGCGCGCGCTTTCGAGCACCGACACGCCGAATTCCGCCGTGCGCGTGTCGCCCTCGGCCGGCAGATAGGCCAGATGGCCGACGCCGATCAGTTCGAGGTCGTGGTCGAACACGCCGAACACGGTATCGCGACCGAAGTCGATCGTGCGGACATAGTTCTCGATCACGTGGTCGGGCACCATCTGGCCGAAGCGCAGCAGGCGGTCCTCTTCGTCGAGCGAGAGAAAGTGGGTGAGCATGTGCTCACGGTCTTTGGAAGCCAGTTCCCTGACGAGAACCGGCGCAGTACCGACCTTGCCGACAGCATCGGCACGGCCGTTGAATTGCGTGTTCATCGTGGGTTCCTCAGTGTGGGCGCACAAACGGGTTGTGCAATGCAACAGCATTTTACCCGAGCGGGGTTGGGGAAAACCCGTATTTGACAGTGTTTATGCCGAGGGGGAATTCTAAATCCGCTTAGTTCATTCTCTATCTATTTGATTTTTAACGGATATAAAATTCATCATATGAAATGCGCGACGGGCGGTCGCACTGTGCCCGTCACGCAACGCATGCTGCTGCGCGGCAATCAGGCGGCTGTCGACAGCCCGCGCTCGATCAGGTCGATCACCTGTTCGGCGAAGTCGCGATAGCCGAGGCGCCCGCCCGGCTTCAGCCACGTGAAGGTCCAGTTGATCATCCCGAACACCATCATCGTCACCGAGGTCTGGTTTTCCTTCGAGATGCGGTCCGGGTAAGCGCGCGCGAGCTGCCGCGTGAACGCCGCGACGATGTCGCGCTGGCGGTCGAGCACGATTTCGCGCTGCGCGTCCTCGAGGTACTTCACGTCGTTGAGCAGCGCGACGTGGCGGCTGTGCGACGTCTCGTATTCGGCGAGGAACGCGCGCACGAGTTCGGCGAACGCGTCGCGCTCGCTGAGGCCGCGCCGCTGGCTCGCGCCCTCGACCTCGGCGATGATCAGCATCAGCCGTTTCGTGTAGCGGTCGAGCAGGTCGAACAGGATCGCTTCCTTGCTCTCGTAATAGTGATAGAGCCGCGCCTTCGACGTGCCGCTCGCGGTCGCGAGATCGGACATCGACGTGCTCGGGTAGCTCGTTTGCGCGAATTTCTCGGCGGCCAGGTCGAGGATCTGCTCGCGCTGGGATTCGTGGTCGGGCGCTCGGGTTCGGGCCATGGTCGAATACGGAAGATTAGCGGTGCGGGGCGGCACGGACCGCGCGCACCTGCGTGGAAGAGAGGGCGTCGGGCGCGTCGTCCTGCAGCTCGAGCCGGCCGGCGACCGCCAGCTCGCGGCAACGCCACCAGGCGATCGAGTCGCTGACGAACAGCCCGCCGCGGTCGGCGGCGGCCATGATGCTGCCGACGAGGCGCCGCGCAGGCTGCCAGTCGGTTTCCGCGCGCGCGACGATCAGTGCGTCGAGATCGGCGTAGTGGCCGCTCTTGATCGTGTTGCTGACCCAATAACGCAGTTCGGCGTTCAGGTGCTTCGCTTCCTGCCATTCGAGCGCGAGGCGGCCAATGCGCAGGACCGAGACCGGCGCGGCCGCCGGCCGCTTGCGCGCCAGTTCCGCGGGCGAGAACATCCCGGTCGCGCATGCCTGGTCGGTGCGCGACAGCGACGCGCGCTGCGCGGCGTCGAGATCGGCGGCCGACAGCCGCACCTCGTTCAGGCGCTGCGGCACGTTGCGCAGGTGATAGGCGACGCGGCGCAGCAGCAGCTTGTCGCCGACGCTCGGCGCGTGCCACACGACGACCTGGCCTGTCTCCGTCGCGAGTTGGCCGAGGCGTGCGAATTCGCCTTCGATTTCCGCGTTCCAGTCGGGAATCTGGTCGCCGAGCACGTGCTGCCAGAAGGCGGCGCGCGTGTCGGGCGTCTCGTCGGCGCCCTTCAGCGGCCCGACGCCGAGATCGTCGAGCAAACCGACGACGCGCTCGTCGCGTCCGGCTTGCGCGAGGGCCTCGCGCAGCGACGCGGCGGCGGTGCCGCCCTGAATCACATGAATGGTACTCATCGGCCTGTCGTCAACAAAAGAAAACCGCCGGCGGGGCGGACGTTGAGACGTCCACCCCGCCGGCGGCCCCTAGGGTCTGTTTACATATGGAACGCACATGCGAATGCCCGAAATCGCTCGTAGGCCAAGGAGTGAGGAGCGCCGTTTGGCCGCGCCAAACAAGCGACGAACGACGCCGCCATACGGGCGATTTCGGGCATTCCCGTGACATGATTTTTTAATTTGGGGTTGCCACGAGAACGGCCGCTCGCCGTGTTGCGCTCCTTGCGAATACGTCAGTATTCGCGGCGTCGCGCGCCTCGCGAGCGGCCGTTCTCGTGGCAACGCATGCGCGTTCCATATGTAAACAGACCCTAGTGTAAGCGAGATGTGTGACGGCGAGAAACCGTCGGGCGCCGCGACGCGATGCCGCTCAACGTTCGTCGAAGCTCACGACGACCTTGTCGCTGATCGGGTGGCACTGGCACGTGAGCACGAAGCCGTCCTTCACTTCGTGGTCCTCGAGCGTGTAGTTCTTCTCCATCCGCACTTCGCCTTCGACCACCTTCGCGCGGCACGTGCAGCACACGCCGCCCTTGCACGCGTACGGCAGCGCGAGGCCGGCGCGCAGGCCCACGTCGAGCAGGCTCACGCCTTCGTACGGCAAACGCAGCTTGCGTTTCTTGCCGTCGAGCACGATTTCGAGGTCGGCGGCCGGCGTCTGGTCGGTGATCTCGACGACCGGCGCGCCGGCCTGCGGCAGCGGCGTGCCGAAGCGCTCGACGTGCACCTTCGCCTGCGGCACGCCGGCCGCCTTCAGCGCGGCTTCGGCGGCGTCCATCATCGGCGCCGGGCCGCAGATGAACGCCTCGTCGATCGCGTCGGCCGGCGTCAGCGTCGCGAGGAACTCCGCGCACTTCGCCTGATCGAGCACGCCGTTGAACAGCTCGACGTCCTGCAGGTCGTCGGACAGCACGTGATAGAGGACGAAGCGGTTCATGTAGCGGTTCTTCAGGTCCTCGAGCTCCTCCGCGAACATGATCGCGTCGACGCTGCGGTTGCCGTAGATCAGCGTGAACGTGCTGCGCGGCTCGAGTTCGAGCGTCGTCTTCACGATCGCGAGCACCGGCGTGATCCCCGAGCCGCCGGAAAACGCGACGTACTGCTTGCCGTGGTCGGCGTTCAGGTGCGTGAAGAAGCGGCCGTCCGGCGTCATCACGTCGATCGTGTGGCCGGGCTTCAGCGTGTCGAACGCGAAGTTCGAGAAGCGGCCGCCGCGCACGCGCTTGATGCCGATGCGCAGTTCGCCGTCACGGTCGTAGTCCGTCGTGCCGACGCAGATCGAATACGAGCGGCGCGTCTCCTCGCCGTCGATGTGGGTCTTCAGCGTGACGAACTGGCCCTGCGTGAAGCGGTACGCGTCGCGCAGCTCGGGCGGCACGTCGAACGAGACGGTCACGGCGTTGGCGGTCTCGGGCCGCACGTCGCGGATACGCAGCGGATGAAATTGCGGGGTCGCCATATTCAGTAGGGTTTGAAGTAGTCGAAGGGTTCGCGGCAGTCGACGCAGCGATACAGCGCCTTGCAGGCCGTGGACGCGAATTGCGCGAGACGCTCGGTGCGCGCGGAGCCGCAGCGCGGGCAGGCGGGCGCCGCGACCGGCCGCGGCACGAAGCGCACGACGTTCTCCCGCGGCGCGGCGCTGCCGCACTGGCCGGCCGGCGGCGCGATGCCGTACGCGCGCAGCTTGTCGCGCGCTTCCTGCGTGATCCAGTCGGTCGTCCACGCGGGCGCGAGCACCGTCTCGATCCGGTGCGGCGGCAGATCGGCGGCCTGCAGCGCGGCGGCGATGTCCTCGGCGATCTGCGACATCGCCGGGCAGCCCGAGTAGGTCGGCGTGATCACGACTTCGAGCCGGCCGTCGTCCGCGCGGCGGACGTCGCGCAGGATGCCGAGCTCGCGGATCGACACGACCGGGATCTCCGGGTCGGGCACGGCTTCCAGCACGTCCCACGCACGGGCGAGCAGCGGATCGTCGCGGTGCGTGGCGGGGGCGGGGGCAGCGGTCTGGGCGGACATCGTCGGGCTCCGTGGCGTGGGCCGGTTACCAGCTCGCGCCGGGGTGCTGGCGCGCGAGGCTCTGCATTTCCGCGAGCAGATAGCCCATGTGTTCCGAGTGCTCGCCCCGCTTGCCGGTCGTCACATGCTTCACCGGCGCCGGCAGCGTCAGCGTGGCCTCCGCGAGCGCGTCGTCCACGTCCGCGCGCCACGCGGCCTCGATTGCGGCCGGTGCCGGGCCGATGCCCGCGGCGGCGATCGCGTCGTCGATCGCATCGGCGGCGAAGCATTCGCGCGTGTACGGCATCAGGTAGTCGAGCGCGGCCTGCGCGCGGCGGTGCGATTCGTCGGTGCCGTCGCCGAGGCGCACGAGCCATTCGCGCGCATGCTGGACGTGATAGCGGGTTTCCTTCACCGATTTCGCGGCGATCGCAGCCAGTTGCGTGTCGGTCGACGTTTCCAGCGCGCTCCATACGTGCAGCATCAGCGCCGCGTACAGGAAGTTGCGCACGATCGTCACCGCGTAGTCCTTGTCGGCGTGCGCGGTGCCGGACACCGGGCCGTAGTGCGGCAACTCGGCGAGCGTGAAATTCGCGAACTCGCGCTCGGTGCGGAAGTACGCGTAGTCGTCCTCGGTCTTCGTCGCGCCGGTGAGCTGGCGCTCGAGTTCGGCCGCGTGCGTATACAGCATGCGCGCCTGGCCGATGAGGTCGAGGCTCATGTTGGTGAGCGCGATGTCTTCCTCGAGGATCGGGCCGTGGCCGCACCATTCGGCGTTGCGCTGACCGAGGATCAGCGCGTTGTCCGCGAGGCGCAGCACGTAGGAGAGGTGTTCGGGCGTGATCGTCATGGCGCGCGCGTTACATGTGGTTGACTTCGTCGGGCAGCGTATAGAACGTCGGGTGACGGTAGATCTTGTCGCCCGCCGGCTCGAACAGTTCGGCCTTTTCGTTCGGATCCGACGCGGTGATCGCCGACGACGGCACCACCCAGATGCTCACGCCTTCCTGGCGACGCGTGTAGACGTCGCGCGCCATGCGCAGCGCCATCGTCGCGTCGGCGGCGTGCAGGCTGCCGCAATGCTTGTGGTCGAGGCCCTGCTTGCTGCGCACGAACACTTCCCAGATCGGCCATTCCTTGTTCATCGCTTTCTCCTGATTCCTGAATTCGAGGGGTGCCGCTCAGGCGGCGTGCTGTTCGGCGCGGGCGCGGCGCTTCGCTTCGTGCGCGAGCGCGGCTTCGCGCACCCAGGCGCCGTCCTCGTGTGCTTTCACGCGAGTCGCGAGGCGCTCCTTGTTGCACGGGCCGTCGCCGTTGACCACGCGCCAGAATTCGTCCCAGTCGATCGTGCCGTAGTCGTGGTGGCCGCGCGCCTCGTTCCATTTCAGGTCGGGGTCGGGCAGCGTCACGCCGAGCACCTTCGCCTGGTCGACCGTCGCGTCGACGAATTTCTGCCGCAGATCGTCGTTCGAGATCCGCTTGATGCCCCATTTCGCGGACTGGCTGCTGTGGACCGAATCGGCGTCGCTCGGGCCGAACATCATCAGCACCGGCCACCACCAGCGGTCGACGGCCTGCTGGACCATCGCGTGCTGCGCGTCGCTGCCCTTCATCATCGACAGCAGCGCATCGAAACCCTGGCGCTGGTGAAACGACTCTTCCTTGCACACGCGGATCATCGCGCGCGCGTACGGGCCGTACGTGCAGCGGCACAGCGGGATCTGGTTCATGATCGCGGCGCCGTCGACCAGCCAGCCGATCACGCCGACGTCGGCCCAGGTCGGCGTCGGATAGTTGAAGATGCTCGAGTATTTCGCCTTGCCGGCGTGCAGTGCGTCGATCAGCGCATCGCGCGATACGCCGAGCGTTTCGGCCGCACTGTAAAGATAGAGGCCGTGGCCGGCTTCGTCCTGCACCTTCGCGAGCAGGATCGCCTTGCGCTTCAGGCTCGGCGCGCGCGAGATCCAGTTGCCTTCCGGCAGCATGCCGACGACTTCGGAATGCGCATGCTGCGAGATCTGGCGTACCAGCGTCTTGCGATACGCGTCGGGCATCCAGTCCTGCGGTTCGATCTTGCCGTCCGCGGCCATCACCGCATCGAACCGCGCCTGCTCGGGCGACTCGGCTGCGGCGTCGAGCGGCGCGACGTTGCCGGGGATGTCGAGGGATTGCGTGTACATGGCGAAAGCTCTCGTCCGGTTGAATGTGTTGCGAAGTATAAACCAACCGACCGGTCGGTTAATAAATTTCTTGAGGATTTGCAGCGAGACTCGGGTAAACGAGGGGAATTGGGTGGAGATCAGGCGCCGCGAGTGCGGCCTCGCAAGTGAGCCTCGCGTCTTCTGCGGCACAATGCCCGCTTTCCGATGAGGATTTTGCCGATGTCATTTCGAAGCAGTTTCGCCGCGGTAGCGCTGGGCGCGGCCGTGTTCGTGTCGCCGCTTGCGGCGTCGGCCGCGCCGGCCGGTTGGGTCGCCGCGTGGGCGACCGCGCTGCAGCCGATTCCCGATCTCGCCTCCCCGCCGCCGCTCTACCGCGCCCCCGACGTGGCCGGGCGGACCGTGCGCCAGATCGTCTACCCGACCGTGTCGGGGCGGGCCGCGCGGATTCGCGTGAGCAACGCATACGGTCGTGCGCCGCTGGTCGTCGAGGCCGCGAGCCTTGCGCGCGCCGGCGAAGGGGCGGCACTGGCCGGCGGCGCGGCGGTGCCGGTGCGGTTCGGCGGCAAGGCGTCGGTGACGCTCGCACCGGGTCAGGAGCTCGAAAGCGATCCGGTGACGATCGACGTGACGGCCGCGCAGCCGTATGCGATCGATCTCCGGATGGGGCCGAACCAGCGGATGACGGTCTGGCATCGCGTGTCGAACCAGTTCAACTATGTGTCTGGGCCCGGCGATCATGTGAGCGATCCGGCCGCCGTCGCGTTCCGCACCCATTTTACTCAATATGCGTGGGTGACCGAGCTGGCCGTCGAAGTCGGTTCCGCGCATGCCAGCGTCGCCGCGATCGGCGACTCCATCACCGATGGGCTGCGCTCCAGCGTGAACCGGAACCGTCGCTGGCCCGACGCGCTCGCGCGCCGGTTGATGGCGTCGGGCGCCGATTCGATCGGTGTCGTGAATCTCGGCATCAGCGGGAACCGGTTGCTCAGCGATTCCGCGTGTTACGGCACGTCGCTGGCGTCGCGGTTCGAGCGTGACGCGCTGTCGCGCTCGGGCGTGAAGGCGGCGATCGTGCTGATCGGGATCAACGACATCAACTTCGCGGCGATGCCGCCGCGCGCGGGGCTCGACTGCGATCACCCGCATACGCAGGTGACGGCCGCGTCGTTGATCGACGGCTATCGCCGGCTGATCGAGGCGGCGCACCGACAGGGCGTGAAGGTCTTCGGCGCGACGCTCACGCCGGCGGCGTTGCCGGCCGGACGCGAAGCGATTCGGCTCGAGGTGAACCGGTGGATCCGCAGCGGCGGCGGGTTCGACGGCGTGGTGGATTTCGACGCGGTGCTGCGCGATCCGGCGCGCCCGAGCGTGCTGCAGCGCCGATACGATAGCGGCGACGGTATCCATCCGAGCGATGCGGGCTATGCGGCGATGGCCGACGCGGTGCCGATCGAGCAACTGCGGGCTGCGGCGGGCGGCAAGTGACGCGCTTCTAGCTTCTATATATAGAGAGAAAGATTGCCGACGGCCTGCGAGCCGATAGCGCGACATCGTGCGTCGCACCCTGGCCTCCGTGCGCGGTAGCACACGGGGGCTTTTTCAAACTTTCTTCACAAAAGGCTTGCGCGGACGGGGGCGGATGCATAGAATCACGCCTCTTTCGCGCTAACGGAAACGCGGTGCGGAAGGAAGGGAAGCGGTGCTGTTGGAGTTCGGAAGTAGCGAGCCCGACGGCGCAGAAAGATGGCCCCGCAGTCGCAACGATGTAGTGCAGAAAGTTGTTGACGAGCTGCGAAACACGGTTCATAATCTCGCTTCTCTGCTGCTGAAAACGCAGCGCTGCCGGGAAACTTCAGGTTCCCTCGCAGAATGCTCTTTAAAAATTAACAGCCGATAAGTGTGGGCGCTTGATGAAAGCGAGCTGATCCTCGGATCAGATAGCAAAAGTATCAAGAGTCTCACACTAAAGTAAGTCAGGTTTATGAAGTGATTCATATTCCTGTCAGCTTTGAGTGAGCGACCGGTTCTTAACTGAACCGAAAACAGTAACAGGTTTGAACTGAAGAGTTTGATCCTGGCTCAGATTGAACGCTGGCGGCATGCCTTACACATGCAAGTCGAACGGCAGCACGGGTGCTTGCACCTGGTGGCGAGTGGCGAACGGGTGAGTAATACATCGGAACATGTCCTGTAGTGGGGGATAGCCCGGCGAAAGCCGGATTAATACCGCATACGATCCACGGATGAAAGCGGGGGACCTTCGGGCCTCGCGCTATAGGGTTGGCCGATGGCTGATTAGCTAGTTGGTGGGGTAAAGGCCTACCAAGGCGACGATCAGTAGCTGGTCTGAGAGGACGACCAGCCACACTGGGACTGAGACACGGCCCAGACTCCTACGGGAGGCAGCAGTGGGGAATTTTGGACAATGGGCGAAAGCCTGATCCAGCAATGCCGCGTGTGTGAAGAAGGCCTTCGGGTTGTAAAGCACTTTTGTCCGGAAAGAAATCCCTGGCTCTAATACGGTCGGGGGATGACGGTACCGGAAGAATAAGCACCGGCTAACTACGTGCCAGCAGCCGCGGTAATACGTAGGGTGCAAGCGTTAATCGGAATTACTGGGCGTAAAGCGTGCGCAGGCGGTTTGCTAAGACCGATGTGAAATCCCCGGGCTCAACCTGGGAACTGCATTGGTGACTGGCAGGCTAGAGTATGGCAGAGGGGGGTAGAATTCCACGTGTAGCAGTGAAATGCGTAGAGATGTGGAGGAATACCGATGGCGAAGGCAGCCCCCTGGGCCAATACTGACGCTCATGCACGAAAGCGTGGGGAGCAAACAGGATTAGATACCCTGGTAGTCCACGCCCTAAACGATGTCAACTAGTTGTTGGGGATTCATTTCCTTAGTAACGTAGCTAACGCGTGAAGTTGACCGCCTGGGGAGTACGGTCGCAAGATTAAAACTCAAAGGAATTGACGGGGACCCGCACAAGCGGTGGATGATGTGGATTAATTCGATGCAACGCGAAAAACCTTACCTACCCTTGACATGGTCGGAATCCTGCTGAGAGGCGGGAGTGCTCGAAAGAGAACCGGCGCACAGGTGCTGCATGGCTGTCGTCAGCTCGTGTCGTGAGATGTTGGGTTAAGTCCCGCAACGAGCGCAACCCTTGTCCTTAGTTGCTACGCAAGAGCACTCTAAGGAGACTGCCGGTGACAAACCGGAGGAAGGTGGGGATGACGTCAAGTCCTCATGGCCCTTATGGGTAGGGCTTCACACGTCATACAATGGTCGGAACAGAGGGTTGCCAACCCGCGAGGGGGAGCTAATCCCAGAAAACCGATCGTAGTCCGGATTGCACTCTGCAACTCGAGTGCATGAAGCTGGAATCGCTAGTAATCGCGGATCAGCATGCCGCGGTGAATACGTTCCCGGGTCTTGTACACACCGCCCGTCACACCATGGGAGTGGGTTTTACCAGAAGTGGCTAGTCTAACCGCAAGGAGGACGGTCACCACGGTAGGATTCATGACTGGGGTGAAGTCGTAACAAGGTAGCCGTATCGGAAGGTGCGGCTGGATCACCTCCTTTCCAGAGCTATCTCGCGAAGTTGAGCGCTCACGCTTATCGGCTGTAAATTTAAAGACAGACTCAGGGGTCTGTAGCTCAGTCGGTTAGAGCACCGTCTTGATAAGGCGGGGGTCGTTGGTTCGAATCCAACCAGACCCACCATTGTCTGACGTGTCGGTGATCGTTAGCGCTTTAGCGCTTACGAGCATCCCATGCCGGCAGGCTGTAGGTACACCTGAGGCATCTGTACTCATGGGGGCATAGCTCAGCTGGGAGAGCACCTGCTTTGCAAGCAGGGGGTCGTCGGTTCGATCCCGTCTGCCTCCACCAATCTTCAATGCGAAGTGCTTGGTTCGAAAGCGAACCGAGGATTTGGCATTGGCGATTGAGCCAGTCAGAGGATATCAACAGATATCGGCTGTCGTTCTTTAACAATCTGGAAGAAGTAAGTAATTTGGATAGTGGAAGCGTCTTTGAGATGGACGTGGAAACTATCCGGGTTGTGATTGTATCGATGTATCTCAAGATGATTCGAACTTCATGTTCGGCTCAATTTGGAATACGGCACACACGTAGTGTGGGCTCCGCGTAAGTGCTAAAGCACTAACGCTGAGCGACACGCGAGAACTCAACCTGTAGCGACTGTAGCGTCGAAAGATGAGACAGACTCGTTATAGGGTCAAGCGAACAAGTGCATGTGGTGGATGCCTTGGCGATCACAGGCGATGAAGGACGCGGTAGCCTGCGAAAAGCCCCGGGGAGCTGGCAAACAAGCTTTGATCCGGGGATATCCGAATGGGGAAACCCACTCCTTATGGAGTATCCATGGCTGAATACATAGGCCATGTGAAGCGAACGCGGTGAACTGAAACATCTAAGTAACCGCAGGAAAAGAAATCAACCGAGATTCCCAAAGTAGTGGCGAGCGAAATGGGATGAGCCTTGCACTC
Organism: Burkholderia sp. NRF60-BP8; assembly: GCF_001522585.2. Taxonomy (NCBI): domain Bacteria; kingdom Pseudomonadati; phylum Pseudomonadota; class Betaproteobacteria; order Burkholderiales; family Burkholderiaceae; genus Burkholderia; species Burkholderia sp. NRF60-BP8. The sequence goes on from NZ_CP013373.1 coordinate 297,125, forward strand.
TTTATTTGTATTGTTAGCCGAACGCTCTGGAAAGTGCGGCCATAGCAGGTGATAGCCCTGTAGGCGAAAACAGTATGAAAGAACTAGGTGTGCGACAAGTAGGGCGGGACACGTGAAATCCTGTCTGAAGATGGGGGGACCATCCTCCAAGGCTAAATACTCGTGATCGACCGATAGTGAACCAGTACCGTGAGGGAAAGGCGAAAAGAACCCCGGGAGGGGAGTGAAATAGATCCTGAAACCGCATGCATACAAACAGTCGGAGCCTCGCAAGGGGTGACGGCGTACCTTTTGTATAATGGGTCAGCGACTTACGTTCAGTAGCAAGCTTAACCGTATAGGGCAGGCGTAGCGAAAGCGAGTCCGAATAGGGCGTTCAGTTGCTGGGCGTAGACCCGAAACCAGGTGATCTATCCATGGCCAGGATGAAGGTGCGGTAACACGTACTGGAGGTCCGAACCCACTAACGTTGAAAAGTTAGGGGATGAGCTGTGGATAGGGGTGAAAGGCTAAACAAACCTGGAAATAGCTGGTTCTCTCCGAAAACTATTTAGGTAGTGCCTCGTGTCTCACCTTCGGGGGTAGAGCACTGTCATGGTTGGGGGGTCTATTGCAGATTACCCCGCCATAGCAAACTCCGAATACCGAAGAGTGCAATCACGGGAGACAGACATCGGGTGCTAACGTCCGGTGTCAAGAGGGAAACAACCCAGACCGCCAGCTAAGGTCCCCAAATATAGCTAAGTGGGAAACGAAGTGGGAAGGCTAAAACAGTCAGGAGGTTGGCTTAGAAGCAGCCACCCTTTAAAGAAAGCGTAATAGCTCACTGATCGAGTCGTCCTGCGCGGAAGATGTAACGGGGCTAAGCTATATACCGAAGCTGCGGATGCGAGCTTGCTCGCATGGTAGGAGAGCGTTCCGTAAGCCTGCGAAGGTGCGTTGAAAAGCGTGCTGGAGGTATCGGAAGTGCGAATGCTGACATGAGTAGCGATAAAGGGGGTGAAAGGCCCCCTCGCCGTAAGCCCAAGGTTTCCTACGCAACGTTCATCGGCGTAGGGTGAGTCGGCCCCTAAGGCGAGGCAGAAATGCGTAGCTGATGGGAAGCAGGTCAATATTCCTGCACCGTCGTTAGATGCGATGGGGGGACGGATCGCGGAAGGTTGTCCGGGTGTTGGAAGTCCCGGTCGCTGCATTGGAGAAGGCGCTTAGGCAAATCCGGGCGCAGGATTCAAGGGTGTGGCGCGAGCGACTTAGGTCGCGAAGCAATTGGAAGTGGTTCCAAGAAAAGCCTCTAAGCTTCAGTCTAACGATGACCGTACCGCAAACCGACACAGGTGGGCGAGATGAGTATTCTAAGGCGCTTGAGAGAACTCGGGAGAAGGAACTCGGCAAATTGGTACCGTAACTTCGGGATAAGGTACGCCCTTGTAGCTTGACTGGCCTGCGCCAGGAGGGTGAAGGGGTTGCAATAAACTGGTGGCTGCGACTGTTTAATAAAAACACAGCACTCTGCAAACACGAAAGTGGACGTATAGGGTGTGACGCCTGCCCGGTGCCGGAAGATTAAATGATGGGGTGCAAGCTCTTGATTGAAGTCCCGGTAAACGGCGGCCGTAACTATAACGGTCCTAAGGTAGCGAAATTCCTTGTCGGGTAAGTTCCGACCTGCACGAATGGCGTAACGATGGCCACACTGTCTCCTCCCGAGACTCAGCGAAGTTGAAGTGTTTGTGATGATGCAATCTACCCGCGGCTAGACGGAAAGACCCCATGAACCTTTACTGTAGCTTTGCATTGGACTTTGAACCGATCTGTGTAGGATAGGTGGGAGGCTATGAAACCGGAACGCTAGTTTCGGTGGAGCCGTCCTTGAAATACCACCCTGGTTTGTTTGAGGTTCTAACCTTGGCCCGTGATCCGGGTCGGGGACAGTGCATGGTAGGCAGTTTGACTGGGGCGGTCTCCTCCCAAAGCGTAACGGAGGAGTACGAAGGTACGCTAGGTACGGTCGGAAATCGTGCTGATAGTGCAATGGCATAAGCGTGCTTAACTGCGAGACCGACAAGTCGAGCAGGTGCGAAAGCAGGTCATAGTGATCCGGTGGTTCTGTATGGAAGGGCCATCGCTCAACGGATAAAAGGTACTCTGGGGATAACAGGCTGATACCGCCCAAGAGTTCATATCGACGGCGGTGTTTGGCACCTCGATGTCGGCTCATCTCATCCTGGGGCTGTAGCCGGTCCCAAGGGTATGGCTGTTCGCCATTTAAAGAGGTACGTGAGCTGGGTTTAAAACGTCGTGAGACAGTTTGGTCCCTATCTGCCGTGGGCGTTGGATATTTGAAGGGGGCTGCTCCTAGTACGAGAGGACCGGAGTGGACGAACCTCTGGTGTACCGGTTGTCACGCCAGTGGCATCGCCGGGTAGCTATGTTCGGAAGAGATAACCGCTGAAAGCATCTAAGCGGGAAACTCGCCTTAAGATGAGATATCCCTGGAGGCTAGACCTCCTTGAAGGGTCGTTCGAGACCAGGACGTTGATAGGTCGGGTGTGTAAGCGCAGTAATGCGTTCAGCTAACCGATACTAATTGCCCGTAAGGCTTGATCCTATAACAAGTCTGCCTTAACAGGACTTGTTGATTCTCGTGTGCGATACACACAACTCGAAATTACTGCTTCTTCCCGGATTGGTTGCGCTGCGAAGCAACGCAACAACCCTCTTTGCCTGATGACCATAGCGAGTCGGTCCCACCCCTTCCCATCCCGAACAGGACCGTGAAACGACTCTACGCCGATGATAGTGCGGATTCCCGTGTGAAAGTAGGTAATCGTCAGGCTCCCTAAGCCAAGAACCCCCGCCCGATCAGGCGGGGGTTTTTGCATTTCGGCGCCCAAAAAAACATGCGGAGAAGCGCCGTTGTGGCAGGAGCTGGATGTCGACCGAAGGTGTCGGCTAAAATCGGAATCACCTCCACGAAATTGGCGCAAATGCACCTCGCCTCTCGGGGTGCCTGCACGCCAGCAATGGGTGTTGCTGCACGCACGGTCCTCTTACTTCTCGTTTGCGTGGGTGGTCATCAGATGCGCAACGAGAAATCGCCTTGGCACTTCTCCGTGGCAATCTCCGCCCGGCCCTTGCGCGGAACCGACGCCAACGAGATGTTGCGAGTTCTCCTCATCCGATAATCGATCGGTGCGCGTCGATCGCCGGTGTATTTGGCCCATCTTCTACCTCGGTACGCTATGGCTATCGTCTGGCAGCGGGATGTGTCTCGCGCTCGCTCTGTCCCCCCGCGCGTAGTTGGCAAGAACGGGCAGAATGTCGGCGCTCTCAGCCCCTCTCGTCGCCGCTGGTAAACGTTCGTTCCCCATGAAACCACGCGACTGAACTGCGTCAAGAGACGAACGATGTCGCTATCAAGCGCTACTTTTAGTCTATTCGCCGCATTTCACCTCTAAATAGACGTATCGGCGCGTGACCCACGCCTGAATCATCGGGGCAGGAGGTGCCCCCAGTCGACGATCGGCCGCGCCGTGTGCGTATCGCGGGCCAAAGAAGATCAAAGGTCGGCGCGGTTCTTCTCGATGGTCAGCTGCGGACCGTCCTGCCATGCGTAAATTTTCTTGATGAGCGTGGCAGCATCGCCTGCGTGGCCTCGCGCTTTTCCCATCGGTGTGAAGGGCGTGCTGTTTGCGTCGACGCCTGGAGCGAGGCTTGTATGTGTCGTATTCGGATCGCCGAACGGAGGGCCTCCCGCAGCGGGGACTGTGTGCTGTGTTTCGGCCGTGATTCCGGGTCAGCTCGAGCATTGCCGGGCAGTGCTCGTCGGATGTCGATGCTCCGGCGCCACATATCGGCTTTCCGACGTCTTCGGGAGTGGGAGGCATGGCCGAGGGTACTGGCGCCGAACCCAGCGCCGGCATTTGCGCCCAGCTGGACGAGTCGGGCACTGTACGAGCGGTTGCGGGTTGCGTGTACGCTGACGAGTCGCTGCGGTAAGTCGCTCCGACGACGACGCTGGGCGACTTGCACGACGATACGCGGCGGCGCCGACCAGCGGAACATTCGATGCGGCACCAAGGGGTGGAGCGGCCGGAACAGGGAGCTCGTCGTCACCAGGTAGCGGCCATCATCACATCGAGGCATGCAGAACCGCCGGATACATCCCGCGAGACGTCGTTGGGCCATCCCACTCCGTCCATCAGTTGTGCCGCGCGCTAGTCGACGCCCATCCAACCCCCCAAAAGCGCCCGGGACTTCGATCGCGACCGTTGAGCCGCTCCGAGCACCGAGCGCGCCTCGGTGTCCCGCAGTTCAGCGGTGAGCCACGCTGCTGTTGGATCACCAGATCAGTATCGAGCGGCACCAGGAGTCTGCCGAAGCCGTGGAATGTCCCGTTGCGACCCCAAAGGAATGCCGTTCCGGAGCAAGCGGGCATATGCGGAGGCGGGCAGGCGATTCCTGCAGGAATCGCCATCGAATCTCTCGCGAACCCCCGGCGCAGGCTCGCCGAGTCGGCCCGGCACGAAATTTGCCGAAATTTTGTGCGTACCGCTTGGCATTGCGCGAAAGAGGCCGTATGATGGCGGTCTTTCGTTTTTAGCGCAGATGCAGATCGGCGTTGAAGACGGAGTCTGACGAAGATGTGGCACCGATCGGCAACATCTCGCGCTTGCCTTAGCCGGGCGAGGGCGGGGATCGGTGGGAAGCGGAAGTCGGGAAGAGAATGAAAATAATCTTCCGGATGTGCTTGACAGGAGTGCGATGCACCCCCATAATCGTCAGTTCTCTACGGAGGGGTGCCCGAGTGGCTAAAGGGGGCAGACTGTAAATCTGTTGGCTTACGCCTACGTTGGTTCGAATCCAACCTCCTCCACCAAGATATCAGCGCAGTGAGCGGTAAGGAATCGTTAGTGGCCCGTGCGGGTGTAGCTCAATGGTAGAGCAGAAGCCTTCCAAGCTTACGACGAGGGTTCGATTCCCTTCACCCGCTCCAGACCGCTAAGTTGAAGCGTAGCGCCCATGTGGCTCAGTGGTAGAGCACTCCCTTGGTAAGGGAGAGGTCGGCAGTTCGATCCTGCCCATGGGCACCAGCAGTAAAAAGTCAGTGTCTTGTTTGCGCGCGGCGCAACCTGTGAAATTCCTTTTTGGAGTTGAAAATGGCCAAGGAAAAGTTTGAGCGGACCAAGCCGCACGTGAACGTTGGTACGATTGGTCACGTTGACCACGGCAAGACGACGCTGACGGCAGCGATCACGACGGTTCTGACGAAGAAGTTCGGCGGCGAAGCGAAGGCGTACGACCAGATCGACGCGGCACCGGAAGAAAAGGCGCGCGGCATCACGATCAACACGGCGCACGTCGAGTACGAAACGGCTAACCGCCACTACGCCCACGTCGACTGCCCGGGCCACGCTGACTATGTGAAGAACATGATCACGGGTGCGGCGCAGATGGACGGCGCGATCCTGGTTTGCTCGGCAGCAGACGGCCCGATGCCGCAAACGCGCGAGCACATCCTGCTGGCACGTCAGGTTGGCGTTCCGTACATCATCGTGTTCCTGAACAAGTGCGACATGGTGGACGACGCGGAACTGCTCGAGCTGGTCGAGATGGAAGTTCGCGAACTGCTGTCGAAGTACGACTTCCCGGGCGACGACACGCCGATCGTGAAGGGTTCGGCAAAGCTGGCGCTGGAAGGCGACACGGGCGAGCTGGGCGAAGTGGCGATCATGAACCTGGCAGACGCACTGGACACGTACATCCCGACGCCGGAGCGTGCGGTTGACGGCGCGTTCCTGATGCCGGTGGAAGACGTGTTCTCGATCTCGGGCCGCGGTACGGTGGTGACGGGTCGTGTCGAGCGCGGCATCATCAAGGTCGGCGAGGAAATCGAAATCGTCGGTATCAAGCCGACGGTGAAGACGACCTGCACGGGCGTTGAAATGTTCCGCAAGCTGCTGGACCAAGGTCAGGCAGGCGACAACGTGGGTATCCTGCTGCGCGGCACGAAGCGTGAAGACGTGGAGCGCGGCCAGGTTCTGGCGAAGCCGGGTTCGATCACGCCGCACACGCACTTCACGGCTGAAGTGTACGTGCTGAGCAAGGACGAAGGCGGCCGTCACACGCCGTTCTTCAACAACTACCGTCCGCAGTTCTACTTCCGTACGACGGACGTGACGGGCTCGATCGAGCTGCCGAAGGACAAGGAAATGGTGATGCCGGGCGACAACGTGTCGATCACGGTGAAGCTGATCGCTCCGATCGCGATGGAAGAAGGTCTGCGCTTCGCAATCCGCGAAGGCGGCCGTACGGTCGGCGCCGGCGTAGTCGCCAAGATCATCGAGTAAGCCAGTTATTCGTTGATCGACAGTTTTGGGGCTGGCAGCAGCCAGCCCCAGCATGGTTTAGGGGTATAGCTCAACTGGCAGAGCGTCGGTCTCCAAAACCGAAGGTTGGGGGTTCGATTCCCTCTGCCCCTGCCAAAAATCGCCACGTGTCCTACGTGGCATTTGTTTTAAGGTGTTATGGCGAATCCATCCGTCGAAACTGTAAATACCTCCGGCGATAAGCTGATGCTGGCCCTGGGCGTATTGCTGGTCTTGGCCGGATTCGTGGGCTTCTTCTGGCTGGCCAATCAGCAGTGGTATGTCCGCGGTGCCGCGTTGGCGGTAGGTATCATCGCCGGCGTGGCCGTCGGGCTCATGTCCGCTCCTGGCAAGGGTCTCATCGCGTTTGCCAAGGATTCGTACAAGGAAGTCCGGAAGGTCGTGTGGCCCACCCGCAAGGAAGCAACGCAAACCACACTCGTCGTGTTCGGTTTCGTGCTCGTGATGGCGATTTTCCTCTGGTTGAGCGACAAATCGATCGAATGGGTGATTTTCTCGGCGATTCTGGGTTGGAAATGATATGAGCGATACTCCGGCATCCCCGAGCGGAAAACGTTGGTACGTCGTGCACGCCTACTCCGGTATGGAGAAGAGCGTGCAACGTGCGCTTCAAGAGCGCATCGAGCGTGCCGGCATGCAGGACAAATTCGGTCAGATCCTGGTCCCGACCGAAGAAGTGGTTGAAGTCAAAGGCGGTCACAAGGCTGTGACCGAGCGTCGTTTCTTCCCTGGCTACGTGCTGGTGGAAATGGAAATGACGGACGAAACGTGGCACCTCGTGAAGAACACCGCGAAGGTCACCGGTTTCGTCGGTGGGGCACGTAACCGCCCGACCCCGATTTCCCCGAAGGAAGTCGAGAAGATCATGTCGCAGATGCAGGAAGGCGTCGAAAAACCGCGCCCGAAGACCCTGTTCGAAGTCGGCGAGATGGTGCGCGTCAAGGAAGGCCCGTTCACGGACTTCAACGGCACCGTCGAAGAAGTCAACTACGAGAAATCGCGCGTGCGTGTGTCGGTCACCATTTTTGGCCGCTCCACCCCCGTCGAACTCGAGTTCGGTCAGGTCGAAAAAGTTTGATCCCGATTCGGTGGGCAGCCTAGGCTGCCCACCTTCGCGCTTACGGCCCGCGTCATGGCCGTTGAGGAGCGTCAGTAGCCAGCGGCGAAAGCGCGTTATCACTCACCGAACGCCTTCCCCGGCGTTCCAATGAGGTTTCAAATGGCAAAGAAGATTATCGGCTTTATCAAGCTGCAGATCCCTGCAGGTAAAGCCAACCCGTCGCCGCCGGTCGGTCCGGCACTGGGCCAGCGCGGCCTGAACATCATGGAGTTCTGCAAGGCGTTCAACGCGCAGACTCAAGGCATGGAGCCGGGTCTGCCGGTGCCGGTGGTCATCACGGCATTCGCTGACAAGAGCTTCACGTTCGTGATGAAGACGCCGCCGGCGACCGTCCTGATCAAGAAGGCGGCGAAGGTGGACAAGGGTTCGAGCAAGCCGCACACCGACAAGGTCGGTTCGATCACGCGCGCTCAAGCCGAAGAAATCGCGAAGACCAAGATGCCGGACCTTACGGCAGCTGATCTGGACGCAGCCGTTCGCACCATCGCTGGTAGCGCACGCTCGATGGGTATCACTGTGGAGGGCGTGTAAATGGCTAAGATCTCCAAGCGCCGTCAGGCATTTGCCGCCAAGGTCGACCGTCAGAAGCTGTACGCGATCGAAGACGCACTGAGCCTCGTGAAGGAATGCGCGAGCGCGAAGTTCGACGAGTCGATCGACGTCGCAGTCCAACTCGGCATCGATGCGAAGAAGTCGGACCAAGTCGTGCGTGGTTCGGTCGTTCTGCCGGCAGGTACGGGCAAGTCGGTTCGCGTTGCCGTGTTCGCGCAAGGCGAGAAGGCCGAGCAGGCTCGTGCAGCAGGCGCGGAAATCGTCGGTATGGAAGACCTGGCAGAGCAGATCAAGGCTGGCCAGATGGACTTCGACATCGTGATCGCTTCGCCGGACACGATGCGTATCGTCGGTACGCTCGGCCAGATCCTCGGCCCGCGCGGCCTGATGCCGAACCCGAAGGTCGGTACGGTCACGCCGGACGTCGCAACCGCCGTCAAGAACGCGAAGGCTGGTCAGGTGCAATTCCGTGTCGACAAGGCCGGTATCATCCACGCGACCATCGGCCGTGCATCGTTCGAGCCGACCGCGCTGCGTTCGAACCTGTCGGCGCTGATCGACGCGCTGCAGAAGGCAAAGCCGGCAACGAGCAAGGGCGTGTACCTGCGCAAGATCGCACTGTCGAGCACGATGGGCGTCGGCGTGCGTGTCGACCAGGCTACGCTGGCAGCACAGTAAGCAAGTATTCGGGCCGCTTCGTTCGCGAAGCGGCCCACATGGGCTTTGGGCGGTTGTTCGTGCAGCAAGGCGGACAACCGGTTATCAAAGACCGTTGGTGGGGCGCAGCAGTCAGGTGATCCCTTAATTCAAGCCAACGCAGATGGCGAACCCGAAAAAGTTTTGCAGTGGTGAAGCCGCAGGCCGCGAAGCGATTCGCGGCGTGAGGTGGAAATACTCCTAACGAGGTCGGACGCCGTTGTTGAACGAGGTACGTGAGGTTTCGACCATGCCGGTCGCGCCCAACGTATCGTTTCTGGAGGCTAACCGTGCCGCTTAATAGAGAAGACAAGCAAGCCGTCGTCGCTGAGGTTTCCGCGCAAGTCGCGAAGGCCCAGACCGTTGTGCTGGCTGAGTATCGTGGAATTGCGGTTGGCGATCTGACCAAGCTGCGCGCGCAAGCGCGTGAGAAACAGGTGTACCTGCGCGTGTTGAAGAACACGCTGGCGCGTCGCGCCGTTGAAGGTACCCCGTTTGCTCCGCTGGCAGAGCAGATGACTGGTCCGCTGATCTACGGCATCTCGGAAGATGCAATTGCCGCTGCTAAGGTCGTCAACGACTTCAGCAAGAGCAATGACAAGTTGGTCATCAAGGCTGGTTCGTTCGATGGCAAGGTGATGGACAAGGCTGGCGTGCAAGCGCTGGCAAGCATCCCGAGCCGTGAAGAACTGCTCTCGAAGCTGCTGTTCGTTATGCAAGCGCCTGTTTCGGGCTTCGCGCGTGCTCTGGCCGCGCTGGCCGAGAAGAAGCAAGCGGAAGCTGCGTAATCGAGCGTGCATCAGCGTCACTGATCGCTGGCTGTATCCGAATTCAATTTAGGAGTATTTCAAATGGCAATCGCAAAAGAAGACATCCTGGCAGCAGTCGAAGGGATGACCGTTCTGGAACTGAACGAACTGGTCAAGGCGTTCGAAGAGAAGTTTGGCGTGTCGGCAGCTGCAGTGGCAGTCGCTGGCCCGGCAGGCGGCGGCGCAGCTGCAGCAGCAGAAGAGAAGACCGAATTCACGGTCGTCCTGGCTGAAGCCGGCGCCAACAAGGTTTCGGTCATCAAGGCCGTTCGCGAACTGACGGGCCTGGGCCTGAAGGAAGCGAAGGACCTGGTTGACGGTGCACCGAAGCCCATCAAGGAAGGCGTCGACAAGGCTGCTGCTGAAGAAGCCAAGAAGAAGCTGGAAGAAGCTGGCGCGAAGGTCGAAGTCAAGTAAGTTTCGGCGCGCTGTGCGAAGGCTGGCGGTATTTTCACCGCCGGCCTTTTTGTGCTTTGTGGGGACGTTATTCTGGCACTCATTCGGGAGCCCGAATAATCGGCCCCAGAAGCCAAAGAAAACCGCCTGATCGTTGTGATGCATCACGCACGATTGGCGGTTCTCTTTGTCTTCTGAAGCGACTGCAGAAGGCAAGTTTGGTCGGGTAGCGGGCAACACAGGCATCCGCTGCCGTCAGCCAGCGGTTGGTAGCGGCCAACCACCAAGCTTCTCGGCTCGTTCAAGCCGTCGAACGGCCATCGGGTCTCAGTCGGTGAACACTCGGGTTTGAAACGTCCAGGTATTCCGCCTCGATAGCACCCGCCGTGATTCGGAGATCGTATGCAATATTCCTTCACCGAGAAGAAGCGCATTCGCAAGAGTTTCGCGAAGCGCCCCATCGTTCACCAAGTTCCGTTCTTGCTGGCTACTCAGCTTGAATCATTCAGCACGTTTCTGCAAGCCGATGTGCCGGCGACGCAACGCAAGCCTGAAGGTTTGCAGGCCGCGTTCACATCGGTATTTCCCATTGTTTCGCACAACGGTTTCGCGCGCCTCGAGTTCGTGAGCTATGCGCTGTCCTCGCCGGCATTCAACATCAAGGAATGTCAGCAGCGTGGCCTGACGTACTGCTCCGCGCTGCGCGCGAAGGTCCGCCTCGTCATCCTCGACAAGGAATCGCCGAACAAGCCGGTCGTCAAGGAAGTGAAGGAGCAGGAAGTGTACATGGGCGAAATTCCGCTCATGACGCCGACGGGCTCGTTCGTCATCAACGGCACCGAGCGTGTCATCGTCTCGCAGCTGCACCGTTCGCCGGGCGTGTTCTTCGAACACGACAAGGGCAAGACGCACAGCTCGGGCAAGCTGCTGTTCTCGGCACGGATCATTCCGTACCGCGGCTCGTGGCTCGACTTCGAATTCGATCCGAAGGACATCCTGTACTTCCGCGTCGACCGTCGCCGCAAGATGCCGGTCACGATCCTGCTGAAGGCCATCGGTCTCACGCCGGAACAGATCCTCGCGAACTTCTTCGTGTTCGACAACTTCACGCTGATGGACGAAGGCGCGCAACTCGAGTTCGTGCCCGAGCGCCTGCGTGGCGAAGTCGCGCGTTTCGACATCACGGATCGCGACGGCAAGGTCATCGTCCAGAAGGACAAGCGGATCAACGCGAAGCACATTCGCGACCTCGAAGCCGCGAAGACCAAGTTCATCTCGGTGCCGGAAGACTATCTGCTCGGCCGCGTGCTGGCGAAGAACGTCGTCGACGGCGACACCGGCGAAGTGATCGCGAGCGCGAACGACGAAGTCACGGAAAGCGTGCTCGAGAAGCTGCGCGAAGCGGGTATCAAGGACATTCAGACGCTCTACACGAACGATCTGGATCAAGGTCCGTACATCTCGTCGACGCTGCGTGTCGACGAAACGACCGACAAGACGGCCGCGCGCATCGCGATCTACCGCATGATGCGCCCGGGCGAGCCGCCGACCGAAGAAGCGGTCGAGGCCCTGTTCAACCGTCTGTTCTACAGCGAAGAAGCGTACGACCTGTCGAAGGTCGGCCGCATGAAGTTCAACCGCCGCGTCGGCCGTGACGAGATCGTCGGCCCGATGACGCTGCAGGACGACGACATCCTCGCGACGATCAAGATCCTCGTCGAGCTGCGCAACGGCAAGGGCGAAGTGGACGATATCGACCACCTCGGCAACCGTCGCGTGCGTTGCGTCGGCGAACTGGCGGAAAACCAGTTCCGCGCGGGCCTCGTGCGTGTCGAGCGCGCGGTCAAGGAACGCCTCGGCCAGGCCGAAAGCGAAAACCTGATGCCGCACGACCTGATCAACTCGAAGCCGATTTCGTCGGCGATCCGCGAGTTCTTCGGTTCGTCGCAGCTGTCGCAGTTCATGGACCAGACCAACCCGCTGTCGGAAATCACGCACAAGCGCCGTGTTTCCGCACTGGGCCCGGGCGGTCTGACGCGCGAGCGCGCAGGCTTCGAAGTGCGCGACGTGCACCCGACCCACTACGGCCGCGTGTGCCCGATCGAGACGCCGGAAGGTCCGAACATCGGTCTGATCAACTCGCTCGCGCTGTACGCGCACCTGAACGAGTACGGCTTCCTCGAGACGCCGTACCGCAAGGTCGTGGACGGCAAGGTGACCGACCAGATCGACTACCTGTCGGCGATCGAGGAAGGCCGTTACATGATCGCGCAGGCGAACGCCGCGATCGACGAAGACGGCCGACTGATCGACGAACTCGTGTCGTCGCGTGAAGCCGGCGAAACGATGATGGTCACGCCGGACCGTATCCAGTACATGGACGTCGCGCCGTCGCAGATCGTGTCGGTCGCAGCGTCGCTGATCCCGTTCCTCGAGCACGACGACGCGAACCGTGCACTGATGGGTTCGAACATGCAGCGTCAGGCCGTGCCGTGTCTGCGTCCGGAAAAGCCGGTCGTCGGGACGGGCATCGAGCGCACCTGCGCGGTCGACTCGGGCACGACGGTCCAGGCGTTCCGCGGCGGCGTCGTCGACTACGTCGATGCAGGCCGTATCGTGATTCGCGTGAACGACGACGAAGCGGTCGCGGGTGAAGTCGGTGTCGACATCTACAACCTGATCAAGTACACGCGTTCGAACCAGAACACGAACATCAACCAGCGTCCGATCGTGAAGATGGGCGACAAGGTCTCGCGCGGCGACGTGCTGGCCGACGGCGCCTCGACGGACCTGGGCGAGCTCGCGCTCGGCCAGAACATGCTGATCGCGTTCATGCCGTGGAACGGCTACAACTTCGAGGATTCGATCCTGATCTCGGAGAAGGTGGTCGCGGACGATCGCTACACGTCGATCCACATCGAAGAGCTGAACGTCGTTGCACGCGACACGAAGCTCGGGCCGGAAGAAATCACGCGCGACATCTCGAACCTGGCGGAAGTCCAGCTCGGCCGTCTCGACGAATCGGGCATCGTGTACATCGGTGCCGAAGTCGAAGCGGGCGACGTGCTGGTCGGCAAGGTCACGCCGAAGGGCGAGACCCAGCTGACGCCGGAAGAGAAGCTGCTGCGCGCGATCTTCGGCGAGAAGGCGTCGGACGTGAAGGACACGTCGCTGCGCGTGCCGTCGGGCATGAGCGGTACCGTGATCGACGTCCAGGTGTTCACGCGCGAAGGCATCCAGCGCGACAAGCGTGCGCAACAGATCATCGACGATGAACTGAAGCGTTACCGCCTCGACCTGAACGACCAGCTGCGCATCGTGGAAGGCGACGCGTTCCAGCGTCTCGCCCGCATGCTCGTGGGCAAGGTCGCGAACGGCGGTCCGAAGAAGCTCGCGAAGGGCACGAAGATCGACCAGGCTTACCTGGAAGACCTCGACCATTACCACTGGTTCGACATCCGCCTGGCGGACGACGAAGCAGCGGCGCAGCTCGAAGCGATCAAGAACTCGATCGAGGAAAAGCGTCACCAGTTCGACCTCGCGTTCGAAGAGAAGCGCAAGAAGCTCACGCAAGGCGACGAACTGCCGCCAGGCGTGCTGAAGATGGTCAAGGTGTACCTGGCGGTGAAGCGCCGTCTGCAGCCTGGCGACAAGATGGCAGGTCGCCACGGTAACAAGGGTGTCGTGTCGAAGATCGTCCCGATCGAAGACATGCCGTACATGGCCGACGGCCGTCCGGCAGACGTCGTGCTGAACCCGCTCGGCGTGCCGTCGCGGATGAACGTGGGTCAGGTTCTGGAAGTGCACCTCGGCTGGGCCGCGAAGGGCCTCGGCTGGCGTATCGGCGAAATGCTGCAGCGTCAGGCGAAGATCGAGGAGTTGCGCGCGTTCCTGACGAAGATCTACAACGAGTCGGGCCGCCAGGAAGATCTGGAAAGCTTCACCGACGACGAGATCCTCGAACTCGCGAAGAACCTGCGCGAAGGCGTGCCGTTCGCGACGCCGGTGTTCGACGGTGCGACCGAGGAAGAAATGGGCAAGATGCTCGACCTCGCGTTCCCGGACGACATCGCCGAACAGCTCGGCATGAACCCGTCGAAGAACCAGGTCCGCCTGTACGACGGCCGCACGGGTGAAATGTTCGAACGTCGCGTGACGCTCGGCTACATGCACTACCTGAAGCTGCACCACCTGGTCGACGACAAGATGCACGCGCGTTCGACCGGCCCGTACTCGCTCGTCACGCAGCAGCCGCTGGGCGGTAAGGCGCAGTTCGGCGGCCAGCGTTTCGGTGAAATGGAAGTGTGGGCACTCGAAGCGTACGGCGCGTCCTACGTGCTGCAGGAAATGCTGACGGTGAAGTCGGACGACGTGACCGGCCGGACGAAGGTGTACGAAAACCTCGTCAAGGGCGATCACGTGATCGATGCAGGCATGCCGGAATCCTTCAACGTGCTCGTGAAGGAAATCCGCTCGCTCGGTATCGATATCGATCTCGACCGCAATTAATCGGACTACGGAGAGAAAGCAATGAAAGCTCTGCTCGATCTATTCAAGCAAGTCCAACAGGAAGAAGTTTTCGACGCGATCAAGATCGGTCTGGCCTCGCCCGACAAGATCCGTTCGTGGTCGTTCGGCGAAGTGAAGAAGCCGGAGACCATCAACTACCGTACGTTCAAGCCGGAACGCGATGGTCTGTTCTGCGCGAAGATCTTCGGGCCGATCAAGGACTACGAGTGCCTGTGCGGCAAGTACAAGCGCCTGAAGCACCGCGGCGTGATCTGCGAGAAGTGCGGCGTCGAAGTGACGCTGGCGAAGGTGCGTCGCGAACGGATGGGCCACATCGAGCTGGCCTCGCCGGTCGCGCACATCTGGTTCCTGAAGTCGCTGCCGTCGCGTCTGGGCATGGTGCTCGACATGACGCTGCGCGACATCGAGCGCGTGCTGTACTTCGAAGCGTACGTGGTGATCGAACCGGGCATGACGCCGCTGAAGGCGCGGCAGATCATGACCGAAGAGGATTACTACAACAAGGTCGAGGAATACGGCGACGAATTCCGTGCCGAGATGGGCGCGGAAGGCGTGCGTGAACTGCTGCGCGCGATCAACATCGACGAGCAGGTCGAGACGCTGCGCACCGAGCTGAAGAACACCGGCTCGGAAGCGAAGATCAAGAAGTACGCGAAGCGCCTGAAGGTCCTCGAGGCATTCCAGCGCTCGGGCATCAAGCCCGAGTGGATGATCCTCGAAGTGCTGCCGGTGCTGCCGCCGGAACTGCGTCCGCTCGTGCCGCTGGACGGCGGGCGTTTCGCGACGTCGGACCTGAACGACCTGTATCGCCGCGTGATCAACCGTAACAACCGGTTGAAGCGCCTGCTCGAGCTGAAGGCACCTGAAATCATCGTCCGCAACGAAAAGCGGATGCTGCAGGAAGCCGTCGACTCGCTGCTCGACAACGGTCGTCGCGGCAAGGCGATGACGGGCGCGAACAAGCGTCCGCTGAAGTCGCTCGCCGACATGATCAAGGGCAAGGGCGGCCGTTTCCGTCAGAACCTGCTGGGCAAGCGCGTCGACTACTCGGGCCGTTCGGTCATCGTGGTCGGCCCGACGCTGAAGTTGCACCAGTGCGGTCTGCCGAAGCTGATGGCGCTCGAACTGTTCAAGCCGTTCATCTTCAACAAGCTGGAAGTGATGGGCGTCGCGACGACCATCAAGGCTGCGAAGAAGGAAGTCGAGAACCAGACGCCGGTGGTGTGGGACATCCTCGAAGAGGTGATCCGCGAGCACCCGGTGATGCTGAACCGTGCGCCGACGCTGCACCGTCTCGGTATCCAGGCGTTCGAGCCGGTGCTGATCGAAGGCAAGGCAATCCAGCTGCACCCGCTCGTCTGCGCGGCGTTCAACGCCGACTTCGACGGTGACCAGATGGCCGTTCACGTGCCGCTGTCGCTCGAAGCGCAGATGGAAGCGCGCACGCTGATGCTCGCGTCGAACAACGTGCTGTTCCCGGCCAACGGCGATCCGTCGATCGTGCCGTCGCAGGATATCGTGCTGGGTCTGTACTACGCGACCCGCGAAGCGATCAACGGCAAGGGCGAAGGCCTGTCGTTCACGGGCGTGTCGGAAGTCATCCGCGCGTACGAGAACAAGGAAGTCGAGCTGGCCTCGCGCGTCAACGTCCGGATCACCGAAATGGTCCGCAACGAGGACACGTCGGAAGGCGCGCCGGAGTTCGTGCCGAAGATCACGCTGTACGCGACGACCGTCGGTCGCGCGATCCTGTCGGAGATCCTGCCGCACGGCCTGCCGTTCTCGGTGCTGAACAAGCCGCTGAAGAAGAAGGAAATCTCGCGCCTGATCAACACGGCGTTCCGCAAGTGCGGTCTGCGTGCGACGGTCGTGTTCGCCGATCAGCTGATGCAGTCGGGTTTCCGTCTCGCGACGCGCGCCGGCATCTCGATCTGCGTGGACGACATGCTCGTGCCGCCGCAGAAGGAAACGATCGTCGGCGACGCCGCGAAGAAGGTGAAGGAGTACGACCGCCAGTACATGTCGGGTCTCGTCACCGCGCAGGAACGCTACAACAACGTGGTCGACATCTGGTCGGCAACGTCGGAAGCGGTCGGCAAGGCGATGATGGAGCAGCTGTCGACGGAGCCGGTGACGGACCGCGACGGCAACGAGACGCGCCAGGAGTCGTTCAACTCGATCTACATGATGGCCGACTCGGGCGCCCGGGGTTCGGCGGTTCAGATTCGTCAGCTGGCCGGTATGCGCGGCCTGATGGCGAAGCCGGACGGCTCGATTATCGAGACGCCGATTACCGCGAACTTCCGCGAAGGTCTGAACGTGCTGCAGTACTTCATCTCGACCCACGGTGCACGTAAGGGTCTGGCTGATACGGCACTGAAGACCGCGAACTCGGGTTACCTGACGCGTCGTCTCGTCGACGTCACGCAGGATCTGGTCGTGGTGGAAGACGATTGCGGCACGTCGAACGGCGTGGCGATGAAGGCACTCGTCGAAGGCGGTGAAGTCGTCGAAGCGCTGCGCGACCGTATTCTCGGCCGCGTCGCGGTTGCGGACGTCGTGAATCCGGAAACGCAGGAAACGCTGTACGAATCGGGCACGCTGCTCGACGAAACGGCAGTCGAGGAAATCGAACGCCTCGGCATCGACGAAGTGCGCGTGCGCACGCCGCTGACCTGCGAAACGCGTTACGGCCTGTGCGCATCCTGCTACGGCCGCGACCTCGGCCGCGGCTCGCTGGTGAACGTCGGCGAAGCAGTCGGCGTGATCGCGGCACAGTCGATCGGCGAACCGGGCACGCAGCTGACGATGCGTACGTTCCACATCGGTGGTGCGGCATCGCGTGCGGCAGTGGCTTCGTCGGTCGAAGCGAAGAGCAACGGTATCGTCCGCTTCACGGCGACGATGCGCTACGTCACGAACGCGAAGGGCGAGCAGATCGTCATTTCCCGTTCGGGCGAAGCGATGATCACCGACGACTTCGGTCGCGAGCGCGAGCGTCACAAAGTGCCGTACGGCGCGACGCTGCTGCAGCTCGACGGCGCGACCATCAAGGCCGGCACGCAGCTCGCCACGTGGGATCCGCTGACGCGTCCGATCATCACCGAGTACGGTGGTACGGTGAAGTTCGAGAACGTCGAGGAAGGCGTGACCGTCGCGAAGCAGATCGACGACGTGACCGGCCTGTCGACGCTGGTCGTGATCGACGTGAAGCGCCGCGGTTCGCAGGCTTCGAAGAGCGTGCGTCCGCAGGTGAAGCTGCTCGACGCGAACGGCGAAGAAGTGAAGATTCCGGGCACGGAGCACGCGGTGCAGATCGGCTTCCAGGTCGGCGCACTGATCACCGTGAAGGACGGCCAGCAGGTGCAGGTCGGTGAAGTGCTCGCACGTATCCCGACCGAAGCGCAGAAGACGCGTGACATTACCGGCGGTCTGCCGCGGGTGGCGGAACTGTTCGAAGCGCGTTCGCCGAAGGATGCCGGCATTCTCGCGGAAGTCACCGGTACGACGTCGTTCGGTAAGGACACGAAGGGCAAGCAGCGTCTCGTCATCACGGATCTCGAAGGCAACCAGCACGAGTTCCTGATCGCGAAGGAAAAGCAGGTTCTGGTTCACGATGCCCAGGTCGTCAACAAGGGCGAAATGATCGTGGACGGTCCGGCCGATCCGCACGACATCCTGCGCCTGCAGGGTATCGAAGCGCTGTCGCGCTACATCGTCGACGAAGTGCAGGACGTGTACCGTCTGCAGGGCGTGAAGATCAACGACAAGCACATCGAGGTGATCGTTCGCCAGATGCTGCGTCGTGTGCAGATCACCGACAACGGCGATACGCGCTTCATCCCGGGCGAACAGGTCGAGCGTTCCGACATGCTGGACGAGAACGATCGCATGATCGCCGAGGGCAAGCGTCCGGCTTCGTACGACAACGTGCTGCTCGGTATCACGAAGGCGTCGCTGTCGACCGACTCGTTCATCTCCGCGGCATCGTTCCAGGAAACGACCCGCGTGCTGACCGAAGCGGCGATCATGGGCAAGCGCGACGATCTGCGCGGCCTGAAGGAAAACGTGATCGTCGGCCGTCTGATTCCGGCCGGTACGGGTCTCGCGTTCCACAAGGCACGCAAGGCGAAGGAATCGTCGGATCGCGAGCGTTTCGACCAGATCGCAGCGGAAGAGGCATTCGACTTCGGCACGCCGAGCGCGCCGGCGGAAGAGCCGCAACACCCGGCAGCCGAGTAAGGGCGGGGGGCGCAAGCCGCCTTGCCTTGCTGTCATCGCTGTCACCGAAACCGCCCGGTTTTGCCGGGCGGTTTTTTTTCATCCTTCGTTCACGTGCATCACGGGCCGGCACAGCGCCGGCGCATGCGTCGCGATCGCGTCCGGTACGGGTGCGGCAGGCCCGTGATGCACGCGAACGAACCCTGACCGAACGGCCAACATCGCGCGATTCGCCCCGCGTCGCGCGAGCGGGTTGTTAAAATTGCGGTCATCGCTTAGCCGTCCCTGCTCTCATTCATGTCCCGCGCCCTCGAAATACTCGACGAAGTCTTTGGTTATTCCGCCTTTCGCGGCCAGCAGGGCGAGATCGTCGAGCACGTCGCCGGCGGCGGCGATTGTCTCGTGCTGATGCCGACCGGCGGCGGCAAGTCGCTGTGCTACCAGATTCCCGCGCTGCTGCGCCGCGAGGCCGGGCAGGGCGCCGGCATCGTCGTGTCGCCGCTGATCGCGCTGATGCAGGACCAGGTCGCCGCGTTGAGCGAAGTCGGCGTGCGCGCGGCCTATCTGAATTCGACGCTGTCGGGCGCCGAGGCGGCGGCCACCGAGCGCGCGCTGCGCGAGGGCGAAATCGACCTGCTGTACGTCGCGCCGGAGCGGTTGATGACGGGGCGTTTCCTCGAGCTGCTCGAGCGCGCGAAGATCGGCCTGTTCGCGATCGACGAAGCACACTGCGTGTCGCAATGGGGGCACGATTTCCGCCCGGAATACATCCAGCTGTCGGTGCTGCACGAGCGCTTCCCGTCGGTGCCGCGCATCGCGCTCACCGCCACGGCCGATGCGATCACGCGCGACGAGATCATCCATCGTCTCGCGCTCGACGACGCACGCGTGTTCGTGTCGAGCTTCGACCGGCCGAACATCCGCTACCGGATCGTCGAAAAGGACAACGCGCGCGCGCAGCTGCTCGATTTCATTCGCGCCGAGCACACGAATGCCGACGGCACGACGGACGCGGGTGTCGTCTATTGCCTGTCGCGCCGCAAGGTCGAGGAAACGGCCGAATGGCTGAAGGCGCAGGGCGTGCGCGCGCTGCCGTACCACGCGGGAATGGAGTTCGAGGTGCGGCAGAAGCACCAGGAAATGTTCCAGCGCGAGGAAGGCATCGTGATGTGCGCGACGATCGCGTTCGGCATGGGCATCGACAAGCCCGACGTGCGTTTCGTTGCGCATCTCGATTTGCCGAAGAGCGTCGAAGGCTACTACCAGGAAACCGGCCGCGCGGGCCGCGACGGGCTGCCGGCGAACGCGTGGATGGCGTATGGCCTCGGCGACGTCGTCCAGCAGCGCAAGATGATCGACGAGTCCGATGCGGACGATGCGCACAAGCGCGTGCAGACGTCGAAGCTCGATGCGCTGCTCGGCTTGTGCGAGACGATCTCGTGTCGCCGCGTGCGGCTGCTGAACTACTTCGGCGAGGCGAGCCAGCCGTGCGGCAACTGCGACACGTGCCTCGAGCCGCCCGCGTCGTGGGACGCGACGCGCGAGGCGCAGATGGCGCTGTCGTGCGTGTTCCGCGCGCAGCGCGCGAGCGGCTTCAACTTCGGCTCGAGCCATCTGATCGAGATCCTGCGCGGCGGGCGCACCGAGAAGGTGTTGCAGCGCGGCCACGATCAGCTCAGCACGTTCGGCATCGGCGCGGCGCTGTCCGAGCCCGAGTGGCGCGCGATTTTCCGGCAGTTGGTCGCATACGGCTACCTGGCCGTCGACCATGGCGGCTTCGGCGCGCTGATGCTCACCGAGGCCGCGAAGCCCGTGCTGAAGAACGAGGAAAAGGTCACGCTGCGCCGCTATGTGAAGCCGCAACGCACCCGTCAGTCGTCGAGCCGAAGCGCCACGCGCGTCGATCCGACGGCTGGCATGGGCGCTCGCGAGCGCGCACGGTGGGATGCGCTGCGTGCATGGCGCGCGGAAACCGCGAAGGCCGACGGCGTGCCGGCCTACGTGATCTTCCATGACGCGACGCTCGCCGAAATCGCGCGCAATGCGCCGGAGACGATCGAGGATCTTCGCCACATCCCCGGCATGGGCGTGCGCAAGCTCGAACGCTTCGGCGACGAGATCATCGACGTCGTCGAATCGGCCTGACACAGGTGTTCCGCCCCTTTCTGTCAACCGCGCGGTCGGTCGGCGCATCACGCAAGCCGTTGACTTAGTTGGTATTTCCGGAATATCATGTTGGGTTCCGGTATTCGGTGGGCCGAGTCGCGTTCGAAGGTTCGTGTCCGTCTCGCCGGTTCGGAAGTCAACTGTGCGCCGATTCTCGCTTTGCCCGAAATCGATGCGCAGATTTTGTTCAATTTCAGGAATAAACAATGCCAACCATCAACCAACTGGTTCGCAAAGGCCGTCAGTCGGAAACGACGAAGAGCAAGAGCCCGGCCCTGCAGGACTGCCCCCAGCGTCGCGGCGTGTGCACCCGTGTGTACACGACGACGCCGAAGAAGCCGAACTCGGCACTCCGTAAGGTCGCCAAGGTTCGTCTGACGAACGGCTTCGAAGTGATTTCGTACATCGGCGGTGAAGGCCACAACCTGCAGGAGCACTCGGTTGTGCTGATCCGCGGCGGCCGTGTGAAGGACTTGCCGGGTGTGCGTTACCACATGGTTCGCGGCTCGCTGGATACCCAGGGCGTCAAGGACCGTAAGCAAGCGCGCTCGAAGTACGGCGCGAAGCGTGCAAAGGCTGCCAAGTAAGCAGTTTTTGATCAGGGATCGCCGCAGGGCGGTCAAGGCGGGAGTGCCGGATTGCCGGTGCTGTCGAGTAAGTGGTCACCCGGCCAAGCTGGTTAGTCGTGAAGATGTGATCGGGTTTGTTGGTGGCCGCGGAGCTGGTTGCAGCTCCAACTGAACAAGTAAAGGAAGAATCATGCCGCGTCGTCGCGAAGTCCCCAAGCGGGAAGTGTTGCCGGATCCGAAGTTCGGTAACGTTGATGTTGCCAAGTTCATGAACATGCTGATGCTGTCCGGCAAGAAGTCGGTCGCAGAGCGCATCGTTTATGGCGCATTCGAACAAATCCAGACCAAGGGTGGCAAGGACCCGCTGGAAGTGTTCACGGTTGCGCTCAACAACGTGAAGCCGGTGGTCGAAGTGAAGAGCCGCCGCGTTGGTGGTGCCAACTATCAAGTTCCGGTCGAAGTGCGCCCGTCGCGTCGTATGGCATTGGCGATGCGCTGGCTGCGTGAGGCTGCGAAGAAGCGCAGCGAGAAGTCGATGGCTCTGCGTCTGGCAGGCGAACTCACCGAAGCGGCCGAAGGCCGTGGCGGCGCGATGAAGAAGCGCGATGAAGTTCACCGCATGGCAGAAGCCAACCGCGCGTTCTCGCATTTCCGTTTCTAAGCGCCTGGCTGGGCTGTTTGCGGAAATAAATTCCGGGCGGGTGCGCTTTTCAGGCGCCTCGCCCGTTTGTGTTGAGGCGTGATGCAGCAGGGCTGCATCACGTCATCCCAGTAGAGGATCAAAGTGGCTCGCAAGACTCCTATCGAGCGCTACCGCAATATCGGTATTAGCGCTCACATCGACGCCGGCAAGACGACGACGACCGAGCGCATTCTGTTTTACACCGGTGTGAACCACAAGATCGGTGAAGTCCACGACGGCGCAGCCACGATGGACTGGATGGAGCAGGAACAGGAACGTGGCATCACGATCACGTCCGCTGCTACCACGGCCTTCTGGAAGGGCATGGGCGGCAACTATCCGGAACACCGCATCAACATCATCGACACCCCGGGCCACGTCGACTTCACGATCGAAGTGGAGCGTTCGATGCGCGTGCTCGACGGCGCGTGCATGGTGTACTGCGCAGTGGGCGGCGTGCAGCCGCAGTCGGAAACGGTGTGGCGCCAGGCGAACAAGTACAAGGTGCCGCGTCTCGCGTTCGTCAACAAGATGGACCGTACCGGCGCGAACTTCTTCAAGGTCTACGACCAGCTCCGTCTGCGCCTGAAGGCGAACCCGGTTCCGGTCGTGGTGCCGATCGGCTCGGAAGAAAACTTCAAGGGCGTGGTCGACCTGATCAAGATGAAGGCGATCATTTGGGACGAAGCGTCGCAAGGCACGAAGTTCGACTACGTCGACATCCCGGCCGAACTCGCAGAGACCTGCAAGGAATGGCGCGAAAAGATGGTCGAAGCGGCTGCCGAAGCCAGCGAAGACCTGATGAACAAGTACCTGGAAGAAGGCGATCTGCCGGAAGCCGACATCGTCAAGGCGCTGCGTGATCGTACGATCGCGTGCGAAATCCAGCCGATGCTGTGCGGTACCGCGTTCAAGAACAAGGGCGTGCAGCGTATGCTCGACGCCGTGATCGACTTCCTGCCGTCGCCGGTCGACATCCCGCCGGTCAAGGGCGAGCTCGAAAACGGCGAAGAAGCAGAGCGCAAGGCATCGGACGAAGAGAAGTTCTCGTCGCTCGCGTTCAAGATCATGACCGACCCGTTCGTCGGCCAGCTGATCTTCTTCCGTGTGTACTCGGGCGTCGTCAACTCGGGCGACACGCTGCTGAACTCGACCAAGGGCAAGAAGGAACGCCTCGGCCGTATTCTGCAGATGCACGCGAACCAGCGTGAAGAAATCAAGGAAGTCCGCGCAGGCGACATCGCTGCAGCGGTCGGCCTGAAGGAAGCCACCACGGGCGACACGCTGTGCGACCCGGCGAACCCGATCGTTCTCGAACGCATGGTGTTCCCGGAGCCGGTGATTTCGCAGGCGGTCGAGCCGAAGACCAAGGCCGACCAGGAAAAGATGGGCCTCGCACTGAACCGTCTGGCTCAGGAAGACCCGTCGTTCCGCGTGCAGACCGACGAAGAGTCGGGCCAGACCATCATTTCGGGCATGGGCGAGCTCCACCTCGAAATTCTGGTCGACCGGATGAAGCGTGAGTTCGGCGTGGAAGCGACCGTCGGCAAGCCGCAGGTTGCATACCGCGAAACGATCCGCTCGACGGCGAAGGACGTCGACGGCAAGTTCGTCAAGCAGTCGGGTGGTCGCGGCCAGTACGGTCACGCGGTCATCACGCTCGAGCCGAACGAACAAGGCAAGGGCTACGAGTTCTTCGACGAGATCAAGGGTGGTGTGATTCCGCGTGAATACATCCCGGCGGTCGACAAGGGTATCCAGGACACGCTGAAGTCGGGCGTGCTGGCTGGCTTCCCGGTCGTCGACGTGAAGGTTCACCTGACGTTCGGTTCGTACCACGACGTTGACTCGAACGAAAACGCGTTCCGCATGGCCGGTTCGATGGCGTTCAAGGAAGCGATGCGCAAGGCGAACCCGGTCGTGCTCGAGCCGATGATGGCTGTCGAAGTCGAGACGCCGGAAGACTACATGGGCAACGTGATGGGTGACCTGTCGGGCCGTCGCGGTATCGTCCAGGGCATGGAAGACATGGTTGGCGGCGGCAAGATCGTGCGCGCCGAAGTGCCGCTGTCGGAAATGTTCGGTTACTCGACGTCGCTGCGCTCGCTGACGCAAGGTCGTGCAACGTACACGATGGAGTTCAAGCACTACGCTGAAGCTCCGCGCAACGTTGCCGAAGCGATCATCAGCGCGAAGTCGAAGTAAATCTTTAGCTACCAATCGATTATTTTTTGAAAGAAGAGAATCATGGCAAAAGAAAAGTTTGAGCGGACCAAGCCGCACGTGAACGTTGGTACGATTGGTCACGTTGACCACGGCAAGACGACGCTGACGGCAGCGATCACGACGGTTCTGACGAAGAAGTTCGGCGGCGAAGCGAAGGCGTACGACCAGATCGACGCGGCACCGGAAGAAAAGGCGCGCGGCATCACGATCAACACGGCGCACGTCGAGTACGAAACGGCTAACCGCCACTACGCCCACGTCGACTGCCCGGGCCACGCTGACTATGTGAAGAACATGATCACGGGTGCGGCGCAGATGGACGGCGCGATCCTGGTTTGCTCGGCAGCAGACGGCCCGATGCCGCAAACGCGCGAGCACATCCTGCTGGCACGTCAGGTTGGCGTTCCGTACATCATCGTGTTCCTGAACAAGTGCGACATGGTGGACGACGCGGAACTGCTCGAGCTGGTCGAGATGGAAGTTCGCGAACTGCTGTCGAAGTACGACTTCCCGGGCGACGACACGCCGATCGTGAAGGGTTCGGCAAAGCTGGCGCTGGAAGGCGACACGGGCGAGCTGGGCGAAGTGGCGATCATGAACCTGGCAGACGCACTGGACACGTACATCCCGACGCCGGAGCGTGCGGTTGACGGCGCGTTCCTGATGCCGGTGGAAGACGTGTTCTCGATCTCGGGCCGCGGTACGGTGGTGACGGGTCGTGTCGAGCGCGGCATCATCAAGGTCGGCGAGGAAATCGAAATCGTCGGTATCAAGCCGACGGTGAAGACGACCTGCACGGGCGTTGAAATGTTCCGCAAGCTGCTGGACCAAGGTCAGGCAGGCGACAACGTGGGTATCCTGCTGCGCGGCACGAAGCGTGAAGACGTGGAGCGCGGCCAGGTTCTGGCGAAGCCGGGTTCGATCACGCCGCACACGCACTTCACGGCTGAAGTGTACGTGCTGAGCAAGGACGAAGGCGGCCGTCACACGCCGTTCTTCAACAACTACCGTCCGCAGTTCTACTTCCGTACGACGGACGTGACGGGCTCGATCGAGCTGCCGAAGGACAAGGAAATGGTGATGCCGGGCGACAACGTGTCGATCACGGTGAAGCTGATCGCTCCGATCGCGATGGAAGAAGGTCTGCGCTTCGCAATCCGCGAAGGCGGCCGTACGGTCGGCGCCGGCGTAGTCGCCAAGATCATCGAGTAATATCGACGATCCGCGGATCCCGGCGGGGTCCGCGATTCCACGGTAAGCAACTGCGTACCGCGGAAACCGGGTGTCCAGTTCGATCTGGCACCCGGTTTTTCTTTGTGGCGTGCGAACCGCTCTATTGACAAACGCCCACCGCCGCGAATTTTCGTGTAGAATCGCGGGCTTAGCAGTGGAAGTACCGCCCGGAACCTGATGCTTCGCTCCCCGCTGGCGTCATGTTTCACGTTCTTTTAGTGTCCGGCGATGCAACATCGCCTCGCTCTTTTCAAGGAATCGTCATGCAGCAACAGAAAATCCGCATTCGCCTGAAGGCATTCGACTATCGTCTGATCGATCAATCGGCTGCCGAAATCGTCGATACCGCGAAGCGGACTGGCGCAATCGTCCGTGGCCCGGTGCCGCTGCCGACGCGCATTCAGCGTTTTGACATCCTGCGCTCGCCGCACGTCAACAAGACGTCGCGCGATCAGCTCGAAATCCGCACCCACCAGCGCCTGATGGACATCGTCGACCCGACGGACAAGACCGTTGACGCGCTGATGAAGCTCGACCTGCCGGCTGGCGTCGACGTGGAAATCAAGCTGCAGTAAGGCTTCCAGCGCCGGCCGGCGTGCCGGATGGTGCTAAGTCTTTGTATTGCTTGCGGAAATCGAGAAGTCGGGCTATACTGCTTGGCTTTTCGCGTATTCGCGTAAAAAAGTTGGGCCTTGCGTGCCCGGCATTTTGTAAATCAGCCCCGACCAATCGCAGTCGGGAATGGAGAAAATGATGAGCCTTGGACTCGTAGGTCGCAAGGTTGGCATGACCCGTATCTTCACGGCTGAAGGGGATTCGATTCCCGTCACCGTGCTGGACGTGTCGGACAACCGCGTGACGCAGATCAAGACTGTTGAAACCGACGGCTACACGGCCGTGCAGGTTGCATTCGGCTCCCGCCGCGCATCGCGCGTGACGAAGCCGCTGGCAGGTCATCTCGCCAAAGCCGGTGTCGAAGCCGGTGAAATCCTCAAGGAATTCCGCATTGACGCGGCCAAGGCAGCCGAGCTGTCGAATGGCGCCGTGGTCGGTGCAGATCTTTTCGAAGTGGGCCAGAAGGTCGACGTGCAAGGCGTGTCGATCGGTAAGGGCTACGCCGGTACGATCAAGCGTTACAACTTCTCCTCCGGCCGTGCCACGCACGGTAACTCGCGCTCGCACAACGTGCCGGGCTCGATCGGTATGGCGCAGGATCCGGGTCGTGTTTTCCCGGGTAAGCGCATGACGGGTCACATGGGTGACGTGACGGTGACGGTGCAGAACCTCGAAATCGCCCGTATCGACGCAGAGCGCAAGCTGCTGCTCGTGAAGGGTGCGATTCCGGGCGCGAAGGGCGGCAAGGTCTTCGTGACGCCGGCCGTCAAGACCAAGGGGGCGAAATAATGGAACTCAAGCTCCTGAACGAAAATGGTCAGGAAGGTGCAGTGGTCAACGCATCGGACGTCGTGTTCGGTCGTGACTACAACGAAGCGCTGATCCACCAGGTCGTCGTCGCTTACCAGGCGAATGCTCGCCAGGGTAACCGCGCACAGAAGGACCGCGAGCAAGTCAAGCACACGACCAAGAAGCCGTGGCGCCAGAAGGGTACGGGCCGCGCTCGTGCCGGTATGTCGTCGAGCCCGTTGTGGCGTGGCGGTGGTCGTATCTTCCCGAATTCGCCGGAAGAAAACTTCTCGCACAAGGTCAACAAGAAGATGCATCGCGCAGGCCTCTGCTCGATCTTCTCGCAGCTGGCCCGCGAAGGCCGTCTGTCGGTCGTCGAGGACATCATCCTCGAAGCGCCGAAGACCAAGCTGCTGGCCGACAAATTCAAGACCATGGGTCTCGACTCCGTGCTGATCATCACCGACACGGTTGACGAAAACCTGTACCTGGCATCGCGCAACCTGCCGCACGTGGCAATTGTCGAGCCGCGCTACGCTGACCCGCTGTCGCTGATCTACTTCAAGAAAGTGCTGGTCACGAAGGCTGCGGTCGCCCAGATCGAGGAGTTGCTGTCATGAGCGAGATTCGCAAGAACGATCATCGTTTGATGCAGGTCCTGCTCGCACCGGTGATTTCCGAAAAGGCGACGCTGGTTGCCGACAAGAACGAGCAAGTCGTGTTCGAAGTCGCACCGGATGCCACGAAGCAGGAAGTGAAGGCGGCTGTCGAGCTGCTGTTCAAGGTTGAAGTTGATTCGGTCAACGTGCTGGTTCAGAAGGGCAAGCAAAAGCGCTTCGGCCGTTCGATGGGCCGCCGCAAGGACGTGAAGAAGGCGTACGTCTGCCTGAAGCCCGGCCAGGAAATCAACTTTGAAGCGGAGGCCAAGTAATCATGGCAATCGTGAAAGTTAAACCGACTTCGCCGGGTCGCCGCGCGATGGTCAAGGTGGTCAACAAGAATCTGCACCAGGGCAAGCCGTACGCGGCACTGCTCGACTCGCAGAGCTCGACCGCCGGCCGTAACAACAACGGCCGTATCACCACGCGTCACAAGGGTGGTGGTCACAAGCAGCACTATCGTATCGTCGATTTCCGTCGCACGAAGGATGGCATTCCGGCAAAGGTCGAGCGTCTCGAGTACGACCCGAACCGCAGCGCGAACATCGCGCTGGTGCTCTACGCAGACGGCGAACGTCGCTACATCATCGCCCCGAAGGGCCTGACCGTCGGCCAACAGCTGATGTCGGGTTCGGAAGCGCCGATCCGTGCAGGCAACACGCTGCCGATCCGCAACATTCCGGTCGGTACGACGATCCACTGCATCGAGATGCTGCCGGGCAAGGGCGCGCAAATGGCGCGTTCGGCTGGCACGTCGGCCATGCTGTTGGCGCGTGAAGGCGTCTACGCGCAGGTTCGTCTGCGTTCGGGCGAAATCCGCCGCGTGCACATCGAGTGCCGTGCAACGATCGGTGAAGTCGGCAACGAAGAGCATAGCCTGCGCCAGATCGGCAAGGCTGGCGCGAACCGCTGGCGCGGTATCCGCCCGACGGTGCGTGGCGTTGCGATGAACCCGGTCGATCACCCGCACGGTGGTGGTGAGGGCAAGACGGCTGCAGGTCGCGACCCGGTGAGCCCGTGGGGTACGCCGGCTAAGGGTTACCGCACCCGCAGCAACAAGCGCACGACGACGATGATCGTCCAGCGCCGTCACAAGCGTTAAGGAGTAGGCAATGGCACGTTCTGTAAAAAAAGGTCCGTTCTGCGACGCCCATTTGCTGAAGAAAGTTGAGGCGGCTGCAGCTTCGCGCGACAAAAAGCCGATCAAGACCTGGTCGCGTCGCTCGACGATTCTGCCGGATTTCATCGGCCTGACGATCGCTGTTCACAACGGCCGTCAACACGTTCCGGTGTACATCTCGGAAAACATGGTCGGCCACAAGCTTGGCGAGTTCGCACTGACCCGTACGTTCAAGGGTCACGCAGCCGACAAGAAGGCCAAGAAATAAGGGGCAATCAAGATGGAAGTGAAAGCAATTCATCGCGGTGCCCGCATCTCGGCGCAGAAAACGCGCCTTGTGGCTGACCAGATCCGCGGTTTGCCGGTCGACAAGGCGCTGAACGTTCTGACGTTCTCGCCGAAGAAGGCGGCTGGCATCGTGAAGAAGGTTGTGCTGTCGGCAATCGCGAATGCGGAGCACAACGAAGGCGCTGATATCGACGAGCTCAAGATCAAGAGCATCTACGTCGACAAGGCTGCATCGCTCAAGCGTTTCACCGCGCGCGCCAAGGGCCGCGGTAACCGCATCGAGAAGCAATCCTGTCACATCACTGTGACGGTCGGGAATTAAGGAGCCATACGATGGGACAGAAAATTCATCCGACTGGCTTCCGCCTGGCTGTCAGCCGCAATTGGGCTTCGCGTTGGTACGCGAACAACAACAATTTCGCGGCGATGCTGCAGGAAGACATCGGTGTTCGTGAATACCTGAAGAAGAAGCTGAAGAACGCTTCGGTCGGTCGGGTGGTCATCGAGCGTCCGGCGAAGAACGCGCGCATCACGATTTACAGCTCGCGTCCGGGCGTGGTCATCGGCAAGAAGGGCGAGGACATCGAACAGCTGAAGACGGAACTGCAACGCCGCATGGGCGTGCCGGTTCACGTCAACATCGAGGAAATCCGCAAGCCGGAAACCGATGCTCAGCTGATCGCTGACTCGATCACGCAACAGCTCGAGCGCCGGATCATGTTCCGTCGCGCGATGAAGCGTGCGATGCAGAACGCGATGCGTCTGGGTGCCCAAGGCATCAAGATCATGAGCGCAGGCCGTCTGAACGGTATCGAAATCGCTCGTACGGAGTGGTACCGCGAAGGTCGCGT
This sequence comes from Burkholderia sp. NRF60-BP8, assembly GCF_001522585.2. Taxonomy (NCBI): domain Bacteria; kingdom Pseudomonadati; phylum Pseudomonadota; class Betaproteobacteria; order Burkholderiales; family Burkholderiaceae; genus Burkholderia; species Burkholderia sp. NRF60-BP8. The sequence continues at coordinate 327,036 of NZ_CP013373.1, forward strand.
GCCGCTTCACACGCTGCGTGCTGATATCGACTACGCGACTTCGGAAGCGAAGACGACTTACGGGATCATCGGCGTCAAGGTGTGGGTCTACAAGGGCGATACGCTCGGCCGCAACGATGCACCGGTGGTGGAAGAAGTAGCCGAAGACAAGCGTCCGCGTCGCAATGCGCGTCCGGGCGACCGTCGTCCGCGCCGTGACGGCGAAGGCGGCGCTCCGGGTGCTCGTCGTGGCGCACCGCGCCGTGGCGCCGGCAAGCCCGAAGACGGCAAGACTGGAGAATAACGATGCTGCAACCGAAACGCAGAAAGTATCGTAAAGAGCAGAAGGGTCGTAACACCGGCAAGGCGACGCGCGGCAACGCCGTGTCGTTCGGTGAATTCGGCCTGAAGGCGATCGGTCGCGGTCGTTTGACCGCACGTCAAATTGAAGCGGCGCGTCGTGCAATGACGCGTCACATCAAGCGTGGCGGCCGCATCTGGATCCGGATCTTCCCGGACAAGCCGATTTCGCAGAAGCCGGCCGAAGTGCGTATGGGTAACGGTAAGGGTAACCCGGAGTACTACGTCGCCGAGATTCAGCCGGGCAAGATGCTCTATGAAATGGACGGCGTATCCGAAGAACTGGCACGCGAAGCGTTCCGTCTGGCTGCAGCCAAGCTGCCGCTCAAGACGGCATTCATCGTGCGCCAGCTCGGCGCCTAAGGAGAAAACATGAAGGCTTCCGAACTTCTCCAGAAAGACCAGGCCGCGCTCAACAAGGAGCTGGCGGACCTGCTGAAGGCGCAATTCGGCCTGCGCATGCAACTCGCGACCCAGCAGCTCACGAACACGAGCCAGCTGAAGAAGGTTCGTCGCGACATCGCACGTGTGCGGACCGTCATGACTCAGAAGGCGAACCAGAAATGAACGATAGCGTGAAAACCTCGCTGAAGCGGACGCTGGTCGGTCGGGTCGTCAGCAACAAGATGGACAAGACCGTCACCGTGCTGATCGAGCACCGCGTCAAGCATCCGATCTACGGCAAGTATGTCGTGCGTTCGAAGAAGTACCACGCGCACGATGAAGCGAACACCTACAACGAAGGCGATCTCGTCGAAATCCAGGAAACGCGTCCTGTTTCGAAGACGAAGGCCTGGACGGTGTCGCGCCTCGTCGAAGCCGCTCGCGTCATCTAAGCGGGCAGCGCAGTAGGCAGTAACGGGCACTTCTCCACGAAGTGCTTGAAATCGCAAAGTTTTTGCTTGCGTGACCGGGATTATTTGTTATAATCCCGGTCTTCCCTCTTTATGGGAGCCCCGTCGCGGGCGAAGTTGGTGGGGGAAGCGGACTGGCGCCTGCCTGTCCGAAAGATTCACCGAATTGCGATGGCGGGTTTCGTTTGCCGTCGCTGCTGTTCCAACCCAAGCAGCCGATTGGCTGACGGGACCAAGACTGACCGAATGCATCATGGTGGTGCATCCGGATTAAGTTGGGAAAGACAAACCATGATCCAGACCGAATCTCGGCTCGAAGTAGCCGACAACACGGGTGCACGCGAAGTTCTGTGCATCAAGGTGCTCGGCGGCTCGAAGCGTCGTTATGCCGGCATTGGCGACATCATCAAGGTGAGCGTCAAAGAGGCAACGCCGCGCGGGCGCGTGAAGAAAGGCGAAATTTACAACGCCGTGGTGGTCCGCACCGCCAAGGGCGTGCGCCGTCAAGACGGCTCGCTGATCAAGTTCGACGGCAACGCCGCTGTGCTTTTGAATAACAAGCTCGAGCCGATCGGCACCCGTATCTTCGGGCCGGTGACGCGTGAGCTGCGTAGCGAACGATTCATGAAGATCGTTTCGCTGGCGCCGGAAGTGCTGTAAGGAGTCGCGATGAACAAGATTCGCAAAGGTGACGAAGTCATCGTCGTCACTGGCAAGGACAAGGGCAAGCGCGGCGTCGTGCTGGCTGTCGGTGCTGAACATGTGACGGTTGAAGGTATCAACCTCGTCAAGAAGCATGTGAAGCCGAACCCGATGAAGGGTACGACGGGCGGCGTGGAAGCGAAGACGATGCCCCTGCATATTTCGAACGTCGCACTGGTCGACGCGAATGGCAAGGCGTCGCGTGTTGGCATCAAGGTCGAGGAAGGCAAGAAGGTTCGCTTCCTGAAGACGACCGGTGCCGTACTGAGCGCCTGACGCAGCGGAGTAAAAAATGGCTCGTTTTCAAGAGTTTTACAAAGAAAAGGTTGTGCCCGGCCTGATCGAGAAGTTCGGTTACAAGTCGGTCATGGAAGTGCCGCGCATCACCAAGATCACGCTGAACATGGGTCTTGGCGAAGCGATCGCTGACAAGAAGATCATCGAGAACGCCGTTGGCGACCTCACGAAGATCGCCGGCCAGAAGCCGGTCGTCACGAAGGCCCGCAAGGCAATCGCAGGCTTCAAGATCCGCCAGGGTTACCCGATCGGCGCGATGGTGACGCTGCGTGGCCGCGCGATGTACGAATTCCTCGACCGTTTCGTGACGGTTGCCCTGCCCCGCGTGCGTGACTTCCGCGGTGTGTCGGGTCGTGCTTTCGATGGCCGTGGCAACTACAACATCGGTGTGAAAGAGCAGATCATTTTCCCCGAAATCGATTACGACAAGATCGACGCACTGCGTGGGCTGAACATCAGCATCACGACGACTGCGAAGACCGACGACGAAGCAAAGGCTCTGCTCGCCAGCTTCAAGTTCCCGTTCAGAAACTGAGGTTACCGTGGCTAAACTGGCACTGATCGAACGTGAAAAGAAGCGCGCCCGCTTGGTCGCGAAGTTCGCAGCAAAGCGCGAAGCGCTGAAGGCGATCGTCGAAGACCAAAGCAAGTCGGAAGAAGAGCGCTACGAAGCACGCCTGGAGCTGCAGCAACTGCCCCGCAACGCAAACCCGACCCGCCAGCGTAACCGCTGCGCGATCACGGGCCGTCCGCGTGGCACGTTCCGTAAATTCGGCCTCGCGCGTAACAAGATTCGTGAAATCGCATTCCGTGGCGAGATTCCTGGCCTGACCAAGGCGAGCTGGTAATAGGAGAAACGTAAATGAGCATGAGTGATCCTATCGCCGATATGCTGACTCGCATCCGCAACGCGCAGATGGTCGAGAAGGTATCGGTCGCGATGCCCTCGTCGAAGGTCAAGGTTGCAATCGCGCAAGTCCTGAAGGACGAAGGCTATATCGACGATTTCGCCGTGAAGGCGGAAGGTGCGAAGTCCGAACTGAATATCGCGCTGAAGTACTACGCAGGTCGCCCGGTCATCGAACGCCTCGAGCGCGTGTCGAAGCCTGGTCTGCGCGTGTACCGCGGCCGTAACGACATTCCGCAGGTCATGAACGGCCTCGGTGTGGCAATCGTGTCGACGCCGAAGGGCGTGATGACCGACCGCAAGGCGCGCGCTACCGGCGTCGGCGGCGAAGTCATCTGCTACGTCGCTTAAAGCCGAGGAGAGAGAAACATGTCTCGAGTAGGTAAGAGCCCGATCGCGCTGCAAGGCGCGGAAGTCAAGCTGGCCGACGGTGCGATCACCGTCAAGGGCCCGCTGGGCACCATCACGCAAGCGATCAATCCGCTCGTGAACGTGGCGAACAACGACGGCACGCTGAATCTGTCGCCGGTCGACGAAAGCCGCGAAGCAAATGCACTGTCGGGCACGATGCGCGCGATCATCGCGAATGCCGTGCACGGCGTGACCAAGGGTTTCGAGCGCAAGCTGACGCTGGTTGGCGTCGGTTACCGTGCGCAAGCGCAAGGCGACAAGCTGAACCTGTCGCTGGGTTTCTCGCACCCGGTGGTGCACCAGATGCCGGAAGGCGTCAAGGCCGAAACCCCGACGCAAACCGAAATCGTGATCAAGGGGATCAACAAGCAACAAGTCGGTCAAGTGGCTGCGGAAGTCCGCGGTTACCGTCCGCCGGAGCCCTACAAGGGCAAGGGCGTGCGTTATGCCGACGAGGTTGTGATCCTCAAAGAAACGAAGAAGAAGTAAGGGTGCGCAATCATGGATAAGACTCAATCTCGCCTGCGCCGCGCTCGCCAGACGCGTATCAAGATCGCTGAGCTGCAGGTCGCGCGTCTCGCCGTGCATCGCACGAACACGCACATCTACGCTCAAGTGTTCTCGCCGTGCGGCACCAAGGTGCTCGCCAGCGCGTCGACGCTCGAAGCAGAAGTGCGCGCAGAACTGGCCGACAAGTCGGGCAAGGGCGGCAACGTCAATGCTGCGACGCTGATCGGCAAGCGTATTGCCGAAAAGGCAAAGGCTGCCGGCATCGAATCCGTCGCCTTCGACCGCTCGGGCTTCCGCTACCACGGCCGCGTCAAGGCGCTGGCTGAGGCAGCTCGCGAAGCTGGGCTCAAGTTCTAAGGAAGGAATTCGTCATGGCAAAGATGCAAGCGAAAGTTCAGGCTGACGAGCGCGACGACGGCCTTCGCGAAAAGATGATTTCGGTCAATCGCGTGACCAAGGTCGTGAAGGGTGGCCGTATTCTCGGCTTCGCCGCACTGACCGTGGTCGGCGACGGTGATGGCCGCATCGGTATGGGCAAGGGCAAGGCGAAGGAAGTGCCGGTCGCTGTCCAGAAGGCAATGGAACAAGCTCGCCGCAACATGTTCAAGGTGCCGCTCAAGAACGGCACGCTGCAGCACGAAGTGCACGGCAAGCATGGCGCATCCGCTGTCCTCCTCGCTCCGGCGAAGGCAGGTACGGGCGTGATCGCCGGCGGCCCGATGCGCGCAGTGTTCGACGTGATGGGCGTTCAGAACGTCGTGGCGAAGAGCCACGGTTCGACGAACCCGTACAACCTCGTTCGCGCCACGCTGGACGGTCTGCGCAAGCAGTCGACCCCGGCAGACATCGCGGCGAAGCGCGGCAAGTCCGTCGAAGATATTTTGGGCTAAGCCCGGGTGGTCACCATGTCTGAAAAAACTGTCAAGGTTCAGCTCGTCAAGAGCCTGATCGGGACCCGCGAATCGCACCGCGCAACCGTGCGTGGCCTGGGCCTGCGCCGACTCAACTCGGTTAGCGAGCTGCAGGACACGCCGGCGGTCCGCGGCATGATCAACAAGGTCTCGTACCTCGTTAAGGTCATCGCGTAAGCGGCCCTACGGATCAAGGAGTTGATATGGAATTGAATAACCTGAAGCCGGCCGCTGGCGCCAAGCACGCCAAGCGTCGCGTCGGTCGTGGCATCGGTTCGGGCCTCGGCAAGACGGCTGGCCGTGGTCACAAGGGTCAGAAATCGCGTTCGGGCGGCTTCCACAAAGTCGGTTTCGAAGGCGGTCAGATGCCGCTGCAACGTCGTCTGCCGAAGCGCGGCTTCACGTCGCTGACGAAGGAATTCGTCGGTGAAGTGCGCCTGGGCGACCTCGAGAAGCTGCCGGTCGACGAGATCGATCTGCTCGCACTGAAGCAAGCCGGCCTGGTCGGCGAGCTGACGAAGAGCGCAAAGATCATCGCGACGGGCGAACTGAAGCGCAAGATCGTCGTGAAGGGTCTCGGTGCCACCAAGGGTGCGCGCGCTGCGATCGAAGCGGCTGGCGGTTCGTTCGCCGAGTGACACGCGTAGCGCGTCGTCACTTGCATTCATCGGAGAAGGTACTTGGCTAACAGCCCGAGTCTTGCAAAACCCGGTCGAAGCACGGCGAAATTCGGCGATCTGCGCCGGCGAGCGATGTTCCTGCTCCTGGCGCTGATCGTCTATCGCATCGGCGCGCACATTCCCGTGCCGGGCATCGATCCGGATCAACTGGCTAAGCTGTTCCAGAGCCAGGCGGGCGGCATCCTGGGCATGTTCAACATGTTCTCGGGTGGCGCGCTTTCCCGCTTCACGATCTTTGCGCTGGGGATCATGCCGTACATCTCGGCGTCGATCATCATGCAGTTGCTGGCGATCGTTTCGCCGCAGCTCGAGGCGCTGAAGAAGGAAGGGCAGGCAGGGCAACGGAAGATCACGCAGTACACGCGGTATTTCACCGTGGTGCTCGCGACCTTCCAGGCATTCGGTATCGCGGCTGCGCTGGAAAACCAGCCGGGCCTCGTCACCGATCCCGGCATGCTGTTCCGTCTGACGACGGTCGTGACGCTGGTTACGGGCACGATGTTCCTGATGTGGCTCGGCGAGCAGATTACCGAGCGTGGTCTGGGCAACGGTATCTCGATCATCATCTTCGGCGGGATCGCAGCAGGGTTCCCGAATGCCGTGGGTGGGTTGTTCGAGCTGGTGCGTACGGGTTCGATGAGCATCATTTCGGCGATCATCATCGTCGTTCTGATCGCCGCGGTGACTTACCTGGTCGTGTTCATCGAACGCGGTCAGCGCAAGATCCTCGTGAACTACGCGAAGCGTCAGGTCGGCAACAAGATCTACGGTGGGCAGTCGTCGCATCTGCCGCTGAAGCTGAACATGTCGGGCGTGATTCCGCCGATCTTTGCATCGTCGATCATTCTGTTCCCGGCAACGATTCTCGGCTGGTTCAGTACCGGTCAGCCGACAGGAAGCTGGATTTCCAATACGTTGCATAACGTTGCGGAAGCGCTGAAGCCGGGCCAGCCGGTCTACGTGCTGCTGTACACGCTGGCAATCGTGTTTTTCTGCTTCTTCTACACCGCACTGGTGTTCAACAGCAGGGAGACCGCAGACAACCTGAAGAAGAGCGGCGCGTTTGTTCCGGGCATCCGTCCGGGCGATCAGACCGCACGATATATCGACCGCATCCTCACGCGTCTGACGCTGGCCGGTGCGATCTACATCGTCTTCGTGTGTCTGCTGCCGGAATTCCTGGTGCTGCGCTGGAACGTGCCGTTTTATTTTGGTGGAACGTCGCTGCTGATCATTGTCGTCGTCACGATGGACTTTATGGCGCAGGTGCAGTCGTACGTTATGTCGCAACAGTATGAGTCGCTGCTCAAGAAGGCTAACTTCAAGGGCGGCAACATCCCGATGCGTTGAAAAGGACTATGGCCAAAGACGATGTAATCCAGATGCAGGGTGAGGTCATTGAAAACCTCCCGAATGCGACCTTCCGCGTGAAGCTGGAAAACGGCCATGTCGTGTTGGGGCATATTTCCGGGAAGATGCGGATGCACTACATCCGCATCCTGCCGGGCGACAAGGTGACGGTTGAATTGACGCCTTACGATCTGTCTCGTGCGCGGATCGTGTTCCGGGCGAAGTGATTTGAAAAAAGGGTATTATCATGAAAGTGATGGCATCGGTTAAGCGCATTTGCCGCAATTGCAAGATCATCAAGCGCAAAGGCGTCGTTCGCGTGATCTGCAGCTCGGATCCGCGCCACAAGCAGCGCCAAGGCTGACCGCGCGTTTGTTTGCGCTTTTTGTTTGAGGAAAAACAATGGCTCGTATCGCAGGGGTTAACATCCCGAATCACCAGCATACCGAGATCGGCCTGACGGCTATCTTCGGTATCGGCCGCACCCGTTCGCGCAGCATCTGCGTGGCAGCTGGCGTCGATTTTTCGAAGAAGGTCAAGGATCTGACCGACGCAGACCTGGAAAAGCTGCGTGAAGAAGTAGGCAAGTTTGTCGTCGAAGGCGATCTGCGCCGTGAAGTGACGATGAACATCAAGCGCCTGATGGACCTCGGTTGCTACCGTGGCGTCCGTCATCGCAAGGGCCTGCCGATGCGCGGTCAGCGTACGCGTACGAACGCACGTACCCGCAAGGGTCCGCGTCGTGCAGCGCAAGCGCTGAAGAAGTAAGCGGAACTGACAGTTACAGGAAAACGTAATGGCTAAGGCTTCGAACACCGCGGCGCAACGCGTTCGCAAGAAGGTTAAGAAGAACGTCGCTGAAGGCGTGGTTCACGTTCACGCGTCGTTCAACAACACGATCATCACGATCACCGATCGCCAAGGCAACGCTCTGGCATGGGCGACGTCGGGCGGTCAGGGCTTCAAGGGCTCGCGCAAATCGACGCCGTTCGCTGCTCAGGTCGCAGCCGAGTCGGCTGGCCGCGTCGCGATGGAATACGGCGTGAAGAATCTGGAAGTGCGGATCAAGGGCCCGGGCCCGGGTCGCGAGTCGGCAGTGCGCGCACTGCACGGCCTCGGCATCAAGATCACCGCGATTTCGGACGTCACCCCGATTCCGCACAACGGCTGCCGTCCGCCGAAGCGTCGTCGTATCTAAGGATGTGCTGGCACGTTCGTGCTAGCGCATTGCCTGTCGCCGCTCAGCGTCGACGGGCGTTGCTTTTTTGATTGACTAAGCCCACCGTTCGCCCCAAAGGGAGCGGACTAGCGCGGATTTCGATCCGCGTGACTGATTGATAAAGGAATGCAAAGTGGCACGTTATATCGGCCCCAAAGCCAAGCTTTCCCGCCGTGAAGGCACCGACCTGTTCCTGAAGAGCGCACGCCGCTCGCTCGCCGACAAGTGCAAGCTCGACAGCAAGCCGGGTCAGCACGGCCGTACCTCGGGCGCACGTACGTCCGACTACGGTACGCAGCTGCGCGAGAAGCAGAAGGTCAAGCGTATCTACGGCGTGCTGGAACGTCAGTTCCGTCGCTACTTCGCTGAAGCCGATCGCCGCAAGGGCAACACGGGTGAAAACCTGCTGCAACTGCTCGAGTCGCGCCTCGACAACGTCGTGTATCGCATGGGCTTCGGCTCGACCCGCGCTGAAGCGCGTCAGCTGGTGAGCCACAAGTCGATCACGGTGAACGGCGTCGTCGCAAACGTGCCGTCGCAGCAAGTGAAGGCGGGTGACGTCGTCGCGATCCGCGAAAAGGCGAAGAAGCAGGCGCGTATCGTCGAAGCGCTGTCGCTGGCCGAGCAAGGCGGCATGCCGAGCTGGGTTGCAGTCGATGCGAAGAAGTTCGAAGGCACGTTCAAGCAAATGCCGGAACGCGCTGAAATCGCAGGCGACATCAACGAAAGCCTGATCGTCGAATTGTATTCGCGTTAATCCGATTGACGGCCGAGGTACCCCGATTGCGTTGCGCAAGGACGGGCCTCGGCTGTTTATTTTCTGGTTGTTACCGGTCAGCCTTATCGGTGTAACGAGCCGAGGGTATTGAAAAGGAAAGCCCATGCAAACCAGTTTGCTGAAACCCAAGATCATCGCCGTGGAATCGCTGGGCGAGAACCACGCGAGGGTGGTCATGGAACCGTTCGAACGCGGTTACGGCCACACCTTGGGCAATGCGCTTCGCCGCGTGCTGCTGTCGTCGATGGTGGGCTACGCGCCGACCGAAGTCACGATCGCAGGCGTGGTGCACGAGTACTCGACGCTGGATGGCGTGCAGGAAGACGTCGTCAACCTGCTGCTGAACCTGAAGGGCGTGGTGTTCAAGCTGCATAACCGTGACGAAGTGACGGTTACGCTGCGCAAGGAAGGTGAAGGCGTCGTGACGGCCGGCGATATCGAGCTGGCTCACGATTGCGAAGTCATCAACCCGAATCACGTGATTGCGCACCTGTCGAAGGGCGGCAAGCTCGACGTTCAGATCAAGATCGAAAAGGGTCGCGGCTACGTGCCCGGCAACGTCCGTCGCTACGGCGAAGACACGGCCAAGATCATCGGCCGCATCGTCCTCGACGCATCGTTCTCGCCGGTTCGCCGCGTGAGCTACGCCGTCGAAAGCGCGCGTGTCGAGCAGCGTACCGACCTCGACAAGCTCGTGATGAACATCGAGACGAGCGGCGTGATCACGCCGGAAGAAGCGATCCGCCAGTCGGCCCGCATCCTGGTCGACCAGTTGTCCGTGTTCGCGGCGCTGGAAGGCACGGAAACGGCAGCCGAAGCGCCGTCGCGTGCACCGCAGATCGATCCGATCCTGCTGCGTCCGGTGGACGATCTCGAGCTGACGGTTCGTTCGGCGAACTGCCTGAAGGCCGAGAACATCTACTACATCGGCGACCTGATCCAGCGCACGGAAAACGAGCTGCTGAAGACGCCGAACCTCGGTCGCAAGTCGCTCAACGAGATCAAGGAAGTGCTCGCTTCGCGCGGTCTCACGCTGGGCATGAAGCTCGAGAACTGGCCGCCGGCTGGTCTCGACAAGTAAGCCCGGTCGTAGCCTGGCTATAGCCGTAGTTGGCAAAGATGCGGATTTTCCTTTAAAATCCGCATCTTGCTTTTTTTCGTTACCGGCCCGTGCGCCTTCCGAGGTGCGATAGAAGAGCTGGACCAAAACTTTGAATCAAGGAAACTGAAATGCGCCATCGTCATGGTCTGCGGAAACTGAACCGCACGAGCAGCCACCGTCTGGCTATGCTCCGTAACATGTCCAACTCGCTGATCGAGCACGAAGTCATCAAGACGACGCTGCCGAAGGCGAAGGAACTCCGTAAAGTCGTCGAGCCGCTGATCACGCTCGGCAAGAAGCCGTCGCTGGCAAACCGTCGCCTGGCGTTCAACCGCCTGCGCGATCGTGACTCGGTCGCGAAGCTGTTCGACGTGCTCGGTCCGCGTTTCGCGAACCGTCCGGGCGGCTACCTGCGCGTGCTGAAGTTCGGCTTCCGCGTGGGCGACAACGCACCGATGGCACTGGTCGAACTGCTCGACCGTCCGGAAGTCGACGAAACGGAAAACGTGCAAGAAGCCGAGTAAGCTTCCGGTACGCAGCAGGATCAGAAAGGGGCCGAGCGTTTTGCTTGGCCCTTTTTGTTTTTGAGATGCCGGCTGCGATCGATTGTCGCAGGCCGGTGCCGGCAGCGTTGCGCGGGCTGCGCTACGATACGGGGCAACCGGTGCGGTCGCCGAGCGGGTAACCGGCGCCGACAGGAGCCGGCAGACCAGTGAGGAGGGCGCGGATGATAGTGGTGCTGATGCTGACGACGGTACCCGATGCGGCGACGGCCGCGGTGCTCGCCGACGGCGCGCTCGACGCGCGCCTTGCCGCGTGCGTGTCGGAGCTCGGTGCGATCAAGTCGCGCTATCACTGGCAGGGCAAGGTCGAAACGGCCGACGAGATCCAGTTGCTGTTCAAGACGAGCCCCGTCCGGGCGCTCGAACTGGAGCGATTTATCCTCGCGCGTCATCCTTACGAGACACCCGAAATCGTCTCGTGGCAGACGACGGCATCGGCCGCGTATGGCCAATGGGTGACCGGCGAAACTCAACGTCTATTTCATGTTTAACGGTATGGCGCTTTCGATGCGCGTGCGTGCGCTGCGGTTTGTTGCGGTCCTGTTGTCGTTCGTGATGCTGGGCGGCCTGTCCGTCGCGCGCGCGGCCGACGATTTCCTCGATCCGGCGGTTGCGTTCAAGTTCAGCGCGAGCGAATCGCCGGGGCAGGTGGACGTTCGTTTCAAGATCGCCAACGGCTATTACATGTACCGCGAGCGGTTCGCGTTCGCGGTGAAGAGCGGTCAGGCGACGCTCGGCGAACCGCAATTCCCGGCCGGCCACGTGAAATTCGACCAGACGTTCCAGAAGAACGTCGAGACCTATCGCGATGAAGTCGTCGTTCACGTGCCGGTGAAGCAGGCAGCCGGGCCGTTCGAGCTCGCGGTGACGTCGCAAGGGTGTGCGGACGAAGGGATCTGTTATCCGCCGGCCGAGCACGTGATGAAGGTCGATGGCGCCGCGCTCGGTGCCGCATCGTCGTCCGGCGATACGGCTGCCGCCGGCAATTGGTTCGACAAGGTCACGAGCGCGGATTTCGCGCAGTCGCTGCTCGAAGGCCAGGGCTTCTTCACCATCGTCGCGCTCTATTTCGTCGCGGGTGTCGTGCTGAGCCTCTTGCCGTGTTCGTACCCGATGATTCCGATCGTGTCCGCGATCATCATCGGCCAGGGCACGCGTGCGACGCATGCACGCGGCTTCGCGCTGTCGCTGACCTACGTGGTCGGCATGGCGCTGGTCTACACGGTACTCGGCATCGCGGCCGCGCTGGTCGGCCAGAGCCTCGGCGCATGGCTGCAGAACCCGTGGGTACTCGGCGCGTTCGGCGTGCTGCTGACCGCGTTCGCGGTGTCGCTGATCTCGGGCAAGGACATCGCGTTGCCGGCGCGCTGGCAGAACGGCGCGGCCGAGGCATCGAGCGCGCGCCAGGGCGGCCACTTCGTCGCGGTTGCGGCAATGGGCGCGTTGTCGGCGCTGGTCGTCGGGGCGTGCATGACGGCGCCGCTGTTCGCCGTGCTCGCTTTCATCGCGCACACCGGCAATGCGTTGCTCGGCGGCGCGGCGCTGTTCGCGATGGGGCTCGGGCTCGGCGTGCCGCTGCTGGTCGTCGGCGTCGGGGCCGGGACGGTGCTGCCGCGCGCAGGCGCGTGGATGGACGGCGTCAAGGTATTCTTCGGCATCGTGCTGCTCGCGGCCGCGCTGTGGATCGTGTGGCCGGTGCTGGCGGCCGGGCTGAAGATGGTGCTCGCGGCGTTGTGGCTGCTGATCGCGGCCGCGGCGCTCGGCCTGTTCACGCCGAATGCCGGTGCTGCGTCGGTCTGGCGCCGCCTGGGCCGCGGCGTGGGCGCCGCGCTCGCGATCTGGGCCGCGACGTTGCTCGTCGGCCTGGCCGCGGGCTCGACCGATCCCGTCAAGCCGCTGGCCGTGCTGGCGGCGCGTACGGCAGCCTCCGGCGGTGCGGCGGCTGCCGGCGCGGCTGCCGCGCAGGACGGCCCGGCGTTCGCCCCGGTGCGCTCCAGCGGCGAACTCGACACGCTGCTGAAGACGTCGGGCCGGCCCGTGATGCTCGACTTCTACGCCGACTGGTGCGTGAGCTGCAAGGAGATGGAGCATCTGACGTTCACCGACGCGCGCGTGCAGGCGCGGCTCGCGCAGCTTCACCTCGTGCGTGCGGACGTCACCGCGAACAATCCGGACGATCAGGCGCTGCTCAAGCGCTTCAACCTGTTCGGGCCGCCGGGCATCATCTTCTTCGATCGCCATGGCAACGAGATCGGCCGCGTGGTCGGCTATCAGGCGGCCGACACGTTCCTGCGCAGTCTCGATCGGGCGGTCGTTCCGACGGCATGACGGTGGCCGGCCGGAGCGAGCCGGCGAACGGAGGCTTCGGGGCCGGCCGACGGTGTCGATCGACGGTCAACGAAAAACGGCGGAACACCGAGGTGTCCCGCCGTTTTTACTGGTGCCGCCGGCGCGCGCGATCAGCGCTGCGCTTTCAGCAGACGCGCGGCATCGAGCGCGAAGTACGTGAGCACGCCGTCGGCGCCTGCACGCTTGAACGCGAGCAGCGATTCGAGCACGACCTTGTCGTGGTCGAGCCAGCCGTTCATCGCGGCCGCCTTCAGCATCGCGTATTCGCCGCTCACCTGGTACACGTAGGTCGGGAAGCGGAACTCGTCCTTCACGCGGCGCACGATGTCGAGATACGGCATGCCGGGCTTGACCATCACCATGTCGGCGCCTTCGTCGATGTCGAGGCGCACTTCGCGCAGCGCTTCGTCGCTGTTCGCCGGATCCATCTGGTAGGTCATCTTGTTGCCCTTGCCCAGATTGGATGCCGAACCGACCGCATCGCGGAACGGGCCGTAGAACGCCGATGCGAACTTCGCCGAATAGGCCATGATCCGCGTGTGGATGTGGCCGTCGCTTTCCAGCATCTCGCGGACCGCGCCGATGCGGCCGTCCATCATGTCCGACGGCGCGACGATGTCGACGCCGGCTTCCGCCTGCGCACGCGCCTGGTCGACCAGGATCTCGATCGTGTCGTCGTTGATCACGTAGCCGTTTTCGTCGAGCACGCCGTCCTGGCCGTGGCTCGTGTACGGATCGAGCGCGACGTCGGTCAGCACGCCCAGTTCGGGGAAGCGCTTCTTCAGCTCGCGCACGGCGCGCGGGATCAGGCCTTCCGGATTGGCCGCTTCGCGGCCGTCGGGCGTTTTCAACGACGGCTCGATGGCCGGGAACAGCGACAGCACGGGCACGCCGAGTTCGACGCACTGCTCGGCGACGTGCATCAGCAGATCGACCGACACGCGTTCGACGCCGGGCATCGACGGGACCGGCTGACGTTCGTTGGTGCCTTCGACGACGAACACCGGGTAGATCAGATCGTCGGTGGTCAGGCGGTTTTCGCGCATCAGGCGGCGAGAGAAGTCGTCGCGGCGCATCCGGCGCGGACGATGAAGCGGATGGAAGCTCATGGCGATTTGGCAGAAATCAGGGCAAGAAGGACCTTACGGAACCCTTAGGTCATTTTCGAGATCGTTGGTATATGATAGCGATCGAGCGGTACGCGTTGCGTGCAGCTCCCCGCTTCTCCTCCCTGAGCGGGTGCCTGTCGTTTTTCGATTAGGCTGTTTGACCCGCCGTTCAACGGCGGGTTTTTTTATGAGCCGGCCGAATTCGCAGGTGCCGTCAGGTGCGCACGACCGATCCCAGCCGCGCGTTGCCCGCTCATTGTGCTACAAGCTCGCTTTTTTCGTCGGCGACGGACGGCCGCAGCCAGCTCTCGATCAGTTCATGGGCCTCGTCGAGCCCCGTGCGCTTCAGCGCCGAGAACAGCTGGACCGTCAGCTTGCCCTGCACGCCCTGGTCGCGATACGCGTCGAGCCCCTTCTGCGTATTGCGCAACGCGTTGATGCTTTCCTGGCGCGTCAATTTGTCGCACTTGGTCAGCAGCGTGTGGATCGGCTTGCCGGTCGGCGCGAACCACTCGATCATGCGTCGATCGAGATCGGTCAGCGGACGGCGCGAATCCATCATCAGGATCAGGCCGCAAAGCTGCGAGCGCGTCGCGAGATAGGACGACAGCAGCATTTCCCAATGCGCCTTCGCGGCGCCGGGCACTTCCGCATAGCCGTAGCCGGGCAGGTCGACGAGGTTCGCGACGGGCTCGGCGGCCGGGCCGACGGAGAAGTAGTTGATATGCTGCGTGCGGCCGGGCGTCTTCGACGCGAAGGCCAGCCGCTTCTGGTTGCAGAGCACGTTGATCGCCGTCGACTTGCCGGCATTCGAGCGGCCCGCGAACGCGATTTCCGGCTGAACCGTCGGCGGCAGGTCGCGCAGATGGTTGACGGTCGTGTAGAAGCGGGCTTGATGGAGCAGAAAGGCCATGGGAACCGGAAGGACGGGCGGCGCGAGCCGCTTGGTGGAGGCGGGGTAGCCCCGATAGGCGCGGGAGCTTTCAACACGATATTGTACAATACGGCGGTTTTACCGAAGCCCACCGGGCGCCTGCCTCGCGCTTTTATGTGGCTTCTGCGGTAGACTGGACGCCGTCGTTTTTTGCAGAACCTCAAATTCCCACAAGACGAAACAGGGTGTGCGAATGAATCGACTGTGCAAGTCTCTGATGGTGCTTCAGGTTGCAGCAGGGTTCGTAGGTTTCGTAGCGGAGGCAAATGCGGCAGATGCGGCCAAGCCGGATCTCGACCGCGGCAAGGCGATTGCCGGGCAAGTCTGCGCGTCGTGTCATGGCGCCGACGGCAATAGTGCGTCGGGCAGTTTCCCGAAGCTTGCCGGCCAGCATCCCGAATATCTGGTCAAGCAGTTGAACGACTTCAAGACGCAGCCGGGCGCGAAGGGGCCGGTGCGGAACAACGCGGTGATGGTCGGATTCGCGAGCGCGTTGAGCGCGGACGACATGCGCAACGTCGCCGCGTACTACGGGTCGCAGACGACGAAGCTCGGTACCGCACGCGATGCGGCGACCGTGCCGGTCGGCCAGAAGATCTATCGCGGCGGCATTGCGGAAAAGGGCGTACCCGCTTGTGCGAGCTGCCACGGCCCGACGGGGCAGGGGATCCCGGTCCAGTATCCGCGTCTGTCGGGGCAATGGGCCGATTACACGGTCGCGCAGTTGACCGCGTTCCAGCAGGGTGCCGGCGCGCGCAACAACAACGAGGCGATGCATCAGATCGCGTCGCGGCTGTCGGATACCGAGATCAAGGCCGTCGCGGATTACATCGCGGGCCTGCGTTGAGCGGTCGGCCGCGAATGGAATGACCGGGCGCCCGAAGGGCGGCCGGAGTCAGAACAAGAAAAGGGTGGGGCGCCGCGCCGTCGCGGTTGCCTCGCCCTTCTTTTTTGTCGGCACTCGCCGGGCCGAGCCGGATGGAGCGGCTTGCCGGCGATGGGGGGCTGCGCCCCCGAAGCGAACATAGTGAGCGTGGGGGGTGTTTCCCCTTAGTCGGAGTTTGAATGAGCGTTACCACGTCGGGGTTGCAGTCGAAGTCGAGTCAGGGTGCGTCGAAACGCGCGGTCGAGCTGCTGAGCTCGATGCGCTTCGCGATCGCGCTGCTGGTGGTGCTGTCGATTGCGAGCATCATCGGCACGGTCCTGACCCAGGACGATCCGTATCCGAACTACGTGAACCAGTTCGGGCCTTTCTGGGCGGACATCTTCCGCTCGCTCGGCCTGTACAACGTGTACAGCGCGTGGTGGTTCATGCTGATCCTGATCTTCCTCGTCGCGTCGATCTCGCTGTGCGTGATCCGCAACGCGCCGAAGATGCTCGCCGATGCGAAGAGCTGGAAGGACAAGGTCCGCGAAGGCAGCCTGCGCGCATTCCACCACAAGGCCGAGTACACGGCGTCCGGCACGCGCGCGAGCGTCGCGGCCACGCTCGCCACGTTCGTCGCGAAGGCCGGCTACAAGCACGTCGTGCGTGAAACCGACGGCGCGACGCTGATCTCCGCGAAGCGCGGCGCGATGACCAAGTGGGGCTACATCTCCGCGCACCTCGCGATCGTCGTGATCTGTATCGGCGGCCTGCTCGACAGCAACCTGCCGATCAAATTCCAGATGTGGATGTTCGGCAAGAGTCCGGTCAACACGAGCGCGACGATCAGCGAGATCTCGCCCGACCATCGCCTGTCCGCGTCGAACCCGACGTTCCGCGGCTATGCGTGGGTGCCGGAGGGTCAGTTCGTGTCGACCGCGATCCTGAACCAGCCGAGCGGCTCGCTGATTCAGGATCTGCCGTTCTCGATCCAGCTCGACAAGTTCATCGTCGATTACTACACGACGGGCATGCCGAAGCTGTTCGCAAGCGACATCGTCGTGATCGATCGCGAGACCGGCCGGAAGATCCCGGCGCGAGTCGAGGTCAACAAGCCGTTCACGTACAAGGGCGTGTCGATCTACCAGTCGAGCTTCCAGGACGGCGGCTCGCAAATGCAGATGACGGCCTATCCGATGACGGGCAGCCACGCGGCGACCTTCCCCGTGAAGGGCACGATCGGCAGCTCGGCGCCGCTCCAGGTCCCGGGCGCCGACGGCGATACGATCGAGTTCTCCGATTTCCGCGCGATCAACGTCGAGAACATGGCCGACGCGAGCGGCAAGCCCGATGTGCGCGGCGTCGCGACGACGAGTTCGCTGAAGGAAGTGTTCGACGAGCGGCTCGGCTCGGGCGCAAAGACGTCGAAGCCGACGCAGCTCCACAACATCGGCCCGTCGGTGCAGTACAAGATCCGCGGCAAGGACGGCCAAGCGCGCGAATTCAACAACTACATGCTGCCCGTCGACATGAACGGCGAGCGCGTGTTCCTCGCCGGCGTGCGCGCGAGCCCGAACGACCCGTTCCGCTACATGCGGATTCCGGCCGACAGCCAGGATTCGATCGGCGAATGGATGCGCCTGCGCGCCGCGCTCGAGGATCCGGCCGTGCGCACGGAAGCCGCCGCACGCTTCGCGCAGCGCTCGCTGCCGGGCGATGCGTCGCTGCGCGGCCGTCTGCAGGACAGTGCATCGAAGGTGCTGACCCTTTTTGCGGCGAGCGACGACAGCGTCGGTCGCGGCGCGGACGGCCAGCCGGTCGGCGGCTTCCAGGCAGTGGCGACCTTCATCGACCGCTCGGTGCCGAAGGGCGAGCAGGAGAAGGCCGCGAGCCTGCTGCTGCGGATGCTCGAGGGCTCGATGTGGGAGGTCTGGCAGATCGCCCGCGAGCGTGCCGGCGAGCCGGCGGCGCAGCAGGGCACCGACACGATCCGCTTCGTGCAGAACGCGATCAATGCGCTATCCGACAGCTTCTTGTATGGATCGCCGGTTTATTTGCAGCTTGACTCGTTCAAGCAGGTGCAAGCTTCGGTATTTCAGCTGACGCGCGCACCCGGCAAGAATCTGGTGTATCTTGGCAGCCTGTTGCTGGTCGCCGGCATCTTCTCGATGTTCTACGTGCGCGAGCGGCGACTCTGGTTCTGGCTGAAGGACGCCGGTTCGGGCGTCGATGTGGTGATGGCAATGTCCACGGCCCGCAAGACCTTCGATTTCGAGAAAGAATTCGTGCAGACGCGCGACGCGGCCGGCGCCGCCTTGCGTGCCGCACCTCGCGACGCCGCGCCCGCCGGTGCGGCTTCGACGGCCCGACCGCCTGCCGGCGGCGGTTCCGATTCAGAGAATTCCACCCGGTAACATCATGGATCTCACGCAAGTTTCCTCTTCCCGTACGGCGCCGGCTGCGGCGCCGGCATCGTCGCCGCTGTTCGACGACCGCCCGTTCCTCGCGCGCCTGTCGCTGTTCGACTGGCTGTTCGCCCTGGCGCTGGTGGCGGGCGCGGGCTATGCGCTCGTGCACTACAACGCGCACATGGATTACTACGACAAGGCGGTGATGGTCGGCACCGTGCCGGCGCTCGTCGCGCTCGGCTGGCGCTGGAAGCCCGCGCGGCTGATGATGGCGTCGATCGCCGTGCTGTCGCTGCTGTCGATCCAGATCTACCAGGGCGATCTCGCCCGCGCCGATTCGGCGTTCTTCCTCAAGTATTTCCTGTCGAGCCAGTCGGCGATCCTGTGGATGAGCGCGCTGTTCGTGCTCGCGACGATCTTCTACTGGATCGGCCTGCTCGCCCGCTCCGAAACGGGCGCCTCGATCGGCCAGAAGCTCACGTGGGTCGCCGTGCTGATGGGCTTCACGGGGTTGATGGTGCGCTGGTACGAGTCCTACCTGATCGGTGCGGACGTCGGACACATCCCCGTGTCGAACCTCTATGAAGTGTTCGTGCTGTTCAGCCTGATCACCGCGCTGCTTTATCTGTATTACGAAGGCCACTACGGCACACGCTCGCTCGGCGCGTTCGTGCTGCTGGTCATCAGTGCGGCGGTCGGCTTCCTGATGTGGTACTCGGTCGCGCGCGATGCGCAGCAGATCCAGCCGCTCGTACCGGCACTGCAAAGCTGGTGGATGAAGATCCACGTGCCGGCGAACTTCATCGGCTACGGCAGCTTCGCGCTGTCGGCGATGGTGTCGGTCGCGTACCTGATGAAGGAGCGCGGGGTCCTCGCCGATCGCCTGCCGACGCTGGAAGTGCTCGACGATGTGATGTACAAGTCGATCGCGGTCGGTTTCGCGTTCTTCACGATCGCGACGATCCTCGGCGCACTGTGGGCGGCCGAGGCGTGGGGCGGCTACTGGAGCTGGGATCCGAAGGAAACCTGGGCGCTGATCGTGTGGCTGAACTACGCGGCGTGGCTGCACATGCGGCTGATGAAGGGCCTGCGCGGCGCGGTGGCCGCGTGGTGGGCGCTCACCGGCCTGCTGGTCACGACGTTCGCGTTCCTCGGCGTCAACATGTTCCTGTCCGGGCTGCACAGCTACGGCAAGCTGTAAGATTTCCGCCGCTCGTCCGACCCTACGACCGCCGGTGCACTGCGTGCCCGGCGGTTTTCTTTTGTAACGGGCGGGCGAACCGGGCGTCGAACGGCGCGTGACGGGCCGGGTCGAACGCTCATGAAGCATGCGCGCCGCGCATGCGGGAGGAACTGCACGATGTGGATCAAACGCCCTTTGCGTAACGTACTGACCGGCGCGGATATCGCGCCGAGCGAGATCACCCCGCGCGCGGTGTTCGAGAACCGGCGGCGCGTGTTGCAGGCGGCCGGCCTCGCGGCCGCGGGCGGCCTGTTCGGCGCCAGCGGCGCGGCGCTCGCCGCGTATGCGTCGCCCGACCCGCGGGCGGCGAAGCTCGCGGCAAAAACGAACCCGACATTCGTCGCCATCGACAAGGTGACGCCGTTCAAGGACATCACGTCCTACAACAACTTCTACGAATTCGGCACCGACAAGAGCGATCCGGCGCAGAACGCCGGCACGCTGCGGCCGCGCCCGTGGCGCGTGAGCGTCGAAGGCGAGGTGCAGCACCCGAAGGTGTTCGATCTCGACGAGTTGCTGAAGCTCGCGCCGCTCGAGGAGCGCGTGTACCGGCTGCGCTGCGTCGAGGGCTGGTCGATGGTGATTCCGTGGATCGGCGTGCCGCTGTCCGAGCTGATCAGGCGCGTGCAGCCGACCGGCAACGCGAAATACGTGCAGTTCGTCACGCTGGCCGATCCGTCGCAGATGCCGGGCCTGTCGACGCCCGTGCTCGACTGGCCGTATTCGGAAGGACTGCGCATGGACGAGGCGATGCATCCGCTGACGCTGCTGACGATGGGCGTCTACGGGCAGGTGCTGCCCAACCAGAACGGCGCGCCGGTGCGGATCGTCGTGCCGTGGAAGTACGGCTTCAAGAGCGCGAAGTCGCTCGTGAAGATCCGCTTCGTCGACAAGCAGCCGAAGACGAGCTGGAACACGTACGCGGCGAACGAATACGGCTTTTATTCGAACGTGAACCCGAACGTCGATCATCCGCGCTGGAGCCAGGCGACCGAGCGGCGTATCGGCGAGGACGGCTTCTTCACGCCGAAGCGCAAGACGCTGATGTTCAACGGCTACGGCGATCTGGTCGCATCGATGTATCAGGGCATGGACCTGAAAAAGAATTTCTGAGCGCGCCCGTGAGAAACGACATGCCTCCTTCGACGCTCACGTCCGCCCGCGCCGCGGGCGACGGGCCGGCCGCGCGCACGGCGCGGGCCGGTGCGAGCCGTCCCGCCGCGCCGCGCTGGCTCGCACCGGCCAAGGTGCTGGTGTTCGCGGCCGGCCTCTATCCGCTCGCGCGCATCGTGCTGTTCGGGCTGACCGATCGGCTCGGCGCGAATCCGATCGAATTCGTCACGCGGTCGACGGGCTTGTGGACGCTCGTCCTGTTGTGCATCACGCTTGCCGTCACGCCGGTGAGGCGCATGACGGGTTTCGCGCCGCTGCTGCGCTTTCGCCGGATGATCGGGCTGTTCGCGTTCTTTTACGCGACGCTGCATTTCACGACCTACCTGTGGTTCGACAAGTGGTTCGACGTCGTCGCGATCCTGAAGGACGTCGGCAAGCGCCCGTTCATCACGGTCGGATTCGCGGCGTTCGTGCTGCTGATTCCGCTCGCCGCGACGTCGCCGCGCGCGATGGTGCGCCGGCTCGGTCGCCACTGGGCGACGCTGCACAGCGCCATCTATGCGATCGCGCTGTTCGGCGTGCTGCACTTCTGGTGGATGCGGGCCGGCAAGCACGATCTCGCGCAGCCGAAGCTCTACGCGGCGATCGTCGCCGCGCTGCTCGGCTGGCGACTGGTTGCGTGGGGATGGCGGCGCGTGCGCGCATGACGGGGCGGCCCGGAAAAAGCAAAAGGCGATGACCGAATGGTCATCGCCTCGTTTCGAGCGCCGCGCGGGCGGCAGCGCGGCGTTACTTCGTGGCGGCCGGGCCCGATGCCGGGGCGGGCAGCGTCGATGCACTGCTCGACAACTCGGGCGACAGCGCGAGCGGCGAGCCGGACGTGTCGGGCGTCTCGTCGGACGACGCGTTTTCGTCGGTCGGTTTCACGTCCGACGGCGGCGTGTCCTGTTGCTGGATCGGCTTGGGCATCGGCGGCACAGTGGGCAGATAGAGCGCGCCGCTTTGACCGCAGCCGGCAAGAATCGCCAAAGCCGCTACAATCGCGCTCATCCGGAAAACGACTCGCATGATCGTCCCTGAACAATTTAACCGATAGAGTTTAGCATGTCCGATACCGAATACCTGGCCCGTGCAGAGGCCGTGCTGGCGGCCGTCGAGCGTACCGTGGACGTCGCGAACGACGGCGATCACGACATCGACCTGGAGCGCAACGGCAGCGTGCTGACGCTCACGTTCGAGAACGGCTCGAAGATCATCGTCAACCTGCAGCCGCCGATGAAGGAAGTGTGGATCGCCGCGAAGGCGGGCGGATTCCACTACCGTTTCACCGACGGCGCATGGCGCGATACGCGCACGGGCACCGAGTTCTTCGCGGCGCTCACCGAGTACGCGACCCAGCAGGCCGGCCTGCCGATCACGTTCAGCGCGTGACGGCCGGGGCACTGCCCCCCAACGTCGTGCCCAACGAAAAAGCGCCCCGTGTGAACTGCACCCCAAAAGTTGGATGCGAATCCAACCTGTGGGGTGTTTTTCATGGCGAAGTACGACGAGAAATTTAAGCGAGAAGTGGTGAGGCGTTACGCACCTGGCCGATACGGCTACAAGAGCATCGCTCGGGAGTTTGGCTTGCATCCCGGGACGGTACAGCGCTGGGTATCAAGCTATGAGCAGCATGGGGCTGCCGGGCTGCGCAAGAAATACAGCCGATACAGTGCGGCATTCAAGCTCAGGGTGCTGCGCAGGATGTGGCGCGATCAGTTGTCTTATCGTCAGGTCGCGGCACTGTTTAACCTTCGAGGCAGGGATGCCGTAAGCGGATGGGAACGCCAGTATCATGAAGGTGGTCTGGGCGCATTGGCGCCCAAGCCCAAAGGACGCCCGAGAAAAATGCCGACGCCGATACCGCCCGCCAAGCCGACAGATGTTGAGACCAAGGACACGCTTACGCGTGAAGCACTACTCGCGGAACTCAAATATCTGCGCGCGGAGGTGGCGTACCTAAAAAAATGGAATGCCTTGGTTCAGGCCAAAGAGGCCGCTGCGCAGAAAAAGCGCAGTTAGTGCTTGAACTGAGGCAAGACCACGATTTATCGGACCTGCTGAGGGCTGCCGGACTAGCTCGCAGCACGTTCTACTATCAAGCCAAAGTGCAGATGGCCGGCGATAAGTACGCCAACCTGAAAGTGCGCATCCGGCAAATCTACGAACGCCACAAGGGCCGCTATGGCTACCGGCGTGTGACGGCCGAACTGCGCCGGGCGGGACAAGCGATCAATCACAAGACCGTGCAGCGCTTGATGCAAGTACTTGGGTTGAAATCCCTAGTGCGGCCCAAGAAGTATCGCTCCTACCGCGGGGAACGGGCTCAGGTGCCGAATCGGCTGGAAAGGCAATTCCGCGCCGAACGGCCGAATCAGAAGTGGGTTACCGACGTGACGGAGTTCAATGTACAGGGCGACAAACTTTATCTCTCCCCGGTTATGGATCTCTATAACGGGGAGATCATCGCTTATGAGACGCAGAGACGCCCGCATTTCAGACTCGTGGGGAACATGCTCAAGAAGGCCCTGGTCAAGCTGACTCCACTGGATGCACCGCTTCTCCATTCCGATCAGGGCTGGCAGTACCAGATGCCGGCGTATCGACGGCAGCTCGCAGCTCGCGGCTTAACCCAAAGCATGTCTCGCAAAGGCAACTGCCTGGACAACGCCGCGATGGAAAGCTTCTTTGGGACGCTGAAGGCGGAGTTCTTCTATCTGAACAAGTTCGCCAGCATCGAGCAGCTTCGAGACGGCTTGCGCCAATACATCCACTACTACAATCACCAACGCATCAAGACCAAACTAAAAGGGCTGAGTCCCGTGCAGTACAGGACCCAGCCCTCATCGGCTTAACCGCCCGTTCCGACCATCCAACTTATTGGGGTCAGTTCACGTGGGGCGCTTTTTTCATGGCCGGGGCCGCGGGTCAGTGGCCGCGGAACAGGTTCATGATGTCCTGCTTTTCCTGTTCGTCGACGTGCGGTACGGCCTCGTCGACGTTCTGGGCGGCCGGCGCCTGCGGCACGCCGACCGTCGACACGAAGCCGTGACCCGGCGTGAACTCGGTGAAGTACAGCTCGCCGCCGAGCGATTCGACGCCGTCGGGCGCCGTCGGCTTGAACTCGGGCACGCCCTTGAGCGCCGCACCCATGTAGTCGATCCAGACCGGCAGCGACAGGCCGCCGCCGGTTTCGCGATCGCCGAGGCTGCGCGGATTGTCGTAGCCGATCCACGCGATCGCGGCGAGCGTGTGCTGGTAGCCGGCGAACCACGCGTCGTGCGAGTCGTTCGTCGTGCCGGTCTTGCCCGCGAGGTCGGTGCGCTTCAGCACGTTGGTCCGCGCGCCCGTGCCGCGCTGCGCGACGCTCTGCAGCAGGCTGTTCATCACGTAGGCGTTGCGCGCGTCGATCGCGCGCGGCGCGTTCTGCTCGGCGACGAGCGGCTGCGCGCGCGCGACGATCGCGCCGTTCGGATCGGTGACTTCGGCGATCAGGTACGGATTGATGCGGTAGCCGCCGTTCGCGAAGACCGAATACGCACCCGCCATCTGCAGCGGCGTGACCTGGCCGGCGCCGAGTGCCATCGGCAGATAGGCGGGATGGCGCTCGGCGTCGAAGCCGAAGCGCGTGATGTATTGCTGCGCGTATTTCGTGCCGATGTGGTTCAGGATCCGGATCGACACGAGGTTGCGCGAGCGCTGTAGCGCGGTGCGCATCGACATAGGGCCCTCGAAGCCGCCGCCGTAGTTCTTCGGCTCCCACGGCTGGCCGCCGGTTTCCGCGGCGCTGAAATACAGCGGGCCGTCGTTGATCACGGTGGCCGGCCCGAGGCCCTTGTCGAGCGATGCCGAGTAGATGAACGGCTTGAACGACGAACCCGGCTGCCGCCACGCCTGCGTGACGTGGTTGAACTTGTTCTTGTTGTAGTCGAAGCCGCCGACGAGCGAGCGGATCGCGCCGTCCTGCGGGACGATCGACAGGAACGCGCCTTCGACCTGCGGCAACTGCGTGATCGACCATTTGCCGGCGTCGTTCTTCACGACGCGGACGATCGCGCCGGGGCGGATGCGGCGGTTCGGCTGCGCGTTGGCGGACAGCGCGCCCGACGCGAAGCGCAGGTTGTCGCCCTCGATCGTCGCCGTGCTGCCGTCGATGAACGCAATCGTGATCTGGCGCGGGCTCGCGGCCGTCACGACCGCGGCGATCAGCTCGCCGTTGTCGGGGTGCTCGAGCAGCGCGTCGTCGATCGCCTGTTCGCGATCGTCGGCACCGGCCGGCAGCTCGATGAAGCCCTCCGGCCCGCGATAGCCGTGGCGGCGCTCGTAATCCATGATGCCCTTGCGCAGCGCGGTGTACGCGACCTGCTGGTCCGCGGAATCGATCGTCGTGACGACGTTGAAGCCGCGCGTGTAGGTTTCCTCGCGATACTGCGCGTACATCATCTGTCTGACCATTTCGGCGACGTACTCGGCATGCACGCTGAAATCGCGGCCCGGCCCCTTGACGACGAGCGGTTGCGCGGCGGCTTCGTCGTACTGTTCGCGCGTGATGAAGTTCAGCTCGAGCATCCGCTGCAGGATGTATTCCTGACGCACCTTCGCGCGCTTCGGATTGACGACCGGGTTGTACGCGGACGGCGCCTTCGGCAGCCCAGCGAGCATCGCGGCTTCCGCGAGCGTGATGTCCTTCAGGTCCTTGCCGAAATAGACCCGCGCGGCGCTCGCGAAGCCGTACGCGCGCTGGCCGAGATAGATCTGATTCATGTAGACCTCTAGAATCTGATCCTTCGTCAGCGCGCGCTCGATCCGGTACGCGAGCAGCATCTCGTAGATCTTGCGCGTGTAGGTTTTCTCGCTCGACAGGAAGAAGTTGCGCGCGACCTGCATCGTGATCGTGCTCGCGCCTTGCGACGCGTGGCCGTTCGTCAGCGCGACGAAGCCGGCGCGGATGATGCCGGTGAGATCGACGCCGCCGTGATCGTAGAAGCGCGCGTCCTCGATCGCGAGGATCGCCTTCTTCAGCGAGTCGGGCACGTCCTTGAAATGGACGACGTCGCGGCGCTCCTCGCCGAATTCGCCGATCAGCACGTGATCCGACGTATAGATGCGCAGCGGCACCTTCGGCCGATAGTCGGTCAGCGCGTCGAGCGACGGCATGTTCGGCCATGCCACGACGAGCGCGTAGCCGAGCACGAGGCCGCCGGCCACGACGAGGGCCACGCACATCGCGGCGAAGCCGAGCAGGACTTTTTGCCACCAGGGTCGCTTCTTCGGCTCCGGGGCGGGAGGCGGGGACGTAGGAGTCGTGGATTGCATAGGCATACCGGAAAACAGTCCCGCGATTATAGCTGCCCGGTAAGACCGGTCCTGACGCGGGGGCCGCCCGTCGGAAAGCCGCGGGTCGGCGTGCCGTCAGCATAGTCCGGGCGCGGCCGCCACGAGCGGATACTGGCCGTCTGGCCGACTGTCGGCCGCACGCGTCGCTTTGCAGAATCAGGTCTCGGAAACGCGGCGTGGGCCGCGACGATCTCGGGAGGCTGGGATGGCAGGACGATGGGTGGCGCGGTTTGCACCGGGCAGGCATCGGTCGACGGGAATCGACGTCGGTGCGCACGAAGTGAGGGTGGCCGTGCTGAGCCGGCGCGGCCGGGACGCGGACGTGCGCGTCGAGGGGCTCGAGCGTGAACCGGTCGGGTTGGCGGACGGGCCGGAAGACGCGCGCTGGGCGGCGGTCGCGCGGTCGCTGGCGGCAGCCGTGGCGCGGCTGTCGGCGTCCGATGTGCGGTGCGACGCGCACGGCGTGATGGCGCTGCACGACGACGAGATGCGCACCGCGACGCTCGATCTGGCCGGGCGCGGCGACATCCCGGATGCCGCGCGGCAGGCGGCCGAGCGCATCTCGGGGCTGGCGCCGGACAGTCTCGCGTTCGACTGGCGGCACTACGGCGGCGCGCGGTCCGGCGAGATCGCGGTGGCGGTGGCGCCGCTGGCACTGCTCGAGCGGCGGATCGACGTGGCCGCCCAGGCCGGTATCGACCTGACGGTGATCGACGGCGAGTCGGCCGCCGTGCTGCGCGCGCTGCGCTATGCCGCGCAGTTCGAACTCGACGCGCAGGGCGCCTACGCGGCGCTCTGGTTCGGCGACACGGGCGTGCGCGGCTGGCGAATCGAGGGCCCGTCGACCACCCCTGCGCTCGCGCTGTCCGGCACGTTGCCGGAGGCACTTCCCGATGCGTTGCGCCGACGTGTGTTCGGGGCCGTGCGTTGCGTACTCGTTGCCGGGGACGAGCGATCTATCGCCCGCTTCGATACGTCCGTCGCCGAGATTGGCGACGTGCTCGGCACGGCGGCGGTCCCGTTCGACTGTGCGGGCTGGGATGGCCAGCCGTGCGCGCGCGCCGGCATGCCGGGCGGCCCGGCGTTTGCCGTCGCAGTCGGGTTGGCGTTGCGCGGGGTGTGGGAATGACGGCCGATCACGTGGCGGCGAACGGAGGCGGGGCGGTGGCGGCCGAGCAGGCGGGACGGGCGATATTCGGCGACTTCAACCTGCTGCCGTACCGCGAACGATTGGCGCAGGCCTTACGGCGCCGTCGGGCCGCGCAGTGCGGTGTGGCGATCCTGCTCGGCATGCTCGGCGCCGGCCTGTGGACGGGTGCCGCCGTGTTGTCGCGGTGGCGAGTGGACGCCGAGCGCGCCGGCGTGGAGGCGCGGCTGCGGCAGTTGCAGCCGCAAGTGGCCGTTGCGACGCGCGCCGCCCATGCCGCCGCCGCCATCGCGCAGCGCGAAGCGCAGGCGGCTGCGCTGGCTGCGCCTTACCGGCGCGTGGCAGGGTTGCTGGCGACCCTGAAGCAAGTGCGCGCCGATCATGTCCGGCTCGACGCACTGCGCATGACGACGACCGGCGCCGTGCTCGACGCGCGCGCCGCGAGTTACCGGGCGGCTGCGCGGTGGCTCGCCGCGATGGCGCGCGAGCAGCGCGACTGGCGGATCGATATCGAGACGTTGAAGCCTGCGTCGGATGCGCCGGCTTCCGCGGCCGGGATGCCGTTCCTTTTCTCGGTGCAGTTGCGCTGGCACGACGCGATGTCGTCGCGGACGGTGTCGGGAGGTGGCGCATGACGGCGCTCGTGCATCGGCCGGCGCTGCACGCAGGCGCCGGGGTGGGCCGCATGCCGCGCGTGTCGCCGGCGGCCGTGCACGTCGCGGGTTGCGTGCTGGCATTCGTTGCCGTGTCGGCCGGCGGCATTCATCTGGCGAATACGGCCGACTGGAGCGGGCTGGCACACGGTCGCGCGTTGCTCGCCGCAGCGCAGGCGCGTGAGGCCGACGCGCAACGCGTGCTTGCTTCCGCCGGACAACGGCGTGACGGGCATCGTGCGTCGACACGCGACGATCGGTTGCCGGATGCGCCGGAATGGGCCGAGTTGATGCTGGAGCTGGCCGATGTCGCTGCATCGAGCGGGCTGCAGGGTGTGTCGATCGAACCGCAGCGCGCCGATGGCGCGGCACCGGACGGCCGGCGCACCGTGCGCATCGTCGCGGATGGCGGCTTTGGCGCGCTCGTGCATATGGTCGGCGGGCTGGCGCGCTTGCCGGTGTTGGCCGTACCGTCGGCGCTGCGTATCGAGCGTGGCATGTCGGCGGTGCTGGTGGATATGTCCGTCGACGTGTTTCCGGCGCTGCCGGCAGCCACCGCCGCGGCGGCCGACACGCCGGTTCGTGCCGCTGCGTCCGACGCCGATCCGTTCGGCGAGGCTGGCCCGACCGAAGCGGCGGGGCGCGCAGCTCGTCTTGCCGGCACGATTCGCGATGCGCGTACCGGTCTCGCGTTGTTCGACGACGGCGACGGCGCGTTCACGGCCGTCGCGCCCGGCGAGGTGCTGGGGGCCGCGCGCGTGGTGCGCGTCGATCGCGCTGCCGTGACGCTTGCGACGGCGGACGGATCGCAGCGGCTCGTCCTGGACGACGGAGGCCGGCCATGACGAAACACGGCTGTTGGGTGTTTGTCGTCTGGGCCGGCATGACGACGGCTGATGCAAGCACGTCGTTGCCGCCGCTGCCGGCGGTCTGGCCAGCCGGGTCGACGGAGGTATCGGTGCCGGGCCTGTCGCAGCCGTTGCGCGTGGCTGACGGCGTGGACGGCGCGGTAGCGGACGACGCCGGCCCGTCGCCGTTCGATCAGGCGGCGCGTGCGGCGCGGCAGACGGAAACCGCCGCACCGCTCCCCACGCTGGAGGGGCCGCCGATCCCGCTGGCGCCACCGGCCCGAATGAGCGACCCCGCGGCGCGGCAACCCGGCGATGCAGACGACGCGCGGCGGATCTCGCTGAATCTGCAGGGCGCCGGCCTCGCGGCTGCGTTCGACGCGATCGCGCGGTTCACGGGGCTCAATATCGTCGTCGGCGAGCAGGTGCGCGGCACGGTGACGTTACGTCTGAACAACGTCCGCTGGCGCGAAGCGTTCGACACGCTGCTCGACACGCACGGGCTCGCGATGTCCCGGCGCGGCAACGTGATCTGGGTCACGCCGGCAACCGAACTGGCTGCGCGCGAACGCGAGCGCTTCGAAATGCATGCGCGGGCCGCCGATCTGGAGCCGCTCGCGAGCCGTACGTTCGCGCTGCACTATCCGCGCGCGCAGGACGTGCAACGGCTGCTGGCCGGCGCGACCGGCCAGCGCCTGCTGTCGAAGCGCGGCGCCGCGGCGGCCGATCCGCGCACGAACCTGCTGTTCGTGACCGATCTCGCGCCGCGCCTCGCTCAGATCGCGGGCCTGATCGACGCGATCGACCGGCCGTCGCGGCAGGTCCGCATCGAGGCCCGCATCGTCGAGGGCGAGCAGGGTTTCTCGCGCAACCTTGGCGCGCGCGTCGCGCTGCGTGCGCAGGCGCGGCCGTCGTCGGCCGAGGGTGCGTCGTTCACGGCGGACGCGCGCAACGCGCTGGATCTCGCCGCGCGGCCGCTCGGCGGTTTCGACGCGGCGACCGCCGGCTTCACGCTGTTCGCCGCGCCGCTCAGCCGCGTACTCGACATCGAACTGAGTGCGCTAGAGGCACAGGGTCGGGGCCAGATCGTTTCGCGTCCGCGGGTGGTGACGGCGGACCGCGTCAAGGCCATCGTCGAACAGGGCTCCGAGCTGCCGTACCAGGCGAAGGTCGGCAATGGCATGAGCGGCGTGCAGTTCCGTCGCGCGACGCTCAAGCTGGAGGTCGAGCCGCAGATCACGCCGGACGGGCGCGTGGTGCTCGATCTCGACGTGACCAAGGACAGCGTCGGCGAGCCGACCGCGGCCGGCCCCGCCATCCATACGAAGCACGTGCAGACGCGCGTCGAGGTCGAGAATGGCGGGACGGTCGCGATCGGCGGCATCTATGAACAACTGAACCGGAACGATGTGACGCGCGTGCCGCTCTTGGGCAAAATACCGTTTCTGGGCGCGCTTTTCCGGCACCGCGCGCAGCGTGACCAGCGCAACGAACTGGTCGTCTTCATCACGCCGACCGTCGTCGACGCGCGTTGCGGCGCATCCGACATGGGTGACGTGGACGCCGAGAAAACGGGGCCGGAAGCCGCCGGCGCAGGCTCGACAAGGCAGCCGCTTTGCCAGTAAGCTGCGCCACACACCAGCAAGATTGAAGCAGAGGAAGCCGTTGCAAGCGCGGGACCCACATGCAAACGTATTTTTCGTCGGCCTTATGGGAGCGGGTAAGACCACCGTGGGCCGTGCGGTCGCGCGTCGTCTCGACAGGACGTTCTTCGACTCCGACCACGAAATCGAGGCCCGTACGGGCGCGCGCATTCCGGTGATCTTCGAGCTGGAGGGCGAGGCCGGGTTTCGCGATCGCGAAACGCAGGTCATCGCCGATCTCGCACAGCGCGAGAACATCGTGCTCGCGACGGGCGGCGGCGCGGTGCTGCGTCCGGAAAATCGCGTCAGCCTGAAATCCAACGGCATCGTCGTCTACCTGCGCGCCAATCCGCACGATCTGTGGCTGCGCACGCGCAAGGACAAGAACCGCCCGCTATTGCAGACGGAAGATCCGAAGGGGCGTCTCGAAGCGTTGTACGAAGTGCGCGACCCGCTGTACCGCGAATGCGCGGATTTCGTCATCGAGACCGGCCGTCCGTCGGTCAACGGTCTCGTCAACATGGTGCTGATGCAACTCGAACTGGCCGGCGTGATCGCCAAGCCGCTACAAGCATGATTACTGTCAACGTCGATCTGGGCGACCGCGCCTATCCGATTCATATTGGCGCCGGCCTGATCGGCCGCACCGAGCTGTTCGCTCCGTACATCAACGGTTCGTCCGTCACGATCGTCACGAACACGACGGTCGATCCGCTCTATGGCGACGCGCTGCGCGCGGCGCTCGCGCCGCTCGGCAAGCGCGTGTCGACGGTCGTGCTGCCGGACGGGGAGGCGTACAAGAACTGGGAAACGCTGAACCTGATCTTCGACGGCCTGCTCACCGATCACGCGGATCGCAAGACGACGCTCGTCGCGCTCGGCGGCGGCGTGGTCGGCGACATGACGGGCTTTGCCGCCGCGTGCTACATGCGCGGCGTGCCGTTCATCCAGGTGCCGACGACGCTGCTGTCGCAGGTCGATTCGTCGGTCGGCGGCAAGACGGGCATCAATCACCCGCTCGGCAAGAACATGATCGGCGCGTTCTACCAGCCGCAGGCCGTGATCGCGGACATCGGCGCGCTGACGACGCTGCCCGATCGCGAACTGGCGGCGGGCGTCGCCGAAGTCATCAAGACGGGCGCGATCGCCGATGCCGAGTTCTTCGACTGGATCGAGGCGAACGTCGGTGCGCTGAACCGTCGCGAGCCGGCTGCACTCGCGCATGCGGTGAAGCGTTCGTGCGAGATCAAGGCGAGCGTCGTCGCGGCCGACGAGCGCGAAGGCGGCCTGCGCGCGATCCTGAATTTCGGCCACACGTTCGGCCATGCGATCGAAGCCGGGCTCGGCTACGGCGAATGGCTGCACGGCGAGGCGGTCGGCTGCGGGATGGTGATGGCGGGCGACCTGTCGGTGCGGCTCGGTCTCTTCGACGAAGCGTCGCGGCAGCGCCTCGATGCGGTGATCGCGGCCGCGCATCTGCCGACCCGCGGGCCCGCGCTCGGCGACGCGCGCTACATGGATCTGATGCGCG
Organism: Burkholderia sp. NRF60-BP8; assembly: GCF_001522585.2. NCBI lineage: Bacteria > Pseudomonadati > Pseudomonadota > Betaproteobacteria > Burkholderiales > Burkholderiaceae > Burkholderia > Burkholderia sp. NRF60-BP8. Next base: position 358,878 of record NZ_CP013373.1, read on the forward strand.
TCGACAAGAAGGCCGAGGCCGGCGCGATCAAGTTCATCCTGCTGAAGCGATTCGGCGATACGCTGATCACGCAGGCGCCGGACGAAGCGGTATTCGCTACACTGGCGCAGACGACCCACTAACGGCGGCGCGGATGTGCCGGCGCCCTGACATGGAGGAGACGTGAGCGAGACATCCAGCCGCACACTGCCCGAAGCCGGCCGCGCATCCGCCGCGCCGGTGGCCGAGCCGCCGACGCTGGCGGCGCTGGAAGCCCATCTCGCTCCGTATGCCGCGCACGCGTCGCAGTCGCGCGGCCGCCGCCATCCGGAAACCCCGCCGGCGGCGCGCACCGAATTCCAGCGCGATCGCGACCGCATCGTCCATTCGACCGCGTTTCGCCGGCTCGAATACAAGACGCAGGTCTTCGTCAATCACGAAGGCGACCTGTTCCGCACACGCCTCACGCACAGCCTCGAAGTGGCGCAGATCGCGCGCTCGGTCGCACGCAACCTGCGCCTGAACGAGGATCTCGTCGAAGCGATCTCGCTCGCGCACGATCTCGGCCATACGCCGTTCGGCCATGCCGGGCAGGACGCGCTGAATGCGTGCATGCGCGAGCACGGCGGCTTCGAGCACAACCTGCAAAGCCTCGCCGTGGTCGACGAGCTCGAGGAGCACTACGGCGCGTTCAACGGATTGAACCTGTGCTTCGAGACGCGCGAAGGCATCCTGAAGCACTGCTCGCGCGAGAACGCGCGCAAGCTCGGCGCGCTCGGCGAGCGCTTCCTGCAGGGCCGCCAGCCGTCGCTCGAAGCGCAGCTCGCGAACATCGCCGATGAAATCGCGTACAACAACCACGACGTCGACGACGGCCTGCGCTCCGGCCTGATCACGATCGAGCAACTCGCGGAAGTCGAGCTGTGGCAGCGTCACTACGAAGCGGCGCTCGCCGAATTCCCGCATCTCGAAGGCCGCCGTCTCGTGCACGAGACGGTGCGCCGCATCATCAACACGCTGATCGTCGACCTGATCGACGAGACGACGCGCAATCTCGTGCGCGTCGCGCCCGCGTCGCTCGACGACGTGCGCGACGCCCCGCCGCTCGTGTCGCACAGCCCCGAGGTCGCCGCGCAGGCAGCGGCCCTCAAGCGCTTCCTCTTCAAGAACCTGTATCGCCACTACAAGGTGATGCGCATGGCGAGCAAGGCGCAGCGCGTGGTCACGGGCTTGTTCGACGCGTTCATCGACGATCCGCGCCTGCTGCCGCCGCCGTACCAGTCCGACGACGCGGCGCAGCAGCCGCGTCTCGTCGCGCACTACATCGCCGGCATGACCGACCGCTTCGCGCTGAAGGAATACCAGCGCCTGTTCGTCATCAACGACAACTGACTGTCACAAACGATCACTAGACTTCGCCGGTTCAATGGCGACGGGAATGTTGCACACGCTGTTGGTAACGTTTTCATAGGAGAGGTCGATGAAGAAGAAGCCTGCGGGGACACTGGTTCGGTCGATCGCGCTCGGCGGCGCGTTGATGTTCGGGGCGCAGCACGTCGCGCTCGCCGCGACGGAAATCCAGTTCTGGCATGCGATGGAGGCCGCGCTCGGCGAGCGGGTCAATGCGATCGCCGACCAGTTCAACGCGTCGCAAAGCGACTACAAGATCGTGCCGGTCTTCAAGGGCACCTACGACCAGGCGCTCGCGGCCGGCATCGCGGCCTATCGCAGCGGCAACGCGCCGGCGATCCTGCAGGTGTACGAAGTCGGCACGGCGACGATGATGCAGGCGAAGAAGGCGGTCGTGCCCGTCTACGACGTGTTCAAGCAGGCCGGCGTGACGCTCGACGAAAAGGCGTTCGTGCCGACCATCGCGAGCTACTACAGCGACGCGAAGACGGGCCACCTGGTCTCGATGCCGTTCAACAGCTCGACGCCGGTGCTGTACTACAACAAGGACGCGTTCAAGAAGGCGGGCCTCGATCCGAACCAGCCGCCGAAGACGTGGGCCGACGTGAAGGCGGATGCCGAGAAGCTGCGCAAGTCGGGGATGGCCTGCGGCTTCACGACCGGCTGGCAGGGCTGGATCCAGCTCGAAAACTACAGCGCGTGGCACGGGCTGCCGTTCGCGAGCCGCAACAACGGCTTCGACGGTACGGACGCCGTGCTCGAGTTCAACAAGCCGCAGCAAATCGCTCATATCGCGTTCCTGCAGCAGATGGCGAAGGACGGCACGTTCACGTACGCGGGCCGCAAGGATGAAGCGTCGGCGAAGTTCTACAGCGGCGACTGCGGGATCCTGACGACGTCGTCGGGGGCGCTCGCGAACGTGCAGAAATTCGCGAAGTTCAGCTACGGCACGGGGATGCTGCCGTACGACGCGGACGTGAAGGGTGCGCCGCAGAACGCGATCATCGGCGGCGCGAGCCTGTGGGTGCTGGCCGGCAAGGATCCGGCGACCTACAAGGGCGTCGCGAAATTCCTCGCGTACCTGGCAACGCCTGCCGTCGCCGCGAAGTGGCACCAGGATACGGGCTACCTGCCGGTGACGACCGCCGCGTACGACCTGACGCGCCAGCAGGGCTTCTACGCGAAGAACCCGAGCGCCGAAACCGCGATCAAGCAGATGTTGAACAAGCCGCCGCTGCCGTACACGAAGGGGCTGCGGCTGGGCAACATGCCGCAGATCCGCACGATCGTCGACGAGGAGTTCGAACAGGTCTGGGCGCAGAAGAAGTCGCCGAAGGACGCGCTCGATTCGGCCGCCTCGCGCGGCGACGAACTGCTGCGCCGCTTCGAGAAGTCGGGCGGCTGAGCGCGCATCGCGTTCGTGCCGCCGGCGGCGCCGCGCGTCAGCGCGTGCCGTCCGGCGGCGCGGTTTCCCTTCCGTTTCGCCTGACCGGACACCCGCGATGCAATCCCGTTCCCGTTTCGGTACGAGCCCGGTGCCGTACCTGCTGATCGCGCCGCAGCTCGCGATCACCGCCGCGTTCTTCCTGTGGCCGGCCGGCGTCGCGCTGTGGCAGTCGACGCAGACGCAGGACGCGTTCGGCACGTCGAGCGAGTTCGTCGGCTTCGCGAACTTCGCGCACCTGTTCGCCGATCCGCTGTATCTCGATTCGTTTCGCACGACACTCGTGTTCAGCTCGCTCGTCACGGTGAGCGGGCTCGTCGTGTCGCTGCTGCTCGCCGCATGCGCCGACCGCGTGATCCGCGGCGCGCGCGCGTACCGCACGCTGCTGATCTGGCCGTACGCGGTCGCGCCGACGATCGCGGCCGTGCTGTGGGCGTTCCTGTTCAACCCGAGCATCGGCCTGATCACGTACGCGCTCGCGAAGGGCGGCATCGTATGGAACCACGCGCTGAACGGCGGTCAGGCGATGTTTCTCGTCGTGCTGGCGTCGGTATGGAAGCAGGTGAGCTACAACTTCCTGTTCTTCTACGCGGGGCTGCAGGCGATTCCGCGCTCGCTGATCGAGGCGGCGGCGATCGACGGCGCGGGGCCGGTGCGGCGCTTCTTCAACATCGTGCTGCCGCTGCTGTCGCCGACGAGTTTCTTCCTGCTGGTCGTGAACCTCGTCTACGCGTTCTTCGACACCTTCCCGGTGATCGACGCGGCCACCGGCGGCGGCCCGGCGCAGAGCACCAGGACGCTGATCTACAAGATCTTCGCGGAAGGCTTCCAGGGGCTCGACATCGGCAGCTCGGGTGCGCAGTCGGTCGTGCTGATGATCATCGTCGTGGGGCTCACGGTGATCCAGTTCCGCTTCGTCGAACGCAGGGTGCAATACGCATGATCGAGAATCGCAAGGGCTTCGACCTGTTCTGCCACGCGGTGCTGATCGCCGGCGTCGTCCTGATCGTGTTTCCCGTCTACGTCGCGTTCTGCGCGGCGACGATGAACGCGCAGGAAGTGTTCACGGTGCCGCTGTCGCTCGTGCCGAGCACGCACCTGTTCGAGAACGTCGCGTACATCTGGGGGCACGGCAGCGGCGGCACGACGGCGCCGTTCGGCCGCCTGCTCGTGAACAGCTTCGCGATGGCGCTCGGGATCGCGGTCGGCAAGATCGCGGTGTCGATCCTGTCCGCGTACGCGATCGTCTATTTCCGCTTCCCGTTTCGCAACACGGCGTTCTGGCTGATCTTCGTCACGCTGATGCTGCCGGTGGAAGTGCGGATCTTCCCGACCGTGCAGGTCGTGTCGACGCTGCATCTGACGAACACCTATGCGGGGCTCGCGATGCCGCTGATCGCATCGGCGACCGCGACGTTCCTGTTCCGTCAGTTCTTCATGACGCTGCCCGACGAGCTGATGGATGCGGCGCGCATCGACGGCGCGGGGCCGCTGCGCTTCTTCTGGGACGTCGTGCTGCCGCTGTCGAAGACGAGCATCGCCGCGCTGTTCGTGATCACGTTCATCTACGGCTGGAACCAGTATCTGTGGCCGATCCTGATCACGACGGAAGCGTCGCTGTCGACGGCGGTGGTCGGCATCAAGACGATGATCGCGAGCGGCGACGCCGCGACCGAATGGCAATACGTGATGGCGGCGACGCTGCTGGCGATGATCCCGCCGCTCGTCGTCGTGCTGGCGATGCAGCGCTGGTTCGTGCGCGGCCTCGTCGATTCCGAGAAATGAACGACCGACGGTAACCGGGAGAAGGACCAGGTATGGCTGCACTGAGCTTGAAGGGCGTCAGGAAATCCTACGACGGCAAGCAGCACGTGCTGCACGGCATCGACGTGGAGATCGCCGACGGCGAATTCATCGTGCTGGTCGGCCCGTCGGGCTGCGGCAAGTCGACGTTGCTGCGGATGATCGCGGGGCTCGAGTCGGTGACGGACGGCGAGATCGCGATCGGCGACCGGGTCGTCAACACGCTGGAGCCGAAGGATCGCGACATCGCGATGGTGTTCCAGAACTACGCGCTGTATCCGCACATGACGGTCGCGCAGAACATGGGCTACGGGCTGAAGATCCGCGGCATCGAGCGCGCGACGATCGATGCGCGGGTGGCCGCGGCCGCGAAGATCCTCGAGCTCGAGCCGCTGCTCGCGCGGCGGCCGCGCGAGTTGTCGGGCGGCCAGCGGCAGCGCGTCGCGATGGGGCGCGCGATCGTGCGCGAGCCGTCGGTGTTCCTGTTCGACGAGCCGTTGTCGAACCTCGACGCGAAGCTGCGCGTGCAGATGCGGCTCGAGATCCAGCGGCTGCACGCGCGGCTCGCGACGACGAGCGTGTACGTGACGCACGACCAGATCGAGGCGATGACGCTCGCGCAGCGCGTGATCGTGATGAACCGAGGTTACGCGGAGCAGATCGGCGCGCCGGTCGACGTGTACGAAAAGCCGGCGACGGTGTTCGTCGCGGGCTTCATCGGCTCGCCGGCGATGAACCTGCTGCACGGCCGGCTGTCGGAAGACGGCGCGACCTTCACGGTCGCGGGCGGCGGCCCCGCGCTGCCGGTCGCCGGCGCGCCGGGCATCGGCCGCGAAATCGCCGCCGGGCGCGACTGGGTGCTCGGCGTGCGTCCCGAACACATGACGCCGCAGCCGGGCGTCGCGCAGGCGACGCTGCCGGTCGATTCGTGCGAGCTGCTCGGCGCGGACAATCTCGCGCACGGCCGCTGGGGCGATCACGACGTCGCGGTGCGCCTGCCGCACGCGGACCGTCCCGCGCGTGGCACCGCGCTGGCGGCGGCGTTGCCCGCGCACCGGCTGCATTTCTTCGATCCCGAAACCGGCAAGCGCGCCGGCTGAAACCGTCCGACTGCCGGGAGACCGACGATGACGATCCGCACCGACTGGCCCTATCCGCGCGTCGTCGCCCATCGCGGCGGCGGCACGCTCGCGCCGGAGAACACGCTTGCCGCGCTCGACGAAGGCGCGCGGCGCGGTCACCGGATGGTCGAGTTCGACGCGAAGCTGTCGGCCGACGACGTGACGTTCCTGCTGCACGACGATACCGTCGACCGGACGTCGAACGGCCACGGTGCGGCGGCGGGCATGCGTTATGCGCAGCTGGCCGCGCTCGACGCGGGCGCGTGGCGCGATGCGCGCTTCGCGGGCGAGCGGATGCCGACGCTCGAGGCCGCGGCGGCGCGCTGCATCGCGCACGGGCTGGCCGCGAACGTCGAGATCAAGCCGTGCCCGGGGCGCGAGCGCGAAACGGGGCGGCGCGTGGCGGCCGACGCGGCCGCGTACTGGCGCGATGCCGCGGTGGCGCCGCTGCTGTCGTCGTTCTCGTTCGACGCACTGCAACAGGCACGCGCGTCCGCGCCGGCGCTGCCGCGCGGGATGCTCTACGAAATCGTGCCGGACGACTGGCATGCGCAGGTCGTCGACGCGCTCGGCTGCGTGTCGTTGCATGCAGACCACACCCGCCTCGACGAACCGCTCGTGCGCGCGATCAAGGCCGCCGGGCTGCGCATCCTGGTTTACACGGTGAACGACCTCGAACGGGCGCGCGAACTCGCGCGCTGGGGCGTCGACGCGGTCTGCACCGACCGCATCGACCTGATCGCGCCCGATGCGCTGGACGACATCGACGCCGTCTGACGGCCACGGCCGCGGCCCCGACCGCGGCGGTGTCCGGTAAAACCCTTGCCCGGAACGTGCCCGACGCGAAAAAACGACGCCCCGACGGGAGGCCCGCCGGGGCGTTTTGCATCGTGGAGACGTTACGCCACGAAAAATCCGCTACAAATTGCAGCAGGATTAACCATTCCCCAAATATTCGACTACGCTTAGAAACGGTAGCCGACGTTCAGGTACGTGACGATCGGGTTCAGCGAGATGTGGGCCTTCGACGTTTCCGTCAGCGTCCCGACCGGCGTCCGGCGGGCCGTCGTGAAGGTCGCGGTCACGCTGACGGGGATGTACGAGAGCGACAGGCCCGCGAACCAGTGTTTCGTGAAGTTGTACGTGAACCCAGCGTTGAAGACGGGGGCCCACTGGTTGCTCGTCGTCGCGCTGGTGGGGCCGCCGAGCACGCCGTTCTCGAAGCTGCCGTTCGTGATTTTCGCGCCGGTGAACCAGACATACGTCGCGCCGATGCCGACATACGGACGGAACTTCGCGTTGGCGTCGTTGAAGTGGTAGCGGAGCAGTACGGCGGGGCTCCACTGGTACGCGCGGCCGAGTACGCCGAATCTTTCGAACTGACCCTTGCCGGTAATGTCGAACTTCGGCGGTATCCCCATAACGAGCTCGGTGGAGATATGGTCGGTGATGAAGTAGCCCGTTGCGAGCCCAAGCGTATCGGCGTCGCTGATACCGGCGCCGGTGTTGGGAATCGACTGGTTGATGGGCGTGCCGCCTACGCCGTAGACGAACAGCGGGTCGCTGCTGTCCTGCGGCGAAAGGTGGAACCAGCCGGTGCTGACGTAGAAATCACCTGCGGATTGTGCGTGTGCCGTGCCGCCCGCGAACGCGAATGCGAGCGCTGCGGCCCCCGTAATGGCCAGTTTTCGTTTCATTGTGTCTCCTCCGATCAAAGGCGTGCTCATTATGACGACTGCGTTTAAAACCAAACAAGCTCGTAAGTTAGAGTTTTCTCCCTAGGATTCGCACGACCGTACGCTTACGCGCGCCGCTGGGACGGGCATTCTACGCAGGTGCGCAATTTCGGACCTCCGGGTATTTCCTAACGCGTTCAAACGGACATTCAGCATGGCACGGTTAGCACGACTCTACGTTCCCGACCAGCCGCAGCACGTAATACTGCGCGGCCTGGATCAGCAACCCGCGTTCGTCGACGACCAGGACTACGAACTCTTCATCGACTGCCTGAAGGCCGCCGCACGCGATCATCACCTGTCGGTGCATGCCTACGTGCTGCTGCCGCGCCAGGTGCAACTTCTCGTGACGCCGAGCGACGAGGCGAGTCTGCCGAAGGCGATGCAAGCCGTCGGCCGCCGCTACGTCGCGCATTTCAACCGGCGCTATTCGCGGCGCGGCACCCTGTGGGAAGGCCGCTATCGCGCGACGGTGATCGAAGGCGAACGCTATTTCCTGCTCGCGAGCCGCGTGGTCGAGATGAGCCCGGTGCGCTCGCAGCTCGTCGCGACGCCCGAGGCGTATCGGTGGTCGAGCTACCGGCATCACGTCGGGCTCACCGTCGACAGCCTGATCACCGACCATCCGCTCTACTGGGCGCTCGGCAATACGCCGTTCGACCGCCAGCGCGCGTACAAGGAGCTGTGCGAGCAGCCGCTCGACGAGCGGCAGGCCGACCAGCTGCAGCAGGCGACGCTGAAAGGCTGGGTGCTCGGCGGCGAGAATTACCGCGAGTGGGCGGCGCGCACCGCGAACCGGCGCGTGTCGCCGTTGCCGCGCGGACGCCCCAGAAAGGTGCGCGAGAACACGCCGCCGATCCAGCAATAAGGCCGGAAAGGCGGGCCAGAAGCGGCGCTGCGGGCGCCGCTTCTTTTTGCACCAAAGTGATACGCCCCCAATAAAACAGCACCATATCAAGGCATTCGTTTAATTGGGGTTCGATCAAGCGGTTTTTGTTGCTATTCCCTTGATTCGTCGCGTATATTCCGAATTCCGGTGGCCCGGGCGAAGCTTGCCCAACCACTGTCGGCCGCGCCGTCTCCCGTCGGGAGCGGGATCGATGGCAACAAGAAAACGGTTCAACGGCCTCCAGGCCCCCTTTACGACGGTGTCCCCATGAACGACCACCAGCAGCCGCTCGCCGCGGTGCCCGCCGCACAAGGTCTGTACGACCCGCAAAACGAACACGACGCCTGCGGCGTCGGCTTCGTCGCTCACATCAAGGGCAAGAAGAGCCACGAGATCATTCAGCAGGGTCTGAAGATCCTCGAGAACCTCGATCACCGCGGCGCGGTCGGGGCCGATCCGCTGATGGGCGACGGTGCGGGCATCCTGATCCAGATTCCGGACGCGTTCTATCGCGAGGAAATGGCGAAGCAGGGCGTGAACCTGCCGCCGGCCGGCGAATATGGGGTCGGAATGATCTTCCTGCCGAAGGAGAACGCATCGCGTCTCGCGTGCGAGCAGGAGCTCGAGCGTACGGTGAAGGCCGAAGGCCAGGTCGTGCTCGGCTGGCGCGACGTGCCGGTCGACCATGCGATGCCGATCTCGCCGACGGTGAAGGCGAGCGAGCCGCTGATCCGCCAGATCTTCATCGGCCGCGGCAAGGACATCATGGTGACGGACGCGCTCGAGCGGAAGCTGTACGTGATCCGCAAGACGGCGAGCCACCGCATCCAGGCGCTGAAGCTCAAGCACGGCAAGGAATACTTCGTGCCGTCGATGTCGGCGCGCACGGTCGTCTACAAGGGGCTGCTGCTGGCGGGCCAGGTCGGCGTGTACTACCGCGACCTGCAGGACCCGCGCGTCGTGTCGGCGCTCGCGCTCGTGCACCAGCGCTTCTCGACCAACACGTTCCCGGCGTGGGAGCTGGCTCACCCGTACCGGATGATCGCGCACAACGGCGAGATCAACACCGTGAAGGGCAACGTGAACTGGCTGAACGCGCGTACCGGCGCGATCGCGTCGCACGTGCTCGCCGACGATCTGCCGAAGCTGTGGCCGCTGATCTACCCGGGCCAGTCGGATACCGCCTCGTTCGACAACTGTCTCGAACTGCTGGTGATGGCCGGCTACCCGCTCGTGCACGCGGTGATGATGATGATCCCGGAAGCGTGGGAACAGCACACGCTGATGGACGAGAACCGCCGCGCGTTCTACGAATACCACGCCGCGATGATGGAGCCGTGGGACGGCCCGGCCGCGATCGCGTTCACCGACGGCCGCCAGATCGGCGCGACGCTCGACCGCAACGGGCTGCGCCCCGCGCGCTACATCGTGACCGACGACGACCTCGTCATCATGGCGTCGGAAGCCGGCACGCTGCCGATCCCCGAATCGAAGATCGTCAAGAAGTGGCGCCTGCAGCCGGGCAAGATGTTCCTGATCGACATGGAACACGGCCGCATCATCGACGACAAGGAACTGAAGGACAACCTCGCGAACGCGAAGCCGTACAAGAGCTGGATCGACGCGGTGCGCATCAAGCTCGACGAGATCGAGCCGAAGGCCGAGGAAGTCGCGGCCGGCCGCACGCCGGGCGCCGCGCTGCTCGATCGCCAGCAGGCGTTCGGCTATACGCAGGAGGACCTGAAGTTCCTGATGGCGCCGATGGCGCAGCAGGGCGAAGAGGCCGTCGGCTCGATGGGCAACGACTCGCCGCTCGCGGTGATGTCGAACAAGAACAAGACGCTCTATCACTACTTCAAGCAGCTGTTCGCGCAGGTCACGAACCCGCCGATCGACCCGATCCGCGAGAACATGGTGATGTCGCTCGTGTCGTTCATCGGCCCGAAGCCGAACCTGCTCGACACGAACAACATCAACCCGCCGATGCGTCTCGAAGTGTCGCAGCCGGTGCTCGACTTCAAGGACATCGCGAAGATCCGCGCGATCGACCAGTACACGGGCGGCAAGTTCAGCGCGTACGAACTGAACATCTGCTACCCGGTCGCGTGGGGCAAGGAAGGCATCGAGGCGCGCCTCGCGTCGCTGTGCGCGGAAGCCGTCGACGCGGTGAAGTCGGGCTACAACATCCTGATCGTGTCGGACCGCAAGACCGACGCCGAGCACGTCGCGATTCCGGCGCTGCTCGCCACGTCGGCGATCCACACGCACCTCGTCCAGCAAGGGCTGCGCACGAGCACGGGCCTCGTCGTCGAGACGGGCTCCGCGCGCGAGACGCACCACTTCGCGCTGCTCGCGGGCTACGGTGCGGAAGCCGTGCACCCGTACCTCGCGATGGAAACGCTCGCCAAGATGGCCGAAGGCCTGCCGGGCGACCTGTCGCCGGAGAAGGCCGTCTACAACTTCACGAAGGCGGTCGGCAAGGGCCTGCAGAAGGTGATGTCGAAGATGGGCATCTCGACGTACATGTCGTACACCGGCGCGCAGATCTTCGAAGCGCTCGGTCTGTCGAGCGACCTCGTCGAGAAGTACTTCAAGGGCACGGCGTCGAAGGTCGGCGGCATCGGCCTGTTCGAAGTCGCGGAAGAAGCGATCCGCCTGCACCGCGACGCGTTCGGCGACAGTCCGGTCCTGCGCGACATGCTCGACGCGGGCGGCGAGTACGCGTACCGCGTGCGCGGCGAAGACCACATGTGGACGCCGGATTCGATCGCGAAGCTGCAGCACGCGACGCGCAGCAACTCGTACCAGACGTATAAGGAATACGCGCACCTGATCAACGACCAGACCAAGCGTCACATGACGTTCCGCGGCCTGTTCGAGTTCAAGGTCGAGCCGACCAAGGCGATCCCGATCGACGACGTCGAGCCGGCGAAGGAGATCGTCAAGCGTTTCGCGACGGGCGCGATGTCGCTCGGTTCGATCAGCACCGAAGCGCACGCGACGCTCGCGGTCGCGATGAACCGGATCGGCGGCAAGTCGAACACCGGCGAAGGCGGCGAGGACCAGAAGCGCTACCGCAACGAACTGCGCGGCATTCCGATCAAGTCGGGCGAGACGCTGAAGTCGGTGATCGGCGACGAGATCGTCAGCGACATTCCGCTGAAGGACGGCGACTCGCTGCGCTCGAAGATCAAGCAGGTCGCGTCGGGCCGCTTCGGCGTCACCGCCGAGTACCTGGCATCGGCCGACCAGATCCAGATCAAGATGGCGCAGGGCGCGAAGCCGGGCGAAGGCGGCCAGCTGCCGGGCCACAAGGTGTCCGACTACATCGGCAAGCTGCGTTACTCGGTGCCGGGCGTCGGCCTGATCTCGCCGCCGCCGCACCACGACATCTACTCGATCGAGGATCTGGCGCAACTGATCCACGACCTGAAGAACGTAAACCCGGTGGCGAGCATTTCGGTGAAGCTCGTGTCGGAAGTGGGCGTGGGCACGGTCGCGGCCGGTGTCGCGAAGGCTAAGGCCGACCACGTCGTGATCGCCGGCCACGACGGCGGCACGGGCGCGTCGCCGCTGTCGTCGGTGAAGCACGCCGGCACGCCGTGGGAACTCGGCCTCGCCGAAACGCAGCAGACGCTGGTGCTGAACCGCTTGCGCGGCCGCATCCGCGTGCAGGCCGACGGCCAGATGAAGACGGGCCGCGACGTCGTGATCGGCGCGCTGCTCGGCGCGGACGAATTCGGCTTCGCGACGGCGCCGCTCGTCGTCGAAGGCTGCATCATGATGCGCAAGTGCCACCTGAACACGTGCCCGGTCGGCGTCGCGACGCAGGATCCGGTGCTGCGTGCGAAGTTCAAGGGCCAGCCCGAGCACGTCGTGAACTACTTCTTCTTCGTCGCCGAGGAAGTGCGCGAAATCATGGCGCAGCTCGGCATCGCGAAGTTCGACGACCTGATCGGCCGCGCCGACCTGCTCGATACGCGCAAGGGCATCGAGCACTGGAAGGCGAAGGGCCTCGACTTCTCGCGCGTGTTCTACCAGCCGGAAGAATGCGAGGACGTCGCACGGCGTCACGTCGACGTGCAGGATCACGGCCTCGAGCGCGCGCTCGACCACGTGCTGATCGAGAAGGCGAAGGCCGCGATCGAGAACGGCGAGCATGTGTCGTTCATCCAGCCGGTGCGCAACGTGAACCGGACGGTTGGCGCGATGCTGTCGGGCGCGATCGCGAAGAAGCACGGCCACGACGGCCTGGCCGACGACGCGGTGCACATCCAGCTGAAGGGCACGGCCGGCCAGAGCTTCGGTGCGTTCCTCGCGAAGGGCGTGACGCTCGACCTCGTCGGCGACGGCAACGACTACGTCGGCAAGGGGCTGTCGGGCGGCCGGATCATCATCCGTCCGACCAACGACTTCCGCGGCAAGTCCGAGGAAAACATCATCTGCGGCAACACGGTGATGTACGGCGCGATCGAAGGCGAAGCCTTCTTCCGCGGCGTGGCGGGCGAGCGCTTCTGCGTGCGCAACTCGGGTGCGACGGCGGTCGTCGAAGGCACGGGCGATCACGGTTGCGAATACATGACGGGCGGCACGGTCGTCGTGCTCGGCGAGACCGGGCGCAACTTCGCGGCCGGCATGTCGGGCGGTCTCGCGTACATCTACGATCCGGAAGGCACGTTCGCGGCCAAGTGCAACAAGTCGATGGTCGCGCTCGAGCCGGTGCTGCAGCAGGCCGAGCAGGAGCGCACGGTCGACCGCGCGCTCTGGCACGAGGGCACGACCGACGAAGCGCTGCTCAAGGGGCTCGTCGAGCGTCATTTCCAGTTCACGGGTTCGCCGCGCGCGAAGTCGCTGCTGGAAAACTGGGACGCGGCGCGCCGCCAGTTCGTGAAGGTGTTCCCGCACGAATACAAGCGCGCGCTGGGCGAGATCGGTGCGAAGAAGGCGGCGAAGGAAGTGCTGGCCGCCTGAGCGACGAACGACATAGCGAATGCCGCGCGCGCTTGACTGCCGCGCGCGGCTCCCCCACCCGATACACCGAACAGAAGAGCACCTTATGGGCAAGGCAACCGGTTTTCTGGAGTTCGAACGCCGCCACGAGGCGTACGAAGCACCGCTCACGCGCGTGAAGCACTACAAGGAATTCGTCGCGGCGCTGACCGACGCGGACGCGAAGATCCAGGGCGCGCGCTGCATGGATTGCGGCATCCCGTTCTGCAACAACGGCTGCCCGGTCAACAACATCATCCCGGACTTCAACGATCTCGTTTATCGCCAGGACTGGCAGCAGGCGATCGAAGTCCTGCATTCGACCAACAACTTCCCCGAGTTCACGGGCCGCATCTGCCCGGCGCCGTGCGAGGCGGCCTGTACGCTCGGGATCAACGACGACCCGGTCGGCATCAAGTCGATCGAGCACGCGATCATCGACAAGGCCTGGGCGGAAGGCTGGGTGAAGCCGCTGCCGGCCGAGCACAAGACCGGCAAGAAGGTCGCGATCGTCGGTTCGGGCCCCGCGGGGCTCGCGGCCGCGCAGCAGCTCGCACGGGCCGGCCACGACGTGACGGTGTTCGAGAAGAACGACCGCATCGGCGGCCTGCTGCGTTACGGGATCCCCGATTTCAAGCTTGAGAAGTGGCTGATCGATCGCCGCATGCGGCAGATGGAAGCGGAAGGCGTGACGTTCCGCACGAGCGTGTTCATCGGCAAGGATCCGCTGCCCGAGTCGATCGGCAGCCTCGCGAAGGAAACCATTTCGCCGGACACGCTGAAGGAAGAATTCGACGCGGTCGTGATCGCCGGTGGTTCGGAAACGCCGCGCGACCTGCCGGTGCCGGGCCGCGAGCTCGCGGGCGTTCATTTCGCGATGGACTTCCTGCCGCAGCAGAATCGCGTGAACGCCGGCGACAAGCTTACCGACCAACTGCTCGCGAAGGGCAAGCACGTGATCGTGATCGGCGGCGGCGATACGGGTTCGGACTGCGTCGGCACGTCGAACCGTCACGGCGCGAAGCAGGTCACGCAGTTCGAACTGCTGCCGCAGCCGCCGGAAGAGGAGAACAAGCCGCTCGTGTGGCCGTACTGGCCGATCAAGCTGCGCACGTCGTCGTCGCACGAGGAAGGCTGCGAGCGCGACTGGGCGGTCGCGACGAAGCGTCTCGAAGGCAAGAACGGCAAGGTCGAGAAGCTGATCGCGGTGCGTGTCGAGTGGAAGGACGGCAAGATGCAGGAAGTGCCGGGTTCCGAGTTCGAAATGAAGGCCGATCTCGTGCTGCTCGCGATGGGCTTCACGCAGCCGGCCGCGCCGGTGCTCGACGCATTCGGCGTCGCGAAGGATGCGCGCGGCAACGCGCGTGCGGCGACCGAAGGCGATCGTTCGTACTACACGTCGGTCGACAAGGTGTTCGCGGCAGGCGACATGCGACGCGGCCAGTCGCTCGTGGTGTGGGCGATCCGCGAAGGCCGCCAGTGCGCGCGCTCGGTCGATGCGTATCTGATGGGGCATTCGGAATTGCCGCGCTGAGCATCGGCGCGAGCGGGTTTCGACGAAAGCCGGGCGTCCGAGAGGGCGCCCGGTTTTTTATTTCCGAAGCGGTGGGCGATCGTGGGCTTGTTTGGTCGGGAGGCCCAACGGATCGACGGTTCGTCCGTAGCTTGCAAGCTGCTCGTTGCAGTCGATCATCGCGGTATATCGGATTTCGTCGACGCGCAGCGGGAATTCCCACACACCCAGCTTCCATGCGTGATACTGCGGCGCGCCGTCGAACCGGATGCTGTCCGGAGAGGTAACCCGGCAGCAGAATGCCCGGCGCCGGCGGAGGCCTGCCAGCGCACCCGTCCCAAATCGCGTGTCGGGCCCGCGTGCCCGCTGCAACGTCCGGATTTTCACGTCAGGCGCACGCGCCAGCCAACAGCCTGGACCGGAAGGGTCATCTCCTCGCTACCGCCGCATTTTCACGAAGCGTCGTCTAACCTGATGACATCCGGCCTTGATTTTTCATCATCTCAATTTCTTTCGTTTTGTAATAATCCTTGAAAACTGTCATATCATGTCGCCCCTCGGGGCCGCGTTCGCGGTCGTCGCACATGACTGACGCTATTTACAAGGACTCTGGATGGAAGCACTCGTGCAAGGGCTGGTCGACGCCGTCAACGGCGTGTTGTGGAATTACGTGCTGATCGCGCTGCTGCTCGGCGTGGGCATGTGGTTCACGTTGCGATTCCGGATGATCCAGCTGAAGGCGCTGTTCCTCAGCATCAAGCTGGTCGGCAGCAAGGGCGAACCGGGCAGCATTTCGTCGTTCCAGGCGTTCGCGACCGGGCTCGCGAGCCGCGTCGGCACCGGCAACATCGCGGGCGTCGCGGTCGCGCTGACGGTCGGCGGGCCGGGCGCGATCTTCTGGATGTGGATGACGGCGCTCGTCGGGATGTCGTCCGCGTTCGTCGAGGCGACGCTCGCGCAGATCTTCAAGGTGTCGCACGCGGACGGCAGTTATCGCGGCGGCCCCGCGTACTACATCCAGACGGGCCTGCGCTCGCGCGGCTTCGGCGTGCTGTTCTCGCTGTCGCTGATCCTCGCGTTCGGCTTCGTGTTCAACGCGGTGCAGGCCAATGCGATCGCCGACGCGTTCGACACGTCGTTCGGCTGGAGCCGCGCGAGCGTCGGTCTCGGGCTCGTGCTGCTGACCGCGCCGATCATCTTCGGCGGCATCCGCCGGATCGCGGCGGTCGCGCAGGTGATCGTGCCCGTGATGGCGATCGGTTATCTCGCGCTCGCGGTCTATGCGGTCGCGACGCACATCGCGCTGGTGCCGGGCGTGATCGCGCTGATCGTGAAAAGCGCGTTCGGCCTCGAGCAGGCCGCGGGCGGGCTGACGGGCTATGCCGTCAGCCAGGCGGTCGCGATGGGCGTGAAGCGCGGGCTGTTCTCGAACGAGGCCGGCATGGGCAGCGCACCGAATGCGGCGGCGACCGCCAGCACGCGCCATCCGGTGGTGCAGGGGTTGATCCAGATGCTCGGCGTGTTCGTCGACACGATCGTGATTTGCAGCGCGACCGCGTTCGTGATCCTGCTGTCTGGCCAGTACGAGCTGGGCGCCGGCATGGAAGGCGCGGCGCTCACGCAGCGCTCGATCGCGAGCCACGTGGGCGACTGGGGCGGCATCTACATGGCATTCGCGATTTTCTTCTTCGCGTATTCGTCGGTGATCGGCAACTACGCGTATGCGGAAGGCAACGTCGAATTCATCACGAAGCGGCGCGGCGTGCTGCCGCTGTTCCGCGTCGCGGTGCTCGGCATGGTGATGTTCGGCAGCGTCGGGCAACTGCCGCTCGTATGGGCGATGGCCGATACGAGCATGGGGCTGATGGCGATCATCAACCTGATCGCGATCCTCGCGCTCGGCAAGTACGCGCACGCCGCGTGGGCCGACTATCGCCGCCAGCGCGCGGCGGGCGTCGCCGACCCGGTGTTCACGCGCAACACGATTCCCGAACTCGCGAACGTGCTGCCCGGCGACGTGTGGGGCGAGCACGGCCCGCTGCCGCAGCGTCCGGCGTCGGCCGACGCATCGAACGCGCCGCGCGCCGCCGTGAGCGAGTCATGAACGGCGACCGGCTCCGTGCGTTCGTCGCGCTGATGCCCGATACGGCGTCGCGCGACGCGCTGCACGCGTTGCCGGTCACCCGTGGCGCGCGGCGCACGCTGCCCGCGCAACTGCACGTGACGCTCGCGTTCGTCGGCGCGATCGAGCGGGAGCGGTGCGACGCGCTGGCCGCGCATCTGCCCGCGCTCGCGGCCGCGCACGCGTTGCCGTCGTTGCCGGTCGAGCGGATCGCGTGGTGGCCGAGCCCGCCGCGCGCGAGACTGATCGTTGCGGAACTCGCGGCCGACGCCGCTTGCGTCGCGCTGAATGCAGGGCTCGCGGCGCTGCTGCGCGAGCTCGGCGTGCCGGCCGATCGGCGGCCGTTCCGCCCGCACGTGACGCTCGCGCGGTTGCCGCACGACGCGGTCGGCCAGCCGGCGCACGGCGGTGCGGTGGGGCGTGCCGTCGCACTGCGGTTCGACGCGCTCACGCTGTTCGAAAGCCGGTTGTCGCACGAAGGCGTGTCGCACCGGCCGATCGTGTCGGTGCCGATTGCGCGGGCGGACGACGCGGCGGTGCGTTGAGCGGTCCCGGCGCGTCCGGCGAATCGTTGAAGGCTGCCCTCCCGATCGTTTCGGATGCCGACGTGCCGCTCTGCATCGTGCCGCGCACGTCGCCCGGCGTCCTGCCTAGCGCTCGTAGCGCGCGAGCGTCAGCCCCGACAAATCGATCTCCGGTTCCCGCCCCGTGACGAGATCCGCCAGCACCTTCCCCGATCCCATCGACATCGCCCAGCCGGTCGACCCGTGACCGACGTTCAGCCACAGTCCGTCGATGCGGCTCGCCCCCAGCAGCGGCGGCCCGTCGGGCGTCATCGGGCGGCGGCCGACCCAGAAGCGCGCGGATGCGCGCTCGGCCGCGTGCGGAAACCAGTCGTCGAGCACCTTCATCAGCGTATCGAGCGCCTGCTGCCGCAGCGCCGCGTGCCGGTTGCCGAGTTCCGCGGTGCCCGCGACGCGCAGCGTCGGGCCGAAGCGCGTGATCGCGGTCTTCAGCGATTCGTCCATCAGCGCGGCGCGCGGCGCCTTTTCGTCGTCGACGACCGCGAGCGTCGCCGAGTAGCCTTTCACCGGATACAGCGGCACGTCGATGCCGTGCGGCCGCAGCAGGGCGGCACTGTCGACGCCGAGCGCGACCACGATCGCGTCGGCCGCAAGCAGCATGTCGCGCGGCGGGGCTCCGGTCGATCCGGCGCGGCCCGGCGCCGGGCGGCTGAGCGGCCTCCCGCCACGCAAGCCGGTGCCCGCGGTGTCGATGTTCGCGCTTTCGTCGTACGGAGAGCGGCCATCCGTTCCGGCCGCCCGTACCCGCACGCCGCGCACCTTGCCGCCCGCGACGTCGAGCGCACGAATCGCGGTGTGGAATCGGAACGTCACGCCGTTCGCTTCGCACAGCGCCCGCAGTTCGCGCGTGAAGCGCGCGCAGTCGCCGGCTTCGTCGTCGGGCAGGTAGATGCCGCCGACGGGGGCCTGTCGCGCCCAGCGCAAGCCGGGCTCGATCGCGGTGCAGCCGGCGGCGTCGAGTTCGCGAAACGCGATGCCGGCGTCGCGCAGCACCTTCAGCGCCGGCTGCACCATCTCGACGTCGAATGCGCCGCGCAGCAACTGCAGGTAGCCGCGGCTCGCACCATAGTCGAACGGATGACGCTCGCGAAACGCATGCAGGCACGCGCGGCTGTAATACGCGATGCGCTGCATCCGCTGCTTGTTCACGCGGAACCGCTCGAACTCGCATTCGCGTAGCCAGCGCGCGATCCAGCGCCACTGCGCGGCATCGAGCGTCGGCCGGAAGATCAGCGGCGACGCGGGCTTGAACAGGTATTTGAGGATCTTGCCGGGCATCCCGGGCGCGGCCCACGGCGTCACGTAGCCGGGCGCGATCACGCCCGCGTTGCCGAGGCTCGTCGCTTGCGCGACATCGGCCTCGCGTTCGATCACGGTGACGTCGCAGCCTGCTTCGCGCAGGTGCCAGGCAGTGGTGACGCCGATCACGCCGGCGCCGAGAACGATCACGTGCATGCGGGTTCCCGAACGGGCAGGGTGCTTACGATGCGACGGCCGGATCGTCGGCGAGCGACTTGCCGCGCGTTTCCGGCAGCACGAGCGCGGCGACGATCACCAGCAGGTAGCCGCCGCCCGCGACGAGGCCGATCGCCTTCACGAGCGACATCGACTGCGACAGCGATCCGACCAGGATCGGGAAGAACGAGCCGAGCCCGCGGCCGAGGTTGTAGCAGAAGCCCTGGCCCGAGCCGCGGATCGCGCCCGGATACAGCTCCGACAGATACGCGCCGACGCCCGCGAAGATGCCCTGCACGACGATGCCGAGCGGGAAGCCGAGCAGCAGCATCGCGGTATCGGTGATCGGCAGCATCGTGTACGCCATGCCGAGCGAGAACGAGCCGATCGCGAACAGGATGAACGACGCGCGGCGGCCGAGCCGGTCGGACAGGATCGCGCCGACCACGTAGCCGACGAACGAGCCGACGATCAGCACGACGAGATAGCCGCTCGTGTTGAACACCGACAGGTGGCGCACGGTTTTCAGGTAGGTGGGCAGCCACGTCGTGATCGCGTAGTAGCCGCCGAGCATGCCGGTGCACAGCGCGCTGCCGAACAGCGTCGCGCGCAGGTGCGCCGGCGCGAAGATCTCGAGGAAGTGGCCCGACACGCGGCCTTCGTCGCGGGCGCGGCGCGTGGCCGTGTAGATGTCGGGATCGCTGACGTTGCGGCGGATGTACAGGATCCACAGCGCGGGCGCGATGCCGATCCAGAAGCACGCGCGCCACGCGAGCTGCTCGGGCAGCAGCGCGAAGAACGCCCAGTACAGGATCGCGGCCGCGCCCCAGCCGAACGACCAGCTGCTCTGCACGGTGCCGACGGCCTTCGCGCGGTGCTCGGGCGAGCGGATCGTCTCGGCCATCATGATCGTCACGACCGACCATTCGCCGCCGAAGCCGAAGCCCTGCAGCGTGCGCGTCGCCAGGAGCTGCCAGAACGAATGTGTGAAACCGGACAGGCACGTGAACAGCGCGAACGTCGCGATCGTCCACTGCAGCACGCGCACGCGGCCGAAGCGGTCGGCGAGGATGCCGGCGACCCAGCCGCCGATCGCCGACGAGATCAGCGAACTCGTCGCGATCATCCCGGCTTCGCTTTTCGTCATGCCCCAGGTGGCGATCAGCGTCGGAATCAGGAACGAATAGATCATGAAGTCGAACGCATCGACCGCATAGCCGCCGAATCCGGCGTACAGCGTCCGGCGCTCGCGCGTCGACAATTCGTTGAACCACTGGAATGCCTGCATGCGTGCCGCCCCCTCTTGTGTCGTCTCTCGTATCGCGCTGCCGTACGGCGACTATTTTACGGGCGGGATGAAGGGCGCCAAAAACGTGCGTGCGGGTGCTTGCGCGGCGGCGCGGGGATGGGCGTTCGGCCAGGAGCGACGCTCGATCGTGCGTGAGCGCCATGCGGGCGCCGGCGGCGACCTGCGCGCCGGCACGGCCGGCACGCGCTCGCGTCAGAGCGTCAGGCCGCCGTCCACATGGATGACCTGGCCGGTGATCTGCCGCGCCGCGTCCGACAGCAGGAACGCGATCAGCGCGGCGACGTCGTCGGGTTCGGCGATCCGGCCGAGCGGCGTCGCCTGTTCGGCGCGGGCCCAAGCGGCCGCATTGTCCGCGCTCGGGCCGTGGTCCTTGCGCGTGAAGCCGGGCGCGACCGCATTGACGGTGATGCCGCACGCGGCGAACTCGGCGGCCGCCGAGCGCACCAGCGATTCGAGCGCGGCTTTCGCGGCCGCGGTCGCCGCGAACGGGGCGTCCGCCCGATAGCGGTGCGCGACGAACGAGCTGACCGCGACGATGCGCGGCGCCGTCGACGCTTCGAGCAGCGGCCGAGCGCGGGCCGCGAGTGCGGAGAACGCGCCGGGCATCGTCGCGAAGGCGGATGCGAGCGCGTCCGCGCAGAGGTCGGAAAAGGGTTGCCGCGCGGCGAAGCCGGCGTTCGCGACGAGTTGGTCGAGCCCGCCGAAGCGGGCGGCAGTGGCGTCGACGAGCGCGGCGGCGACGCCCGCTTCGGCGAGATCGCCGGTGAGCGTCACGCATTGCGCGCCCGCTGCCGTACATCGGTCGGCGACGTCGGCGACGCGTGCGCGGGCTGCCGGGTCCGCGCCGCGCGCATGCAGCGCCAGCGCGACGCCGGGCGCCGCGAGTCGACGCGCGAGCGCCGCGCCGATCCCCGAACCTGCGCCGGTGATCAGCGCGATCCGCGCGATGTGCGCGGCGCGTGCGCTCACGCGGCGACCTTGTCGTCGCTGTTCGCGCGCTCGACGTTGATCGTGCCGCCGTGGAACGCGGCCAGCGATTCGCGGTGCGCGATGCTGACGATCGCGGCCTTCGGCAGCCGTTCGGCGAACAGGTGATAGAGGCGGGCTTCGTTGTCGGCGTCGAGCGCGCTGGTCGCTTCGTCGAGGAACAGGAAGTCGGGCTTGTGCAGCAGCACGCGGGCGCCGGCCAGGCGCTGTTGCTCGCCGGGCGACAGCACGCGGGTCCAGTGCGCGGTTTCGTCGAGGCGCTCGACGTAATCCTCGAGGCGGCACGCGCGCAGCGCATCGCGGCACGCTTCGTCGCTGAACGTGTCGGGCGTCGCCGGGTAGGTGAGCGCGGCCTTCAGCGTGCCGATCGGCAAATAGCTCGTCTGCGGCACGAACATCATCCGCGCGCCGACCGGCGCATCGATCGCGCCGTCGCCGAACGGCCACAGGCCCGTGAGCGCACGCATGAACGTGCTCTTGCCGGATCCGGACTTGCCGACCACGAGCCAGCGCGAGCCGGGTTCGATCGTGACGTCGCCGATGTTCGCGAGTGCGTTGCCGTTCGGCAGCGCGAGCTTGAGCGACGACGTGGACAGCTTCGCCGCGTCGATGTAGTGCAGGTTGATGCCGCCGCGCTCGGTCGCGGGCGACAGGCTTTCCTTCAGGTGCGACGTGCCCATCACGCGCTTGAATTCACGCAGACGGTTGACGGTGGCGCGCCATTCGACGAGGGTCGAGTAGCTGTTGATGAACCACGAGAACGAATCGCTGACGGTGCCGAACGCGGACGATATCTGCATCAGCACGCCGAACGAGAACGCGCCCGCAAAGTAGCGCGGTGCGGCGACGACGAGCGGGAAGATGATCGCGATCTGACCGTAGAAGCTCAGCACGAACGTGAGCCGCTTCGTGTACTTCATCACGCGCCACCAGTTGTCGCGGATACGCATGAAAAGCGTCTGCGCGTTGCCGGTCTCGGTCTTTTCGCCGTCGTAGAACGCGATCTGCTCGGCGTTCTCGCGCACGCGGATCAGCCCGAAGCGGAAATCGGCCTCGACGCGCTGCTGCTGGTAGTTGATCGACACGAGCGGATGGCCGACCTTCTGGATGATCAGCGAGCCGACCACCGCGTACAGCGCGGCCGCCCACACCATGTAGCCGGGAATCGCGATCGGCGTCGCGCCGAGCGTGAACGTCAGCGCGCCGGCGAGCGACCACAGGATCGTGATGAACGACACGAGCGTGACGACCGTCGACAGCAGGTCGAGCGACAGCGCGAGCGTCGTGGTCGCGAACGACTGGAGGTCGTCGGTGATCCGCTGGTCGGGGTTGTCCGCGAGGCGGTCGCGCTCGATCCGGTAGAACGCGCGATCGCCGAGCCACTGGCCGAGAAAGCGGTCGGTGAGCCACTGGCGCCAGCGAAAGCCGAGCATCTGCCGCAGGTAGCGGCCGTACACGGCGAGGATGATGAACCCGAAGGCGAGCGCGGAGAACTGCATCAGCAGATTCGGGAAGTCGTGGACGTCCTTCGACTGCAGCGCGTTGTAGAACTGCGCGTTCCACTTGTTCAGCCGGACGTTGATCCAGACCACGCAGAGGTTGATCGCGATGATCGTGACCAGCAGCCCCCACGCGATTTTCCATTCGGACGATACCCAGTAGGGCTTGATGAGGCTCCATGCGGATACCGGGCGCTCGTCCTGCGGCGCGTCGGAGGCGGAGCGGACGGGATCGATCGATTGGGTCATGTGCTTCCTGATGATGAGCCGGCGCGCGGGCCGGGCGAAACCGGGCGCGCGCCGCGATACGGCATGCCGGGGCGCGGCGCCGACTGACGGCGGGCGTCCGGATGGTCGCCCGTGCGTCTTAAACGGCACTTAAAAACCGGCGGTGACGCGGCAACCGGCCGCTCGCGCGGCCGGCCTGCGGGCATTGTGCCAGAGCGGCGCGGCGCGCCGGCGAATTTGCCGCAAGGGGGACAGTTTGCGGCGCTTTCCGCTTTTATGGTCTAATGACCGACGACGAAACAGGGGTGCTTCGTGGCGCGGCCGGCAGATGTTCCGGGCAGCGCGGCGAGGCTGAGAAAGACCCTTCGCACCCGATCCGGGTAATACCGGCGAGGGAAGTTTCTGATCCCGCCGGGCCGCGCTGGCCGCCATCCCACATGGTCAGCGCCCGAGTCCCGCCCGGCCGGCCTTTGCTGCCGGTTTCGTCCTTTGGGTACGCGCATTGCGCGTTACGGAAGGAATGATGACCGCACAATCCTCAGTTTTTTGCATGGTTCCCGGCCCGATGTCGCGTGCGTTCGCATGCGGCGGCGCGTCGGCGTCCGCCGCGCGTGGCCGCGCGGAGGGCGCGCGATGAACGTCCGCGATGCACGGCCCGATTTCGCGGTGCTCGGCGGCGGCCTCGTCGGCCGCCTGATCGCGTGGCGGCTCGCGGGCGACGGGCATCGCGTCGCGCTCTACGAGCGCGGCGGCCCGGACGGCGAGCAGTCGGCCGCGTGGATCGCGGCCGCGATGCTCGCGCCGCTCGCGGAAGCGGCGAGCGCGGAACGGCTGATCACCGAGCTCGGCGTCGCATCGCTCGCGCGCTGGCCGCAGTGGCTCGCGGAACTGCCCGAACCCGTCTTTTTCCAGCATCGCGGCACGCTCGTCGTCTGGCATCACGCGGACCGCGCGGAGGCGCCGCTGTTCGAGCGGCGCGTCCGCGCGAACGCGCCGGCCGAGCTGTTCGACGGCGGCTTCATGACGCTCGCCGGCGCGCAGGTCGACGCGGCCGAACCCGCGCTCGCGGACCGCTTCGCGCGCGGGCTGATGCTGCCGCGCGAAGGGCAGCTCGACAACCGCCAGGCGCTGCGCGCGCTCGCCGCGGGCCTCGCCGAGCGCGGCGTCGCGCTGCACTGGCACGCGTCGGTCGACGACGCGAACCGGCCTGCCGCGCATGTCACGATCGATTGCCGCGGGCTCGGCGCGAAATCCGCGCTGCCCGCGCTGCGCGGCATCCGCGGCGAAGTCGCGCGCGTGCATGCGCCGGGCATCGGGCTCACCCGGCCCGTGCGGTTGCTGCATCCGCGTTACCCGCTGTACATCGCGCCGAAGCAGGACGATCTCTACGTGATCGGCGCGACCGAGGTGGAGGGCGAGGACATGTCGCCCGTCAGCGTGCGCTCCGCGCTCGAACTGCTGAGCGCGGCGTTTTCCGTGCATCCGGCGTTCGGCGAGGCACGCATTCTCGAACTCAACGCGCAGTGCCGGCCGACGCTGCCCGATCATCGCCCGGCGCTGATCTGGGACGGCGCATCGACGCTCGCCGTCAACGGCCTGTACCGGCACGGTTTCATGATCGCGCCGGAAGTCGCGCAGGCGGCCGTCGCGTTCGCGCAGGCCGCGCTCGGCGGCTCGCTCGGCGATGCCGACGCGTTCGCCGCATGGCGCGACGCCGCACGCTGGCCGACGCTGCTTCATCACCGCAACGACGCGCGCCAGCCGGCCTGACGCGCGCCGCCGACCGAATCCGACCCAGCCTCATGGATATCCAGATCAATCAACAGACCCTGACGTTGCCCGACGGCGCGACGGTGGCCGACGCGCTTGCCGCGTACGGCGCGCGTCCGCCGTACGCGGTGGCGCTGAACGGCAACTTCGTCGCGCGCACGCAGCATGCGGCGCGCGCACTCGCGGCGGGCGACAGGCTCGACGTCGTGCACCCCGTCGCAGGCGGCTGAGCGCCGCCGTTTCGCCCCGCTCTTCCAGGAAAACGACATGACGTCCCACACCTCCGCCGACGCGCTCACGCTATACGGCGCCACTTTCGCCAGCCGCGTGCTGCTCGGCACGTCGCGCTATCCGTCGCTGCAGTCGCTGTCCGATTCGATCGCCGCGTCGCGCCCCGGGATGGTGACGGTCGCGCTGCGCCGCCAGATGACGGGCGGCACGGCCGAAGCCGGCTTCTTCGATCTGCTCAAGCGCCACGCGGTGCCGCTGCTGCCGAACACGGCCGGTTGCCAGACCGTCGCCGAAGCCGTGACGACCGCGCACATGGCGCGCGAGGTATTCGACACCGGCTGGATCAAGCTCGAACTGATCGGCGACGACTACACGCTGCAACCCGACCCGGTCGGACTGATCGAAGCCGCCGCGCAACTGATCAAGGACGGCTTCAAGGTGCTGCCGTACTGCACCGAGGATCTCGTGATCGGCCGGCGCCTGCTCGACGTCGGCTGCGAGGCGCTGATGCCGTGGGGCGCGCCGATCGGCACCGGCAAGGGCGTCGTGAATCCGTACGGCCTGCGCGTGCTGCGCGAGCGGCTGCCGGACGTGCCGCTGATCGTCGACGCGGGGCTCGGCGTGCCGTCGCACGCGTGCCAGGTGATGGAGTGGGGTTTCGACGGCGTGCTGCTGAATACGGCCGTCTCGCAGGCCACGCACCCGGAGATCATGGCGCGTGCGTTTGCGCAGGGCGTCGAGGCCGGCCGCGCCGCGTATCTCGCCGGTCCGATGGACGCGCGCGAAACCGCGCACGCAAGCACGCCGGTCGTCGGGATGCCGTTCTGGCACCAGGACGGGGGCGGCGCATGAGCGCGCGCTTCGCCGATGCGTTCTGGCCGCCGGCCGACGAACTGGCCGAAGCGGCCGAGCGCATCCGTGCGCGGCTCGGCGACTGGCCGGACGGCGCGGCGCCGTGGCGGCTCTGCGTGGCGGCGCCCGACGTGCCGGCCGACGGCGACGTGCTGATCGTGTCGGCCGGCGATCGCGCCGCGCAGGCGCGTGCATCGGCCGTATCGCGGCCGGCGTCGCCGGCGGCGGTGGCGGTCGAATTCGACGAGCAGGGCGCCGTGCTGCATGCGGCCGGCGTGCGCTACGCGTTCGACGCCGCGCATCCGCTCGCGGACGACTGGATCGCGGCGCTCGCCGCGTTCCTCGATTGCGGCTTCGCGCCGGTCGACGCGCTGGTGCTCGCGCTGGCGTGGCGCGACGGCGACGAGACGCGCGCCGCCGACGCATGGCCGGTCGACGCCGTGCAATTCCCGCGCGTCGCCGGGCTGCCGCCGGCGCCGGCGCCCGCGTTCGCGGCGTGCCCCGCGCAGCTCGGCCTCTATCCGGTCGTGCCGAGCGCCGAATGGGTCGAGCGCGTGCTCGACGGCGGCGCGCGAACCGTGCAATTGCGCGTGAAAGACGCGACGCCGGACGCGCTGCGCCGCGAAATATCGCGCGCGGTCGCGGCCGGGCGCCGTTATCCCGATGCGCGCGTGTTCATCAACGATCACTGGCAGATCGCCGTAGAAGAGGGGGCGTACGGCGTACATCTCGGCCAGGAGGACCTCGAAACGGCCGATCTGGCCGCGATCGCGCGCGCGGGCCTGCGGCTCGGACTTTCGAGCCACGGTTACTACGAGATATTGCGGGCACTGCACGAGCGGCCGAGCTACCTCGCGCTCGGCCCCGTGTACGCGACCGCGACCAAGGCGGTCGCCGCGCCGCCGCAGGGTCTCGCGCGTATCGCCCGCTACGCGCGCCTCGCGGGCGCGCGGGCGCCGCTCGTCGCGATCGGCGGGGTGGGGATCGACACGCTGCCGGCCGTGCTGGCGACGGGCGTCGGCAGCGTCGCCGTGGTCAGCGCGGTCACGGGCGCGGCCGACTATCGGACGGCGCTTATTGCACTGCAGAAGTGCTTTGCCGGACAATTTGACAATCATTGACCGCGGGGTCCGGAACGGCGTCACGACATCATTCCAATGCAGGCCCTATAATTCGGCGTTCTGCGTAAAAGGACTGTCAGCTCCGTGAGCCCCACTCCTACCGAGACCCTGCTGGAACTTCGCGACGTCGACTTCGGCTACGGCGATCGCCTCGTCCTGTCCAACCTGAACCTGCGCTTCGGGCGTGGGCAGGTCGTCGCGGTCATGGGCGGCTCGGGTTGCGGCAAGACCACCGTGCTGCGCCTGATCGGCGGCCTCGTGCGTGCGCGCCGCGGCCAGGTGCTGTTCGACGGCGCCGACGTCGGCGCGCAAACGCGCGACGGCCTGTATGCGCTGCGCCGCAAGATGGGCATGCTGTTCCAGTTCGGCGCGCTGTTCACCGACATGTCGGTGTTCGAGAACGTCGCGTTCGCGCTGCGCGAGCATACCGACCTGCCCGAAGACCTGATCCGCGATCTGGTGCTGATGAAGCTGAACGCGGTCGGGCTGCGCGGCGCGCGCGACCTGATGCCGTCCGAGGTGTCGGGCGGGATGGCGCGCCGCATCGCGCTGGCGCGCGCGATCGCGCTCGATCCGCAGCTCATCATGTACGACGAGCCGTTCGCGGGCCTCGATCCGATCTCGCTCGGCATCACCGCCAACCTGATCCGCACGCTGAACCAGGCGCTCGGCGCGACGTCGATCCTCGTCACGCACGACGTGCCGGAATCGTTCGCGATCGCCGACTACGTGTATTTTCTGGCCAATGGCGGCGTGCTCGCGCAGGGTACGCCCGACGAGCTGCGCGCGTCGACCGATCCGAGCGTGCGGCAATTCATCGACGGCGCGCCGGACGGCCCGTTCAAATTTCACTACACGAGCCCGCCGCTGGCGGCGGATTTCGGGCTCGGCGGAGGGCGCGCATGATCAGCGCGATCGGACGTTACGTCATCGGCGGCCTCGAGCGGGCGGGCTACGGCACGCGCCTGTTCGTGCGCCTCGTGCTGGAATTCTTCCCGCTGCTGCGTCGGCCGCGGCTGGTCACGAAGCAGATCCACTTCCTCGGCAACTATTCGTTCGTGATCATCGCCGTGTCGGGGCTGTTCGTCGGCTTCGTGCTCGGCCTGCAGGGGTATTACACGCTGAACCGCTACGGGTCCGAGCAGGCGCTTGGCCTGCTGGTCGCGCTGTCGCTCGTGCGCGAGCTCGGGCCCGTCGTCACCGCGCTGCTGTTCGCGGGCCGCGCGGGCACGTCGCTCACGGCCGAGATCGGCCTGATGAAGGCCGGCGAGCAGCTCACCGCGCTCGAGATGATGGCCGTCGACCCGATCAAGAACGTGATCGCGCCGCGCATGTGGGCGGGCATCATCGCGATGCCGCTGCTCGCCGCGATCTTCAACGCGGTCGGCGTGCTCGGCGGCTACTTCGTCGGCGTCGTGCTGATCGGCGTCGATCCGGGCGCGTTCTGGTCGCAGATGCAGGGCGGCGTCCAGGTCTGGGCCGACGTCGGCAACGGCGTGCTGAAAAGCATCGTGTTCGGCTTCGCCGTGACCTTCATTGCACTGTTTCAGGGGTATGAAGCGAAGCCCACGCCCGAAGGCGTGTCGCGCGCGACCACCAAGACGGTCGTGTTCGCGTCGCTCGCCGTACTCGGCCTCGATTTCCTGCTGACCGCGCTGATGTTCAGCTAAGCCTCAGCCAAGCCAAATTTTGGGATGACGATGAAAAAGACTGCTCTCGACTTCTGGGTCGGCCTGTTCGTGGTGGTGGGCTTCCTTGCGGTGCTGTTCCTGGCGCTGAAGGTCGGCAACATGAGCTCGCTGTCGTTTCAGCCGACCTACTCGGTGAGGATGAAATTCGACAATATCGGCGGGTTGAAGCCGCGCGCGGCCGTGAAGAGCGCCGGCGTCGTGGTCGGCCGCGTGAAGTCGATCGGCTTCGACACGAACACCTACCAGGCGCTCGTCACGATCGACATCGACGGCCAATACCCGTTCCCGAAGGATTCGTCGGCGAAGATCCTGACCTCGGGCCTGCTCGGCGAGCAATATATCGGCCTCGATCCGGGCGGCGACACCGAAATGCTGAAGGCCGGCGACACGATCACGATGACGCAGTCGGCGATCGTGCTCGAGAACCTGATCGGCCAGTTCCTGTACAGCAAGGCAGCCGATGCGGGCGGTGCGAAGCCGGCAGCCGGCGCATCGGCTGCTCCGGCCGCTCCCGCCGCGCCGGCGCCGGTGGCGGTGCCGGCGTCGGCGGTGTCCGGCTCGGCCGGCCAATAACCACACGAGAGAAAACAAGAGGGTAATGACATGCACACGATCCGCATCAGGCACGCCGCGCTGGCGGTAGCGGCAGTCGCCGCGTTGAGCGGCTGCGCGACCGTGCAGACGCCGACCAAGGGCGATCCGCTCGAAGGCTTCAACCGGACGATGTACAAGTTCAACGACACGGTCGATACGTACGCGCTGAAGCCGGTCGCGAAGGGCTACCAGTACGTGGTGCCGCAGCCGGTGCGCGACAGCGTGACGAACTTCTTCTCGAACATCGGCGACGTCTACATCGCGGCGAACAACATCGTGCAGCTGCGGATCGCGGACGGCGTCGGCGACATCATGCGCGTCGTGATCAACACGGTGTTCGGCGTCGGCGGCCTGTTCGACGTCGCGACGATCGCGAAGCTGCCGAAGCACACGGCCGACTTCGGGATCACGATGGGCCGCTACGGCATGCCGTCGGGTCCGTACCTCGTGCTGCCGCTGCTCGGCCCGAGCACGCTGCGCGACACGGCCGGCCTGGGCGTCGACTACGTCGGCAACCCGCTCACCTACGTGAAACCGGACGGCCTGAGCTGGGGCCTGTTCGGCGTGAACCTGGTCAACACGCGTGCGAACCTGCTGGGCGCGGGCGACGTGCTCGATGCCGCGGCGCTCGACAAGTATTCGTTCGTACGCAATGCGTACCTGCAGCGTCGCCAGATGCTGATCAACAACGCGCGCGGCGAAGCCGCCACGACGTCGAGCAACGACGCGCTGCCGAAGTACGACCTGCCGGACGACGGTGCGGCGCCGGCGGCAGCCGGCGCGGCCGGTACGGCGGGCGCGGCCGCGGTGGGCGGCGCCGCGCCGGCGGGCGCATCGGGCGCGGCGGTTGCTGCGCCGGCGTCGGGTGCGGCCGAAGCACCCAACCCGGCGAGCGAAACGAACGTGCCGGCCATGCAGGTGGCGCCGCCGTCGCCGGGCGGGTTCCGGTTCCCGAGCATCCGGCTGCACTGACGGATTTACATTCGTTACAGCCGGAAACGATTCAGTCGGTAGCGTATGCGAACTTGCGCGTAAGCTACCTGCTCCAACCTTCGCATCGACTCATTCATGCAGGCCACTATGATGAAAAAACTGTTCCTGATCCCCGTTTTCGCGGCGCTGTTCTCGTTCGGCAGCGCAGCTCACGCGCAAGTCGACCAGTCGAACCCGCAGGCGCTGATCAAGACGGCGACGCAGCAGGTGCTCGACGAAGTCAAGCAGCAGACGATCAAGCAGGGCGACACCAACCGCATCATCACGATCGTCAACAAGGACATCCTGCCGTACACCGATTTCCGCCGCACCACGCAGCTGGCGATGGGCCGCAACTGGCGCACGGCGACGGCCGAGCAGCAGCAGCAGGTTCAAGAGCAGTTCAAGCTGCTGCTGATCCGCACGTATTCGGGTGCGCTCGCCCAACTGAAGCCGGACCAGCAGATCCAGTACCCGCCGTTCCGCGCCGATCCGGCCGATACCGACGTCGTGGTCAAGACGGTCGCGATGAACAACGGTCAGCCGGTCCAGATCGACTATCGCCTGTACAAGACGGCGAACGGCTGGAAGGTGTATGACCTGAACGTGCTCGGCGCATGGCTGATCCAGACGTACCAGCAACAGTTCAACGAGAAGATCCAGCAAAGCGGCGTGGACGGCCTGATCAAGTTCCTGTCGCAGCGCAACCAGGAACTTGCCGCGGGCAAGCAAGCGTCGTGAGCGGCTTCGCAGCCGGTTCCTCGCTGACCGTCGCGAGCGCGAAGTCCGCGCTCGCGGACGGTCTAGCGCGCATCGGCGCCGGCGCGACCGCCGTCGATTGCGCGGCGCTGACGCAGTTCGACTCGTCCGCGCTCGCCGTGCTGCTCGCATGGCAACGTGCCGCCAAAGCGCGCGGCGCAACCCTCGACATCCTCAATCTCCCTCCGCAGCTCGCCAGCCTCGCGCGTGCCTACGGCGTCGACGCGCTCATCGACGGCACCGGGCGACATTGACCTGTCCGACCGAAGCCTGCCGCGCCAGCCGGCGCGCGCACGCTTCAGGCCGCGCGCCGCCGGCGCCGGCTCCCCCAGCCGGTTTGCCCTATAATCAAGCGTTTTGCGGGGCAGCCAATCGGCGTCCGGCCCCCATTTTCTTTCGCAGCAAGCACAGAATAGGCGTCGCGGCCCTGGCGTCGCGCACAGTCATGTCAGCCATAGAAATCCGTCACGTCAAGAAGCGCTACAAGTCGCTTCAGGCGCTCAAGGGCGTCAGCCTGTCGGTCGAGGAAGGCGAGTTTTTCGGTCTGCTCGGCCCCAACGGCGCAGGCAAGACCACGCTCATCAGCATCCTCGCCGGGCTCGCCCGGGCCGACGAAGGCAGTATCTCGGTGCTCGGTCACGACGTCGTCCAGGACTTCCGCAGCGCGCGCCGCGCACTCGGCGTCGTTCCGCAGGAGCTCGTTTTCGACCCGTTCTTCACCGTTCGCGAGACGCTGCGGATCCAGTCCGGCTATTTCGGGCTGCGCCGCAACGACGACTGGATCGATGAAGTGATGGCCAATCTCGATCTCACCGAGAAAGCCGACGCGAACATGCGCGCGCTGTCGGGCGGGATGAAGCGCCGCGTGCTCGTCGCGCAGGCGCTCGTGCACCGGCCGCCCGTGATCGTGCTCGACGAGCCGACCGCCGGCGTCGACGTCGAATTGCGCCAGACGCTGTGGAAATTCATCTCGCGCCTGAATCGCGAGGGTCACACGATCGTGCTGACCACCCATTACCTCGAGGAAGCCGAGTCGCTGTGCGACCGCATCGCGATGCTGCGCCGCGGCGAAGTCGTCGCGCTCGACCGCACCGACGCGCTGCTGCGCCGCTTCGCGGGCCTGCAGCTGTACCTGCGGTTCGCGACGGGCGCGCTGCCGGCCGAGCTGCGCGGACTGGAAACCGACCCGGCCGCGCGCGCGCCGGGCGAGCACCTGCTGCGCCTCGCGAGTTACGACGAGGTCGAACGCATCCTCGCGCAATGCCGCGCGGCGGGCTGCACGTTCGACGAGATCGAGGTCCGCAAGGCCGACCTCGAGGACGTGTTCGTCCAGGTGATGAACGGGGCCGAGGTGATCGAGGGTCTGGCATGAATCAACACTACCCACGCGAACTGCGTTCGCTGTCGTCCGAGGGGACGGCCCGGCGCGTGCCGGGAAGCGGGTTCCGCACGCTGTTCTACAAGGAACTGCTGCGTTTCTGGAAGGTGTCGTTCCAGACGGTGCTCGCGCCGATCGTCACCGCGCTGCTGTATCTGACGATCTTCGGCCATGCGCTGTCGGGCCGCGTCGAGGTCTATCCCGGTGTCGAATACGTGAGCTTTCTCGTGCCGGGCCTCGTGATGATGAGCGTGCTGCAGAACGCGTTCGCGAACAGCTCGTCGTCGCTGATCCAGTCGAAGATCACCGGCAACCTCGTGTTCATGCTGCTGCCGCCGCTGTCGTATCGCGACATCTTCGGCGCGTACGTGCTCGCGTCCGTCGTGCGCGGGCTCGCGGTCGGCGCGGGCGTGTTCGTCGTGACGATCTGGTTTATCCCGATGCACTTCGCGGCGCCGCTGTTCATCATTGCGTTCGCGCTGCTCGGCTCGGCGATCCTCGGCACGCTCGGCCTGATCGCCGGGATCTGGGCCGAGAAGTTCGACCAGCTCGCCGCGTTCCAGAACTTCCTGATCATGCCGCTGACGTTTCTGTCCGGCGTGTTCTATTCGACGCACTCGCTGCCGCCCGTGTGGCGTGAAGTGTCGCGTCTCAACCCGTTTTTCTACATGATCGACGGCTTCCGTTTCGGGTTCTTCGGCGCGTCCGACATCAACCCGTTCGCAAGCCTCGCGATCGTCACCGGTTTCTTCGTGCTGCTCGCGCTGATCGCGATGCGGCTGCTCGCGACCGGCTACAAACTGCGTCATTGATATCGACAGGCCGCGGCCGCCCTTGGGCGGCGCGCGCCGACAGGAGCCTTACACCATGTTGCCGACTCCCGAACAGGTCAAGCAATACATCGCCGGCGGTCTCGCCTGCACGCATCTGGAAGTCGAAGGCGACGGCCAGCATTTCTTCGCGACGATCGTGTCGGCGGCCTTCGAAGGCAAGCGGCCGATCCAGCGGCACCAGCTCGTCTATGCGGCGCTCGGCGATCGCATGAAGCAGGAAATTCACGCGCTCAGCATGAAGACGCTGACGCCCGCCGAATGGCAGAACGCATAAACGGAAATCACTGAGTGCAAGTCACCGCCAACGAGCGCGACGCCGTCCAGAGCGTCGCCACGGCACACCCGGCCGCCAACGGGGAATCGCAGGGACAGGGGATGGACAAGCTGGTGATCGAAGGCGGTCGCCGGCTGTCCGGCGAGATCGTCGTGTCGGGCGCGAAGAACGCGGCGTTGCCGATCCTGTGCGCGGGGCTGCTCAGCGCCGAGCCGGTCGAGCTCGACAACGTGCCGAACCTGAAGGACGTGCGCACCACGCTGAAGGTGCTGAACCAGATGGGCGTGAAGAGCGAGACCGACGGCTGCCGCGTGCAGCTCGACGCGTCGCGCGTCGACAACCTCGTCGCACCGTACGAGCTCGTGAAGACGATGCGCGCGTCGATCCTCGTGCTCGGGCCGCTGCTCGCGCGCTTCGGCGAGGCGAAGGTGTCGCTGCCGGGCGGCTGCGCGATCGGCGCGCGGCCGGTCGACCAGCACATCAAGGGCCTGCAGGCGATGGGCGCCGAGATCAGCATCGAGCACGGCTTCATCGAAGCGCGCGCGAAGCGCCTGAAGGGCGCGCGCATCGTCACCGACATGATCACGGTGACGGGGACCGAAAACCTGCTGATGGCGGCGACGCTCGCCGACGGCGAGACGGTGATCGAAAACGCCGCCCGCGAGCCGGAAGTGAGCGATCTCGCACACTTGCTGGTCGCGATGGGCGCGAAAATCGACGGCATCGGCACCGACCGCCTCGTGATCCAGGGCGTCGAGCGGCTGCACGGCGCGCGCCATTCGGTGATCCCCGACCGCATCGAGGCCGGCACGTTCCTGTGCGCGGTCGCGGCGGCCGGCGGCGACGTGACGCTGACGGGCGTGCGCCCGCACATCCTCGACGCGGTGATCGACAAGCTGCGCGAAGCGGGCGTGTCGATCGAGGAAGGTGACAGCTGGCTGCGCGTGAAGATGGACCGCCGCCCGTCGGCGGTGACGATCCGCACGTCGGAATACCCGGCATTCCCGACCGACATGCAGGCGCAGTTCATGGCCCTCAATACGGTCGCGACGGGCACCGCGCAGGTCGTCGAAACCATTTTCGAGAACCGCTTCATGCATGTGCAGGAGCTGAACCGGCTCGGCGCGAACATCACGATCGACGGCAACACGGCGCTCGTGACGGGTGTCGAGAAGCTGTCGGGCGCGAACGTGATGGCGACCGACCTGCGTGCGTCGGCGAGCCTCGTGATCGCCGGGCTGCGCGCCGACGGCGAAACGCTCGTCGACCGCATCTATCACCTGGACCGCGGCTACGACCGCATGGAAACCAAACTGACCGCCGTCGGCGCGAACGTGCGCCGCCTTTCCGGGAGCCAAGCATGAGCGCGCCGCTGACCCTCGCCCTGTCGAAGGGCCGGATTTTCGAGGAAACCCTGCCGTTGCTGGCCGCCGCCGGCGTGCAGGTGGCCGAGGATCCGGAAACGTCGCGCAAGCTGATCCTGCCGACGACCGATCCGAACCTGCGCGTGATCATCGTGCGCGCGAGCGACGTGCCGACCTACGTCGAATACGGCGCGGCCGATTTCGGCGTGGCCGGCAAGGACGTGCTGGTCGAGCACGGCGGCTCGGGCCTGTACCAGCCGATCGATCTGAACATTGCGCGCTGCCGGATGTCGGTGGCCGTGCCGGCCGGTTTCGACTACGCGAACGCGGTGCGCCAGGGCGCGCGCCTGCGGGTCGCGACCAAATACGTCGAAACGGCGCGCGAACACTTTGCCGCGAAGGGCGTGCACGTCGACCTGATCAAGCTGTACGGCTCGATGGAGCTGGCGCCGCTGGTCGGGCTGGCCGATGCGATCGTCGACCTCGTCAGCTCGGGCGGCACGCTGAAGGCGAACAATCTGGTCGAGGTCGAGGAGATCATGGCGATCTCGTCGCGCCTCGTCGTGAACCAGGCCGCGCTGAAGCTGAAGCGCGCGGCGCTCAAGCCGATCCTCGACGCGTTCGAACGCGCGTCGCAGAATGGCGGTTGAGCGCATCACCGTAACGGAACTCCCATGTCCATCACCATCCGCAAGCTCGATTCGACGAACGAAGACTTCGGCGCCGCGCTGCGCGCCGTGCTCGCGTTCGAGGCGAGCGAAGACGAAGCGATCGAGCAATCGGTCGCGCAGATCCTCGCCGACGTGAAGTCGCGCGGCGACGCCGCGGTGCTCGAGTACACGAACCGCTTCGACCGGCTGAGCGCGGACAGCGTCGCCGCGCTCGAACTGCCGCAGGACGCGCTGCAGACGGCGCTCGACGGCCTCGCGCCGAAGGCGCGCGCGGCGCTGGAAGCCGCCGCGGCGCGGGTGCGCGCGTACCACGAGAAGCAGAAGATCGAGTGCGGCACGCATAGCTGGCAGTACACGGAAAGCGACGGCACGGTGCTCGGCCAGAAGGTCACGCCGCTCGACCGCGTCGGCCTGTACGTGCCGGGCGGCAAGGCCGCGTATCCGTCGTCGGTGCTGATGAACGCGATTCCCGCGCGCGTCGCGGGGGTCGGCGAGATCGTGATGGTCGTGCCGACGCCGGACGGCGTGAAGAACGACCTCGTGCTCGCCGCGGCGCTGCTCGGCGGCGTCGATCGCGTGTTCACGATCGGCGGCGCGCAGGCGGTCGGCGCGCTCGCGTACGGCACGGCGACGGTGCCGGCCGTCGACAAGATCTGCGGCCCCGGCAACGCGTACGTCGCGTCGGCGAAGCGCCGCGTATTCGGCACGGTCGGCATCGACATGATCGCCGGGCCGTCGGAAATCCTCGTGCTGTGCGACGGCACGACCGATCCGAATTGGGTCGCGATGGACCTGTTCTCGCAGGCCGAGCACGACGAACTCGCGCAGTCGATCCTGCTGTGCCCGGACGGTGCGTTCCTCGATCGCGTCGAGAAGGCGATCGACGAGCTGCTGCCGACGATGCCGCGCCAGGACGTGATCCGTGCGTCGCTCGAGGGGCGCGGCGCGCTGATCAAGGTGCGCGACATGGCCGAGGCGTGCCGGATCGCGAACGACATCGCGCCGGAACACCTCGAGATCTCGGCGCTGGAGCCGCAGCAATGGGGCCAGCAGATCCGCCATGCGGGCGCGATCTTCCTCGGCCGCTATACGAGCGAAAGCCTCGGCGACTACTGCGCGGGGCCGAACCACGTGCTGCCGACGTCGCGCACCGCGCGCTTCTCGTCGCCGCTCGGCGTGTACGACTTCATCAAGCGCTCGAGCCTGATCGAGGTCAGCGCGGAAGGTGCGCAGACGCTCGGCGAGATCGCGTCCGAGCTCGCGTACGGCGAAGGGCTGCAGGCGCATGCGAGGAGCGCAGAGTTCCGGATGAAGGGCTGACCGCGCATGGTGCGCGGGGCCGGGCGGGCGCGCAGGCGCCGGCACCGGCGGCCCCGGATCGACGCAGGAGACGAGTGCAGGGCGGCAGCCGCCGCCTTGCCGACCATTTGACGCCGGCGCGACGCACGCCGGCTTGAGACCATGACGACGCCACAAGACATCATTCGCCGCGACGTGCTCGCGATGACGAGCTACCCGGTTCCCGACGCGAGCGGATTCGTGAAGCTCGACGCGATGGAGAACCCGTATCCGCTGCCGGCGCCGCTCGCCGCGGCGCTTGGCGAGCGGCTCGCGCAGGTCGCGCTGAACCGCTACCCGGCGCCGCGCCCGGCCGCGCTGCTCGACAAGCTGCGCCACGCGATGCGCGTGCCGGCCGGTTGCGACGTGCTGCTCGGCAACGGTTCCGACGAAATCATCAGCATGATCGCGGTCGCGTGCGCGCGGCCGGGCGCGAAGGTGCTCGCGCCGGTGCCGGGCTTCGTGATGTACGAGCTTTCGGCGAAGCTCGCGCAGCTCGAATTCGTCGGCGTGCCGCTGAAGGCCGACCTGACGCTCGACGTCGACGCGATGCTTGCGGCGATCGAGGAGCACCGGCCGGCGATCGTCTATCTCGCGTATCCGAACAACCCCACCGGCACGCTGTACGACGATGCCGACGTCGAGCGGATCGTCGCGGCCGCGCGGCACAGCCTGATCGTGATCGACGAGGCGTACCAGCCGTTCGCGGAGCGCTCGTGGCTGCCGCGTGCCGCCGAGTTCGACAACGTCGTCGTGATGCGCACGGTGTCGAAGCTCGGCCTCGCGGGTATCCGCCTCGGCTATCTCGTCGGCTCGCCCGCCTGGCTGAACGAATTCGACAAGGTGCGCCCGCCGTACAACATCAACGTGCTGACCCAGGCGACCGCCGATTTCCTGCTCGATCACCTCGACGTGCTCGATGCGCAGGCGGCGCAATTGCGTGCGGAGCGCGCGCGCCTCGCGCAGGCGGTGGCCGCGCTGCCGGGCGCGACGGTGTTCCCGAGCGCCGGCAACTTCCTGCTGGTGCGCGTGCCGGACGCGGCTGCCGTGTTCGATGCGCTGCTCACCGAGCGGGTGCTGGTCAAAAACGTGAGTAAAATGCATCCATTACTGGCCGAATGCGTGCGGCTGACCGTCGGTTCTCCCGACGAAAACGCCCGCCTGCTGGCCGCCTTGAAACTCGCGCTGCCCGGTTGAGCCCAGGGCGCGGCGGCGCGCGACGATCAATCCCCATTTACATCAGACTCGATCAAGGAATTGCCATGCGTGTGGCGGAAGTCGTTCGCAATACCAGCGAAACGCAGATCCGTGTGAAGCTCGATCTCGACGGCACCGGCCGGCAGAAGCTGGCCACCGGCGTGCCGTTTCTCGACCATATGCTCGACCAGATCGCGCGACACGGTCTGGTCGATCTCGAGGTCGAAGCGCATGGCGACACGCATATCGACGATCACCACACGGTCGAGGACGTCGGCATCACGCTTGGCCAGGCCGTCGCGAAGGCGATCGGCGATCGCAAGGGCATCCGCCGCTACGGCCATTCGTACGTGCCGCTCGACGAGGCGCTGTCGCGCGTCGTGATCGACTTCTCGGGCCGGCCCGGCCTCGAATTCCACGTGCCGTTCACGCGCGCGCGGATCGGCACGTTCGACGTCGACCTGTCGATCGAGTTCTTCCGCGGGTTCGTGAACCACGCGGGCGTCACGCTGCACATCGACAACCTGCGCGGGATCAACGCGCACCATCAGCTCGAGACGGTGTTCAAGGCCTTCGGCCGCGCGCTGCGCGCGGCGGTGGAGCTCGACGAGCGCGCGGCGGGGCAGATTCCGTCGACGAAAGGAAGCCTCTGAACGTCCGAACGGACTGCGCTCGGGACAACCTCACGGCTTCGGCGCGCGGCGCCGGCTTGCGATGGATCTGCTCAAATCGTTCATTTCGCTGCTCGCGCTGATCAATCCGGTCGGCGCGGTGCCGTTCTTCCTGAGCCTGACGGCGCAGCAGACGGAAGCCGAGCGGCGGCGCACGATCCGGATCGCGTCGGTGTCGGTGTTCTGCGTGATGACGGTGACCGCGCTGCTCGGGCAGCAGATCATCCACTTCTTCGGCATTTCGGTCGGATCGCTCGAAGTCGGCGGCGGGATCATCATGCTGCTGATGGCGATCAACATGCTCAACGCGCAGATCGGCAACACGCGATCGACGCCCGAGGAGCGCGACGAAGCCGAGCTGAAGGACAACATCGCGGTCGTGCCGCTGGCGATTCCGCTGCTCACGGGCCCCGGCTCGATCAGCACGGTGATCGTCTATGCGGCGAGCGCGCATCACTGGTATGAGCGGGCCGGGCTGGTCGCGATCGGCGCGGCCCTGGCTTTTCTGTGTTTCGTCGCGATGCGGCTCGCCGAGCCGATCGCGAACTGGATCGGCCGCACCGGCATCAACATCGCCACGCGGCTGATGGGTCTGATGCTGTCGGCGCTGGCGGTGGAATTCATCGTCAATGGACTGAGGGCGCTACTGCCTGCACTGAGATGAAAACTTCGATTGCGATTGTGGATTATGGGATGGGCAACCTGCGCTCGGTCGCGCAGGCGCTCAAGAAGGCGGAACCGGCCGCCGACGTGGCGATCGTCGACACGCCGGCCGCGATTCGCGCGGCCGACCGCGTCGTGCTGCCCGGCCAGGGCGCGATGCCGGACTGCATGCGCTGCCTCGGCGAATCGGGGCTGCAGGAAGCGGTGATCGAAGCGTCGCGCACGAAGCCGCTGCTCGGCGTGTGCGTCGGCGAGCAGATGCTGTTCGACTGGAGCGCGGAAGGCGACACGAAGGGCCTCGGGCTGCTGCCCGGCAAGGTCGTGCGCTTCGAGCTCGACGGCCGGCTGCAGGACGACGGCTCGCGCTTCAAGGTGCCGCAGATGGGCTGGAACCGCGTGCGCCAGGCGCGGCCGCACCCGCTGTGGGACGGCGTGCCCGACGACGCGTATTTCTACTTCGTGCACAGCTATTACGTGACGCCGGACAACCCGGCGCACACGGTCGGCGAAACGGCCTACGGCGCGCCGTTTACGTCCGCGGTCGCGCGGGACAATCTCTTCGCGACCCAATTCCACCCCGAGAAAAGCGCGGAGGTCGGGTTGCGTCTGTATCGCAACTTCGTACACTGGAAACCGTAAACGTGGTGCGCGAGCCACAGTCGATCTGGCCGAACGGCCTGTCGCGCGGGGCTTGCCCGCTTAAGCGCCGATAGAGTTGTACTAAACTAGCGAGACGGCGCGGCACCGGTTTGGCCGGTACGCGCCGGATTCTTTTCATTTTCCACGACGACACCCGATTGCTATGTTGCTGATTCCGGCCATCGACCTCAAAGACGGTCAGTGTGTGCGCCTCAAACAGGGCGATATGGACCAGGCCACGATTTTCTCCGAGGACCCGGCGGCGATGGCCCGCAAGTGGGTCGATCTCGGCGCCCGGCGGCTCCATCTCGTCGACCTGAACGGCGCATTCGCCGGCAAGCCGAAGAATCTCGAGGCGATCGAAGCGATCCTCGACGAAGTCGGCGACGAAATCCCGGTGCAGCTCGGCGGCGGCATCCGCAGCCTCGAGACGATCGAGAAGTATCTCGACGCCGGCCTGTCCTATGTGATCATCGGCACGGCCGCCGTGAAGAATCCGGGCTTTCTGCAGGACGCATGCACCGCGTTCGCGGGCAACATCATCGTCGGGCTGGACGCGAAGGAAGGCAAGGTCGCGACCGACGGCTGGAGCAAGCTGACCGGCCACGAAGTGATCGATCTCGCGAAGAAGTTCGAGGACTACGGCGTCGAATCGATCGTCTACACGGACATCGGCCGCGACGGGATGCTGCAGGGCATCAACATCGACGCGACCGTGAAGCTCGCGCAGGCGGTCGGCATCCCGGTGATCGCGAGCGGCGGCCTGTCGAACCTCACGGACATCGAGAGCCTGTGCGAAGTGGAAGAGCACGGCGTCGAAGGCGTGATCTGCGGCCGTGCGATCTACTCCGGCGATCTCGATTTCGCGGCCGCGCAAAAGCGCGCGGACGAACTGAACGGCGAACTCGACAACGCGTAACCGCGGTCGTCGCGTTCGCCGGGGCTGCCCGCGAGCAGCCCCGACCGGAAGCCTCGCGCGAGGCTTCCGCAACCGGCCGTCCCAGCGCGGCATTTGGCGCAACATCATGGCTCTAGCTAAACGCATCATCCCCTGCCTGGACGTGACTGCCGGGCGTGTCGTCAAGGGCGTCAATTTCGTCGAGCTGCGCGACGCCGGCGACCCCGTCGAAATCGCCCGCCGCTACGACGAGCAGGGCGCCGACGAACTGACTTTCCTCGACATCACCGCGACGTCCGACCAGCGCGACCTGATCCTGCCGATCATCGAAGCCGTTGCGTCGCAGGTGTTCATTCCGCTGACCGTCGGCGGCGGCGTGCGTGCCGTCGAGGACGTACGGCGCCTGCTGAACGCGGGTGCGGACAAGGTCAGCATGAATTCGTCGGCGGTCGCGAATCCGCAGCTCGTGCGCGACGCGGCCGACAAGTACGGCTCGCAGTGCATCGTCGTCGCGATCGACGCGAAGCGCGTATCGGCGGACGGCGAGACGCCGCGCTGGGAAGTGTTCACGCACGGCGGCCGCAAGAACACGGGCCTCGACGCGATCGAATGGGCGCGCAAGATGGCCGAGCTCGGCGCGGGCGAGATCCTGCTCACGAGCATGGACCGCGACGGCACGAAGTCGGGCTTCGACCTCGCGCTCACGCGCGGCGTGTCGGACGCGGTGCCGGTGCCGGTGATCGCGTCGGGCGGCGTCGGCTGCCTGCAGGATCTCGCGGACGGCATCAAGGACGGTCGCGCCGACGCGGTGCTGGCCGCGAGCATCTTCCACTACGGCGAGCACACGGTCGGCGAGGCGAAGCGTTTCATGTCCGACCAGGGCATCCCGGTGAGGCTGTGATGAATACCGAAACGAAATCCCTGCCCGCGTGGCTCGACAAAGTCCGCTGGGACGACAACGGCCTCGTGCCGGTGATCGCGCAGGAAGCGTCGACGAACGACGTGCTGATGTTCGCGTGGATGAATCGCGAGGCGCTCGCGAAGACGATCGAGACCCGGCGCGCGGTCTATTATTCGCGGTCGCGCAAGCGCCTGTGGTTCAAGGGCGAGGAGTCGGGCCACGTGCAGCACGTGCACGAGGTGCGGCTCGACTGCGACGAGGACGTCGTGCTGCTGAAGGTCGAACAGGTGTCGGGCATCGCGTGCCACACCGGCCGGCATTCGTGCTTCTTCCAGAAATTCGAAGGCACCGTGGACGGCGGCGACTGGGTCGCGGTCGAGCCGGTGCTGAAAGACCCCGAACACATCTACAAATGACGCAATCGACCGAAGACACGCTGCTGCGCCTCGCGGCCGTGATCGATAGCCGCAAGGGCGGCGATCCCGATCAATCGTACGTGTCGCGCCTGTTCCACAAGGGCGACGACGCGGTGCTGAAGAAGATCGGCGAAGAGGCGACGGAAGTCGTGCTGGCCGCGAAGGACGTGCGCCAGGGCGGCGCGCCGAGCGCGCTCGTCGGCGAGGTGGCCGACCTGTGGTTCCACTGCCTCGTGATGCTGTCGCATTTCGACCTGAGCCCGGCCGACGTGATCGCCGAACTCGAGCGCCGCGAAGGCTTGTCGGGCATCGAGGAAAAAGCGCTGCGCAAGCGCCGCGAGCGCGAGGAAAACGGCGGGTGACGCACAGGCCCCGCCGCGGTGGCAACAGTGCGGTAAGCTGTAAGAATTGTCATCTGACGGGGGTAGCATCATGAACGAAACGTCGAACCAGTTTCCGACGCCGGCGGTGCCGGGAGCAGCCGATGCCGAACGCCTGAACGGGCTGCGCACGCTGACCCACGTGCTGTACGGCCTCTATGCGATTCACTGGCTGACGGGCGGTGTCACCGGCATCGTCGCGATCATCATCAACTACGTGAAGCGCGGCGACGTGGCCGGCACGCCGTACGCCGATCACTTCGAGTGGCAGATCCGCACGTTCTGGCG
This sequence comes from Burkholderia sp. NRF60-BP8, assembly GCF_001522585.2. Classification (NCBI taxonomy): domain Bacteria; kingdom Pseudomonadati; phylum Pseudomonadota; class Betaproteobacteria; order Burkholderiales; family Burkholderiaceae; genus Burkholderia; species Burkholderia sp. NRF60-BP8. The sequence goes on from NZ_CP013373.1 coordinate 401,847, forward strand.
CGCGCTGATCGCTTACGCGATCGGGATCGCGCTGCTGTTCGTCGCGGTCGGATTCGTCGTGATGTTTGTCACATGGATTTGGACGCTGTACCGTATCATCAAGGGTTGGCTGTACCTGAACGACAACAAGACGCTCGATCCGCAGGCGTGGTTCTGACCGGCCGCGCGCGGGCGTTTGCAGGAGCAACATGAGTCACGATCCGAATTGCCTGTTCTGCAAGATCGCGGCAGGCGAGATCCCGAGCACGAAGGTGCACGAGGACGACGAATTCGTCGCGTTCCGCGACATCCGCCCGGCGGCCGAGACGCACGTGCTCGTGATTCCGCGCCGGCACGTGCCGACGCTGTCGGCGGTGGGCGACGCCGATGCGCCGATGCTCGGCCGGCTGATGCTGCTCGTCGCGCGTCTGGCCGACCAGCTCGGGGTCGCGTATACGGGCGGCGAAACCGGTTTTCGCACGGTGATCAACACGGGCCCGGGCGGTGGGCAGGAGGTCTACCACCTGCACGCGCATATCCTGGCCGGCCCGCGCCCGTGGCAACGGATGGGTTGACGACGCGGGGCGTTTCCCCGCATCCGATAGTCGAAGCCGGCGCGTCGCCGGCGATTTGCGCCGCATCGCGGCGTGGTTGAGGAGAGGTTTCATCATGGGTGGATTGAGCATTTGGCACTGGCTGATCGTGCTGCTGATCGTCGCGCTGGTTTTCGGTACGAAGAAGCTGCGCAACATCGGCAACGACCTCGGCAGCGCCGTGAAGGGTTTCAAGGACGGCATGAAGGAAGGCGAAACGCCGGCGGACGCGCAGCAATTGCCGCGTTCGGGCACGGTCGACGTCAACGCGAAGGAAACGACGCGTTCCGATTCGAACAAGGCGTAACGCCGGCACGCTGACAGGCATTCGCGATGCTGGATCTCGGTCTTTCGAAGATGGCGCTGATCGGCGTCGTCGCGCTCGTGGTGCTCGGCCCCGAGCGCCTGCCGCGCGTCGCGCGTACGGCCGGCGCGCTGTTCGGCCGCGCGCAGCGGTACATCAACGACGTGAAGGCCGAGGTCTCGCGCGAAATCGAACTCGACGCGCTGCGGACGATGAAGACCGATTTCGAATCGGCCGCGCGCAATGTCGAGACGACGATTCACGACAACCTGCGCGAGCACGAGAAGGCGCTGAACGACACGTGGCATTCCGCGGTCGGCGGGGTCAACGAAGGCTCGGTCGATGCCGGCACGTACGGTAGCGACACGCCCGCGGCGCCGTCGTGGCGTGGCGGCAGTTCTGCGGCGCTTGCGCCGAAGCGTCGCAACTGGCGCATCAAGCAGGCGGCGACGCCTGTCTGGTACAAGCGCGCGACGACCCGCCGCACCCACGTGCAGTCGGGCGCCGCACGCGTCGCGCGCCACCAGCCGGCCAGCCTGCGCCGGCCGACGCGCTTCTTCTGAGTCGAGCGCATGCTCGCTCGTCAATCCTACCGAGGGCCGGTGTGAGCGACCCCCAGCAGAACCCGGGCGACGCCCCGGAAGAAACCTTCATTTCCCATCTCGTCGAGCTTCGCGATCGCATCATTCGCGCGGGGCTGGCCGTGATCGTCGTGTTCCTCGGGCTCGTCTACTGGGCGCCCGACATCTTCAGGCTGCTCGCGCGGCCGTTGATGGAGAACCTGCCGAAAGACGGCAAGATGATCGTCACCGACGTCACCGGCTCGTTCTTCGTGCCGATGAAGGTCACGATGCTCGTCGCGCTCGTGATCGCGCTGCCGATCGTGCTGTACCAGATCTGGGCGTTCGTCGCGCCTGGGCTGTACCAGCACGAGAAGAAGCTCGTCACGCCGCTCGTCGGCAGCAGCTACGTGCTGTTTCTGTGCGGGATGGCATTCGCGTACTTCCTCGTGTTTCCGACGATCTTCCGCGTGATGGCGCACTACAACGCGCCGCTCGGGGCCGAGATGACGACCGACATCGACAACTACCTGAGCTTCGTGCTCGGGATGTTCATCGCGTTCGGCGTCACGTTCGAGGTGCCGATCGTCGTCGTGCTGCTCGTCCGGATGGGCGTGCTGTCCCTGAAGAAGCTGAAGGAAATGCGACCGTACGTGATCGTCGGCGCATTCGTGGTCGCGGCGGTCGTCACGCCGCCGGACGTGTTCTCGCAACTGATGCTGGCGCTGCCGCTCGTCGTGCTGTTCGAGATCGGGCTGCTGGCCGCGCGGTTCTTCGTGCCGAAGAAGCCGGCGGAAGAGGGCGAGGCGGGGAACGGCGAAGCCGCGGGTTGACGGCGCGGCGCCGGGCGGCTTTTCCGGTCAGGCCGGAGGGGCCGGTACCCGTGATTGGCCGCCAGCCAGCACATGCCAACGCGGCCTTTCCGGCACCGGACATCGTTCGAAGCAAAGCAAAAGGGCAGCCAGCCGGCTGCCCTTTTTCATTTCCGCGCCGCATCAAATCGCATCGCGAACGGCAAGCGGCGTGCCGCCCGCCGCGCCTCATTCGGTGTCGCTGTCCTGCTCGTCGAGCGTCTGCTTCGGCGGCGGCGGACGCTTGCCGATCACGACGTTCACGTCGAACTGCTTGCCCTTGCGGACGACGTGCACCTTGGTCGGCGTACCCGGCTTGATTTGCGCGACGACGTTCAGCAGCTTCGTCGTGTCGGTGATGTCCTCGCCGTTGACGCTCACCAGGATGTCGCCCGGCTTGATGCCGGCCTTGTCGGCGGGGCCGCCCTGCAGCACGCCCGCGACGATCGCGCCCGATTTCTGCTGGAGCCCGAACGACTCGGCGATTTCCGGCGTGACGTCCTGCGGCTCGACGCCGATCCAGCCGCGCGTGACCGAGCCGGTCGTGATGATGCTTTCGAGCACCGTGCGCGCGGTCGACACCGGAATCGCGAAGCCGATGCCGAGCGAGCCGCCCGAGCGCGAGTAGATCGCCGTGTTGATACCGAGCAGGTTGCCGTTCACGTCGACCAGTGCGCCGCCGGAATTGCCGGGGTTGATCGGCGCGTCGGTCTGGATGAAGTTCTCGAACGTGTTGATGCCGAGGTGGTTGCGGCCGAGCGCGCTGATGATCCCCATCGTCACCGTCTGGCCGACGCCGAACGGGTTGCCGATCGCGAGCACGACGTCGCCGACGCGCGACTGGTCGGAGCGGCCGAGCGTGATCGTCGGCAGGTTCGTCATGTTGATCTTCAGCACCGCGAGATCGGTTTCGGGATCGCTGCCGATCACTTTCGCGGTGGCCGTGCGGCCGTCGGCGAGCGCGACTTCGATCTGGTCGGCGCCGTCCACGACGTGCTGGTTCGTTAGAATGTAACCTTCAGGGCTCACGATGACGCCGGAGCCGAGGTTGGCGGCCGGCTCGTCCTGCTGCTTGCGGGCGTTGCGGTCGCCGAAGAAGTAACGGAACAGCGGATCCTTTGCGCGCGGGTCGGGCGGCAGCGAGCCGTCCTTGCTGGAGAACACGTTGACGACGGCCGGCATCGCCTTCTGCGCGGCTTCGGCATACGACGTGGTCGCCGGTGCGCCGCCGATGCCCGGCGCGACTTCGCGCAGCGCGACGATCGGCGTGGCGAGCTGCTTGCCGAGCTGTCCTTGCCGTTGCAGCCATTGCGGCTTGAGCGTCACGACGATGAACATCAGCGCGAGCAGTACGGTCACCGCCTGCGCGAAGAACAGCCAGAAGCGTCTAAGCATCTGAATGGATTAGAGGTTTATATGGATCGGATCGAACTTGAATTGTACTTGAACAATACCCTTGAAACCGCGCGCTTCAAGGACTATTGCCCGAACGGCCTCCAGGTCGAAGGGCGTCGCAAGATCGAGAAGATCGCCACCGGCGTGACGGCGTCGGTCGCGCTCCTCGAAGCCGCGCTCGAATGGGGGGCGGATGCCGTGCTCGTCCATCACGGCTATTTCTGGCGCAACGAGGCGCCGCAGATCACCGGCCGCAAGTATCAGCGCCTGAAGCTGCTGCTCGCGAACGACCTGAACCTGTTCGCGTTTCACCTGCCGCTGGACGCGCATCCCGAGTTCGGCAACAACGCGCAGCTCGGCGAAAAGCTCGGCCTGATCGGCGAGCAGCGCTTCGGCGAAGGCGACTTGGGCTGGATGGCGACGCTGCCGATGCCGGTCACGCTCGAGCACTTCGTCGCGAAGGTGGAGCGCACGCTCGGCCGCACGCCGCTCGTGCTCGGCGACCCGGACACGCAACTGCGCCGTATCGCGTGGTGCACGGGCGCCGCGCAAAGCTATTTCGACGCGGCGATCGATGCCGGCGCGGACGTGTTCCTGACCGGCGAGGTGTCCGAATCGACCACGCACGCGGCGGCGGAGAGCGGTGTCGCGTTCGTTGCGGCGGGGCACCATGCGACCGAGCGCTACGGAATTCAGGCGCTGGGGCGCCACTTGTCCGAAGAATTCGATCTCGAACACCTTTTTATCGATATTCATAATCCGGTCTGAGCGACGGATTTGCGGCAGCGCATCGAAATTCGACAATGTAGCATCTGCTTAAAAGAGAAATGATTTAATCGCTCCGATAGTGGGGGATAACCCTTAACTATCAATCACTTCGAAGGGATTTTCATCGCCGGGCCTTGTAAATGGCGACTCCATTCGCGCAAACTAGCGGCGGAATGAAAAGTCGTGACGGAAAATCCAACTCAGAAGTGGGGCGTGTGATGCGAGACAAGGAAGAGAAACGCGTCGACAGCGGCCGCCGTACCTGGCTGATTGCGACATCCGTAGCAGGTGGCGTAGGAGGCGTAGCCACCGTCATACCTTTCGCGGCGTCGCTCGCGCCGTCCGCGAAAGCGAAAGCGGCCGGTGCACCGGTCGAGGTCGATATCAGCGGCCTGAAGCCCGGCGAAATGGTCACCGTGCCGTGGCGCGGCAAACCCGTCTGGATCCTCAATCGCACCGATTCGATGCTGGCCGACGTGGTCAAGGCCGACAAGGAAGTGGCCGATCCGACCACGAAATCCCCGTATTCGATGCCGTTGCCCGCGTATTGCGCGAACGAATATCGCGCGCGGGCCGATCGCAAGAACATTCTCGTCGTGATGGCCGTGTGCACGCACCTCGGCTGCACGCCTAGCCAACGCTTCACGCCGGGTCCGCAGCCGAACCTGCCGGACGACTGGCCGGGCGGTTTCCTGTGCCCGTGTCACGGTTCGACCTACGACCTCGCCGGCCGCGTGTTCAAGAACAAGCCGGCGCCTCAGAATCTCGACATCCCGCCCTACATGTTCACGTCGGCGACGACCCTCGTGATCGGCAAGGACGAGAAAGGAGAAGCGTGATGGCCGTCGACAACAAGGAAGTCTCCACGACAGGTTTCACCGGCTGGATCGATCAGCGCTTCCCGCTCACGTCCACCTGGAAGAAGCACGTATCCGAATACTACGCGCCGAAGAACTTCAACTTCTGGTACTTCTTCGGCTCCCTCGCGCTGCTGGTGCTCGTCAACCAGATCGTCACGGGCATCTTCCTGACGATGAACTACAAGCCCGACTCGACGCTCGCGTTCGCGTCGGTCGAGTACATCATGCGCGAGGTGCCGTGGGGCTGGCTGATCCGCTACATGCACTCGACCGGTGCATCGATGTTCTTCGTGGTCGTCTACCTGCACATGTTCCGCGGGCTGCTGTACGGGTCGTACCGCAAGCCGCGCGAGCTCGTGTGGATCTTCGGCTGCGCGATCTTCCTGTGCCTGATGGCCGAGGCGTTCTTCGGCTATCTGCTGCCGTGGGGCCAGATGTCGTTCTGGGGCGCGCAGGTGATCGTGAACCTGTTCTCGGCGATCCCGTTCGTCGGCCCGGACCTGTCGCTGTGGATTCGCGGCGACTACGTCGTGTCCGACGTCACGCTGAACCGCTTCTTCGCGTTCCACGTGATCGCGATTCCGCTCGTGCTGGTCGGGCTCGTCGTCGCGCACCTCGTTGCGTTGCACGAAGTCGGGTCGAACAACCCGGACGGCATCGAGATCAAGGCGAAGAAGGACGAGAACGGCATTCCGCTCGACGGCATCCCGTTCCACCCGTACTACTCGGTGCACGACTTCCTCGGCGTGTGCGTGTTCCTGATGGTGTTCGCGCTGATCGTGTTCTTCTCGCCGGAGATGGGCGGCTACTTCCTCGAGGCGAACAACTTCGTCCCGGCGAACCCGCTGCAGACGCCGCCCGAGATCGCGCCGGTCTGGTACTTCACCGCGTTCTACGCGATGCTGCGCGCGACCACCGACCCGTTCAAGATCGTGCTGATGATCGTGATTGCGCTGCTCGGCGTGCTCGCGCTGATCCGCGCGCGCGGCAAGTGGAAGGTCGGGTTGCCGGTGCTCGCCGCCGCGATCGTCGTGTTCATGTACCTGACGGAGTCGAAGTTCTGGGGCGTCGTCGTGATGGGCTCGGCGGTGATCACGCTGTTCTTCCTGCCTTGGCTCGACCGCAGCCCGGTGAAGTCGATCCGCTACCGGCCGCTGTTCCACAAGGTGTTCCTGGGGATCTTCGTCGCGGCGTTCCTGACCCTCGCGTTCCTCGGCACGCGCCCGCCATCGCCGGCGGCGACGCTGATCGCGCAGGCCTGTGCGTTGATCTACTTCGCGTTCTTCCTCGGCATGCCCGTCTGGACGCCGCTTGGCACGTTCAAGCAGCCGCCGGAACGGGTGCGCTTCAAGCCCCATTAACGTGAGCGAGGAGAGAACGACATGAAGAAACTGCTTTCGACGCTCGCGCTGATCGGGGCGACCGCCTGTGCGTTGCTGGCGGTGCCGGCCGCGCGGGCGGAGGGTAATTTTCCGCTCGACCGGGCGCCCGATAACACGGAAAATCTCGTTTCGCTTCAGCACGGCGCGCAATTGTTTGTAAACTATTGCCTGAACTGCCACAGCGCGAACCTGATGCGCTACAACCGTCTGACGGATCTGGGCATATCCCAGAAGGAGATCGAAAAGAATCTCCTGTTCACGACCGACAAGGTCGGGAACACGATGTCCGTCGCGATGCGGCCCGACGACGCGAAGAACTGGCTCGGCACCACGCCGCCCGACCTGTCGGTCGAGGAGCGCGCGCGCGGCCGCGACTGGCTGTACACGTATCTGCGCAGCTTCTACCGCGACGATACGCGGCCGACCGGCTGGAACAACGCGGTGTTCGAGAACGTCGGCATGCCCCATGTGTTGTGGCAACTGCAGGGGCAACGCGTAGCCAAATTCGAAGACAAGACGGACGAGGAGACGGGCGAGAAGGTCCACACGCTCGTCGGCTTCCAGCAGGTCACGCCGGGGACGCTGTCGTCGCCCGACTACGATGCTGCGGTGGCCGACCTGGTGGCCTATATGACATGGATGTCCGAGCCGGCCCAGCAGACCCGCAAGCGCCTCGGCGTGTGGGTGCTGATCTTTCTCGGTGTCCTGACTTTCCTGGCCTGGCGGCTGAATGCCGCGTACTGGAAAGATATCAAGTAAACACGCCTGACCGGCGTGGGGCCGGCGCAAGGCGGAACCCGTGAAAGGGGTTTCGCCGCGTGCCGGCCCTCGGCTTTTTTGAGGAAACGCAAATATGATGGTTCTGTATTCCGGCACAACTTGCCCGTTCTCCCAGCGTTGCCGGCTGGTGCTGTTCGAGAAGGGCATGGACTTCGAAATCCGTGACGTCGACCTGTTCAACAAGCCGGAAGACATTTCGGTGATGAACCCGTACGGTCAGGTGCCGATCCTGGTCGAGCGCGACCTGATCCTGTACGAATCGAACATCATCAACGAGTACATCGACGAGCGCTTCCCGCACCCGCAACTGATGCCGGCCGACCCGGTGCAGCGCGCGCGTGCGCGCCTGTTCCTGCTCAACTTCGAGAAGGAGCTGTTCGTCCACGTCAGCACGCTCGAGAACGAGAAGGGCAAGGCGGCGGAGAAGAATCACGAGAAGGCCCGCCTCGCGATCCGCGATCGCCTGACGCAGCTCGCGCCGATCTTCGTGAAGAACAAGTACATGCTCGGCGAGGAGTTCTCGATGCTCGACGTCGCGATCGCACCGCTGCTGTGGCGCCTGGATCACTACGGCATCGAGCTGTCGAAGAACGCCGCGCCGCTGATGAAGTATGCCGAGCGGATCTTCAGCCGTCCGGCCTACATCGAAGCACTGACGCCGTCCGAAAAGGTCATGCGTCGTTAACGTTGCAATGAAGGCATGACGGAGCGGGCGGCGCGGCGTGCCGCGTGCCCGCTCCGGGTTCGAGGATTGTGATGCAAGAGATTTCAACGAAGCCTTATCTGCTGCGCGCGTTGTACGAGTGGTGCACCGATAACGGTTACACGCCGCATATCGCGGTGAGGGTCGACAACTCGACGCGCGTGCCGCGTCAGTTCGTGCGTGACGGCGAGATCGTGCTCAACATCAGCTTCGAGGCGACGAGCCAGTTGCAGATGGGCAACGAGTGGATCGAGTTCACGGCCCGGTTCTCCGGGAAGGCGCACAAGATCGAGATTCCGGTTGCCAACGTGCTCGCGATCTATGCGCGCGAGAACGGGCAGGGCATGGCGTTCCAGGTCGATGCGGTCGCAGGCGAAGGCGAGGATTCGGGCGCGTTCGACGATGACGCCGTGCCGGCCGATGACGCGCAGCGCGACGAGTCCGTCTCGCCGTTGGCGCCGGTCGCCGACAGCGGCGCGAACGAGGAGCCGTCCGAAGGGGCCGACGAACCGCCGAAAACCGACGGCGACGGCTCGAAAGGCGGCAGCAGACCTCGCCTCAAGATCGTGAAATGAGGTAGAATCTCGCGCTACGCCGGCTTAGCTCATCTGGTAGAGCAGTTGATTTGTAATCATCAGGTGGCGGGTTCGAGTCCTGCAGCCGGCACCAACACCGAAGCGGGTTCCAGCAATGGAACCCGCTTTTTTTTGTTCTACAAAGTTCGCGCTGTTCTACAAACGTTGGCGGTCACGGGGACTGGGAGTCGTACGCTACGTGGGCACCAACCTTACTTTGTGGGCTTGTGGTAGACGTTCAGAGCCATGTGTCGGACGCCATAGTTCTGTCCTGAGTCGTGTTGGATATCGGTCGCGAACGCCAACCGTTGGCGTATTCCTGACCACTCGAATGCAGCACCAATACCGTTCTGATGGAGGTGCTCTGACCACGAATTCATGCGATCAACTGCATTCTTCGACTGGACGTAGACCAAAATCCCGCCCTTATTATTTTCGGGGCGGGCGTTGCTGTAGCGTTCAGTGAGTTGTAACCATCCTCCCCAAAGGTAAGCAGGGCCATTGTCGATCTTGGCTTCGCCCAACCACTTGAAGTTTGGTTTCCAGCGACTTTCAACTACAACGTCGCAATGACCGCCATTGTCTGGATCGTGGTTCGCAATGTACCCAACCGTCTTGAGTTGACCCACGATTGCAATGGTGATCGCGTCTTCGCTCGCCTCGCAATAGTGGCTCTTATTGTCTTCGAGCCGGCCGAAGATCTCATCGAGATCGTCATGCAACACCGAAACGAACTCGGCGTAAGTGTCCGCCGCCGCCCGCTCTAGAGCGCGATCTCCATAGGACGCGAGGCGCAAGAGTGCTCTGGCAGTACGCACATCCACGCGCTGCCCCCCTGCAAGTTCGTTGTCGCTCATACCGGTGCTGTGAGCTCCTTTGCAAGGTCAGACGGAGCAAAGGAAAGGAAAATTCGAGTTTCGAACTCCTTGTCTGGCTCACCGGTCATGGGATGGAAGAACTCTCCGTTATTAAGTGTGTACTTAATTTCTGAATTGGGTAGTTCGAATACCTGGTCGTCTTCGTCTATGTACTCATAGACTGGGTCGAGCAGGTGTAGATCGTGACCAATCAGATACTGGACAACTCCGGCCACAACGGTTTGGTCTGCAATCGAACGCTTCTCAGCCATCTGTTGGATCAGCCCGAACGAAATTCGATTCGTCTCCCGAGCTCGATGCGCGAGAAAATCGACGAGCGCGCCGCACAGAACGCCCTCAGGGCGGTCCTGCCAGACGTCCTTAACGCGATCTAGCGCCTCGTCGATTCGCATGATGGTCAGCAATGGTTGAGCAGTGTGTCGATGGTTTGCCGGAACAAGTCTTCTGTAAGGCAACCGTCCACAACCGCAAGGTACAGTTCACCTTTCGGCTTTGAAAGCTCCCGGAAGTTTCCGGGCAGCGACAGCGTAGGCAAGATCTCGCCGAACTTCTTAGTAGAGTCGCCGAACTTAACAGATATCTTGAACGGCGTGATGTTCGGGACCGCAACTTTGCCGCCCTTGTGAAACAGCTCTTTCCGCAAGTCCGAATCTCGATCGCGCATACGCTCGGTCTTGACCGAGTTCGTCGGGGTCTCGAAGCCAAGCTCGACAACACGGCCTGCCTTCGCATCGGAGTATAGGCTATGGATCGCGGGAAAAAAATTGACCCGATTGCCTAGCAACGGAGCGCCGCCTGGTCCATGAACGAGTGCGTTAAGCTCGTTTGTGAGCTGTTGGGCGCAGATTTCGCCGAATTCGATGTTGTTTGTGCTCGGTACATCGAGCCGAAGTTCCACTCTCTTGCCATTCGGCGAGACCACGACCGCATCTGCGCACTGCTTGAAGATCTTGCGGACGACGATGAATTCGTCGAACCCGGCAAACGCCTTTTGAACTGCCTCCGAAACTTCGTCCTGCCTGTACTTGATACGCTCATCGATGTACCGGCCGGACAGAAAAGTCAACGCGATAGACCCATCGTCGAGCTCTGACCGTCCCGTGAAAGTAGGTCGAGTGGGGATGTCTGCGAGCTCCGAATCGGACAGGAAATAGGGGAACCGTTGCGAAGCTGTGGTTTTCGCAGGCTTCGCCTTGCTCACCAAGTTCCAAAGCACTTCGCGATCGGCTTTGGCTGGCTGGTGAACGCGAATGTAGCGTTCACCACCGACCAACTGATCCGCATACAGTCCACTCAGCAGAGGATTGAGTTTTGCCAACGGCAACCCGACGACGCCGGCAAGTACGTCTCTTCGGAAGAGATCCCAGCTACGGTTCGGGATCCCACCGCCGCCCTCGACAACGGCCCTAACGTACCCGAACTTCGTTGCCTTTCTCAAATTTGAGATAAGCTGCTCGACTGTTTCCGTATCTTTGCTCATATTTTGTATTGTTGTTCAGCGTGTGAAATGTTTCTGACGCACTCTGAGAGGCAAGAGTGCGGTTGCTTTGGAAACCAAGCCAGTATCAACGCACAACCCAAACAAGTAGGCAACGTTGGTTCCAGGTGCTCGCGATTGTATCAGGCGGCAAAAAATATGTGTTTGCAAAGCTGTTTTACTGGCGCTGAATCAAGGAGACAAAAAAGAAAATATCAGCGTGTCGGTGTCACCTTCTTTCCACGCGTGCGAACGTAATGCTCCGTCATTGAAACATTGCCGTGGCCCAACAGAGCTTGAGCTGACCTCAAATCATCGGATGATTCTTTGTCGGTTGCCGCTTTGGCTCGCAGGTCGCGAAACTGGAAATCATTTTTCTTGATTCCTGTGGCGTCACGTGCGCGGTCAAATCTGAACCGTAGTGCCGCTTGCCCCAAAGGCTTGCCGTGTTCGTCGACGATCAACCGAGTTGACCTTGGATTGTGCGCGGTCTTTCTTAGGGAAAGCTCACCAAGTAACTTTGCGAGTTCGCCGACCACTTCAATGGCCGGAATACGCGTTCTGGCTCGCCACCGGCCTGACGGATGCTGCCAACGGGCATGTGTCGCCACCTATGCGCGCAGAGATTCGATCAAGTAGCTCCCGTCGTAGCCAGCGGCACGCAACTCCTCCTACATCTGCGTTGCAGTCCGCCGATCCCGTTTCGGCCGGCGTGAGTCAGCAATCAACCACTGACGCAGTTGCTCCGCCCAAGCGTCGATGACACTCTTGCTTGCACGTTTCGGATACTTTGGCTCGCCAGTGGATGGCTCTCGAAGCCATCGTCGAATCGTGTTTCTGGACAGCCCTGTACGTCGAGAAATGTCCCGGAGAGGGACGCCATCGCGGAAGTGCATCCGCCGTATTTTGGCCAACATGCTCACCGTAATCACTCCGGTTCTCCTGCTTGGCGTCCCAAGCAGGTATTCGAACATGTGGGTCAATTTTCGATGAAAAAACTTGCTGCAAACGGGTCACTTTTGGTCGGCTATCAACATATACGCAACAGATATGTGACCCTTTTATCTGGCTGAGTGCTAAACACAAAATCACAAATCTGGCGACTGGACCGTTGCATCCTGGTCAGGATATCGGACCTCACCACGGGCTGAACTTTGAGCATACAATTTCCCGAGAACCAAGCACAATCTCCCTAAATGTATGTTCAAAAACCGCCTGCCGCCGACGCTCAGAAAAATTGGATTCACGGTAGTAACGTCCGATAAGCGCGGTTTTTTTGAGCGAGCAGACCCAATCGCTAGACATCCGATCACCTTGACGATCGTTGCGTTCATATTTTCTGGACTCGTTGGAACATGGCTTTCTGAGCGTTATCAACAGGAGCAGCGTCAACAGGAAGCAATGCGGAAAAATATGGATGAAGTTCGTCTGTCAATTGATACAACAAATCAGGCATTTGACGAATTTCTCGACGCGGCGTCAACATTGAGCGACGATTTAACGTCGGGCGCAGACGATAAGCGCGTTGAGGAGGATCGAGAGGTTTTTTTTAAGGCGAAGCGGAGCCTTAACAGTAAGCTGGCAATTGAGACTCCTCGCATACGACAGGCCATGCCCCTTGGGATAGGTGGTGCGTTCGAGCTTAGTACTAGCCTTATGCGTATCGGTGCCGCGCGAATTACGGATTGTATTAATTACGGGAAGGTGGTCGATGTTATAAGTGCCGGGGTGACTCGGAAAAAAGTTGAATGCCAAAACGCTAGTAAAATTTTCTCTATCAAGTATGTCGATGAGCAGATCGCCAAGGTAACAATATGTGTCGCGGAATTTTATTATGCTGTTCGCCCTAGTCCATTTGATGATCTTCATCCTGAGCGGATCGTTAATAATGTTGGTCGGGCTGTCGGCGGCATTGGTTCGACCTGCAATGGTGTGACAATGTTGGGTTTGTCTTATGACCAAACATACGGGAAATATAAAACCCCCAGCCGGGGAGGTGAATTGGCTAATTGACAACTCCGATACGTTGTTTGGCGATCTGTTTGAAAAAAGAGAGTGAACAGATTTTCGATTCTGCCGGTGATGCCGATCCTCGGTTCGATGGTCCGAAACCGTCCGAGCGCCGGCGCGGAGGGGCCGCGTGCTGTTCTACAACCAAAGTTGACGCCTTGTCGGCACTGCGTTTCAGCGCTCCCCTTGCGGCGTCTATGTAGAATGAATTTTCATCTAACACCTTGATTTTCCAATATTCATCCGGAGCTTTGTAATCATCAGGTGGCGGGTTCGAGTCCTGCAGCCGCACCACATTGAACGAAGGGCCGGGAGATTTGTTCTCCCGGCCCTTCGTCTTTTCTGGCGCACTTCTCGCGTCTCGAGAGAATCAATTCGGCTGCACTATTGCGTCTGACCAACGCATGCAGAAGAGCAAGTAGGGTTCTCGGATGTCCAGGATTGCGTTGTCGTTGTCCGATTCGAACAGAACTTTGGGTTGCCCATCGCTCGCGCATCGGGCTATGTGACGACAAGCTCTCGACGTGCTCGAACCCGACGGCGTTAAACCTACGCCAATGCGTCCGATGCGGTTGAGCAATTGCGAAAGGCAAAGCGAAGCCGGGGCGGCTCCACGAACAGTTCACGCAGGACTGACGCAGTTTTTCGATTCTGCTCGAAGTCCATGCTCGACGTGCGACCACGCATATCAGTTGCAGCACGCTCCCTGTGGTGGACGGCTGCCGTCGTTTCGCCCCCGTTTCGCTGTCACGCCCGCGTCACGGTGCACCCCTAACGTTACGTTCCCGTCGCGGCGACCTTGCCCGATCGCGACCGCGCAACCTGCAGGCGACGACGTGCCCGCGTCGCAGGCAGACCACCGGGATCTCGCTCCCGGCGCTGCAGCGATCATGCATCGCGCCATTTCCTTCGAAAACACGATCGACGCCGGTTCGGACCGGATCGCGGACGATCAGGAGACACGAACCATGCTGAGCCCGCATGAATTCTCGATGCTGCTGCGCATTGCACGTGCGCCGGACAGTGTCGATCAATCGAATCCCGCTTTCGCCGTGCTGGTCGAGAAGCGGTTGGTGGACCCGACGCAGGTGCGCGTGAATGCGGTGGCCGTGCGTCCGGCGCTGACGCCGATCGGCCAGATGCTGCTCGCGCGCTTCGACGAAGCGGCTTGAGGAGACGCGTCACGCCTTCGTCGACATGACCGGCGCGACGCGTCGAAGCGCCCGATCGCTTACTGCGCGACCGGCACCGTCACGTCGCTGCCGAACCAGTGCGTCGAGATCTTCTTCAGCGTGCCGTCCTTGCGCAGCGACTCGAGCGCGTCGTTGATCGCCTTCTCGAACTTCGGGTTGCCCTTGCGGAACGGGATCGCCATTTCCTGCTTGCCGCCGTTCAGCACCGCCCCCGCGCGCAGCGGCAGGTTCGACGTCTTGATCATGTACGGCAGCATCAAGCGGTCGTCGAGCGTCGCCTCGATGCGGCCCGCGGCGAGATCGCGCAGCTTCTCCGGCGCGCCCGGATACGTCTGCACCTCGATACCCGGCACGGTGCGCGCCATCTGGTCGTAGTTGGTGCCGAGCGTCACGCCGAGCTTCTTGCCCTTGAAATCGTCGAGCGACTTGAAGTTGCGCGTGTCGTCCTTGCGCTGGATCAGCTGCGCGGCCGAGTACGTGTACGGTTCGCTGAAGTCGAGTGCTTCCTTGCGCTGCGGCGTGATCGTGACCTGGTTGACGATCACGTCGAACTTGCCGGCCTGCAGGCCGGCGATGATGCCGCTCCATTCGGTCGGGATGAACTGCGTCTTCACGCCGAGCTTGCCGGCGACGGCGTTCGCGACGTCGACGTCGAAGCCCTCGAGCTGGCCGGACGTGCCGCGCGAATTGAACGGCGGATACGTGCCCTCGAGGCCGACGCGCAGCACGCCGGCTTTCTTCACGGAATCGAGCAGGTCGTCCGCGTGCGCGGCGACGGCCGTGAAGCCGAGGGCCGACGCGAGCAGCAGGCCCGACAACAGGAACTTCGAACGTTTCATCGCAGATCTCCAGTGTGCAGCGTGGGGTAATGAGCGCCGGGCGCGGTCGGGCCCGGCTGAGCCGAAATACGGGCACGTAGACACTACTCGCAACCGTGCCTTACCGGAAGTCGAAGTGGCCCTGATTGCAATCGATTTCACGAAAAACCGGTGACGTGCTCGCGCAGGCCGAATAATCTGACGAAAATAGTGCGCCGGAGGGCGCCGAAATCATCGGGCCGGGAGCAGATCGACATGGATTTCAGTTTTTTCGCCGAGGTCGCGGCTTACACGTTCGAGGACGGCGTTCATGTCGTCGGCGTGGCGGATCGCGACCCGCCGACACACTACGTGATCCTGCAGCGCGGTGCCGAAGACGACGAACGAGACGAGGCGCTCGGCCTCGGCACGTATCACATGGAAGTGTGCGAGAGCGGGGTGGCCGGCTACGGCGGTGTCGAGTCCGTCTCGTTGCGTGGAGAAATGCTGAATATCCAACTGGCGCCGGATGCGCGATGGGCGCAAGGGCTGGCGCGGGTCACGATCGTGGTGCGCGCGACGGACGGACTGGAACACGTGAAGCAGGGGTTGGCGGCGGTTTTTGCGGGAACACCGGTCACGCTGCGCATCGACTGACGCGCGCGCGGAGGCGGGCGCGCCGGGAATTGGCATAATCACGGCCTGCCGCGGGTCGCGCGCGGCCGATGCAACGCAATCAATCCGGATACCACCGCAATACCCATGTCGCTCGATTCACCTAGCGCAGTGTCGCTGCACCATATTCTCGAACGTCCCGGCGATTTCTCCGGGTGGCTTTACCTGCCGCCGATGCCGTGGACGCTCGACACCGAGGGCGCGTTTTTCGAAGATGCCGATGACGCGCAAGCGGACGTTGCGTCTGCCATCGCGGCCCGGCCTGGCTGGAAGGTCACGCTGGACAGCGCGACGATCGAGGACATCGTGATCAACGCGCACGATCAGGTCGACGAGCCGAGCGTCGCGCAATTGCTCGACGCGTTCGTTTTCTACGTCGAGAACGACGCGTTCATCCTGTTATGACGACGAGCCGGCGAATGCGAACGACGATCGTGATCGAGGAAGCGATCGTCGGCAACCGGTCGCACGTGACGGAAGCGCCGTGCGACGATCCCGCGCTGGCGATCGCGGCCGTCGAACGACTGAATGGCCGCGATCGCTCGACCGTCGCCTTCGACGCGAGCGACGCAACGGTGATGACGATCGGCGGTGGCCACGACGGTCGATACGTCGTCTTCATCGCATCGGAGATCGACGCAGCGTTGCTGACCCTGACGACGCCCGAGGCGCCGGCAGATGAAACGATCGAACTCGTGGCAGGCGGGCAGCGAGGCACCTATCCGGCGCGGCAGTGCGTTGACCGCGCGACGGCGGCGCAGGCGGCTGCCCATTTCGTATCGACCGGCGGCGCCGATCCGCGGTTGTGCTGGCAACCCGGCTGACTCGCCGCAAGACAGGAAGAAAACGAACATGGCCGACGATCCGGCAGCGCTGCGCGCACAACAGGATGCCGTTTGCGCACGTTACGGGCTGCATGCCGTCGAACCGGAAGACATGGTTGCCGTCGCGCTGTCGACGCTCGGGCGCATGCCCGTCTACGGCACGCGCATCGCGCTGTCCGAAGGCGACAACGTCGGCTGGTTCTTCCATTGCGGCGAATACAGCGACGCCGCCGACTTCTATCAGCCCGTGCACGCCGCGCACTTGTCGACCTGCCTGCCATGGGTTCTGCCTTATCTGCGGTTGCCGCCAGGCGCACGCTTCATCATCGACGATGCCGGCTACGAAGACGTCTGGATGGCGTGACGAATCGGTACGCCGTCGGTCTTCTTCAGTTGTCCGGACAAAGCCGACAGAAGCGAAAAAGGACCGCCAAGCGGTCCTTTTCCCATGAAACGGCGTTCGAAAAACGTATGCCCGTTACGGCAGCGAAATCGTCAAATTAGCCGACTCCGGCCCGACCTTGATCACCTGCGAATAGGGCGCGAGCGTCTGCAGCGTCTTGTCCTTCAGATACGTGTTGAGCCCGATGAACGCGAGCAGCGCGACGAGCGCGAAAACCGCCCCGATCGCCCAGACCGGCACCTCGCGCTTCAGCCGATGCGCGATCTGATCGGGCAGCGGCCAATGCGGCGCGAACGGCGCGCGCTTGCCCTTCATGTGGGCGATCTCGTCGCCCAGCCGCGCGGTCAGATACGCGAGCTTTTCCGGCCCCTCGAGCAGGTACTTGCCCTGGAAGCCGAGCAGCAGGCACATATGGAACACCTCGAGCGACTGCAGTCGGGCCGCACCCTGCGCACGACCTTCCTCGAGATACTGAAAGAACTTCTCGCCCGCGAGTTGCTCGCCGAACAGCACGAGCTGCAGCGGCCGGCGTTCCCAGTCGGTCCGGATCTTGAACTGCGACGACAGCACCATCTCGTCGATGGCCGCGCAGAACGCGAACTTCGCGCCGTACACGTCCTCGGCGGCGATGTTCAGCTTCTTCGCGCCGCGCTCGAAATCCGACAGAAATTCCTGGATCCGCGTGCTGAACTCGCTGGCGCTGTCCGGCTCCCGCCCGTTCTTGAGCAGGAACAGCATGAAGAACCCGTCGTACAGCAGATCGAGCAGCGAGCGGGCCTGGAACGCGGAGTCCGTCGACGCGGGGCTATGCTGGGGCGGCGGCACGTTGTCGCCGAACAGGGAGGGCGCGTAGCTCATGATGTGACCGCGATCAGTTCGAATTTCAGGTCATTGATGCCAGTCGGCGCGTAGATCATCGCGGACTGGGCCTGCAGCATGCGCTCGTACAGCGGGCTGCGCGAATCGAGCGCGAAGTAGCACGCGCCGGGGCGCACCGGAATCGCGGGCGGCACCTGCGGCGTGTACGACAGCCGCACGCCGGGCATGGCCGACAGCACGAGCTTGTCGACGTCGTCGGGCGCACCGACCTTGAAGCGGGCCGGCACCGCATCGACGAGCTCGACGCTCGGCATGTCCGCCGATACCGCGAGGTAGAACTCGGTCTTGTCGTCGATCTTGCCGGAATCGAGGCGGCCGAGGTGGAACGACGGGCGCACCTCGTCGAGCGTGATCGCAAAATAGCGCGTCGAGATCACGGTGTCGAGCAATTCGCGCAGCATCAGGTCGAGACGCGCGAAGCTCGGCCCGGGATCGTCGTGGCGGTACACGGGCAGGTCGGCGAGCGTATAGCCCTTCGAGAACGTCATCAATTGACCGGCGAGGCGCAGCAGTTCGTGGAACAGCCGCTCCGGATGCAGCGCCGCGTGCTGGTGCAGGTGCGCGAGCGTCGCGAACGCGGCGTTCGCGGTGTGCAGCAGCCAGAACGACGCGATGTCGCCGGAGCGGAATTCGATGATGTTCTTCGACGGCTCGCGGTGAAAGCCGTACAGCGCGTTCACCTTCGCCTGCAGTGCGTCGACCAGTTGGCGCAGCCGCTGGTGCAGGATCGGCGACGCTTCGATCGCGAGGCAGGGCGGCACGAAGCTGTCGTCGATCTCGAAACCGGACGTCGCGGTGCGGCGCACGCGCACGAGCGGCACGGACAGCAACTGGTCGCGCGGCTCGCTGTGCGCGATCAGCTTGACCTGCGTCTTCAGGAACGTGATGTCGGCTTCGGCGGCGTCGGTGAAGTTGTCGGCGACGCTCGTCTGCTCGCTGACGAACCGCGTCATGAAGCCGGCGGCCGGATCGTCGCTGTAGTTGGTGCCGTTCTCGCGCAGCGGGTGCAGCGCGAGATAGAACACGAATTCGTTGATGCCGTCGGGCAACGTATCCAGCGCGATCGGCGGCGGCAGATCGTCGGCCTGCGGCGCGGCATACAGCGCGCCGTCCGGGAACACGAGCGCGAGCTCGGCCACCCGCAGCACGTTGCTGCCGAGCGCGTCGCGGTCGATGCGCACCGAGCGCACGCCCCAGTTGTACGGCTGGATCGCCTGGATGGACTCGAACAGGCGCGCCTCGTGGTACGCGTCCTGCCGCTGAAAGTGTTGAGGCCGGAGGAACAGCCCTTCCCCCCACAGCACCTTGGCCGAATAACTCATGTCAAATCCGGTTAATGTGGCGTTGCGATGTAATCGATTTGTTCGTGCCCGAATTAAATCGCCAATTGTTAACTCTTGTTAATTGACATTCGTGCGTCATGTTTAACCGCAGGAGACCGAAGAAAGCATATTCAGCGGTTGCGACGGCGCACCCTGCTGCGGAGCGATGACCGTACCGTCGGTGACCGTCATCGCGCAATTATGCAGGCCGACGATTATGCCGGATTTCTCCGACTTCACCGGATCGAACGTCAG
Source organism: Burkholderia sp. NRF60-BP8 (assembly GCF_001522585.2). Classification (NCBI taxonomy): domain Bacteria; kingdom Pseudomonadati; phylum Pseudomonadota; class Betaproteobacteria; order Burkholderiales; family Burkholderiaceae; genus Burkholderia; species Burkholderia sp. NRF60-BP8. The sequence goes on from NZ_CP013373.1 coordinate 421,310, forward strand.
TTTCCATCGTTGTATTGCGGGATCGCGGAACAGCGCGACGATGCCGAATGCCTGCGCTTCACGCGACACCTTCTCGGTTGCCGTATAGCGCTGGCCCGGAATCAGCGTGATTTCGCGCACATTCAGCAGATCGGCGCCGAGTGCGGCTTTTTCCTTGGTCGGATCGGTAAATGCGTCGAACGGCGCTTGCTGGAACGAGGTCGGGTCCTTCAGCGCATAGAGCCGGACGACGAGCGCGAGCGGCTTGTGGTCGGTCGCGGCATTCAGGTTCGGCGCGGCGGCCAGCGTGAGGCCGATGTTGCGCGGCGGCTTCTGCGCGTCGGGCACCTCGGGCTTGCCGATGCCGGCCGCGGACATCACGGCGCTGGCGGCCGAGCCGAGCAGCGGGGCGGCCGCGCATCCGGCCAGAAGGGCGCACGCAACCAGCGGCAGCGCGTAGCGAATCATGGACGATCTCATCGTTTTTCCGGCGTGCCGCCTTTATCCCTGTCAAAACTGCCGGGATATTGCCGCGTTCGCTGCGTATCCCCGACATTGCATCGTTCAACTATTAAGCCCGCCCGCGCCAGGCAAGCGTTCGGAAATTTTTTCCGCCATCCGGGCGGCGGGTCGTGCGGCCAGTAAAACTTGCGCATTCCGGTCGAAAGGAAAAACCGCCGCGAGCCCGCGGCGAGAGGCCATTCGAGGGGGTAGCGCCCGGTTTTAAAAGGAATTACTCTTCACACGACGATTGAATTATGAAAAATTGATCGGTACTATACCCGCGCGCTTCTTGCAAAGCAAAAGAACCAGATTCTCAACGATTTAAAACTCACGCGCCGGTGGATATAACGATGAAAGACCGTCTGTTCGCAAAACTGTCTGGGGTAGTGGTGGCTTGCGGCGTGATCGCCGGCTGTGCGAGCCAGCCTCCCGCGCCGCCGACTGCGGAAGTGTTCAACAAGTCGCTGGCCGATGCAGACGCCGTCGCGAAGGCGGGGGACCAGGACAAGGCGCTCGGCCTGTACCAGCAGCTCGCGAAGTCGGATCCGACGCGCGAGGAACCGTGGTCGCGCATCGCGCAAATCCAGTTCGCACAAAACCATTACGGGCAGGCGATCGTCGCCGCCCAGGAAGCGCTGCAGCGCGACGCGACCGATCGTCAGGCGAAGAGCGTGCTGGCCGTCGCCGGCCTGCGGATCGCGACGCAGTCGCTCGGCGAGCTGCGCCAGGACGCGTCGCTCGCGGGCGACGCGAAGTCCGACGCGCAGGCGCTCGCGAAGCAGCTGCGCGACACGCTCGGCGAATCGGCGTTGTTCCCGCCGGAAACGAAGGTCGCGAAACCGCGCCCGCCGCGCCGGGTCGTCCATCGTCCGAAGGGCGGTGCCGCACCGGCCGCCGAGGCGGCGGCGTCGACCATGCCGACGCCGCCCGCGGCGCAAAAGGGCAGCGCGGATCCGTTCGGCGCACTGCGCAACTGAAACCGCAACTGACGCGATAACCACAACTAACCTGGGAGCCGTCGAGATGGCCAAGAAAGAAAGCATTCAGAAAAGCTTGCAGAAAATACGGCCGCCGCGCGTCCAGCTGACCTACGAGGTCGAGAAGGGCGATGCGATCGAGGTGAAGGAACTGCCGTTCGTCGTCGGGGTCGTCGGCGATCTGGCGGGGCAGTCCGAAATCGAGCAGCCGAAGCTGCGCGACCGCAAGTTCGTCAATATCGACCGCGACAATTTCGACGACGTGATGAAGGCGATCGAGCCGCGTGCCGCGTTCCAGGTGGAAAACCGCCTGAGCCCGGAAGGCGGCAAGTTCGCGGTCGACCTGAAGTTCCGCTCGCTGTCGGATTTCAGCCCGGACCAGGTCGTCGAACAGGTCGAGCCGCTGCGCCGCCTGCTCGAGGCGCGCTCGAAGCTCGCCGACCTGCGCAACAAGCTCGCCGGCAACGACAAGCTCGAGGATCTGCTGTCCGAGGTGCTGAAGAACACGCAGCAGCTGCAGGAGCTCGCGAAGGGCACCGGCGGCGACAAAGACGGCGAATGACGACGGAGTGTTGAGATGAACCAGCAAACGGCTGCGGCCCAAGCGAGCGGCGCGGAATACGCCGCCGGGACTTCGTTGCTCGACGACATCGTCGAGAAGAGCAAGGTCGCGAAATCCGATTCCGAGCATGCGCGTGCGAAGGACCTGATCGGCGAACTCGTGCACCAGGTGCTCGACGGCACGGTGATCGTGTCGGACAACCTGTCGGCCACGATCGACGCACGCGTCGCGGAACTCGACCGCCTGATTTCCACGCAGCTTTCCGCCGTGATGCACGCGCCGGAATTCCAGCGCCTCGAAAGCACGTGGCGCGGGATGGACTATCTGGTCAAGGAAAGCAACACGGGCCAGACGATCAAGATCAAGGCGCTGCACGCACCGAAGCGCGACCTCGTGCGCGACTTCAAGGGCGCGAGCGAGTTCGACCAGAGCGCGCTGTTCAAGAAGGTCTACGAAGAGGAATTCGGCACGTTCGGCGGCTCGCCGTTCGGTGCGCTGATCGGCGATTACGAGATCTCGCGCCAGCCGGAAGACATGTACTTCATCGAGCAGATGTCGCACGTCGCGGCGGCCGCGCATGCGCCGTTCATCGCGTCGGCGTCGCCGGAACTGCTCGGTCTCGAGTCGTTCGCCGACCTCGGCAAGCCGCGCGACCTCGGCAAGGTGTTCGATACCGTCGAATACGCGAAGTGGAAGTCGTTCCGCGACGCCGAGGATTCGCGCTACGTCGGCCTGACGCTGCCGCGCTTCCTCGGCCGCCTGCCGTTCAATCCGAAGGACGGCCAGACCGCGGAGAACTTCAACTTCGTCGAGGAAGTCGACGGCACCGATCACGACAAATACCTGTGGTGCAACGCGGCATGGGCCTTCGCGGCGCGCCTGACGGCCGCGTTCGACGACTTCGGCTGGTGCGCGGCGATCCGCGGCGTCGAAGGCGGCGGCCTCGTCGAGGATCTGCCGACCCACACGTTCAAGACCGACGACGGTGAAGTCGCGCTGAAGTGCCCGACCGAGATCGCGATCACCGATCGCCGCGAGAAGGAGCTGAGCGACCTCGGTTTCATCCCGCTCGTCCATTGCAAGAATTCAGATTACGCCGCGTTCTTCGCTGCGCAATCGGTGCAGAAGCCGAAAAAATACAGCACCGACAGCGCGAACGCGAACGCCGTCCTGTCCGCCCAGCTTCAGTACATCTTCTCGGTATCGCGCGTCGCGCACTACCTGAAGGCGATGATGCGGGACAAGATCGGCAGCTTCGCATCGGCGCAGAACGTGGAGACTTTCCTCAACCGGTGGATTTCGCAATACGTCCTGCTCGACGACAACGCCTCGCAGGAACAGAAAGCGCAATTTCCGCTGCGCGAGGCATCCATACAAGTGTCGGAGATTCCGGGCAAGCCGGGCTCGTATCGTTCGGTCGCGTTCCTGCGTCCGCACTTTCAGCTCGACGAACTCTCGATTTCTCTGCGACTTGTCGCTGATCTGCCCAAACCGGCAAATTCATAAGCGAGTAAATCGCCCGGGCGGGCCGCCTGGGTAGGACGTTAAAACCACCTCTTTGGGGAGTCGAAGGGCCATGTTACATATGCACTTGCAGTTTGGTAGTCCCGCGGTGAAGGGCGAGTCCGCGGACAAAGACCATCAGGGCTGGATCGAACTGAAATCGTGGGATCACTCGATCATTCAGCCGCGTTCGGCAACCGCATCGACCGCTGGCGGTCACACGATGACGCGTTGCGAGCACGGCGACATGATCTTCACGAAGGAAATCGATTCGTCGAGCCCGCTGCTGTATCAGCACGCTTCGGGCGGTACCACGTTCGACGAAGTGACGGTCCATTTCTCGCGCGCGGACGGTGAAGGCAAGCGCGTGCAGTATCTGGAAGTCAAGCTCAAGTACGTGATCATCTCGAGCATCGCGCCGAGCGTTCGCGAGGAAGGTCTGCCGCTCGAGACGTTCTCGCTGAAGTACGCAGCCGTGCAGTGGAAGCAAACCCAGCAGAAGATCGGCGGCAACCAGGGCGGCAACACGCAAGGCGCCTGGAGCCTGACGAAGAACGACAAGACCTACGCGGTCTAAGGTCGGTTGCGGCAACGGGGCGCGTCGCGTCCCGTTGCCGTTTTCGTCATGAAACGATTCGAACCCAGTTTTCTCGACAAGCTGTTCGACGACGAACCGCATCTGCCGGCAACGGCCGCGATGCGGCAATTGTCGCTGGACGAGCTCAAGAATACGGTCGCCCGCGACGTCGAGGCGATCCTCAACACCCGTATCGCGCACACCGAGGACGAGCTGGCCGCCCTGCCGGAATGCCAGAAATCGGTGCTGACCTACGGACTGAACGATTTCGCGGGGCTGAGCCTCGCGAGCCACTACGATCGCGCGTTCATCTGCAAGTCGATCCAGCAGGCCATCGCGCGCCACGAGCCGCGCCTGCAGCAGGTGCAGGTGACGTTCGAGCTGAACGAGCAAGCCACCAACGCGCTCTACTTCGCGATCCAGGCGCTGCTCGTCGTGCACCCGGCCGAGGAGCCGGTGAGTTTCGACGCGATGTTGCAACCGTCGACGCTGCAATATTCGGTCACGCGTGCACGCGCGGCACGAATGCAGTAAATCAAGCCGCCGAGCGGGCCGGACCGCCCGGTGGTCGATCAGGTCCGGCATGAAACATTGAGGTTCGGGGTCGTCGATGGAAGAGTTGCTGCCGTATTACGAACGCGAATTATCGTTTTTGCGGCGCTATTCGCGAGATTTCGCCGAACGCTATCCGAAGATCGCCGCGCGCCTCGCGCTGTCCGGCGAGCATTGCGAGGATCCGCACGTCGAGCGGATGATCGAATCGTTCGCGCTGCTCGGCGCGCGCATCAACAAGAAGCTCGACGACGACTACCCGGAATTCACCGAAGCGCTGCTGGAAGTGCTGTATCCGCACTACCTGCGGCCGTTTCCGTCGTGCTCGATCGCGCAGTTCACGCCGGCTTCGCCCGGCCAGCAGACCGAACCGGTCGTGGTCGATCGCGGCACCGAGCTGAAGAGCCGCCCGATCCGCGGCGTGCAATGCCGGTTCCGTACCGCCTACGACGTGACGCTCGCGCCGATCCGCATCTCGGAGGCGCGCTATACGCCGGTCGCGCTCGCGCCGAGCGCGACGGTGCTGCCGTCGAACGCGACGGGCGTGATCTCGATCACGTTCGAATCGCTCGCCGCGCAGCTCGATCTCGGCGCGCTGAAGGTGTCGACGCTGCGCGCGCATCTGCACGGCGAGCAGTCGTTCGTCGCCGCGCTGACCGACTGCCTGTTCGTCAACGTGCTCGGCGCGTACGTCGAGCCCGAACGCAACGGCCGCTGGACCGCGCTGCGCAAGCTGCCGATCGCGCAGGCCGGCTTCGCCGAAGACGACGCGCTGATCGACTATCCGGCGAAATCGCATCCCGCGTACCGGCTGCTCACCGAATACTTCGCGTTCCCCGACAAGTTCGATTTCGTCGACTTCGACCTCGCGGCGATCGCACGCGCGGCCGGCCGCTGCCAGCGCGCGACGCTGCACCTCGTGCTGCAGGACGTGCGCAGCGATTCGCACGTCGCGCGCCTGCTCGAGCTGCTGACGGCGAGCCATTTCCGGCTGTTCTGCACGCCGATCGTCAACCTGTTCCAGCAGCACGGCGAGCCGATCCGCATCACGCACCGCGCGGTGTCGTATCCGGTGATCGCCGAGGCGCGGCGCGCGTTCGCGTACGAGGTGTACTCGATCGATTCGGTGAAGCTCGTCCGGCAGCAGGCGCACGAGGAATCGGTGATCGAGTTCCGGCCGTTCTATTCGCTGCATCACGGCGAATCGGCGCGGATCGGCCATTACTGGTTCGCGCGCCGCAACGACTGGGTCGCGCAGAAAAGCCCCGGCTACGAAACCGAGATCTCGATCGTCGACATCGACTTCGAGCCGACGTCGCCGCAGACCGACACGCTGAGCCTCGACCTCACCTGCACGAACCGCGACCTGCCGGCGATGCTGGCGTTCGGCCTCGAAGGCGGCGACCTGTTCCAGGAAGGCGGCGCGCAGACGAGCGGCATCTCGCTGCTGCGCCGCCCGACGCAAAGCGTGCGCTTCGAGCGCGGCCGCGCCGCGCACTGGCGGCTCGTGTCGCACCTCGCGCTCAACCACGTGTCGCTCGTCGCGCACGGCCTCGCGCCGCTGAAGGAAATGCTGACGCTGTACGACCTGCGACGCACCGCCGTGTCGATGCGCCAGATCGACGGCCTCGCCGGCATCGAGCAGCGCGGCGCCGTGCAGTGGCTGCCCGGCAAGCCGTTCGCGACGTTCGTGCGCGGCATCGAGATCCGGCTGACGATCGACGAGGAACACTTCGTCGGCGCGAGCCTCGCGTCGTTCGTGCGCGTGCTCGACAGCTTCTTCGGGCTGTACGTCCACCTCAACAGTTTCGTTCAATTGGTCGTCGTGTCGAAGCGCACCGGCGAGGAGATCATTCGATGCAAGCCCCGAACCGGCGAATCGATCCTGGCGTAGTCGACGCGCTGCTCGACGAGCCGCATCGCTTCGAGTTCTTTCAGGCGGTGCGCGTGCTCGAAGGGCTGTTCGCGCGGCAGGCATCGGATGCGCCCGGCGCGTGGCGGCAGGGCGACGTGGTCGCGCAGCGCATCGCATTTCGCAACACGCTGTCGCTCGGCTTCCCGCCGAGCGAGATCGAGGGCGCGCGTTCGTACCACGACGACGGCACGCCGCTGAACTCGGACGAGCAGCGCGACGCCGCGCTGGCCGCCGGCGAGCTCGGCCGCGTCGAGCTGACGCCCGCGTTCTTCGGGCTGCTCGGCGGGCAGGGCGCGCTGCCGTTGCACTACACCGAGCAGATCGTCGCGCGCGAGCATCTGAGGCGCGACCACGCGGCGCGTGCGTTCTTCGACGTGTTCTCGAACCGCGCGACCGCGCTGTTCTATGCGGCGTGGAAGAAATACCGGCTGCCGTTCCATTACGAACTCGACCGCGACGAGCGCTACCTGCCGCTGCTGCTCGCGATCGCCGGCGTGCCGAGCGACGAGGTGCGCGACAGTCTCGCCGCCGGCCCGGGCGGCGTGCTCGACGAGGCCGTGGCCGGCTACGCGCTGGCCGCGCGGCACCGGCCGATGTCGGCGGCTTACCTGCAGCGCACGCTGTCCGATTACTTCCGCGTGCCGGTGAAGATCGACCAGTTCGTCGGCAAGTGGTACGACGTGCCGCACGATCAACTGAGCGTGCTCGGCGAAGTCAACGCGGTGCTCGGCGCGACGGCGCTCGTCGGCGAGCGCGTGTGGCAGCGCGACATGCGCGCGCGGATCGTCGTCGGCCCGCTGTCCAAGCGCGATTACGAGGCGTTCCTGCCCGGCGGCGCGCACGCCGTCGCGCTCGAGCGGATGCTGACGCTGCTCGCCGGCGTCACGCTCGAGTACGAGGTGAGGCTCGTGCTGAAGCGCACGGAAGTCGGCGCGAGCATGCTCGGCACGGGCTCGCGGCTCGGCTGGGATGCGTTTCTCTGCACGCGCGACGCCGCCGAAGACCGCTCCGACGCCCGCTACGAACTGCACGTGATTCACTGACCCTGACAACAACAAGCAATCGAACCTGAGATCGACGCCATGAGCACGCCTCTGAAGACCCTGATCACGAAACTGAACCCGCTGTGCCGCCACGCGACCGAGCGCGCGGCGAGCGCGTGCCTGGCGCGCGGCCACTACGAGGTCGATCTGGAGCATCTGTTCCTCGCGTTGCTCGACGAAGCGACGGGCGACCTGCCGCTCGCATTGCGCGCGAGCCGCGTCGACCCGCATGCGCTGCATGCCGATCTCGAACGCGAGCTGACGCGCCTGAAGACGGGCAACACGCGCACGCCGGTGTTCTCCGTGCATCTGATCGCGCTGTTCGAGCAGGCGTGGCTGATCGCGTCGCTCGATTCGCAGCTCGGTCGCATCCGTTCGGGGCACCTGCTGCTCGCGCTGCTGACCGCGCCCGATCTCGCGCAGTTCGCGCAACGGATGTCGTCGCGGTTCGCGGAAATGAACGTGACGGACCTGAAGCACAAGTTCGACGAAATCATGGCCGGTTCGAGCGAAGCCGAGCCGCGTCAGGCGGATGAAGACGGCAGCGACGTCGCGCCGGTCGCCGACGGCATGGCGCCCGCGGCCGGCCCGTCGAAGACGCCCGCGCTCGACACGTACACGACCAACCTCACGCAGCGCGCGCGCGACGGCAAGATCGACCCGGTGATCGGCCGCGAAGCGGAGATCCGCCAGGCGATCGACATCCTGATGCGCCGCCGCCAGAACAACCCGATCATGACCGGCGAGGCCGGCGTCGGCAAAACGGCGGTCGTCGAAGGGCTCGCGCTGCGCATCGCGGCCGACGACGTGCCGCCGCCGCTGCGCGGCGTCGCGCTGCACGTGCTCGACATGGGGCTGCTGCAGGCCGGCGCGAGCGTGAAGGGCGAGTTCGAGAACCGCCTGAAGAGCGTGATCGACGAGGTGAAGAAGAGCGCGCATCCGATCATCCTGTTCATCGACGAGGCGCACACGATCATCGGCGCGGGCGGCCAGGTCGGCCAGAACGACGCGGCGAACCTGCTGAAGCCGGCGCTCGCGCGCGGCGAGCTGCGCACGATCGCCGCGACGACGTGGAGCGAATACAAGAAGTACTTCGAGAAGGATGCGGCGCTCGCGCGGCGCTTCCAGGTCGTGAAGGTCGAGGAGCCGAGCGAGCCGCTGGCCGCGGCGATGCTGCGCGGGATGTCGGGCCTGATGGAGAAGCATTTCGACGTGCGGATTCTCGACGACGCGATCACCGAGGCCGTGCGCCTGTCGCACCGCTACATCAGCGGCCGCCAGTTGCCGGACAAGGCGATCAGCGTGCTCGACACCGCGTGCGCGAAGGTCGCGCTCGCGCACAGCGCGACGCCGGCGGCGATCGACGATACCAAGAAGCGCATCGAGCGTATCGATGCGGAAATCGCGTCGCTGGAGCGCGAGGCGGCGGGCGGTGCGGTGCACGACGAGCGGCTCGGCGAGCTGCGCGGCGCGCGCGACACGGCGCTCGAACAACTGGCGAAGGACGAAGAACGCTACGAAGCCGAGCGGGCGATCGTCGCCGAGATCACCGAACTGCGCGACGCGCTCGATCGCGCGCGCGGCCCGTCGGAAGACGGCCAGCCGGTCGACGTGCAGGCCACCCGCGACAAGCTCGCCGAACGCGTCGCGGCATTGCATGCGCTGCAGGGCGGCGAGCCGATGGTGCCGCTGCAGGTCGACGGCCACGTGGTCGCCGAGATCGTCGCCGCGTGGACGGGCATTCCGCTCGGCCGGATGGTGAAGGACGAGATCGACACCGTGCTGAACCTGCAGCCGCTGCTCGCCGCGCGCGTGATCGGCCAGGACCATGCGCTGGAGGCGATCGCGCAGCGCGTGCGCACCGCGACCGCGAACCTCGAGGATCCGAACAAGCCGCGCGGCGTGTTCATGTTCGTCGGGCCGTCGGGCGTCGGCAAGACCGAGACGGCGCTGGCGCTGGCCGACATCCTGTACGGCGGCGAGCGCAAGATGGTCACGATCAACATGAGCGAGTACCAGGAAGCGCACAGCGTGTCGGGCCTGAAGGGGTCGCCGCCGGGCTACGTCGGTTACGGCGAAGGCGGCGTGCTGACCGAGGCCGTGCGCCGCAACCCGTATTCCGTCGTGCTGCTCGACGAGGTCGAGAAGGCGCACCCGGACGTGCTCGAAATGTTCTTCCAGGTGTTCGACAAGGGCACGATGGACGACGCCGAAGGCCGCGAGATCGACTTCCGCAACACGCTGATCATCCTGACGTCGAACGTCGGCTCGGCCGCGGTGATGCAGGCCTGCCTGAACAAGCCGGCCGACGAATTGCCCGATCCGGACGCGCTCGCCGAGACGTTGCGTCCGCAACTGTACAAGACCTTCAAGCCGGCGTTCCTCGGCCGGATGAAGGTCGTGCCGTACTATCCGATTTCCGACGACGTGCTGGCCGAGATCATCGAGCTGAAGCTCGAGCGCATCCGCCGCCGGATCGAGACGAACCACAAGGCCGCGTTCGAATGGGACGAGTCGCTCGTCGACGCGGTGCTCGCGCGCTGCACCGAGGTCGACTCGGGTGCCCGCAACGTCGACCACATCCTGAACGGCACGCTGCTGCCGGAGATCGCGGGCCACGTGCTCGGCCGGATCGCCGACGGCGCGGCCATCGCGCGCATCGCGGTGCGCGCGGACGAGGCCGGCGAATTCGCGTACACCGTCGAATGAGCGCGGCCGCGCCCAGCCCAGCATTGATGAACTGACCGAACCATGCCGATCAATCTCCCCGAGCTGCTGACGCCGATCAGCGAGACGTCGCCCAGCGGCGACGACTTGCTGTTTTCGAACGAATTCGACGCGATCCAGGACGCGCGGCGCTATGACGACCCGACGCTCGACCAGGGCGAATGGGTGACCGAGATCAAGGAGGCCGACTGGGGCTTCGTCGTCGATCGTGCGGGCGAGCTGCTGCGCACGCGCACGAAGGACCTGCGGCTCGCCGTATGGCTGACCGAGGCGCTCGCGCTCGAGGACGGCATCACGGGCCTCACCGAAGGCTATGCGCTGCTCGAGGGCCTGTGCCGCGAGTTCTGGGACACCTTCCATCCGCTGCCCGAGGACGACGACATCGAGCACCGGCTCGGCAACGTCGCGTGGCTGTCCGGCCGCACGGCCGAGTTGCTGCGCGCGGTGCCGCTGACGGACGGCGCATCGAATGCGTTCAGCACGCTCGACTGGGAAGTCGCGCAGCACGTCGCGCAGTCGATCAAGCGCGACCCCGAGCACGCGGACGACATCGCGCGCGGCAAGCCGTCGATCGAGCAGATCGATGCGTCGCGGCGCATGACGTCGATCGCGTTCTACACGGCGCTGCTGGCGAACCTGAAGGCGTTCGAATTCGCGCTCGATGCGTTCGAGGAGCGGCTCGTCGAGCGCGCGGGCGATTCGGCGCCGAGCTTCCGGCAGGCGCGCGACGCGTTCGAGACCGTGTACCGGCTCGCCGAGCGCTTTGCGCGCGAACAGGGCTATACGGGCAGCGCGCCGCACGCGCAGGTGGCGCCGCAGGCCCAGCCCGAACGCATCGAGCCGGTGTTCGGCCAGCCGATCCAGACCGAGGAGACTCACGTGCCGCAGCAGACCGCTTCGCGTCCTCCGGCGACGCCGATGATCGCCGGCATCCAGAACCGTGCGCAGGCGGTCGATCAGTTGCGCGCGGTGGCGCGCTATTTCCGCCAGACCGAGCCGCACAGCCCGGTCGCGTATCTCGCCGACAAGGCGGCCGAATGGGCCGACATGCCGCTGCACAAGTGGCTCGAGAGCGTCGTGAAGGACGACGGCTCGCTGTCGCACATTCGCGAGCTGCTGGGCGTGCGGCCCGACGAGCAGTCGTAAACGCGGGACGGGCGGCGCATTGCTGCCGCCGCCCGTCATGTGCCGCGCCGTGCCGCATCGCCGTCGCGCGAGCGGCTGGCCGGTTTCCCGTTACTGCCCGACGCGGAATTCGATCCGCCGGTTCCGCGCCCGTCCGTCCGCCGTATCGTTCGGCGCGATCGGCTGATCCGGTCCGACGCCCGTCGTCGTCATCTGCTGCGGCGGAATGCTCTTCGTGATCAGGTAGCCCTTCACCGCGTCCGCGCGCGCCTGGCTCAGCGCGATGTTCGACGTCCGATTCCCCGAGTTGTCGGTGTGGCCGATGATGTCGACCGTGCGGTTCGGCATCTTCGCGAGCGCGGCCGCCATCTGGTCGAGAATCAGCTTGCCCTGCGGCGTCAGCGTCGCGCTGCCGGTCTCGAACTCGATCGTCCGGTTCGCGAGCGTCTGATCGAGCACGCCCTGTTCGGACGCGGACACGCGCAGCCCGTTCTTGATCGTGTACGTCGGGTTCAGCGTGTTCGCCATGTCGCTCGCGAGCTGCTGGCGCTGCGCCTCGTTGTGCACCTCGCCCTTCATCTCGATCTGCGTGCCGTTGATTCTCAACTGGCCCTTGCTGATCTGCTTGAGCTGCGCGCCGAGCAGCTTCTGCACGTTCGCGCTCCAGTTCGGCGGCGTCGCGACGTCGCCGACCTCGATCTGGTCGACGACGTTCGTCGCGCCGTAGGTGTCGCGCAGCTTCTGCAGCACGGCCGCCTTGGTCGCTTCGTCGGGCACCTTGCCGCCGACGACCACCTGGCCGGGCGTCGCGTTCGCGGGCGGCGGCGCGATCGTGCCGGCGGTGCCGTGTACCGCCGTACCGGACGCGCCGCCGGCGTTCGGGTTGGCCTGCGGCAGCACGGTCGTCGCGACCGTGCCGTTGCCGACCGGCGTGACGGTCGCGCCCGTGTTCTGCGCGAAGGCCGCGCCGCTCGCGACGAGGCCGGCCGCGAACAGTGCGGCGAGGGCGGGCGAGACGGCGGCCGACAGGCGCGCGCGCCGGACCTGAATCGTGCGATGCATGCCGTCAGCCTCCGATGAACGCTTCGCGGAACGCGTCGATGGCGACGCGCAGCGAGAGTTGCGGTTGGTCGAGGTAGCTGACGAGCTTGCTGATCTGCTGATCGTTTTGCGCATGGGCGTCGATCCACTCGGGATCGTCGATGTCGATGTTGTGGGCGGCGTAGGTCTGCGGGTCGACGACGCTCAGCAGCGTTTTCGCCGACGCACCGTTGAAGCCGATGATGAGCCGTTCGCGTTCGGCGATCGTGCCGATGAAGATCGCGAGCTCGAAGTCGGCCTGCGCGACGAACGGCGCGATCAGCTCGAGCCAGAACGCGGCGACGAGGCTGCGGTAGAACGGATCGACCGGCAGCGGCAGCGTGAGGCCGCGCTCGATGTGCGACGAGCCGCTCTGCATCACCGGCCGCAGCAGCGAGCCGAGCGCGAGCATCGCGCCGCGCAGCCGCACCGGATGACCGCTTTCGAGCAGCATCTGCTGCAGGCCGTACAGCGACTGGTGTTCGACGAAATCGTTGAAGGTGCCGTCATGCGACGTGCCCGGGCCGCCGATGTCGATCGGCACCTGGGTGTCGCCGAGCGCCTGCAGCGCGCCGGGCGGCTCGTCCTTGCCGAGCAGCGGCGGGATCTGCGCGGCGACGCGCGACCACAGCCGCGCGAACGCGAGCGGGCTGCGCGCGAGGAACGCGAGCGGCCGGTCGACCTCCAGCGCGGTGGCGCCGAGGAACGGGAAGCGGCGCATCGACACGTCGTGGCTCGCGACCATGTGGCCCGCGATCGCGAGCTTGCTGCGCGAGCCGAGGAACGCGAAATGCATCGGCTTCGCATCCTCGTAGACGATCTTCCAGCGCGGATCTTCCGCGAGCAGCTCCAGCGCCTGCGCGATCCAGCGATCGAGCGTCTGCAGCAACTGCGGATTGTGCGCGCTCTTCACGAAGTCGCCGCGCGACGGAATCTTGCCGAAGTAGGCGATTTGCGCCTGTACCGTTTGCGTCATTGCGCCCTCTGTGCATTCGTTGCGTTGGCGGCCGCGACGGCCGGCGCTGCGCCCGGCGTGCCGGTGGCGGAGGTGCCGGTTGCGGACTGCGTCGCGTTCTGCGCGGCGCCCGCGCTCGCGTCGGCGACCGACGACGGCAGCTGCAGGCCGCGCAGGCTCTGTTGCTGCGGCTGGTCGCCGCCGCCGGCCGACGGTTGCGACGTGCTGATGATGCGCATCGTCACCGACACGTTCACGCTGCCCTGTGCCCACGTCAGGTCGAAGGTGCCGTCCGGACGGCGCTTGCGTTGCGCCGAGTTGATCAGCTTCTCGAGGCCGTAGCGGCCCGGCTCGTTGACGAGCTGCACCGTGCGGCCGTCGAAGGTCGTCGCGGACAGCGTCGCGCCCGGCGAGCCCTGCGGGTTCGGCCACACGAAGTTGGTCCACTGCGGCGGCGTGTTGCGGTAGCGCAGTTGCTGGCCATCGATCGCGATCGTGTATTCCGTCGTGCCCGTGCTCGGTTGCGGCAGGATCTGGAACACGGTCTGCGGCTCGGCCGACGCGGCCGCGCTGCCGGCGGCGCCGCCGGCGAGCGGCGCGACCCAGCGCGCGAAGCCGTTCGTGAACTCCGGCGTGAGCCCGATGCCCATGTCGCCCCACGTGCGGGCGGCGAGCGTGTCGCCGCGGCGCACCGCGAGCGGCCCGAGCGTCGTGCCGACGAACTTCGCGATCGAGCCGTCCGGACCGAACACCTGCGCGATTTCGCCGGCGCCGGCCTCGACCTTCGCGTTCGCCGCGAACGGGTACTTCGTCGCGAGCGAACTCTGGAACGGCTGGTAGACCTGCGCGTTCCACACCTTGTTGACTTCGGCGCTGGCCGGCTGGATCACGACCGCGAACGCCTGCATCAGCGGCCGCACCAGCAGCGGGCGCAGCGACTTGCGTTGCGAATCGGTCAGGCCCGTCAGCATCTGCTCGTCGACGAGCTTCAGCGAATCGGCGAGCTCCGAACCGCTGCCGTCGAGGGTCTGCTGCATCAGCTGGCGCGCGCCCGGGCCCGGGTCGCCCTGGTTCTTGATCACGTTGAAGCGCGTGCGGACCTTCGACAGCGACTCCATGTAGCCCTTCAGCATCGACGTGCCGTCATGCGTCGCGACGATCCGCGCGAGCCCGACGAACTCCTGGCCGATCGGACCCATCGGCACCTCGGCCGGATTGCCGTTGATGTCGATGTTGGCCGCCGCCACCTGGCCGGCCTGCGAGCGCGAGAACAGTTGCTTGACCCAGTTCACGACGCCCGTCTGCGCCTTCTTGATCGTCACGTTCGCGAGCGACGGGTTGTCCCACGACGTCTGGTCGTACGCGGTCTCGAGGATCTTGCGGATCGGCGAATCCTGCGGGTCGCCGAGGCGGTTCATCCCGTCGACGGCCTGGCCGAAACTGGTGAAGCCCTGTACCGCGATGCCCTGCATGAACTTCTGCCAGTGCTGCGCGTACTCGGTCTTGTACATGCCGACGAGCGTCTTCTGGATTTGCTCGGGGCTGCCCTCGAGCGTCAGGTCGTCCTGCGTCGACGTGTTCAGCACCCAGTCCTTCGCCTGCAGTTCCTTGGTCGCGGCATCGCGGATCGCCGGCTGCACGTAGTCGAACCACGCTTCGCGCGTGAACGTGCCCGGAATCGCGTAGCTGCCGGCAACCAGCGACTGGTTGCCGTCGCCGACGATGCGCGCGATGGTCATCGGCGCGAAGCGGGTCGATGCGCGGGCCTTGATTTCCTCGTAGACGCGCTGGCGGGCCGGCATGCCGCGCACCACGCGGCGCAGGTTCTCGCGGGTCTGGTCGACGAGCGCGAGGTTCGCGTCGATCATCGGCCAGTCGTTGTCGTTCACGCGCGACAGGTAGAACGAGATCATGCGCTCGGCGCTCCTGATCATCTCGTCGCGCGGCATGTTGCCGCGATTCGTCTCAAGCCAGCCGCGCCAGAAGCGGGCGAGCTGGTCGGTCAGATGCGCCTGCTCGACGTGACGCTTGTCGGACAGCATCAGGTACGTCTTCAGCGCGTTGTACGCGTCCTGCACGTTGGTCGGCGACGCGTCGCTGTAGAGGCCGCCCTGCGGCGCGGCCGCCTGTTGCGGGGCGGTGGCCGGTGCGGCGCCCGACGCGGCCGGCACGGCGCCGGCCTGCGGCGCGGCGCCTGCCGCGTTCGTCGAGACCGGCAGCGTGCCGCCCTGCACGGCGCCCGATTCGGGCGGGCGCGTCATCGGCACGAGCTGTTCGGGGTGCGCGTTCACGTCCTTCATGAACGACGCGAGGTTCTGCGACACCGGCGCCAGCAGGATCTGGCGCACGCCGTTGTAGTACTCGGTCAGCAGGTGCTGTTCGAGGCGGTCGCCCTGGTACAGGCCGAGCGACACCGACAGCGGCTTGTCGCGGCGGAACTGTTCGAGCTGCTCGATCCGGTCCTCGAGGATGTCCATCGCCTGCAGGCGCGACTGCAGGTCGTTGCGGCCCTGCTGCAGGCGCGTGACGTTGTCGAGGTCGGCCTGCACGTTCGCGACGAGCTGCTGGTTGCCGATCGTCGACCAGGTCCAGCCGCCGAGCGCGAGCGCGAGCGCCGCGACGAAGCCGAAGAAGGTCGCGTAGCGCAGCCGCGTCTTGGTCGGGCTCGCGAACTGGCGCACCGTCTGACGGTCCGCGAAGATCACCTTCGAGAACAGGTCGCGCAGGAAGAAGCCGTTCTTCGAGAACGCGCTGTGCGGTTTCGGCAGCGCGCTTCCGTCGAGGCCGAAGCGGTGCGCGATGCGCTGCGCGGCCGCGCTGTTGGTTTCGCCTTCCTGCAGCGCGCTGGTGAAGTAGAAGCCGCGGAAGATCGGCTTGTACTGGAACGGGTTGTTCTCGAACAGCGTCGCGAGGAACGCGCGCAGCGACGGCTTGATCGTCGAGAATTCGAGCGGGAAGCTCAACTGGCCCGGCGACAGCTGGTTGCCGCGCGACAGCGACAGCTGCGCGACGCTGATCTCCTTCAGCCCTTCGTAGAGTTCCTCGAAGTGCGTGTCGAACTGCGCGACGACGTCACGCTTGTCGTCGGGCTCGTAGGGCAGGGTGGCGCCCCACACGCGGTCGTACTCGTGCTTGTCGCTGCTGCTGAAGAATTCGGTGAAGCCGGTGATCAGGTCGGCCTTCGTGAACATCACGTAGACCGGCGCGAACACTTCCAGCTTCTCCGTCAGCTCCTGAACGCGCTGGCGGAGGTTTTTCGCGAGGTTGATCGCGAATTCGGGGCGGTTGCCCGTGAGTTCGGCGATGCTGGCCGTGACGATGATGCCGTTGATCGGCGCCTTCGGACGATAGCGCTTGAGCAGCCCGAGGAAGCCGAGCCATTCGCTGCGGTCTTCCTCGTGCACCGAATAGCGGCCGGCCGTGTCGAGCAGGATCCCTTCGGTCGTGAAGAACCAGTCGCAGTTACGCGTGCCGCCGATGCCGTGGATCACGGCGCTGTTCTTGTCCGCGAACGGGAACTGCAGGCCGGAATTGAGCACGGCGCTGCTCTTGCCCGCGGCCGGATTGCCGATCACGATGTACCACGGCAGTTCGTACAGCGCGGAGCCGCCCGACACCTGGCCGATCTTCGA
This sequence comes from Burkholderia sp. NRF60-BP8, assembly GCF_001522585.2. Lineage (NCBI taxonomy): Bacteria > Pseudomonadati > Pseudomonadota > Betaproteobacteria > Burkholderiales > Burkholderiaceae > Burkholderia > Burkholderia sp. NRF60-BP8. The sequence continues at coordinate 438,441 of NZ_CP013373.1, forward strand.
CGTCTTGATCGTCTTCACCGCATCCGACAGGCGCGTGCGCAGCACGTCGAGGTCGGCCGTCTTCGCGTCCGGTGCGAGCGCCGCGGCGGCCGGGGCGGCGATCTTGCCGGTTTCCGCCTGCTCTTCCAGCACCTGGCCGAGCTGCTGGTTCGCGCGCTTCACGCGCCAGCGGCGCCACAGCGCGACGACGAGCCACAGCGCGAGGACCGCCGCGAACGCGAGCGCCGCCCACAGGAGCGGCAACTGCAGCATGTCGGCGACGATGAACAGGATGGCCGCTAGCGCGACGATCCCGACGATCGAGAGCGTACGCGGATGAGTCAGCACGTTGAGGATGCGTTGCATAGGACGTTCAGGTTCCGGTGCGATTCGGTGAGGCGACGCAGGCGCGCCGAGCGGCAAGGGTGGCGCCGCGATGTGTCGCCATGCTGTCAAACGGGATGAAGGAGGCTGGCATCAACGCGCTCGCGGCATCGGAGAAGGCGCGCGCATTAACGAAAGGACGCTGTGAGATTTAAAACGGAAGCGGCGGCCGGAAAAAATCGCGCACCGGAATGCCCGATTGTTTGCGCCGCTCAAATCGTTTCCTGCCGGGTGATTAAAAAGCCCCATGCCGCCCTCATTATTTCTTGTCCGGCAGCCCTGGCTAGCTGCCGCGTCCCAGTTTAAAACCGGGTTTATGGTATTCCACGTGCCCGAGATCCATCATTTTCCATCGGCCGCCCCAGGTCAGGCCGACTTGCTCGGCGACCTGGCCGTACAACTGATAGCCGCGCATCGCCCACGGATCTTTCTCGGAAATGACCAGCTTGCCGTCGCGCAGGAATGCGTTATCGGCCGCCAGCCCGAATTGGTGATAACTCTGGAAGGCTGCCGCGTTGGTCACGTTGCTGCCCATCTGCGCCAGCCGGTTCTGCCGTTCCGGGCTCCGGTAACCTTCCAGCAACGCCATTTCATAACCGTGCTGTTCGTGCATGATCTTGTAGACCAGCAGCAAACGCGTACGGAAATCCGGGTCCAGCAGATTCCAGTCGCGGCTCGCATCCTTCAGCGCCGGGCGGACCTGCTCGACCTCCTTGGTGGCGAAGACTTCCGGCGGCAGCGGCGGGGGTGGCACGAGTTGCTCGCCCTGCAGCAGCGCGGCGATTTTCTCGTCGGGCACGCGCGCCGTGTCGTCGTACTGGAACAATTGCCGGCCGCGTAACGCAATGGCGACCAATGGCGGCGTCGCAAGAATACCTGCCGATACCATAATCATCAAGCGTCGCCGAATCAGTAAATTTTGCACATCGCTTAATGCGCCGCGCGTCGCGCTTGCCGATTTAACAATCTGACTCCGCGTGCGCGCGGCGCGATCGTTCGCACGACGCGTAAGGCGGCCGTGAAACTGGGCGACGGATTCGAAAACGGTCGCGCGGATACCCGGTAAAAGCAACAGTGCCGCGACGGCGACGGCAAGGGCGAAATAGGCGACGAGTGCGACGGCAATCAACGAAATCCCCGGAAATTGGAATTGATTGTGTTTTGCAATGCTTGCTCTTAGAATCAGGCTGCTTCGAGAAGCCGGGCTATATTATCGCGGTGAATTAAACCAGGATTCAATGAGACGCTGAATGAGTGCGCCGGAAAATTCAAATTCGAAAACTCCGCCCAGCCTGCTGTCCGATACCAAACCGGCAGGCGAGGGAGGACCTCGGCAGTCGCGCATTCTCGCGGATCTGGAAGGGCGTGTCACGCCGCCCGCCGAGCCGCCGCGCCGTTCGCTGAAGGCGCCGATCGCCGCCGTGGTGGCGTTGGTCGTGGCCGTCGGCGGCTGGGGCGCGTGGCGCATGCAGCAGTCGTCGGGCGAACGGCCCGCGGTCGTCGCGGCCGCGCCGGCACCCGCGGCGGCTGCGCCGGAGAAGGCCGCACCGGCCAGCGGCGGCGCCGCGCAGGTCGCGCAGAACGGCGCGTCCGCCGCATCGGCCGTGCAACCGGCCACGATCGTCAACGACGATTCGGCGTCCCAGGCCGTTGCGTCTGCTTCGACTGCGTCCGCGGACACCGGCCGCCTGTCGCGTGCGCTTGCCAACGGCGCCGACGACGCATCGGGCGCGGCCACCGCCGGCGCAGCCGCAACGGCGGCCGCCGCGGCGGCGACGGCCAAGACCGCGAAGGCCGACGCGTCGAAGGGCACGAAGGTCGCCGCGCACGGCAAGACCGATGCGAAGGCCGACACGAAGGCCGAAGCCCGCAAGCATCGCAAGGAACAGCAGGCCGAGCTCGCGCAGGCGAAGAAGCGCCGCGACGCGACGCCGACCCGAACCGCGAAGGCGGCCGGGAAGGACGATCCGGATGCCGATCTGCTCGCCGCGCTCGTCGCGCGCACGAAGCCGGCCGACAAGAAACTCGCCGCGCAGAAGGGGCAGGCGGTGCCGACCAAGACGGCGGCGGCGACCGGCGGCTCGCTGGCGTCGCGCGTGAAGGAGTGTTCGGAGCGCGGTTTCTTCGAGGATCAGCTGTGCCGCTGGCGCGTCTGCGACGGCCACTGGGGCAAGGACCCCGCGTGTCCGAGCGCCGCGCAGTCGGAGACGCGGCAGTAACGCGTGCCGCGCACGCCGCGAGGTCTTTCCTGTCAGCGCCGCCCACTGGGCGGCGCGTTGTTTTTGGGGCATGGAGCGACCGCCGGTATGATGCCGCGTGACGGTGTCACGAACGCGTCACGCCCGTCGGGCATACGTTTCCTTTCTTTTCCCGGCGCGGGCCCGCGACCCGCGATGTGCGGCGCGGCGCGCGCCGCACGACCTTCGACACGATGGACCTGATCGTACAGACTTACGGCGCCGATACGTCCGGCATGGTGTGCGGATTCCGCTTCGTTCCGGGCGGCGCCGGCACGATGCTCGATGCCGACGCGGCCGCCGCGTGGTTGCGCACGTGCCGCGAGCACGGCGCGGCCGCGTCGGACGATTTCGTCTGGCTGCATTTCAATCTCGCGCATGGCGCGAGCGAGCGCTGGATGCGCACGCATCTCGGGTTGCCCGACAGCTTCTTCGAATTCCTGCACGAAGGCTCGCGCTCGACGCGCATCGAGCAGGAGGACGGCGCGTTGCGCGCGATCGTCAACGACGTGATGTTCAATCTCGAGCTCACGCCGTCGGAGATCGCGACGCTGTTCGTCCACGTCGAACGGCGCATCATGGTGACCGCGCGGCTCAAGCCGCTGCGCTCGGTCGACACGCTGCGCGCGTGCGTGCGCGACGGCGAGCAGTTCCGGTCGCCCGCGGAATTGCTCGTGCACCTGCTGCGCGACCAGGCCGACCTGCTGATCCAGATCATGCGGCGCACGAGCGTCGACGTCGACCGCATCGAGGATCGTTTCCTGTCGCAGCGGCTCACGTCGAACCGCATCGAGCTCGGTGCGATGCGCCGCACGCTGACGCGCCTGCAACGCATGCTCGCGCCGGAGCCCGGGTCGATCTTCCGGCTGCTCGCGAAGCCGCCCGCGTGGCTGCACACGGAGGACGTGCAGGAGCTGCGCGAGTCGACCGAGGAATTCTCGCTGGTGCTCGCCGACCTGGCGGGACTCAACGAGCGCATCAAGCTGCTGCAGGAAGAGATCGGCTCGCGCCTCGACGAACAGAACAACCGGACGCTGTTCACGCTGACGCTCGTCACCGTGATCGCGCTGCCGATCAACATCGTCGCGGGCTTCTTCGGGATGAACGTCGGCGGCGTGCCGTTCTCGGAGAACAAGCACGGGTTCTGGCTGATGGTGCTGCTCGTCGCGGGCTTCACCGCGCTGGCCGCGTGGTGGGCGTTCCGGCGCCGCGACGATCGCTAGCGCGGCATCGGGCGACGCATCGACGCATCGACGCAGCAGCGCGTTTCGCCGCGCGGTTCGCGCAGCCGGCGCGGGAACGCCGCGTGGGCGGGACGGCGGGCAGAGGCGCCGCCGATGAAAAAAGGGCCTCGCATGCGAGGCCCGTCAACAGGTCGGAGAAACCGGTACGCCGGCCGGCACCGCGGGTGGCGCGGCGCCGGCCGGAGTCGCACCGTTACTGCGTCACTACCTTGCGCGGCCGGAAGATGCCCTGGTATTGCCGTGCCGGGCGTTCCTTCGTCACCGGTTCGATGCCGCCGAAGGTCGGCGTCTGGCGCAGCTTCATCGCGGCCGGCGAAGCGACCGAGCCGATCGACGTCGAGCGCGAGGCCGGCGCGAGGTTGTTCGCGACGAGCAGCGCGGCTTCGCTCTTCAGGTTCGCCAGCAGCACCGGATCGGTCGAGCTGTTGACCTGCGTGAGCAGCCCGCTCCAGGCCGCGTCGCTGTAGTTCACGACGTAGTAGTCGAGACCGCTCGGATCGGCGACCACGCCCGTGCAGCCGTCGATCCGCGTCTGTGCCTGCGTATCCTTCAGCGCGAGCGTCGTGCGTTTCGCGAGCCCCTGGCCGTACGCGAGCGTGATCGGCACCGTCCACTGCAGGCCCGGATACGCGTTCTTGTTCGGGAACGGCTGCTGTTTCAGCGTGACGACCGTCTGGTTCTTCGTCAGGTCGCACTGCGTGTCGAGCGAGATCAGCGGCACGCCGGTCTGACGCACGTAGCTGTCGCCGATCGGGCCGACCGCCTGGCCGCTTTCCTTCGACAGCGCATCCCACAGACGCTTCGGCGTGCCGTTGCCGAACGAGTAGTCGACCAGGTACTGCTGCAGCCCCTTGCGCAAGGTCTGCTCGCCGAGATAGTTCTCGAGCGTCTTCAGCACGTGGCCGCCCTTGTCGTACGTGAACGCGCTGGCGCTCAGCACGAAGTCGTTCGACGCCCAGTCGTTGAAGTTCGGCGCGACCGGGAACGCGTTCGGGCCGATGTCACGATTGATCACGCGGTACTTGTTCTTCACCTGGTCGAGCCAGCTGAACTCGTTGGGGAAGAACTGGATCGTGGTCTTCGTCTCGAAGAACGTCGCGAACGATTCGTTGAGCCACACGTTGTCCCACCAGTCGGTCGTCACGAGATCGCCGAACCACTGGTGCGCCACTTCGTGCGTCAGCACTTCGTTGCCGTAGTGCGACATCGGTTGGCCCGGCTGCGGGAGGATGTCGTCGGCGAATTCGAGGATCGAGCCCCAGTTCTCCATCCCGCCGAAGTTCAGGTCCTTTTGCTCCTTGAACGCGTCGTTCGCGGCCACCGTGTCGAACTTCGTGAGCGGCAGCGGGATGCCCGTGTAGCGGTAGTAGAAGTCGAGCGCCTGCTTGGTGCGGTCCATCGCCGGCTTCGCCCACTCGCTCATGCCCGGCGGCGTGAACACGCGCAGGTGCAGGCCGCCCTTGCCGCCCGGCAGCGGGCTCGTGAAGTCGTCCTCGTAGGTGTCGAACATGCCGCCGCCGAAGAACAGCAGGTACGACGGCATCGGCGGGGTCTTCTCGAACTGCACGAGCTTGTAGCCGCCGCCGACGTTGGTCGACGGCTTCTCGGCCGCGTTCGACACGACGCGCCAGCTTTGCGGCACTTCGGCCGTCACTTCATAGGTCGGCCGGAACGCCGGCTCGTCCCAGCCGGGGAACCACTGGCGCGACAGGTTGGTTTCGCCCTGCGTGAGGATCGCGCCGCTCGTCTTGCCGTCGGTGCCCTTCAGGTCGACGCGGAATACGCCTTCCGCGGCCGAGCAGCCGGGATACGGATCGTCGCCGCAGCTGCCGCCCGTGTGGTTGACCGGATCGTCGTACGACTTGAAGTTGATGATGCCCGACCACTCCATGTGCAGCGAATAGTTGCCCGGCGCGATCGTGCCGGCGGCGGGGCGCAACTGATAGAAGTCGCCCTTGTCCTGCGGCGTTGCGATCAGCTGGATGTTGCCCGGCTGCAGCGTGATGCGGCCATTGGTGAACTTGATCCGGTGGCCGGCGATCACGATGTTGTTGACCGGCTTCAGCACCTTGATCTCGACGTCGGCGCGGCCGTCGAACGCGTTCAGCGCTTCGTTCGGGCGGAACCACAGCCGGTAGTTCACGGGCACCACGGTGTCGGGCAGTTCGACGGGCTGCACGCTCTTGTCGACGTTGGATGCGCTCGGCGGCGCGGTGACGGCGGGCGACGAGCCCGTGTGCGGCGCGCCGGCGGAGCTGAGCGCGGAAGCGGAGCCCGCACCGCTGTCGTCGCCGCCGCACCCGGCGAGCGCGAGTGCGGCGACGAGCGGCAGATAACGCATCTTGCGAATATGAATCGACATGACTGAATCCTCGATTGTTGAAAGAATCGTTCAGTGCTGCGAAAACGCCGGCAAAAGCAATCCCCTCGCCGTTTAATCAACAGCGAAAAAATGCCAATGACGGATTATTCGAAAAAGACGGCGGCCGACTACGTGAAGGTAATCATGGTTTACTGCCCCCTCTGAATTTCCGGATTTCGTTTAACTGGCCGGTTCAAAATGGCCGGGCGCGTGTTGTACTGAATTGATTTCGCGCGCACGACACGGGGCCGCACGCCCGGTGCGGGCGCGCAATCCCTTTGAACCGACGACCTACGGGGCTGGCCGGGCCAGTCCGCAGGACGGAAGGACAGCGTGTCGCCGTCCCGTAAGTGCGCCGTCATGCGGCTTCAAGGTTTGTCGGCTTGCTCCAAGGATGCGTAAATATACTTGATGGTTTTGGGTAAAGGAAACGAAAAAATTAGAAAGCGCATCTATTGAATTCCTGGCGCTTCATTGAATGCTGAAAAGCATTAATGCGCTTTCCGTTCAGCTGGAAATTTCGTAGTTTTAATCTATTAACGATCTTGCGGCATCGCGAAAACTACGAAATCCGGTGAAGGGCGGCACGGTCGGTACAATGCAGCGACGAACCCGTTCACCGATTGCCGCGAGGAGACCGTCCCATGCCGCGAGCCCTGTTCCGTATCGCGCCGTTGCGCGCCGTGCTGCTGCTGTTCGCCGCCGTGTTCCTGCTGGGTGGTTGCGCGGCGCTCACGCGCGAGCCGGCGCGCGTGTCGGTCGTCGGGCTCGACCCCCTGGTCGGGCAGGGCCTCGAGATGCGCTTCAGCCTGAAGTTGCGCGTGCAGAATCCGAACGATGCGCCAATCGACTACGACGGCATCTCGGTCGCGCTCGATCTGAACGGCACGCCGTTCGCGAGCGGCGTCAGCGACCGGGCGGGCACCGTGCCGCGGTTCGGCGAGGCCGTGCTCGACGTGCCGGTTTCGGTGTCGGCTTTCGCGGCCGCGCGGCAGGCGTGGAACCTGCCCGGCGCGGCCGCGAACGGCGAGCTGCCGTATGCGCTGCGCGGCCGGCTCGCGGGCAGCGTGCTGGGCACGGTGCACTTCAGCGACGTGGGCACGCTGCGTCTGCCGACCATGCCGGGGTGGGGCGGCTAGATCGTCCGTCGGTGTGCAACGTCGGTCAAATGTGTCTAAATATTCACCATTTAACAATACTTAACGCTTATCTCCGTGGAATATCGATTTTCGTCGGCGTGGGCCCTACACTTGACGATGTCCGAGGGTCGGACGTTCTTTTAGGGGAAATCCATGGCGGCAAAATTCGAGCTCAAGAAAGCCACGAACGGTCAGTACTACTTTCACCTGAAGTCGGCGAATGGCGAGATCATCCTCGCGAGCGAGCGGTACGAGGAGAAAAGCGGCGCGAGGAACGGGATCGCGTCCGTACGGGAAAACGCGCCGCTCGACGCGCGCTACGAACGGAAGCTCGCCCACAACGGTGAGCCCATGTTCAATCTGAAGGCGGCCAATCACCAGGTCATCGGTACGAGCGAGACGTACAGCAGCGAGCAGGCACGCGAGAACGGCATCGCGGCCGTCAAGCGCGACGCGCCCGTTGCGGAAACCTTCGATCTCGCCTGATTGACGGTCGCGCCGCGACGAACGCTTTCGGGCGGCCGTCGCGGCGTCTGTTTTGCCGGGCCGGGCAAAGCGCGGTATGGTGTGGTCCGCGCGGTGAATTCTCGCCGCAGTTGAAGCCAACCGTACCGAGTTCGCGTGACCGATTCCCCCGTTTTCCACTGGACCGACGCCGACGGCGTCGATCATGCCGTGCGCTGGCGCTCCGAAGCCGGCGTGCAACCGCCGAAGCGCGCGGTGTCCGCCGACGACCGCCTCACCGCCGACGCGGCCTACCGTCTCGCTTGCGAGGGCACCGCACTCGTCTGGCAGGGCGACTTCCAGAATGCGCGCCAGCTCGTGCAGGCGATGGCGCGCCGTGTCGAACGCAAGCCGAAGAAGGCGAAAGCCGCGGCCGGCGTCGATGCGTTCAACCTGCATCGTCTCGCGCAATCGCAGCGCGCCCGCACGCTCGGCATGCTGCTGATCCCGCTCGACGCCGATTACACGATCCCGCTGCGCCGCGCGCCCGACGTGCGGGCGGCCTGCGAGGAGGCGTACGGCCCCGGCGGTGCGCCGTCGGTCGTGTCGCTGCGCGAACTGCTCGGCCTCGTCGGCGCGCATGAATGGCGCAAGAAGGGCGTGCCGATCCCGGCGCTCGGCGGCGCGCCGATCCATCCGCACTACGGCGTGTTCTCGCCGGTGCGCGGCGAATACGTGACGCTCGTCGCGCGTGCGCCGCTGCCGGCGACGTCGCTCGCGTTCGATATCGGCACGGGCACCGGCGTGCTGGCGGCCGTGCTCGCCTCGCGCGGCGTCGAGCGCATCGTCGCGACCGACCAGGATCCGCGCGCGCTGGCTTGTGCGCGTGAGAACGTCGCGCGGCTCGGGCACGCGGCCCGGGTCGATATCGTCGAGGCCGACCTGTTTCCGCCCGGCCGCGCGCCGCTCGTGGTCTGCAACCCGCCGTGGGTGCCGGCCCGGCCGAGCGCGCCGATCGAATACGCGGTCTACGACCCGGACAGCCGCATGCTGCGCGGTTTCCTCGCCGGGCTGGCCGCGCATCTGGAGCCGGGCGGCGAGGGCTGGCTGATCCTGTCCGATTTCGCCGAGCATCTCGGCCTGCGGCCGCGCGACACCTTGCTGCAGTGGATCGACGAAGCCGGCCTCGTCGTGCTCGGCCGCGACGACATCCGCCCCGCGCATCCGAAGTCGACGGACGCCGACGATCCGCTGCATGCGGCGCGTCGCGCCGAGGTCACGTCGTTGTGGCGGCTCGGCGTCCGGGCCTGAGCGCGTATTTTCGGTAAACTACCGCCATTCCTCACGAATTCCCGCCTGCGGGCCGTGGTCGACAGACCGTGGCCCGGCGCCGCTTCACGATGTCGAACAAGACCCACGAAATCCGTCCGGAGCAGTCCGTCGAACTGCTGAAGGAACTGCACATCCTCACCCGCGACGGGAAGCTGAACCAGGACAGCCGCCGCAAGCTGAAGCAGGTGTATCACCTGTTCCAGTTCATCGAGCCGCTGCTCGCCGGCGTGCAGGCCGACAAAGGCGACGTGACGCTCGTCGATCATGGCGCGGGCAAGTCGTATCTCGGCTTCATCCTGTACGACCTGTTCTTCAAGCAGCAGCCGGGGCACGGCACGCCGGCGTTCGCGTCGCACGTGTACGGCATCGAGACGCGCGAGGAGCTCGTCACGCGCTCGACCGAGCTCGCCGCGCGGCTCGGCTTCGGCGGCATGTCGTTCCTGAACCTGTCGGTCGCCGATTCGATCACGTCGCCGCAACTGCCCGAAACCGTCGATGTCGTCACCGCGCTGCACGCATGCGACACGGCGACCGACGACGCGATCCGCTTCGCGCTCGCGAAGCGCGCGCAGCACATCGTGCTGGTGCCGTGCTGCCAGGCGGAAGTCGCGGGCGTGCTGCGCAAGAACAAGGGCAAGTCGCTCGCGAATGCGCTGACCGAGGTGTGGCGGCATCCGCTGCATACGCGCGAATTCGGCAGCCAGATCACCAACGTGCTGCGCTGCCTGCAGCTCGAAGCGCACGGCTACCAGGTCAGCGTGACCGAGCTGGTCGGCTGGGAGCATTCGATGAAGAACGAGCTGATCATCGCGCAGTACAAGAACCTGCCGCGCCGCAAGCCCGGCGAGCGGCTGACCGAGATCCTCGGGATGTTCGGGCTCGCCGAACTCAACGAGCGCTTCTTCGTCGCGCAAGCCGCCGCGGCGGGCGGCGGCGCCGTCGAGCCGGCCGAAGGCTGACGTGCGGCCGCGCGGGCATCGCGCCCGCGCCGCCTGGCGTTGTACGCCGCGTCACACGTCGTCGCCCGGCCGGCGCATCCATTCGCGCCAGCCTTCGTGGCCGAGGCGGCGTAGCGTTTCCTGATTCTTTTCGTAGATCGCGGACGCGTCCGGGAACGCGTCGACCGCGCGCGCGATGCTGTCCTCGCGCAGCAGGTGCAGGATCGGATAGGGCGCGCGGTTCGTGTAGTTCTCGATGTCGTCGGGTTCGGCGCCTTCGAACTGGTATTGCGGATGGAAGCTCGCGATCTGCAGCACGCCGTCGAGCCGCAATTGCCGCACGAGCCGCTCGGCAAAGAACAGCGCATCGTTGTAGTCGACGAAATCGGCGAACGCATGCGGGTAGATCACGAGCGTCGTATCGACCTGCCGCGGGTCCGCCGCTTCCAGCGCGCGCAGCTCGGTTTCGAGTTCGGCGAGCGCGTCTTCCAGCGTCGTCGCTTCGCTGATCGCGTAGCGCACCTGTTCCTTCACGTAGACGCTTTTCGCGAACGGGCACAGGTTGAGCCCGATCACCGCGCGCGCGAGCCAGTGCCGCGTGGCGGCGAGGATGTCGTCGTGCGAGTCGGGGCGGGTGTCGGTCATCGTGATGCCAGTCGGGCGAAAGGGCGAAGAGGGCCGCATTGTAGCGGGCGCGCCGGGGACGAACGCGCGCCGGCCGTCACGCGCAGGCGGCGTCGATCAACTGCGTGACGAGCGCGGGCGCAATGCCGATCGGCGTTTCGCCGTGCCGGTAGGTCTGGCTCGCCGCGTAGATGCCTTCGATCACCAGCGCGAGCGCATCGGCCAGCGCCTTCGGCTGTCGCGCGCCGGCGCCTTCGCAAAGCGCGACGAGCCGTTTCATCAGCTGTTCCTTGTTCTGCGCGACGCGTTCGCGCGCCGGGTGCGACGCATCCGGGAACTCGGCGGCGACGTTGACGAACGGGCAGCCGCGATAGTCCTTTTGCGTCGCCCGCTCGGCGAGATCGACGAAGTACTGGATCAACTGCGCCTTCGGCTGCCCCGGATGCTTCGCGACGCTCGTGTCGAGCCGCTCGAAGAAGCACGCGTCCATCCGCTCCAGATACGCGAGGATCAACTCGTCCTTCGACGAAAACTGGCGGTACAGGCTCATCTTGTTGACGCCCGCGCGCTCCACCACCGCCTCGACGCCGACCGTGCGCACGCCTTCCTTGTAAAACAGCTCCTCGGCGGCGCGCAGCAGGTGCTCCTGCGCGGTCGCGCCGTCGATCGGCCGGCGCGTGCGCCGCGCCAGCGGCTTGGCGGCCTCGATGTCCGACATGATGACCCTCGACTTCGTGATGAATTGCTTGACATGTTACCGACTGGTAACTACGATCGCAACACACTTGTGACCGACCGGTAACAATGCCGGCCGGATCGACGGGAAAATTGCCACGCATCGGCCCGGGTCAGCCGATGCAGCGTGCGGCGGAGGTGGCCTGGTTGGGGCGGAGCCGGTGCGGCGACACCGGAACCGCCAACTGGAGAACATGAAGATGAACTGGGCAGTGACACGAATCGGCGGGCGCTTCCATTACGGATGGCTCGCGGCGGCGGTGGTATTCCTGATCCTGCTGGCGGCGGCCGGCACGCGCGCGACGCCGAGCGTGCTGATGGTGCCGCTCGAGCGCGAGCTCGGCTGGAGCCGCGGAGCGATTTCGCTGGCGATTTCGGTGAACATCGCGCTGTACGGCCTGACGGGCCCGTTCGCGGCCGCCGCGATGCAGCGCTTCGGGCTGCGCCCGACGATCCTCACCGCGCTCGTGACGATGAGCGCGGGCGTCGCGCTGTCGTCGATGATGACGCAGAGCTGGCAGATGGTGCTGATCTGGGGGCTGATGGTCGGTTGCTCGACCGGCGTCGTCGCGCTGACGCTGTCCGCGACCTTCGTCACGCGCTGGTTCCATGCGCGGCGCGGCCTCGTGATGGGGATCCTGACCGCGAGCACGGCCACCGGCCAGCTCGTGTTCCTGCCGATGCTCGCGGCGATCGCGCAGCGCCACGGCTGGCGGCCGGTCGTGCTGGTCGTCGCGGTGGCGGCCGCGATCGTGATTCCGCTCGTCGCGTTCCTGCTGCCCGAGCGGCCGGCCGACGTGCAGTTGCGCCCGTACGGCGAGCCGGCCGATGCGCCGCCCGCGCCCGATGCGACGAAGGAGAACCCGCTCGCGGTCGCGTTCCGCACGCTGCTGACGGCGAGCCGCTCGCGCGACTTCTGGCTGCTGTTCTTCAGCTTCTTCATCTGCGGCGCGAGCACCAACGGCTATGTCGGCACGCACCTGATCGCGATGTGCAGCGACTACGGGATGACCGAAGTGCAGGGCGCGTCGCTGCTCGCGGCGATGGGCGTGTTCGACCTGTTCGGCACGACGCTGTCGGGGTGGCTGTCCGACCGTTACGACAACCGCGTGCTGCTGTTCTGGTATTACGGGCTGCGCGGGCTGTCGCTGATCTACCTGCCGCATGCGTTCGGGATCGATTTCTTCGGGCTACCGCTGTTCGCGATGTTCTACGGGCTCGACTGGATCGCGACCGTGCCGCCCACCGTGCGGCTCGCGACCGACGTGTTCGGCAAGGCCGCGGCGCCCGTCGTGTTCGGCTGGATCGTCGCCGGCCACCAGCTCGGCGCGGCATTCGCGGCGCTCGGCGCGGGGCTGTTGCGCGCGAGCCTCGGCACTTATACGATCGCGTCGATGATCTCGGGCGCGTTGTGCATCGTCGGCGCGCTGATCGTGCTGCGGATCAACCGCGGTCCGTCGCGCGCGGCCGCGCAGGCAGCCTGATCGCGGCGGCCCGGCCGGCCGCACCCGCTGCGGCCGGCCATTTTACGCACGGATATTTGCATAGCGCGGCAGCATCGGGCGCGCTGTCGCTCAAGCAGGTATGCTTGCGGTTCGCCGGGCGTTCGCGCCCCTTCATCGATATCAGCGAGGAACCGCATGTCCGTCAAACCTGCTCCCACCACTGTTTCGATTCACGATCTGATCGCGGGCCGCTGGAGCCCGCGCGCGTATTCGGATGAACCCGTCAGCGCCGGCGATCTCCACGCGGTGCTCGAAGCGGCGCGCTGGGCGCCGTCCGCGTACAACGCGCAACCGTGGCGTTTCATCGTATTCGATCGCACCCAGGACGAAGACGCGTTCAAGCGTGCGTTTGCGACGCTGGTGCCGTTCAACCAGGGCTGGAATGCACCGGCGCCGGTGTTGATCGCGGTCACCGCGCACACGTTGACGCCGAAGGGCGAGCCGGCGCCGACCGCGCTGTACGACGCCGGCGCCGCCGCGATGTCGCTGGTGCTGCAGGCGCACGCGCTCGGCCTCGCCGCGCACCAGATGAGCGGGTTCGACGCGAAGGCGTTCCGCGACGCGTTCGCAATTCCGGCGGACGTCGCGATCGTGTCGATCATCTCGCTCGGCCACTACGGCAACGTCGACAAGCTCGATCCCGTGCTGCGCGATCGCGAGAAGGCGCCGCGCACGCGCCATGCGATCGGCGAAGTGGTCTACGCGGGCGCGTGGAAGAAGAGCTTCGACACGGCGGCCTGATCCTGCAGGCGAGCAGGCGGCGTCGCGCATCCTGCCCGCGCATGTTCCCGGCGCGCCACGCCGCGCGTCGGCCGCCGCCGGTGCCCGTTGCGCGGCCCCGGTGGCCGGCCCGGTTGTGATCGTGCGGGCTTCATGTTAAAAAGCCCGTCCTTTCCGTTTTCGCGCCGGCCTGCTGCGGCAACTTCCCATGACTTACTGCGCGATCGATTTCGGCACGTCCAATTCCGCCGTGGCGCTGCCCGACGGCGACGGCATGCGCCTCGCGCCCGTCGAGGGCGACCATCTGACGCTGCCCACCGCAATCTTCTTCAACAACGACGAAGAGACGGTCGAGTACGGCCGGGCGGCGCTGGCCTCCTATATCGACGGTTTCGACGGCCGGCTGATGCGCTCGATGAAGAGCATTCTCGGCTCGCCGCTCGCGGAAACGACGACCGATCTGGGCGACGGCAGTGCGATCGCGTACACCGAAATCATCGCGCGTTTCCTGACGCACCTGAAGCGCAAGGCCGAAGCACGCGCGGGCGCGCCAATCGGCCGCGCGGTGCTCGGCCGGCCGGTGTTCTTCGTCGACGACGATCCGCGCGCCGACCGCCTCGCCCAGGCTCAGCTCGAGGCGGCCGCGCAATCGGTCGGCTTCGCGGACGTGCACTTCCAGTACGAACCGATCGCTGCCGCGTTCGACTACGAATCGCGCCAGCCCGCCGAGCGTCTGGTGCTCGTCGCCGACATCGGCGGCGGCACGTCCGACTTCTCGCTGGTGCGCGTCGGCCCGCAGCGGATGGCGCGGCTCGAGCGCAAGGACGACGTGCTCGCGCACCACGGCGTGCACGTCGCGGGCACCGACTACGACCGGCGTGTCGAGCTGGCGGCGATCCTGCCCGCCTTCGGCTACCGTTCGCTCGATCCGGAAGGGCGCGAACTGCCGAACAAGATCTACTTCGATCTCGCGACTTGGCACCTGATCAATACCGTCTACACGCCGAAGCGGATCGGCGAGCTGAAGCTGATGAAGCACCTGTACCAGGATCCGCGGCAGTACGACCGGCTCACGAGCGTGGTCGAGCAGCGGCTCGGGCATGCGCTGATGGCGCGCGCGGAAGAAGCGAAGATCGGCGTTGCGGCGGGCGGGGAGACGATGATCGACCTGAACGACGTGGAAGAAGACCTGCTGATCGCGTTCGACGCGGATCGCCTCGTCGACGCGAGCCGGGACGATACCGCGCGCATCGTCGATGCCGCGCGCGAGACGGTGCGGCTTGCGGGCGTTGCGCCGCGCGATGTCGGCGCGCTGTATTTCACCGGCGGTTCGACGGGGCTCGCATTCCTGTCGGGCGCGCTCGCCGGCGCGTTCCCGGATGCGCAGCCGGTGTTCGGCGATCGCCTCGCGAGTGTCGCGACGGGTCTCGGTATTCACGCGCAGCGACTGTTCGGCTGAGTGGAGGGCGGTTACCGGTCGCCATGCAGGATGACCGGCGCCCAAAAACAAAAAGCCCCGCCGAAGCGGGGCTTTTTTACACGAATGATCGCGCCAGCTTAGACCGGACGGATGTTCGCAGCTTGCAGACCCTTCGGGCCCGTCTTCACTTCGAATTCAACCTTCTGGTTTTCTTGCAGCGTCTTGAAGCCTTCGACGCGGATTTCCGAGAAGTGCGCGAACAGATCGTCGCCGCCGCCTTCCGGGGTGATGAAGCCGAAGCCCTTTGCGTCATTGAACCACTTGACGGTACCGGTTGCCATGTTACTTGTTCCTAAAAAAATAAAACGGGGCCGAAGCCCATGGTGTGCGGAAAATCAAGGAAGGGGTAATAGGACCAACCGGAGTACCGTTGATGGGCGAACTACGAAAGAACCAATTCACTCGCCACTTGAAATCCTGCGAAGTCCTTTATACGGCTAATCGGTCTGACGGTCAACCGTATTCCCATGCTCTCAGGGTTATTGCGGAGATCAGGTTTACAAAGCTTGCAAGCGATGCGAATTTTTTGTAGGGGCCGATCGATTTTGGCGCCACGTTCGAGGTGCAACCGTTAAACTACGCGCCGCGTGGACGGGTTGCCCCGATCGGGTGACCCTCCCCCCAAGAATGCGTGCGCGGTGCGGTCCGAGCCGATCCCGGACCGCCGGCCGACCATGCTTTTTGAGACACAGGAGAGGATGTGAAGAGTTCTATTCAACGGAACATCGGCCCGTTTGCATTGATGCTGACGGGGCTGGGTTCGATTATCGGCTCGGGCTGGCTGTTCGGTGCCTGGAAGGCCGCGAAGATCGCCGGTCCGGCGGCGATCTGCGCCTGGATCATCGGCGCCGTCGTGATTCTCGCGATTGCGCTGACGTATGCGGAACTGGGCGCGATGTTCCCCGAGTCGGGCGGCATGGTGCGCTACGCGCGCTACTCGCACGGTTCGCTGGTGGGCTTCATCAGCGCATGGGCCAACTGGATCGCGATCGTCTCCGTGATCCCGATCGAGGCCGAAGCGTCGATCCAGTACATGAGCACGTGGCCGTATCCGTGGGCGCATGCACTGTTCGTGAACGGCGAATTGCAGACACTCGGCCTGCTGCTGTCGGCCGTGCTGGTCGTCGTCTACTTCATGCTGAACTACTGGGGCGTCAAGGCCTTCGCGCGGGCGAACACTGCGATCACGATCTTCAAGTTCCTGATCCCCGGCCTGACGATCCTCGGCCTGATGCTGACGAGCTTCCACGCGGAAAACCTCGGCACCGCGTCGAGTACGAGCTTCGCGCCGTACGGCTGGTCGGCCGTGCTGACCGCGGTCGCGACGAGCGGCATCGTGTTTGCGTTCAACGGCTTCCAGAGCCCGGTGAATCTGGCGGGCGAAGCGCGCAATCCGGCGCGCAGCGTGCCGTTCGCGGTGATCACGTCGATCCTGCTCGCGCTCGTGATCTACGTGCTGCTGCAAATGGCGTATATCGGTTCGGTGAACCCGGCCGACGTCGCGAAGGGGTGGGCGCACTTCAACTTCTCGTCGCCGTTCGCGGAACTCGCGATCGCGCTGAACCTGAACTGGCTCGCGATCCTGCTGTACGTCGACGCGTTCATCAGCCCGAGCGGCACCGGTACGACCTACATGGCGACGACCACCCGCATGATCTACGCGATGGAGCGCAACAACACGATGCCGAAGATGTTCGGCAACGTGCACCCGATCTACGGCGTGCCGCGCCAGGCGATGTGGTTCAACCTGCTCGTGTCGTTCGTTTTCCTGTTCTTCTTCCGCGGCTGGAGCTCGCTCGCGGCGGTGATCTCGGTCGCGACGGTGATCTCGTATCTGACCGGCCCGATCAGCCTGATGGCGCTGCGCCGTTCGGCGACCGACATCGAGCGTCCGCTGTCGATTCCGCTGATGAAGCTGATCGCACCGTTCGCGTTCGTGTGCGCGTCGCTGATCCTGTACTGGGCAAAGTGGCCGCTGACGGGCGAAATCATCCTGCTGATGATCGTCGCGCTGCCGGTGTATTTCTACTTCCAGGCGAAGGCGGGCTGGACCGGCTGGGGCGCCGACCTGAAGGCGGCATGGTGGCTGGTCGCGTACCTGCCGACGATGGCCGTGCTGTCGCTGATCGGCAGCAAGGAATTCGGCGGTCACGACCTGCTGCCGTACGGCTGGGACATGGTGGTCGTCGCGGCGATCTCGCTGGTGTTCTACTTCTGGGGCGTGAATACCGGTTACCGGACCCAGTATCTCGACGAGCGCGAGTCGCACGACGAGATCCTCGAAGGGGTCGGTGTCTGACGGCCCACCTGTCGCCGGATTCGGCGGCGGCAGGATGCAGCGATAAAAAGAAGCCCGCCCGAGCGATGCCCGGGCGGGCTTTTTGCTGGCTCGGCCGCTGCGCCGCGGCTCAGGCGCCGGCGCTCGCGAACACGTAGTTCGTCATCGCGAGCACGCGCTGGTAGGTGCCGAGCGACTGGATGCCGAGCCGGTAGTCGTCGTCCGCCGCGCCGAGCGCCGCGAAGACCGGCAGCAGATGCTCGTCGGTCGGATGCATCAGCGCCGCGTGCGGCGCCTGCCGACGGTAGTCGAGCAGCGCGTCGACGTCGCGCGCGGCAAGCTTCGCCTCGAACCAGTCCGTGAATTCCGCGACGCGCGGATCCGCGTCCTCGGGCGCCGCGCCGAAATCGGCGGCGCGCAGGTTGTGCGTGATCTGGCCCGAGCCGATCACCATCACGCCGTCGTCGCGCAGCGGCCGCAGCGCACGGCCGAGCGCGAAGTGATGCGCGGCGTCCGCGCGCGGCTGGATCGACAGTTGCGCGACCGGCACGTCGGCTTCCGGAAACATCAGCAGCATCGGCACCCACGCGCCGTGATCGAGGCCGTGTTCGGTCGTCGCGGTCGCGATGCCGGCCGCGTTCAGCAGCGCGGCCGCGCGCTCGGCGACGTCGGGTGCGCCCGGCGCCGGATAGCGGATGTCGTACAGCGCCTGCGGGAAACCGTAGAAGTCGTGAATCGTGTCCGGATGCGCGGCGACGCTCGCGACCGGCCGTTGCGTGCCCCAGTGCGCGGACAGCATCAGCACCGCGCGCGGGCGCGGCAGTTCGGCGCCGAGGTGCGTGAATGCGCCGGACGGCAGCGCCGGGTCGATCGGCAGCGTCGGGGCGCCGTGGGACAGGTACAGCGAAGGCAAGCGGTTCATGGTGGTGACCTGCAGAAGGATTTGCCTGTGACTATAGGCGTGTACCGTGCATTGATAAATCGGCGAACGGGAATTTGATTGACGCTTGTTCGTTGATAATCGCGGCGGCGCCGATCAGTCGAATGCGGATTCGCACCGAAAGCGGGAAATCGCCGGAATTGCCGCGAAGATCGATGGAGATGCGCGCAAAAGCGGCGTGGTTACTGCGCGTGCCGGATGCCCGCCCACGGCGTCGTGAGCGGCGCGCTGAGCGCGAAGAGGTCGAGGACGCGCGTGACGGTCTGGTCGACGAGTTCCTCGATCGTCTTCGGCATCGCATAAAACGCCGGCAACGGCGGAAAGACGATGCCGCCCATTTCGGTGACGGCGGTCATGTTGCGCAGATGCGCAAGGTTGAACGGCGTTTCGCGCACCATCAACACGAGACGGCGGCGTTCCTTCAGCGTGACGTCGGCCGCGCGCGTGATCAGGTTGTCGGACAGCCCGTGCGCGACACTCGCGAGCGTCTTCATCGAGCAGGGTGCGATCACCATGCCGTCGGTCGCGAACGAACCCGACGCGATCGTCGCGCCGACGTCGCGCACCGAATGCACGACGTCCGCACGGCTTTCGACATCGGCCTTCGGCAGCTTCAGTTCATGCTGGATGTTGAGCCAGCCGGCGTTCGAAATCAGCAGGTGCGTTTCGACGCCGCCAGCGGCGCGCAGCAGGTCGAGCAGCCGCACACCGTAAATCGCGCCGGTGGCGCCGGTGATCGCGACGATCAGCCGGCGTGGCGGCGCGCTGGGAGATGCCATCGAAAGGGGGACGGGTGCCGCGTATCAAGCGGCGGCGAACAGTTGCTGCAGTTCGCCCGACTGGTACATCTCCATCATGATGTCCGAGCCGCCGATGAATTCGCCCTTCACGTAGAGCTGCGGGATGGTCGGCCAGTTCGAGAATGCCTTGATGCCCTGGCGGATTTCGTCGTCCTCGAGCACGTTGACCGTCTTGAACTGGTCGACGCCGCAGGCCTTCAGCACCTGCACGGCGCGGCCCGAGAAGCCGCACATCGGGAATTGCGCGTTGCCCTTCATGAAGAGCACGACCTGGTTTTCGTCGACGATTTGCTTGATACGTTGTTGGGTGTCCATGACTGACCTTGCGTTTGCGGGGCGTTAGATCGAAATGATAGCGGATTTCAACCGGGCGGGCCGGGCGTCAGCCCGGCAGGCGGCCGCCGGTCGTGCGTTCGATGGCGGCGAGATCGGCGCGCGATTCGACCGCGACGAAGCCGTGCGACGCCAGTATCGCGCGGACGGCTTCGGCCTGATCGTAGCCGTGCTCGATCCACAGCGTGCCGCCCGGTTTCAGATAGGCGCCGGCGCCCGCGACGATCGTGCGGATCGCGCTGAGACCGTCGGCATCGTCGGTGAGCGCGCCGCGCGGCTCGAAACGCAGGTCGCCTTGTCCGAGGTGCGGATCGTGCTGCGCGATGTACGGCGGGTTGCTGACGATCGTATCGAACGCGAGCGCGGGATCGAGCGCCGCGTACCAGTCGCTCTGCAGCCAGTGCAGCGGGCCGCCGGGGCGCGGCGTGCCGAGCAGTTTGTCGGCATTGCGTTGCGCGACCGCGAGCGCGTCCGGCGACCGGTCGAGCGCCCACACGCGCGCATCGGGACGCTCGGCCGCGATCGACACGGCGATCGCGCCGCTGCCGGTGCCGAGATCGAGCACGGCGGCGTGCGGCAGCCCGTCGATCGCATCGAGCGCGGCTTCGACGAGCAGCTCGGTTTCGGGGCGCGGGATCAGCACGTCGGGCGTCACCTCGAACGGGCGGCCGAAGAACTCGCGCATCCCCACCAGTTGCGCGACGGGCTCGCCGGCGATGCGCCGCGCTTCGAGCGCGCGGTAGCGTTCGACCGCGGCGGCGTCGAGCGGCGCGTCGCCGCGCGTGATCAGTTGCGTGCGGGTCCAGCCGAGCGCGTGCGCGAGCAGCACGCGTGCATCGACGGGGTCGAGCGGCGAGGCGCGCAGCAGCGCGTCGGCGGTGGTGTCGGACATCGCGGCCTCAGTCGGCGTCGCCGAGCGATGCGAGCAGCTCGGCCTGGTGCTCGGTGACGAGCGCGCCGATCAGTTCGTCGAGATCGCCGTCCATGATCGCCTCGAGCCGGTACAGCGTCAGGTTGATCCGGTGATCGGTCATCCGGCCCTGCGGGAAGTTGTACGTACGGATCCGCTCCGAGCGGTCGCCGGAGCCGATCAGGCTCTTGCGCGTCGCCGCTTCCTTCGCATGCTGCTCGTGATACTGCTTGTCCTTGATGCGCGCGGCGAGCACCTTCAGCGCGCGATCCTTGTTCTTGTGCTGCGAGCGGTCGTCCTGGCATTCGACGACGATCCCGGTCGGCAGGTGCGTGACGCGCACCGCCGAATCGGTCTTGTTGATGTGCTGGCCGCCGGCGCCGGACGCGCGGAACGTGTCGATGCGCAGGTCGGCCGGATTGATCTCGACCTCGCCGATCTCGTCGGCTTCCGGCATCACGGCGACCGTGCACGCGGACGTATGGATGCGCCCTTGCGTCTCGGTGGCCGGCACGCGCTGCACGCGATGGCCGCCCGATTCGAACTTCAGGCGCGAATACGCGCCCTGGCCCGCGATCCGCACGATCACTTCCTTGTAGCCGCCGAGATCCGACGCGCTTTCCGACATCATTTCGACCTGCCAGCGCTGGCGTTCCGCGAAGCGCAGATACATGCGCAGCAGGTCGCCCGCGAACAGCGCAGATTCGTCGCCGCCCGTGCCCGCACGGATTTCGAGGAAGATGTTGCGGTCGTCGTTCGGGTCCTTCGGCAGCAGCATCTTCTGCAGCTCGGTCTCGAGGCGCGCCATGTCCTCGCGCGCGCGGCGGATTTCGTCTTCCGCGAAATCGCGCATCGACGGATCGGCGAGCAGTTCCTGCGCGGCCGTCTCGTCGCTGCGCGACTGGCGCCATAACGCGTATTGCTCGACGACCGGGCCGAGTTCCGCATGTTCGCGTGTCAGCTTGCGGTACTGGTCGAGGTCGGCCGTGACGTTTTCGCGGCTCAGCAGATCGTTCAGTTCGGCCAGCCGTGTGGAAAGCTGGTCGAGCTTGCGTTGCATGCTCGTCTTCATGGTGTGGAGCGGCGCTCCCGGGCAAAGGGGTATTCGGAAAGGATAGACCGGCGGCAGAACCACGACCGGCCGGCGGCAGGGCGAGCGGCGCTAGTGGCCGGACGGGTCGTTCGAGCGGGGCGCGTGCTGGTAGAAGCCGCGCATCAGGTCGATCAGCGAATCGCGATCGGCGCCGTTGACGCGGTTGAGCGCGCTCGTCGGGCCGTGGATCAGCTTGTTGGTCAGCGCTTGCGACAGCGCTTCGAGCACGGCCGCCGGATCGTCGCCGCGCGCGAGCAGCTTCTGCGCCTTCTCGACTTCGGCCCGGCGCAGCGCGTCGGCCTGCGTATGCATGTGACGGATCACCGGCACGACGCTGCGCGTGTCGAGCCATTGCATGAAATTCTGCACGCGCGTCTCGATGATCGCCTCGGCCTGGGCGACCGCGGCCTGACGCGATGCATTGCCTTCGCGCACGATCGCGCCGAGATCGTCGACGGTGTAGAGGAACACGTCCTTCAGCTTGCCGACTTCGGGCTCGATGTCGCGCGGCACCGCGAGGTCGACCATGAAGATCGGACGGTGGCGGCGCGCCTTCACCGCGCGCTCGACCGCGCCGAGGCCGATGATCGGCAGCGTCGATGCGGTGCACGACACGATGATGTCGAATTCGTGCATGCGGGTGGGCAGATCGGCCAGCGGCATCGCGCGGCCGTTGAAGCGTTCGGCGAGCCGCTGGCCGCGTTCGGCCGTACGGTTCGCGACGACGAGCTCGCGCGGGCCTTGCGCGGCGAAGTGCGTCGCGCACAGCTCGATCATCTCGCCGGCGCCGATGAACAACACGCGCTGATCCGACACCTTTTCGAAGATCCGCTGCGCGAGGCGAACCGCGGCGGCGGCCATCGACACCGACTGCGTGCCGATTTCGGTCGTGCCGCGCACTTCCTTCGCGACCGCGAACGTGCGCTGGAACAACTGATTCAGATAGGTGCCGAGCGCGCCGGCTTCCGTCGCGGTGCGAACGGCATCCTTCATCTGGCCCAGAATCTGGGTTTCGCCGAGCACCATCGAATCGAGGCCGGAGGCGACGCGGAACGCGTGCCGGACCGCTTCGGACTGCGGCAGCGCATAGACGTGCGGCGCGAGCTCGTCGACCGGAATCCGGTGATACTCCGACAACCAGCGGATCGCGCCTTCGCGGGCCGCGCGATCGTCGGTCGCGCAATACAGTTCGGTGCGGTTGCAGGTGGAGAGGATCGCCGCTTCGGGCGTATTGGGCGCCTGCGGGCCGAGAAACACGTTCTTGAACGTAACGAGAGCCGGCTTGATCTGCTCGAGCGGAAACGCCACGCGTTCGCGCAGGGCGACAGGCGCAGTGTGGTGATTGATTCCGATCGTGAGGAGTTGCATATCGAGGGCTATCGTTTAGCCCCATATTATAGCGTTTCGGCGATTTCCTCACTCGCCGCATACCGGGCATCGGCGTGGCGCGGCCGCGAATTTGGGGGCTCGATCGGTACGCGGTCGAGCCGATAGCCGAAGCCGTAGAGCGGCAACAGCTGGTAGCCGCGCTCCGGAAGCAACTGCAATTTGCTGCGCAGCCGGGACGCGTGCGTGTCGAGCGTGCGCGACTTCATGTCGCGGCGGCGTGCCCATACCGTTTCCAGGATGTGCGCGCGCGACACGGGCCGCGACAGGTTCGTGAACAGCAATTGTGCGAAACGGAACTCTTTCGGCGTGAGTGAAACGATTGCGTCGCCGAAACGCACGAGGCAATGCGTGGCGTCGAACGCGTATTCGCCATACATTTCGCGCGAGCGGGTGGGCGCCCGCCGTACGCCGGCGCGCCGGCTCAGTGCATTGACGCGCGCGAGCAGTTCGGGCCCGCTCACCGGGCGCACGAGGCAATCGTCGGCGCCGGCGTGCAGGCACGACACGATTTCGCTTTCGCGCGCCGACTGCATCACCGCGATGGCCGGCAACCCGGGCAGGACCGCCTGCGCGCGCGGGATGACTTCCTGCGCCGGCTGGTCGCCGGCCCAGTGGCCGGTGACCAGCATGTCGCAGGTGTTGTCGGCAGCGAGCCACTGGAAGAATGCGGTGCTGGACGAAAACGCATGGCACACGTGACCGCCCGCGAAGAGCAGGCGGTTCAGGAGTGCGGTATGGCGCGATTCCGGATCGATCAGAGCGATTCGCATGAGGATTTCTTCAATACGGCAGCCGGTGTGCGCTTGCCATAACGTCGAGTCGGCCCCTACACTCGAATGTTCGCGGCGCCCGGCTGGTCTCGGGTTCGATGGATGAATCGATGCTAGCCGCTGGCAGCGTTCACGCCTATGGGACGAATCTGAATTTATAGAAGGCGTTGAATGAACTGGTTTGGAATCCTTGTCCTGGGAGCGGCCGTCGGGCTGTTCGGCCGCTGGCTGCATCCGCTGCGGCGCACGGGCCGGCCGGCGTGGTGGATCGCGGTGCTCGTCGGCATCGTGGGCGCGGCCGCCGCCCGCATGGTCGGCAATCTCTCGGGACTGTTTTACGATGGCGAGACGCTCGAATGGCCGGTCTGCACCGGCGTCGCGTTCCTCGCCGTAGCCGTGACGGTCGCGCTGTCGGCCCGTCGCTGAATGCTCTCAGGTGAAATCATGAATGCCCGTCTCCCCGAAGTCTCGCCGGTGCCGGCCCGTCTCGCGCTGCTGCGCGACGCCATGGCCCGCGAGAATCTGGCCGCCTATCTCGTGCCGTCCGCCGACCCCCACTTGTCCGAATACCTGCCCGAGCGCTGGCAGGCGCGCCGCTGGCTGTCCGGCTTCACGGGCTCGGTCGGCACGCTGGTCGTGACCGCGGATTTCGCGGGGCTGTGGGTCGACAGCCGCTATTGGGTGCAGGCCGATGCCGAACTGGCGGGCACGGGCGTGCAGTTGATGAAGATGACGGGCGGGCAGCAGAGCGCACCGCACGTCGACTGGCTCGCGCGGAACGTGGCGGCCGGCGCGACGGTCGGGGTCGACGGCGCCGTGCTCGGCGTCGCGGCCGCGCGCGGGTTGACGGCCGCGCTGAGTGCGCGCGGCATCGCGCTGCGTACCGACGTCGACCTGCTCGACGCGATCTGGCCCGAGCGGCCGGGGCTGCCCGGCCACGCGGTATTCGAGCACGTCGCGCCGCTGGCCGACACGACGCGCGCGAGCAAGCTCGCCGACGTGCGCCGCGCGATGCACGCGCAGGGCGCGCAATGGCACTTCGTGTCGACGCTCGACGATCTCGCGTGGCTGTTCAACCTGCGCGGCGCCGACGTCAACTTCAATCCGGTGTTCGTTGCGCACGCAATGATCGGCACCGATCGCGCGACGCTGTTCGTCGCCGACGGCAAGGTGCCGCCGGCGCTGGCCGCGTCGCTCGCGCAGGACGGCGTCGACGTCCGCGCCTACGACGCCGCGCGTGCGTCGCTTGCGGCGCTGCCCGACGGCGCGACGCTGCTGATCGACCCGCGCCGCGTGACGTTCGGCACGCTCGAGGCCGTGCCGGCCGGCGTGAAGCTCGTCGAGGCCGTGAATCCGTCGACGTTCGCGAAGTCGCGCAAGACGTCCGCCGAGATCGAGCACGTACGCGTGACGATGGAGCATGACGGCGCCGCGCTCGCGGAGTTCTTCGCGTGGTTCGAACAGGCCGTCAATCGCGAGACGATCACCGAGCTGACGATCGAGGAACAGCTCACGGCCGCGCGCGCCCGCCGCCCCGGCTACGTGTCGGCGAGCTTCGCGACGATCGCCGGCTTCAACGCGAACGGCGCGATGCCGCACTACCACGCGACGCGCGAGTCGCACGCGACGATCGCCGGCGACGGGCTGCTGCTGATCGATTCGGGCGGCCAGTACATGACGGGCACGACCGACATCACGCGCGTCGTGCCGGTCGGCACCGTCAGCGACCTGCAGCGGCGCGATTTCACGATCGTGCTGAAATCGATGATGGCGCTGTCGCGCGCCCGCTTCCCGCGCGGCATTCGCTCGCCGATGCTCGACGCGATCGCGCGTGCGCCGATGTGGGCGGCCGGGCTCGACTACGGCCACGGCACCGGGCATGGCGTCGGGTACTTCCTGAACGTGCACGAAGGTCCGCAGGTCATCTCGCACTACGCGCCGGCCGAGCCGTACACGGCGATGGAAGAGGGCATGATCACGTCGATCGAGCCGGGCGTGTACCGTCCGGGCCAGTGGGGCGTCCGGATCGAGAACCTGGTCGTGAACCGTGCGGCCGGGCAGACGGAATTCGGCGATTTCCTCGCGTTCGAGACGTTGACGCTGTGCCCGATCGACACGCGCTGCGTGCTGATCGAGATGCTGCACGATGAAGAGCGCGCGTGGCTGAACACGTATCACGCGACGGTGCGCGAGCGCGTCGGCCGGCACCTGAGCGGCGACGCGAAGGCGTGGCTCGATGCGCGCACGCAGCCGATCTGACGCAACGCGCGGTAATGGCCGGAGGGCGGCCGGATAGCGGCCGCACGACGGCGGAACAATCACAGCGAGGGCAAGTCATGGCGGACACTGCGGTGATCGTGATCGACATGCAGCGCGGGCTGGTGGAGCGGGCGCAGCCCGCATACCGGCTCGACGACGTGGTGTCGGGCATCAACCGGCTGACGGCGGCAGCGCGCGCGGCGAACGCGCCGGTGTGCTTCGTGCAGCACGACGGCGATGCGGACGACGACATCGTGCCCGGCACGCCGGGCTGGGAACTGCATGCGGGGCTGGTCGTCGGTCGCGACGACTGGCGCGTGCGCAAGCAGGCGAGCGACGCGTTCCACGACACGCCGCTCGCGGCGCAGCTCGATCGCCACGGCATCCGCTCGGTGCTGATCTGCGGCTATGCGACCGAGTTCTGCGTCGATTCGGCCGCGCGCCGTGCCGCGCTGCTCGGCTACCGGACCACCGTCGTGTCCGATCTGCATACGACGAACGAGCGCGCCCACCTGTCGGCGGCGCAGATCGTCGCGCATCATCACTTCGTCTGGAACAACAATTCGCTGTCGGGTAACGCGGTGACGCCGCGTCCGCTCGCAGACGTGCTCGCCACGGAGTTCGCATGACGATCAAGGCCGTGGTGTTCGACTTCGGCGGCGTGCTGATCGACTGGAGCCCCGAGTACCTTTACCGCGAACTGATTCCCGACGCCGCCGAGCGCCGCTGGTTCCTCACGCACGTGTGCGCGATGGACTGGGTGGTCCGTCAGGACGGCGGGCAGACGATCGAGGAAGGTACGGCCGAACTCGTCGCGAAGTTTCCGGAGCACGAAGCGCTGATCCGCGCGTTCTACGCGCGCTGGCACGAGATGATCGGCGGCGTGCTCGAAGAGGGCGCGGCCCTCGTCGACCGGCTGGACGCGCAGGGGATGCCGCTGTTCGGGCTGACGAACTGGTCCGCGCAGACGTTTCCGTATGCATGGGACAACTTCCCGGTGTTGCGCCGGTTCAAGGACATCGTCGTGTCGGGCCGCGTGAAGCTCGTGAAACCCGATCCGGCGATCTACCGCGAGATGCATGCGCGGATCGATCCGCACCTGCCCGGCATCGCGCCGCACGAGCTCGTGTTCATCGACGACAACGCGAAGAACGCCGCGGCTGCGACGGCGCTCGGCTGGCACGGCATTCATCATACGAGCGCGGCGGCGACCGAGGCGCGGCTGCGCGAGCTGGGCGCGCTCGCTTAAGCGGCGGGGCGGACGTCGGGCGAAAAAAAGCGAGCCAAGGGCTCGCTTTTTCGTTGGGCCGTTCCGGAAACGGCCGCTTTCGGCATCCGGCGCCGTGCGATCGCGGCGCCGGATGCCCGGGCCGTGCCGGTCAGCGGCTGATCGGCTTGTAGCGCAGGCGCTTCGGCTTCGCGGCTTCCTCGCCGAGGCGCGCACGCTTGTCGGCTTCGTACTCCTGGTAGTTGCCGTCGAAGAACGTGACCTGCGAATCGCCTTCGAACGCGAGGATGTGCGTCGCGATTCGGTCGAGGAACCAGCGATCGTGCGAGATCACCATCACCGAGCCCGCGAATTCGAGCAGCGCGTCTTCCAGCGCACGCAGCGTCTCGACGTCGAGGTCGTTCGACGGTTCGTCCAGCAGCAGCACGTTGCCGCCCGAGATCAGCGTCTTCGCGAGGTGCAGGCGGCCGCGTTCGCCGCCGGACAGGTTGCCGACGATCTTCTGTTGGTCGCCGCCCTTGAAGTTGAAGCGGCCGATGTACGCGCGCGACGGCGTTTCGTACTTGCCGACCGTCAGCACGTCGGCGCCGCCCGAGATTTCCTCGAACACGGTCTTCGAACCGTCGAGCGCGTCGCGGCTCTGGTCGACGTACGCGAGCTTCACCGTCGGGCCCATCACGACTTCGCCCGAATCCGGCTGTTCCTTGCCGGTCAGCATCTTGAACAGCGTCGACTTGCCGGCGCCGTTCGGGCCGATGATGCCGACGATCGCGCCGGCCGGGATCTTGAAGCTCAGGTTGTCGATCAGCAGGCGGTCGCCGAACGACTTGCTGACGTTCTTGAACTCGATCACTTCGTTGCCGAGGCGCTCGCCGGCCGGAATGAAGATTTCCTGCGTTTCGTTGCGCTTCTGGTATTCCTGGCTGCTCAGCTCCTCGAAGCGCGCGATACGCGCCTTCGACTTCGCCTGGCGGCCCTTCGGATTCTGGCGCACCCACTCCAGTTCCTTCTTGATCGCCTTCTGGCGCGCGGATTCCGACGCTTCTTCCTGCTTCAGGCGCTCTTCCTTCTGGTCGAGCCAGCTGCTGTAGTTGCCCTTCCACGGAATGCCGTGGCCGCGGTCGAGTTCGAGAATCCACTCGGCCGCGTTGTCGAGGAAGTATCGATCGTGCGTGACGGCGACGACGGTGCCCGGGAAGCGCACCAGGAACTGCTCGAGCCAGTCGACCGATTCGGCGTCGAGGTGGTTGGTCGGCTCGTCGAGCAGCAGCATGTCGGGTTTTTCGAGCAGCAGCTTGCACAGTGCGACGCGGCGCTTTTCGCCGCCCGACAGGTGCTCGATCTTCGCGTCCCATGCCGGCAGGCGCAGCGCGTCGGCGGCCACTTCGAGCTGCTGCTCGGGGCTGCCGCCGTCGCTCGACGCGAGGATCGCCTCGTATTTCGCCTGCTCGGCCGCGAGCGCGTCGAAGTCGGCGTCCGGCTCGGCATACGCCGCGTAGATTTCTTCCAGCTTCTTGTTCGCCTGGAACAGGTCGCCGAGGCCTTCCTCGACGGCTTCGCGCACGGTCTTCGTCGGATCGAGTTGCGGCTCCTGCGGCAGGTAGCCGATGTTCAGGTTCGGCATCGGCGTCGCTTCGCCTTCGATGTCCTTGTCGATGCCCGCCATGATGCGGATCAGCGTCGACTTGCCCGAGCCGTTCAGGCCGAGCACGCCGATCTTCGCGCCGGGAAAGAACGACAGCGAGATGTCCTTCAGGATCTGGCGCTTGGGCGGCACGATCTTGCCGACCCGGTTCATCGTGAAAACGTATTGGGCCATTTCGGTGTGAAAGTCAGAAGTGGTTGAGACGACCGCGCAGCGCGCGGGCGGGGCGGCGTCGGGAGATTCGGTACGGAGCGTGCCGCGCGGGGCGCGGCGGTGCGAGCGCGTATTGTACTGCGCCGCCGGCTGCCGCTGGCGCGGTGCAGGCCATTCGGCCGACCCGCGCTCACAGCCATGCGGCGACGCCCCCGTGCCCCGAGCAGGTGCCGCGCCGGTGCCGGCTGAAGCTATACGTGCCGTCGCGGCAACGCGCGCTCGCGCCGTCCGGCACGCGGCCCGATTTCGAATGCGCGGGCGCATGCACGGTTTCGCCGTCGCGGTTGCGATACGTGTCGTGACGGTCGAGATCGGCTTCGTTGCCGTAGCCGGGCGGCGCGCGATACGCGTGCGCGGAAGCGGGCAACGCGGCGCCCGCGACGAAGAGCGCGGCGGACAGGGTCGCGGACAGGGCCGCGGCATGGGTCGCGCGATGGAGCAGGGTACGCATGGTCTCTCTCGTTATGTTCGTTGTTGTCGTTGTCGTCGTTGTCGTCGTTGTCGTCGATGCCGGGCCGGTGGCCCGCGCCGCATGTTAGCGGATCCGCGCCGTGTACCCGCGCGACGCTACGCCGCGCCGGACATCGACGCCGCGCCGTCGGCCCGCGCGGCGTCGAGAATCCACCGCCGGAACGCGGCAACCTTCGGCCGTTCCGCGTGATGCGGCGGATAGACGAGGTAGTACGCGAAATCGTCGAGCCACGCGGCGTCGGCAAGCTGCACGAGCCGGCCGCTCGCCAGCTCGCCGCGCACCATCGCGGCCGGCAGCAGCCCGGCGCCCTGGCCGGCGACGATCGCCTGCAGCAGCAGGCCCGAGTCGTCGAACGCAGGGCCGCGCGGCGGGCCGAAATCGTCGATCCGCTGCGCGCCGAACCAGATGTGCCAGCCCTTGCGTTCGGCGTCGTGCAGTTGCGGCCAGCCGACGAGCTCGGCCGGCGTCGCCGGCATGCCGAGCCGCGCGACGAGGTCGGGCGACGCGAGCGCGACGATTTCGACCGTCAGCAGCCGTTCGCTGCACAGCCCGACGTAGCGCCCGAGACCGTGGCGGATCGCGACGTCGACGCCGTCGCGCGAGAAATCCGCGAGCGCATGGCTCGTGACGACCTGCAGGTCGACGTCGGGGCTGGCTTGGCGGAACTGCGCGAGGCGCGGGACGAGCCACGCGGACGCGAAGAACGGCGTGACGCTCACCGTCAGCACGCCGCTGTCGGCGGCGCCCGACACGCGCTGCGACGCGTCGGCGATCTGCCGGAACGCGTTGCGCACCGGCGGCAGGTAGTCGCGGCCGGCGGCCGTCAGCAGGATGCCGCGGTTCACGCGCTCGAACAGTTGCACGCCGAGGTGGGTCTCGAGCGTGCGGATCATCTGGCTCACCGCGCCGGGCGTGACCGACAGCTCCTCGGCCGCCGACTTCACCGACAGGTGGCGGGCGGCGGCTTCGAAGGCGCGCAACGCGTTGAGTGGCGGCAGGCGGGAACGATTCATTCAGTTTTTCTAAAGCGAAAGGCCGACGAAATATGGTTTGAGGCGACGCGTACGCGCGAGTAACGTCGACACATCGGATCGCCTGTTGCGCGGCTGCCTGTCGGCGGCCGATGCGATCAACATAGTTCAACTATATCCACGGGGCAATCCGGATGCCGCCCGGCAGCCGGTGGAACCCGAAAGGAGCATCGTCATGAACCGCCCGGGCACATCGCGCCTTTTCTACGGCTGGTACGTGGTGGCGGCCGCGTTCGCCGTCACGTTCGTCGGGTTCGGCAGCGCGTATACGTTCAGCGCGTTCGTCGAGTCGCTGCAGCGGGATTTCGCCGCGTCGCGCGGCCAGATCTCGCTCGTGTTCTCGCTCGCCGGCTTCCTGTACTTCGGCTTCGGCATCGTCAGCGGGCCGCTCGCCGATCGTTTCGGCTCGCGGCGGCTCGCCGTCGCCGGGATGCTGCTGACCGGCGCGGGGCTCGCGGCCGCCGGCGCCGCGCATACGCTGCTGCAGGTCTATGTCGCGTACGGGCTCGGTGTCGGGCTAGGCGTCGGTTGCGCGTACGTGCCGGCCGTCGGCGCGGTGCAGCGCTGGTTCGTGCGCCGGCGCGGGTTCGCATCGGGGCTCGCGGTCGCGGGGATCGGCGTCGGCACGCTGGCGATGCCGCCGCTCGCGTCCGCGCTGATCGCGCAGGTCGGCTGGCGCGGTGCGTATTTCACGCTGGCCGCGATCGCGCTCGTGCTGGGAGCCGGCATGTCGCTGCTGATCGAGAACGATCCGCGCAGGCGCGGATGGCTGCCGGACGGCGATGTCGCCGGCGAGGGCAGCCGGAATGCCGCCGCTGCATCGACCGGCGCGAACGTGCATGCCGGCGCGACGGTGCGCGAAGCCGTCACGTCGCGGCCGTTCGCGAGTCTCTATGCGGCCTGCCTCGTCTGCTCGTTCGGTGTGTTCGTCCCGTTCGTTCACCTCGTGCCATATGCGCTCGATCACGGCGTCGCGCCGTCGACGGCCGTGCTGCTGCTCGGCGCGATCGGCGTGGGCAGCACGGTCGGCCGCTTCTTCCTCGGCGGCCTGGCCGACCGCTTCGGCCGCCGCGCGTCGCTGCTCGCGATGTTCGCCGGCATGGCCGTCGCGCTGATCGGGTGGGCGGGCGCCGGCACCGTCGCGACGCTCGCTGCGTTCGCGCTCGTGTTCGGCGTGTTCTACGGCGGCTGGGTCGCCGTGCTGCCGGCGGTCGTGATGGACTATTTCGGCGGCCGCAACGTGAGCGCGATCATCGGCATTCTGTACACGAGCGTCGCGTTCGGCACGCTGATCGGGCCGGCCGCCGCCGGCTTCGTCTACGATGCCGGCGGCGGCTATCTCGTGCCGATCCTCGCGAGCGCCGCCGCGAATGCGATCGCGTTCGCGATCGTCGCGACCACCGGGCGTGCGCCGGCCGCTGCGCGCGCGGCCGGCGGATAACGCCGTCCGCTGGGCGCGTCGCGCGGTTTCCGGTAAGGTGGCCGGACCGTCAACCGTCGACGCATGGTCGGGGAGGCATCGTGACATTCGACGAAGTCCGGCAGATCGCATTGGCGTGGCGCGGCGTCGAGGAAGGCACGTCGTACGGCACGCCCGCGCTGAAGGTGAAGGGAAAAGTGCTCGCGCGGCTGCGCGAGGACGGCGACACGCTCGTCGTGAAGGGCGTCGGCCCCGACGAGCGCGCATGGCTGATCGAATCGGCGCCCGACGTGTATTACGTGACCGATCACTATGTCGGTTGGCCGATCGTGCTGGTGCGCCTGTCGGCCGCGCATCCCGACGCCGTGAAAAACCTGCTTCTGCGAGAATGGAACGCACGCGTGCCGGCGAAGTGGCGGGACGAAACCGTCCGCGACGCGAACTGAGCGGCGCGCGCGGCGCACGGGCCGCCGCCGAACCGGATCAAGCGTTGCATCGGTTCGTATCGATGCAACGAGTGGTTCCATCGAAATTCTTCAATTGGTTCTTAGTGACGAACCGTTTGATGCTTACACTCCTTCGCTTCGAAGGCGGCTGACGACAGCCGACGGAACGGGCGTACGCGATGCGCCGGCGCCCGGCGCGCCGCATCGCACCCGCAGCTTCGCAGACTGCGCGGACGACCCGACCGGAACGGCCCGGTCCGGCCTTGTGCCCGCGTGCGATCGCACGCGGGGCCGCAGCCGGATTCGACAACGACAACTCCCCCGCGCCGCCTTCACGCGACACCGGTCGTACCGGAACCGTTTTTTGGAGAGAGACAGATGAGTGGAAGCAACACAGGCCTCGGCACTGGCCTGAAGCAGCGTCACGTGACGATGATGTCGATTGCCGGCGTCATCGGCGCGGGCTTGTTCGTCGGCTCCGGCCACGCGATCGCGGAGGCCGGGCCGGCATCGATACTCGCGTATGCGATCGCGGGCGTGCTGGTCGTGCTGGTGATGCGCATGCTCGGCGAAATGGCCGTCGCGCATCCAGACAGCGGGTCGTTCTCGACCTATGCCGATCGCGCGATCGGCCACTGGGCCGGCTTCACGATCGGCTGGCTGTACTGGTGGTTCTGGGTGCTCGTGATCCCGATCGAGGCGACCGCCGCCGCGACCATCCTCAATGCGTGGTTCCCGGGCATCGCGACGTGGATCTTCGCGCTCGGCATCACGCTGCTGCTCACCGTCACCAACCTCTTCTCCGTCAAGAACTACGGCGAATTCGAATTCTGGTTCGCGCTGATCAAGGTCGTCGCGATCGTCGTGTTCCTGTGCATCGGCGGCGCGGCGATCGTCGGCATCATCCCCGCGCCGGCCGTGTCGGGCGTGTCGAACCTGTTCGTGCACGACGGCTTCATGCCGCACGGCGCGAGCGCGGTGCTCGCGGCGATGCTGACGACGATGTTCTCGTTCCTCGGCACCGAGATCGTGACGATCGCGGCCGCCGAATCGGACAACCCGCAACGCCAGATCGTGCGCGCGACGAACTCCGTGATCTGGCGTATCACGCTGTTCTATCTCGGCTCGATCCTCGTCGTCGCGGCCATCGTGCCGTGGAACGATCCGCTGCTGCCGAAGCACGGCTCGTATCAGCGCGCGATGGAGCTGATCGGCGTGCCGAACGCGAAGGCGATCATCGACGTGATCGTGCTCGTGTCGGTCGCGAGCTGCCTGAATTCGGCGTTGTACACGGCGTCGCGGATGCTGTTCTCGCTGTCCCGGCGCCAGGACGCGCCGGCCTTCCTGCATCGCACCGATTCGACCGGCACGCCGCGCGCGGCCGTGCTGGCGTCGACCGCGTTCGGTTTCCTGACCGTGATCGCGAACTATCTGATGCCGGAGCAGGTGTTTAGCTTCCTGCTCGCGACGTCGGGCGCGATCGCGCTGCTCGTGTATCTCGTGATCGCGATCTCGCAGTTGCGGATGCGCAAGACGCTCGAAGCGGGCGGCGCCGACCTGACGCTGCGGATGTGGCTGTTCCCGTGGCTCACATGGGCCGTGATCCTGTTCATCTGCGGCACGTTGACCGTGATGTTCGTCAGCGAGGAGCACAGGATGGAAGTCGGCGCGACGGCCGTGCTGGCGTCGATCGTGCTGCTCGGGTCGTGGCTGAACAAGCGCGGGCGCGATGCGCAGGCGAACGCGGGGCGGCGGGTGTCGGCGACGTGAGCGCGCGAGCGGCCGGATGCGATAGCACCTGAGTGATACCGCCCGGAAGTATCGTGGCCCGACCGGCGTATGCCGGCCGGGCTTTTTTTATTCATCAAGGATTACCGGGTAACGGCCCGGCCGGCGTCCGCTCAGACGGCCGCGTCGCGATCGATTCGTTCCTGTTGGGAAATAGGCCATCGATGAATGGGCTATTTGTTACCGAAATGGTTTCATTTATTCTACGGGCACTCACAACCCATCAAGAGTCCGACCATGTCGATCCGTCATCTGTTTTCTTCCGCATTCGCGGCGACTGCACTACTCGGCGCCGCATCCGCGAGCATCGCCGCCCCGTTGACCGTCGATGTCTACAATCCGGGCGCGCATGCCATCTTCCCGGTTTCGTCCGAAATCGTTTCGGGCAAAACGGAGGCGATCCTGATCGACGCCCAGTTCCAGCGCAACGACGCTCAGGCGCTGGTGAGCCGGATCAAGGCGAGCGGCAAGACGCTCAAGGCCGTCTACGTGAGCCACAGCGATCCCGACTATTACTTCGGGCTGGAAACGATTCACGCGGCGTTCCCGGATGCGAAGATCGTCGCGACGCCGCAGACCGTCGCCGCGATCGAGGCCAGCAAGGACGGCAAGCTTGCCTACTGGGGCCCGATCCTGAAGGACAACGCGCCGACTTCGGTGATCGTGCCGCAGCCGCTCGACGGCAATACGCTGCGCGTCGATGGCGAGCCGCTGCGCATCGTCGGGCTCGACGGCCCGGCGCCCGATCGCACGTTCGTATGGATTCCTTCCGCGCGGACCGTGGTCGGTGGCATCCCGGTCGCCGCGAACGTTCATGTCTGGATGGCCGACACGCAGACGCCGCTGTCGCACGCGAACTGGCTGGCGACGCTCGACCGGATCGATGCGCTGAAGCCGGCGCGCGTCGTGCCCGGCCACTTCCTGCCGAACCGCGACGGCAGCCAGCCGTTCACCACGGGCGTCGCGTTCACGCGGAATTACGTCAAGGCGTTCGACCAGGAAGCGGTGCGCGCGAAGGATTCGACGACGCTGATCGCGGCGATGGAGGCGCGCTACCCGGACCTTGGCGAGAAGTCGTCGCTCGAGCTGAGCGCGAAGGTTGCGAAGGGCGAGATGCAGTGGCCCGCGCCGGCGCCGTTCCCTGCGGCGGGCAAGACGGTGCGCGTGCAGTTCGGCGCTACCGCGTTCGACCTGAACTTCAAGGACGACAAGACGATGTCGTTCGTCGGCACGGCCGGCCAATTCAAGGGCGTGACGGATACGGTGCAGTACACGGCGCGCGAGGTCCGTCCGCAGGTGTACATGGTGTACTGGCATGAGCCGTCCACCGGTTCGAACGTCGTGCACGTCGAGGATTTCGAACGCGGCGCGGTGGATACGAACATCGCGATGAAGGACGGACAGTTCCTGCATATGTCCGGGACGCTGAAGGTCGTCGGTCGGGAATGAGTCGGTTTTCCGCCATCGAAAAGAAAAAGCCCGCATTCAGCGGGCTTTTTTACGCTCGATGCGACAGCAACGCTCAGACGTTGAACAGGAAGTTCATCACGTCGCCATCGTGCACGACATATTCCTTCCCTTCCGCGCGCATCTTGCCGGCTTCCTTCGCGCCTTGCTCGCCCTTGTACGCGACGAAGTCGTCGAACGCGATCGTCTGCGCACGGATGAAGCCGCGCTCGAAGTCGGTGTGGATCACGCCGGCCGCCTGCGGTGCGGTATCGCCGATGTGGATCGTCCACGCGCGAACTTCCTTCACGCCCGCGGTGAAGTAGGTCTGCAGGCCGAGCAGCTTGAAGCCCGCGCGGATCACGCGGTCGAGGCCCGGCTCTTCCATGCCCATGTCGGCGAGGAAGGCTTCCTTGTCCGCGTCGTCGAGATCGGCGATTTCCGCCTCGATCGCCGCGCACACGGCGACCACCGGCGCGTTTTCGCTTTCCGCGTACTTGCGCACCGCCTCGAGGTGCGGGTTGTTCTCGAAACCGTCGTCCTTCACGTTGGCGACGTACATCGCCGGCTTCGCGGTGATCAGGCAGAACGGCTTGATCAGCGCCTGCTCGTCGTCCGACAGCGCGAGGCCGCGCACGGCCTTGCCCTGGTCGAGCTGCGCGCGCACCTTCTCGAGCACGGCGACGAGTTTCGCCGCTTCCTTGTCGTTGCCCGACTTCGCCGCCTTCGAGTAGCGCGTGAGCGCCTTCTCGATGGTGCCGAGGTCGGCGAGCGCCAGTTCGGTGTTGATCACTTCGATGTCGTCGATCGGGCTGACCTTGCCGGCGACGTGAATGACGTTTTCGTCCTCGAAGCAGCGCACGACGTGCGTGATCGCGTCGGTTTCGCGGATGTTCGCGAGGAACTGGTTGCCGAGGCCTTCACCCTTGCTCGCACCCGCGACGAGGCCCGCGATGTCGACGAATTCGACGACGGCCGGCACGACGCGCTCCGGCTTGACGATCTCGGAGAGCGCCTTCAGGCGCGTATCCGGCACTTCGACGATGCCGACGTTCGGCTCGATCGTGCAGAACGGGTAGTTCTCGGCGGCGATGCCGGCCTTGGTCAGCGCATTGAACAGGGTGGACTTGCCGACGTTGGGCAAGCCGACGATGCCGCATTTGAGACTCATGGAATCCTTCGGACGGGTGAGGCGGCGCGGCCGGACAGGGCACGGCGGCGCGGGAAAAAAGGGCGGCCGGCGCGTGGAGCGCGGCGGGCCGACGGTCAAAAACGCTATTGTACCGTGCCGGCGCCCCGGATTCCGGGCGGGGCGCCGAACGGCCGATGCGGCGGGCCGCCGCGTCGGCGCACCGGCCCGCGGTTCTGCTGATTTCCCGCAAAGTCCGGCCGCGTAAGGGTTTGGCCCCGCGGCTATAATGCCCGCCATGACTGCCCACCACACCTTCGACGTCGCCGTGGTCGGCGGCGGGCTCGTCGGCAAGACGGCCGCGCTCGCGCTGACCCAGTCCGGCTACAAGACAGCCTTGCTCGCCCAGCCGGCCACGCCGCGCCCCGCGGATCTCGCGTTCGATACGCGTGTCTACGCGCTGTCGTCCAGTTCGCAGGCGTTGCTCGAGCGGCTGCGGGTCTGGCAGGCGCTCGACCACGGCCGGCTCGCGCCGGTGTACGACATGCGCGTGTATGGCGATGCGCATGCCGAACTGCATTTCTCCGCCTATCAGGCGTCCGTGCCGCAGCTCGCATGGATCGCCGAATCGTCGCTGGTCGAGGCATCGCTCGACGCCGCGCTGCGATTCCAGCCGAACCTCACGTGGTTCGACGCGCGTGCGCAGGGCTTCGACGTGCGCGACGACGCGGCTGTGCTCACGCTGTCGTCGGGGCAGGTGCTCGAAGCGGATCTCGTCGTCGGCGCCGACGGCGCGCATTCGTGGGTGCGTTCCCAAATGGGGGCCAGGGTAGAGCGGCGCGACTACCGGCAGACGGGCGTCGTCGCGAACTTCAAGGCGTCGCTGCCGCACCGCGAGACGGCCTACCAGTGGTTCCGGGAAGGCGAGATCGTCGCACTGCTGCCGCTGCCGGACGGCCACGTGTCGCTCGTGTGGTCCGCGCACACCGCACACGCGGACGCACTGCTCGCACTCGATCCGGCGCAGCTCGCGGCCGAGGTCGAGCGCGTGTCGCACGGCCAGGTCGGCACGCTCGAATGCGTGACGCCGGCCGCCGGCTTCCCGCTGGCGCTGCAGACGGTCGACAAGCTGATCGCGCCGCGCGTCGCGCTGGTCGGCGATGCCGCGCACCTGATCCACCCGCTCGCGGGGCAGGGGATGAACCTCGGGTTGCGCGACGTCGCGGCGCTCGCCGACGCGATCGCGGGCAAGGAAAGCTTCCGCAATCTCGGCGATACGGTGCTGCTGCGTCGCTACGAGCGTTCGCGCCGCGAGGACATCCGCGCGCTGATGGTCGCGACCGACGGCCTGCAGCGGCTGTTCGCGGTGCCGGGCTCGCTCGCGAAGGCCGTGCGCAATGCGGGCATGGCGTTCGTCGGCGCGCAGCCGCTCGTGAAGCGCTGGCTCGTGTCGGCCGCGCTCGGCTGAACGAACCTTCCGCCGCCGCGCCGGTCGGAGACGGTTCCGTTACGGCGTACACTGTGCCGTGCACTCCGATTGAGCTGAAGGAAGATTTCGATGAAAAAAACGATCCGCATCGCATCGCTGGCGCTGGCCGTCACGATGGCGACGCTTGGCTGCACCGCGCAGGCCGACCAGACCACCGACAAGCTGAAGGCCACGCTGCAAGCCCGTCTCGGCAACGACGCGCCGATCAAGAGCGTGTCGAAATCGCCGGTGGCAGGCCTTTACGAAGTGAACCTCGGCTCGCAGATCATCTATAGCGACGCGGCCGGCGACTACGTGCTGCTCGGCGATCTCGTCGACGCCAGGACGCACAAGAACCTGACCGACGCCCGCCTGTCCGAAATCAACAAGATCGACTTCGCGAGCCTGCCGTTCGCGAATGCGATCAAGGTCGTCAAGGGCAACGGCACCCGCAAGATCGCGGTGTTCTCCGATCCGAACTGCCCGTACTGCAAGAAGCTCGAGACGACGCTGCAGTCGATCGACAACGTGACCGTCTACACGTTCCTGTACCCGGTGCTGTCACCGGATTCGACCGCGAAGTCGAAGGCGATCTGGTGTGCGACCGACCGCGCAAAAACGTGGGAAAGCTGGATGCTCGACCACCGCGCGCCGTCCGGCGCCGGTACCTGCGACACCACCGCGCTCGACAAGAACCTCGCGCTCGGCCGCGGGATGAACGTCACCGGCACGCCGACGATCTTCCTGCCGGACGGCCGCCGCCTGCCGGGCGCGGTATCGGCCGAGCAGCTCAACCAGGCGCTCGCCTCGAGCAAGTAACCGACCGCACGCCGGGCGCACGGCCCGGCCAGCGAGGGGCGCCCGCATGATCTGCCGGCGCCTCTCTTCGTTTTCGCCCGCCCCGACCGATTGCCACGATGACTCAGCCGATCCGCTATTCGATTGTCCCGAAAGATCTTGCCGCGCACTTGTTCGAAGTGACGGTGACGGTTGCCGATCCCGATCCCGAAGGCCAGCGTTTCTCGCTGCCGGTATGGATTCCGGGCAGCTACCTCGTGCGCGAGTTCGCGCGCAACATCGTGACGCTGCGCGCGTTCAACGACGCGGGCCGCAAGGTACGCATCGCGAAGACCGACAAGCACACGTGGCAGGCCGCGCTCGTGACCGGCGCGCTGACGCTGCGCTACGACGTCTATGCGTGGGACCTGTCGGTGCGCTCCGCGTATCTCGACGAGTCGGGCGGCTTCTTCAACGCGACGGCCGTGTTCCTGAGCGTCGCCGGTCGAGAGCACGCGCCGTGCGAAGTCGACATCGCGAAACCGGCCGGCGCGGCGTTTCGCACGTGGCGGGTCGGCACCGCGCTGCCCGAGGCGAGCGGGACGAAGCGCTACGGTTTCGGCGCGTATCGCGCGGCGAACTACGACGAACTGTCCGACCATCCGGTGACGATCGGCGAATTCGCGCTCGCGACGTTCGACGCGCACGGCGTGCCGCACGACATCGTGATCGCGGGGCGCGTGACGCAGCTCGACCTGGAGCGGCTGCGTAGCGACCTGAAACGCGTGTGCGAAGCGCAGATCGCGCTGTTCGAGCCGAAGTCGAAGAAGGCGCCGATGGACCGCTACGTGTTCATGACGCTCGCGGTCAGCGACGGCTACGGCGGCCTCGAGCATCGCGCGTCGACCGCGCTGATCTGCAACCGGACCGACCTGCCGGTGAAGGGGCGGCCGGAAACGACGGAAGGCTATCGCACGTATCTCGGCCTCTGCAGCCACGAGTATTTCCACACGTGGAACGTGAAGCGCATCAAGCCGGCGGCGTTCGTGCCGTACGACCTCGCGCGCGAGAACTACACGTCGCTGCTGTGGCTGTTCGAAGGCTTCACGTCGTATTACGACGACCTGATGCTGGTCCGCAGCGGGCTGATGTCGCAGGACGAATATTTCGCGGCGCTCGGCCGCACGATCGGCGGCGTGCTGCGCGGCACGGGCCGGCTCAAGCAGAGCGTCGCGGAAAGCTCGTTCGACGCGTGGATCAAGTACTACCGTCAGGACGAGAACGCGACCAATGCGATCGTCAGCTATTACACGAAGGGCTCGCTCGTGGCGCTCGCGTTCGACCTCGCGATCCGCGCGCAGACGCGTAACCGGAAGTCGCTCGACGACGTGATGCGCCTGCTGTGGCAACGCTACGGCCGCGACTTCTATCGCGGCAAGCAGGCGGGCGTGGAGGAAAACGAAGTCGAGACGCTGATCGAAGAGGCGACGGGCGTCGCGCTCGGCCGCCTGTTCGCCGACGCCGTGCACGGTACGCGCGACCTGCCGCTCGGCGAACTATTCGCGCCGTTCGGCGTGACGCTGGCCCCCGACGTCGCGCTCGGCGCGGCCGAGAAGCCGACGATCGGCGCGCGCTTGCGTGGCGGCCCGGACTGCACGTTGGCGGCCGTCTACGAAGGCGGCGCCGCGCATCGCGCGGGGTTGTCGGCCGGCGACACGCTGATCGCGGTGGACGGGTTGCGCGTAACGGGCACGAACCTGGATGCGCTGCTGGCCCGCTATCGGCCGGGCGACAAGGTGGAGATCCACGCGTTTCGCCGCGACGAGCTGCGCACCGCGAAACTGAAGCTCGACGGTCCGGAAGTCACTCGCTACCGGCTGACGGCGGCCGCGAGGCCGGCTGCGGCCACGAAGGCCCGCGAAGCGTGGCTGAACGGGTAACCCTACGCGAGCGGGTATCGGGGCGCGATCGGGTATTGTCCCGCTGCTGCAACGATCCGTCGCCCTGAACCCGCTTTTTCGCGGTCATGCGGCCCCGCACAATGGCGTCACTCGCGCTACCGAAGCGCAACCCTACCGGAGCCTGACATGACGACCATTCTGCAAATCAATTCCGCCGCGCGTTCGCAAGGTGCGCAATCCACGCTGCTGGCCAACGAACTGACGGCAAAGCTGCAACAATCGAACCCCGGCGCGAACGTCGTGGTTCGCGACCTGCTGGCCGATGCGCTGCCGCACCTCGACGAATCGGTGCTCGGCGCGTTCTTCACGCCGGCCGACAAGCGCACCGCGGAACAGAATGCGATCGTCGCGAAGAGCGATGCGCTGATCGCCGAGCTGCAGGCTGCCGACATCATCGTGATCGGCGCACCGATGTACAACTTCGGCATCTCGTCGCAACTGAAGACGTACTTCGACTGGATCGCCCGCGCAGGCGTCACGTTCCGCTATACCGAGAACGGTCCGGAGGGCCTGATCAAGGGCAAGAAGGTTCACGTGGTGACGGCGCGCGGCGGCAAGTATGCCGGTACGCCGAACGACAGCCAGACGCCGTACCTGCGCACGTTCCTCGGCTTCGTCGGCATGACCGACGTGAGCTTCATCTACGCCGAAGGCCTGAACCTCGGCCCGGATGCGCAGAGCGCCGCGCTGGCCAGCGCACGCGAAGCGATCGCCGCCGCGTAACGCGTCAGGTCGATGCGGGTGCGGTGCACCCGCTGCATCGCCCGATAAAAAATGCCGCGCCCCGAAAGGGACGCGGCATTTTCGTATTCGCCCGGCGAACCCTGGGGCCAGCGCAAGCCCGTTATCAGGGTGAACGGGCCCCAGGCCGTCACGCGAGCGTTTCGGCTACGTCCGGCAGGCGCCAGTCGATCGGTTCGCGGCCCGCGTCGATCAGATAGTCGTTCGCGAGCGCGAAATGGCGGCAGCCGAGGAAGCCGCGGTGCGCGGACAGCGGCGACGGATGCGGCGCCTCGAGCACGCAATGCGCGTTCGCGTCGAACAGTGCGCGCTTCGCCTGCGCGTGCGCGCCCCACAGCATGAACACGAGCCCGCGATGGCGGCCGGCGAGCTCGCGGATCAGCGTGTCCGTGCATTGCTCCCAGCCGCGCTTCGCATGGCTCGCGGCCGCGCCGCGCTCGACCGTCAGCACGGTGTTGAGCAGCAGCACGCCCTGGCGCGCCCACGTATCGAGGCAGCCGTGACGCGGCGTGTCGTGACCGAAATTCGCGGCGATTTCCTTGAAGATGTTGCGCAGCGACGGCGGCGTGCGCACGGCCGGCGGCACCGAGAACGCGAGGCCGTGCGCCTGCGGCGTGCCGCGGTCGTCGCCGTGATACGGGTCCTGGCCGAGGATCACGACCTTCACGTCGTCCGGGCTCGTCAGGCGCAGTGCGCGGAACACGTCGGTCGGGTAGACCGTCTTGCCGGCCGCGCGCTCCTCGTCGACGAAGCGGCACAGCGGCGCGTACGCGTCGCTGTCGGTGAACGGTTTCAGCACGTCGCGCCAGACGGCCGGCAGCGCGTCGAATTGCGCGGCGAGATGCGGCACGTCGGCGGCACCGGGTTGCGGTGCCGAGGCGGTCGGGGCCGGCGCGGGCGCCGGTGCGGCCGCCTGCTTCGCGGATTTTCGCCGAGCCGCGGGCGGCTCGGAAGCCGCGGACGGAATATCGTCCGGTGCCGGTTCCGGCATGGGATCGTCGAACAGCGACGCCTGTTGCGGCGCGCGGGAAGTCTTGCGGGTTGCCATGCGTGATGCGTGTTTATTGCGCGCGCAGCCGGTAGCCGCGCTGCGCCTTGCTGATGTTTTCGGGAACGAGGCCCGGCAGCGCCTGCTGCAGTTCGGCGGCGAGCGTCGCGAGCGCCGTTTCCGGGCCGTCGATCAGTTCGAGTTCGATTTCGCTGATCGGTTCGCGGCGCGTTTCGTGTTCCGCCTGGACGACGATCTCGCCGAGGTCCACCGCGGCCTCGACGGTCGCGCCGCCGATTGCGATGCGCCACAGCGTACGCGAAAAATCCGTGCGGAACAGCGCGTACAGTGCGCCGGCCGCGTCGTTCAGTGCGGCGGCGGCTTCCGGCACGTCGCAGGCCGCGACGAGCGCGTCGATCTCGAGCGCGTCGCCCGCGACCGGCAGCTCCCATTCGTGGCGGCGGTGCAGGCCGCCTTCCGCGCTGCCGACCGTCTTGAACGTCTGCAGCCAGCCGTCCGGCGTGCGGCGCACGCGCACCGCGCTCTTCGAGCGCGCCAGCGCGAGATCGGGCGTGTCGTAATAGACGTTCGCGAGCGTGATCGCGTGGCCGGGTTCGCCGGTCAGCGTCTCGAAGAAGCGGCGCGCGGCGTCGGCCTGGCCGGCCGGCAGCGCGAGCTTGATTTCCTTTTCGATCGCCATCAGAAGAACATCCGCGCGAGTTCCTCGCCCGGCTGGTCGGCGCGCATGAACGCCTCGCCGACGAGGAACGTGTTCACGTTCGCCGCGCGCATGGTGTCGACGTCGGTGCGCGACAGGATGCCCGATTCGGTCACGACGATGCGATCCGCCGGAATCATGTCGAGCATGTCGAGCGTGGTCCGGATCGACGTCTCGAACGTGCGCAGGTTGCGG
Source organism: Burkholderia sp. NRF60-BP8 (assembly GCF_001522585.2). NCBI lineage: Bacteria > Pseudomonadati > Pseudomonadota > Betaproteobacteria > Burkholderiales > Burkholderiaceae > Burkholderia > Burkholderia sp. NRF60-BP8. The sequence goes on from NZ_CP013373.1 coordinate 482,002, forward strand.
TTGTTGATACCGAGCAGCGGCGTCTTGAGCGTCAGCGCCTGTTCCATCTCGTTGCGATCGTGCACTTCGACCAGCACCGCGAGGCCGAGCGAGTGCGCATAGGCTTCCAGATCCTGCATCAGCGGCGTGTCGAGCGCGGCGGCGATCAGCAGGATCGCGTCGGCACCCATCGCGCGGGCTTCGACGATCTGGTACGCGTCGACGATGAAGTCCTTGCGCAGCACCGGCAGCGTGCAGGCCGCGCGCGCTTCCTCGAGGTAGCGGACGCCGCCCTGGAAGAACTGCTCGTCGGTCAGCACCGACAGGCACGCGGCGCCGTGCGCCGCATACGAGCGCGCGATGTCGGCTGGCACGAAATGCTCGCGCAGCACGCCTTTCGACGGGCTTGCCTTCTTGATTTCGGCGATCACGGCGGCGTTGCCGGCCGCGTGTTTCGCCCGCAGCGCGCCGACGAAGTCGCGCAGGTCGCGCGCGGAGGCTTCCAGCTTCAGCGCCTCGAGCGGCGTGCTGCGCATGGCCGCCGCTACTTCTTCGCGCTTGACGGCAATGATTCGGTCGAGAATGTCGCTCATAGAGGTTCCTGCTTGATTCGTAAGAGGGTCAGCGCTTGAACTGCTGCGTGAAGCGCACGAGCTCGTCGACCTTCGCGCGGGCCTTGCCGCTCGCGATCGCTTCGCGGGCCAGCTGGATGCCGTCCGCGATCGACTCGGCGATATTGGCCGCGTAAAGCGCGGTGCCGGCGTTCAGCGTGACGATCTCGCGTGCGACGCCCGGCTGGTTGTCCAGCGCGCCGAGCAGCATCGTGCGCGATTCGTCGGCATTTTCCACCTTCAGCGTGCGGTTCGACACCATCTGCAGGCCGAAGTCCTCCGGATGGATCTCGTATTCGTGCACCTCGCCGTCGCGCAATTCGCCGACGAGCGTCGCGGCGCCGAGCGACACCTCGTCCATTCCGTCCTTGCCGTACACGACGAGCACGTGCTGCGCGCCGAGGCGCTGCATCACGCGCACCTGGATGCCGACGAGGTCGGGGTGGAACACGCCCATCAGCTGGTTCGGCGCGCCGGCCGGATTGGTCAGCGGGCCGAGGATGTTGAAGATCGTGCGCACGCCGAGCTCGCGGCGCACGGCCGCGATGTTCTTCATCGCCGGATGATGGTTCGGCGCGAACATGAAGCCCATGCCGGTTTCGGCGATCGATGCGGCGACCTGGTCCGACTGCAGGTCGATGTTCACGCCGAGCGCCTCGAGCACGTCGGCGCTGCCGGACTTGCTCGACACGCCGCGGTTGCCGTGTTTCGCGACCTTCGCGCCCGCGGCCGCCGTGACGAACATCGACGCGGTCGAGATGTTGAACGTGTGCGAGCCGTCGCCGCCGGTGCCGACGATGTCGACGAAATTCGAGTTGTCCCGCACCTCGACGTGGTTCGCGAATTCGCGCATCACGGTCGCGGCGGCGGCGATCTCACCGATCGTCTCCTTCTTCACGCGCAGCCCAGTGATGATCGCGGCCGCCATCACGGGCGACATGTCGCCGCGCATGATCAGCCGCATCAGGTGCAGCATTTCGTCGTGGAAGATCTCGCGGTGCTCGATCGTGCGCTGCAGCGCTTCCTGCGGGGTAATCGTCATCGTGCGTCTCCCGTCAGGCGGCCGGTGCGGCCGCGGCGCGGCTCTGTTTCAGGAAATTCTCGAGCAGCGCATGGCCGTGCTCGGACAGGATCGATTCCGGGTGGAACTGCACGCCTTCGACCGGCAGCGTCTTGTGGCGCACGCCCATGATCTCGCCGTCGTCGGTCCACGCGGACACCTCGAGGCAATCGGGCAGCGATTCGCGTTCGATCGCGAGCGAGTGATAGCGCGTGACGTCGAAATGCTTCGGCAGGTCGGCGAACACGCCGCGGCAGTCGGTTTCGATCCGGCTCACCTTGCCGTGCATGATGGTCTTCGCGCGCACGACGCGGCCGCCGAACGCTTCGCCGATCGCTTGGTGGCCGAGGCAGACGCCGAGGATCGGCTTCCTGCCCGCGAATTCGCGCAGCACGTCGAGCGTGATGCCCGCATGTTGCGGATTGCTCGGGCCCGGCGACAGGCAGATGGTGTCGGGATTCAGGCGCGCGATGTCGCCGAGCGTGATTTCGTCGTTGCGGTAGGTGCGCACGTCCTCGCCGAGTTCGCCGAAGTACTGGACCAGGTTGTAGGTAAACGAGTCGTAGTTGTCGATCATGAGCAGCATGGTCAGTCTCCGGTCAGAAGTCGCTATCGAGGCCGTCCTGGACCTGTTCGGCCGCACGCAGCACCGCGCGCGCCTTGTTCTCGGTCTCTTGCCATTCGGATTCGGGCACCGAATCCGCGACGACGCCGGCCGCCGCTTGCACGTACAGGTTGCCGTTGTGGATCAGACCCGTGCGGATCGCGATCGCGAGATCCATCTCGCCCGAGAACGACAGGTAGCCGACCGCACCACCGTACAGCCCGCGCTTGACCGGCTCGAGCTCGTCGATCAGTTCCATCGCGCGCACCTTCGGCGCGCCGGACAGCGTGCCGGCCGGGAACGTCGCGCGCAGCACGTCGTAATTCGTCATGCCGGGCTTCAGCTTGCCTTCGACCGAGCTGACGATGTGCTGCACGTGCGAGTACTTCTCGATCACCATCTTGTCGGTGACCTGCACCGAGCCGATCTCCGCGATGCGGCCGACGTCGTTGCGCGCGAGGTCGATCAGCATCACGTGCTCGGCGATCTCCTTCGGATCGTTCAGCAGTTCGGTCGCGAGCTCCGCGTCGCGCTCCGGCGTGTTGCCGCGCGGACGCGTGCCGGCCAGCGGCCGGATCGTGACGATCTGGTCGTCGCCGCGCTTTTCCTGGCGCACCAGGATTTCCGGCGACGCGCCGACCACGTGGAAATCGCCGAAGTTGTAGTAATACATGTACGGCGACGGGTTCAGCGAACGCAGCGCGCGATACAGCGACAGCGGATTGTCGCGGTACGGCTTCGTGAGCCGCTGGCCGACCTGGATCTGCATCAGCTCGCCGGCCGCGATGTATTCCTTCGCCTGACGCACGGCGGCCAGATAGTCGTCCTTCTTGAACTCGCGGAACGTCTCGGTGCGCACGCTCGCCGACGTGACGGGCGGCTGCACGGTCGTGCGCAGGCGCTGCTTCAGTTCGCGCAGGCGCTGTTTTGCCTTCGCGTACGCTTCGGGCTGGCCCGGGTCCGCGTAGATGATCAGGTAGAGCTTGCCGGCGAGGTTGTCGATCACCGCGACTTCCTCGGTCAGCAGCAACTGGATGTCGGGCAGCCCGAGATCGTCGCGCGGCGCGGTGTTCGCGAGCTTCTTCTCGATGTAGCGCACCGCGTCGTAGCCGAAGTAGCCGGCGAGGCCGCCGCAGAAACGCGGCAGGCCCGGGCGCTGCGCGACCTTGAAGCGCGCCTGGAACGATTCGATGAACTGGAACGGGTCGCCGTCGTGCGTCTCGACGACCTTGCCGTCGCGCACGACTTCCGACACGCCGTTGCGGGTGCGCACGAGCGTGCGGGCGGGCAGGCCGATGAACGAGTAGCGGCCGAAACGTTCGCCGCCGACCACCGATTCGAGCAGGAACGAGTTGGCGCCCGCGCGTTCGGGCTGGGCCAGCTTCAGGTAGAGGGACAGCGGCGTTTCGAGATCGGCGAGCGCTTCCGCGATCAGCGGAATGCGGTTGTAGCCTTCGTTCGCGAGCGATTGGAATTCGAGTTCGGTCATGTTCCGGTCCTGTTCGGGACGAGCGGCGCGGGCGCCAGGGATCACTTGACGCTGCGCGGGTGGCCGTCGGCGAAAGGGCGGTCGATCGAGAAGTGCCTGTTGCCGGCCGGCGCTCCGGGCGTGAACGTCGCGAGCCTGCGGCCGATCCTGAACGCAAGCGTTCGGATGCGGTGGAACTCGAGGTAGTGCGACGATCGGCGCGCGGATGCGCAGCGAGATAAAAAACGGCGCTGAAGACGTGCTTCAGCGTACCTCATCGAAGAGGTTAGCGCGACCAGCGACGCCAGGGCCAGGCTCCCCGGTCGATGCTGCTCAGACTCCGTTTTTTATTCAGAAACATGCGGATGGAAGAAATAATCAGAGGGTTGGCCGGCCGGCGTTGTGCGCGGAAATTGCGCGAGCCGCGACCAGCAACGAATCGACTATACCATCCGAATTTATCGTTTGTATAGCTTTGCCGTGGTTGTAGCCGTACGGCACCGTCAGCGTCGCCATCCCGGCCGCGCGGCCGGCCAGCGCGTCGTTTTCCGAGTCGCCGATCGCGACCGCGGTGCCCGGCGCGACGCCGAGCGCGTCGCAGGCCGTCAGCATCGGCAGCGGATCGGGCTTCTTGCGCGCGACGCTGTCGCCGCCGAGCACGATGCCGAAGCAGCCGGCCAGCCCGTATTGCTCGAGCAGTTCGACCGCGAAGCGGTGCGGCTTGTTCGTCACGCACGCGAGCCGGATGCCGGCCGCGCGCAGCGCGTCGAGCCCGGCCGCCACGTCCGGATAGAGACGCGTGTGGCGACCGTTGATCTTCGCGTATTCGGTCTGGTAGATCGCGAGCGCGTCGTCGAAGCGCGCGTGCGCTTCATCGGCCGGGAAGCGCGGCTTCAGCACGCTTTGGATCAGGTGTTCGGAGCCCTTGCCGACGTAGCCGATCACTTCGTCGCGCGACGTGGCCGGCGCGCCGAGCCGCGCGAGCATCCCGTTCAGGCCGGCCGTGAAATCGTCGGCCGTGTCGACCATCGTGCCGTCGAGGTCGATCAGCGCGGCATCGATGCGCGGTGCGGCAAAGCGGATCGCGGCCGCGCCCGTGGCGGCTCCGGCCGGCGCGTGGCCGGCGAACGACGAGTCGGCCACGGCGTCAGCTCCGCTCGACGGTGGCGAGCGCCGCGCGCATCTCGTCGATCACCTTGCGATAGTCGGGCTTGCCGAAGATCGCCGAACCCGCGACGAACGTGTCGGCGCCGGCTGCCGCGATTTCCGCGATGTTGTCGGCCTTCACGCCGCCGTCGACTTCGAGCAGGATCTCGCGGCCCGTGCGTTCGGTGTACGCGTCGATGCGGGCGCGTGCCTCGCGCAGCTTGTTCAGCGTTTCCGGAATGAACGACTGGCCGCCGAAGCCCGGGTTCACCGACATCAGCAGCACGAAGTCGAGGCGGTCCATCACGTGATCGAGGTAGTTCAGCGGCGTGGCCGGATTGAACACGAGGCCGGCCTTGCAGCCGTGGTCGCGGATCAGCGACAGCGTACGGTCGATGTGGTCCGAGCCTTCCGGGTGGAAGCTGATCAGGTTCGCGCCGGCCTTCGCGAAATCGGGCACGATCCGGTCGACTGGGCGCACCATCAGGTGCACGTCGATCGGTACCTGCACGTGCGGGCGGATCGCCTCGCAGACGAGCGGGCCGATCGTGAGGTTCGGCACATAATGGTTGTCCATGACGTCGAAGTGAATCCAGTCGGCGCCGGCGGCGACCACGTTGCGGACTTCTTCGCCGAGCCGTGCGAAGTCGGCCGACAGGATGCTGGGAGCGATGCGGAATTGAGTCATGACAGGGAAGCGGGGGACGTTGCGGCGCAAAACCGTCATTCTACCGTCCGGCGACCCGGTGCGCGGCGGCAGGCCGTGCGGTTACGACCCGATTGCGCATAGAATGCCGAACCAATGCAGCGCGCCCGCGGCCCGGCCGCTCGAGTCGGCGCGCGCGGTTACCTACAGCGGACACACCATGAGTCAGTATCAGTTCACCGTTTCGGTGAAAACCAGCTACTTGCCGGAACAATCCGACCCCGATCACCGTCAATACGCATTCGCGTACACGCTGACCATCCGCAACACGGGACAGGTCGCGGCCCAACTGATCGCGCGCCACTGGATCATCACGGACAGCGAGAGCCACGTGCAGGAAGTGAAGGGGCTCGGCGTCGTCGGCCACCAGCCGCTGCTGCAGCCGGGCGAGCATTTCGAATACACGAGCTGGGCCGTGATCGCGACGCCGGTCGGCACGATGCGCGGTGCGTACTTCTGCGTGGCGGAGGACGGTGAGCGTTTCGAGGCGCCGGTCGACGAGTTCGCCCTGCACATGCCGCGCACGTTGCATTGAATCGAGCGCGCGGCGGCGCTCAGCGCAGCTTGCGGTCGTTGCTGCGGGCGTGCTTCTTCCTGCCCGACGACGTCCACACGACGATGAAGATCAGCAGGGCAAGCGCTACGAAGGCTTCGAGCGCGAAGATGAGCATTGGATATTGGTCGAGAAAATCTGACATGGCGGTTTCCATCAAGAACGGACATTGTATGTGGTTTGGGCCCCGGCTGGCCGGGTGGATGGCCGCAGCCGCGGCGGCGGCGCTGCTCGCCGCGTGCGGCGGCGCGCCGACGCGAACCTCCGCGCTGAAGCCGCCGACCGGCGCGGCGATCGTGCCGGGGCAGGTCGCCGCGAAGCGGCTCACGCCGGTCGCGTGGCAGCAGGTGCCGGGCTGGCAGGACGATTCGCTGATCGGCGCGACGGCCGCGCTGCGGCAGAACTGCGCGCGGCTCGCGCGCCAGCCCGCGTGGGCGCGCGCTTGCGCGGCCGCCGACCGGCTCGACGAACTCGACGTCAGCAGCGCACGCACCTTCTTCGAAACGTATTTCACGCCGTTCCAGCTCGCGAATACCGACGGGACGCTCGACGGGCTCGTGACCGGCTATTACGAGCCGCTGCTGCACGGCTCGCGCGTGCGTCGCGGCCCGTATCAATACGCGCTCTATCGCTGGCCGGCCGGCTATCGCGCGGGCGCCGCGCTGCCGGCACGCGCGCAGCTCGAGCGCGCCGGCATCCTGAACGGCAACGAGCTCGTGTGGGTCGACGATCCGATCGAGGCATTCTTCCTGCAGGTGCAGGGCTCGGGTCGCGTGCTGCTCGACGACGGTTCGGTGATGCGGGTCGGCTTCGGCGGCACCAACAACCAGCCGTATCGTTCGATCGGCAAGTGGCTGCTCGATCGCGGCGAACTGACGCCCGCGCAGGCGACGATGCAGGGCATCAAGGCCTGGGCGAAGGCGAACCCGACGCGTGTCGACGCGCTGCTCGACACGAATCCGCGCTTCGTGTTCTTCCGCGACATGCCGACCAAGGAAGATGCGCCGCACGGCGGCGCGGACGGTCCGATCGGCGCGCTCGGCGTGCCGCTGACCCCGGAGCGCTCGATCGCGGTCGATCCGTCGTCGATCCCGCTCGGCACGCCGGTGTTCCTGCAGACCACGCGTCCGCTGACGAACACGCCGATGAACCGGCTCGTGTTCGCGCAGGATACGGGCTCGGCGATCAAGGGCGGCGTGCGGGCAGACTATTTCTGGGGGCTCGGCGACGATGCCGGCGACCTGGCCGGCCGGATGAAGCAGGTCGGCAGGATGTGGCTGCTGTTCCCGAATTCGTGATTTTGGAGCGGCGCGGGTTCGCTGGATCGTCGCTCATGAACGATACGTGGCATTGATGGCGCGGGGCGCGCCTCGTGCGCGTGGGCGTGCCGGTCTGATCGCCGGTGTGCCCATGCGATTTCGGTTCGCGTAATGCTGTGCGCGTCACTTCGAACGACGCTTTGGAATAGAGCAGCCCGATCGGCATCGGCCGACCGGGCTGTTTCGTTTGCAGGCGCGGATCGGCCGCTGCGCGCCGCATGCGCGGCGAGCGACCTCAGCCCTTGCGTTTGTCGACGACGCGGCGCGCCTTGCCGACCGAGCGCTCGATGCCGTTCACGGGCAGCACGTTGATCACGGCCGTCACGCCGATCAGCGACTTGATGTCGTACGCGAGCGCCTGTTTTGCCGCCTGGATCGCCGCGGTGTCGGGCGCGGTTTCCGGGCACGGCTCGACGTTGAGCGTCAGCACGTCGAGCGGACCTTCCTTGGTCAGCACGATCTGATAGTGCGGCGCGAGCGCGCGCTGCTTGAGCAACTGTTCCTCGATTTGTGTCGGGAACACGTTGACGCCGCGCACGATCATCATGTCGTCCGACCGGCCGGTGATCTTCTCCATCCGGCGCATCGTCCGGGCGGTGCCCGGCAACAGGCGCGTGAGGTCGCGCGTGCGATAGCGGATGATCGGCAGCGCTTCCTTCGTCAGCGACGTGAACACGAGTTCGCCGAGTTGGCCGTCCGGCAGCACTTCGCCGGTGTCGGGATCGATGATTTCCGGATAGAAGTGGTCTTCCCAGATGGTCGGGCCGTCCTTGGTCTCGACGCATTCGGACGCGACGCCCGGGCCCATCACTTCGGATAGCCCGTAGATGTCGACCGCGTCGATGCCCATCCGCTGTTCGATCGCGACGCGCATGTCGTTGGTCCACGGCTCCGCGCCGAAGATGCCGATGCGCAGCGAACTCTGCACGGGATCGAGGCCCTGGCGCTCGATCTCGTCGGCGATCGACAGCATGTAGCTCGGCGTGACCATGATGATGTCGGGCCGGAAATCCTGGATCAGCTGTACCTGCTTTTCGGTCTGGCCGCCGCCGAACGGGATCACGGTCAGCCCTGCGCGTTCGGCGCCGTAGTGCGCGCCGAGCCCGCCCGTGAACAGCCCGTAGCCGTAGCTGACGTGGACCTTGTCGCCGCGGCGCGCACCGGCGGCGCGGATCGAGCGTGCGACGAGATTCGCCCACGTATCGATGTCGGCGGCCGTATAGCCGACGACCGTCGGCTTGCCGGTCGTGCCCGACGACGCGTGGATGCGCGAGATCTGGTCCTGCGGCACCGCGAACATCCCGAACGGATAGCTGTCGCGCAGATCGCCCTTGGTCGTGAACGGAAAGCGCGACAGGTCGGCGAGCGTTTTCAGATCATCCGGATGCACACCGGCTTCGTCGAACTTGCGGCGATAGACGGGCGAGTGGTCATACGCGTGCCGGAGCGACCACTTGAGGCGTTCGAGCTGCAGCGCGGTCAGCTCGTCGCGTGAGGCGGTCTCGATCGGCTCGAGCGGTAGCGGGGTAGTCATGCATGTCTCCAGTGTTTGTTATGGGCGGGCCGTCGACGTCAGCGGTCTTCCGGGATGACCGTGCCCTTGATCTGGGCGGATTTGCCGCGAAACATCGCGATCGTGTCGCCTGTCTGGTTCGTGACACGGATGTCGTAGATGCCGTGGCGGCCGGCACGCGCCTGTTCGACCGCCTCGGCCGTCAGCACGTCGCCGCCGTGCACGGGGCGCAGGAATTCGATCGAGCAGCCGGCCGCGACCGCATTCAGGTTGTACGAGTTGCACGCGAACGCGAAAGTCGAATCGGCGAGCGTGAAGATGATGCCGCCGTGACAGGTCTGGTGCCCGTTCAGGAATTCGGGCCGCACGCGCATTTGCAGGCGGGCGTAGCCGGCGCGTACTTCGACGATTTCCATGCCGAACGCGCGGCTGCAGGCGTCGGCGTCGTACATGGCCTGCGCGGTGGCGCGGGCGAGCGAATCGGGGTCGAGCGTGGCGGTGGCGTTCATCATGTCAACGCCCTTCGAAGCGCGGCGTGCGCTTCTCGATGAAGGCCTTCACCCCTTCCGCATAGTCGTCCGACTGGCCGAGCTTGCGCTGCAGATCGCGCTCGAGGTCGAGCTGCTGATCGAGCGTGTTCGTGACGCTGTCTCGCATCGACTGCTTGATCGACGCGATGGCGAGCGTCGGCTGCTGCGCGAGCTGGGCGGCAAGCTGGCGGACCGTGGCGACGAGCGCGTCGTCGTCGACCGCGCGCCAGATCAGGCCCCACTGTTCGGCCTGTTCGGCGCCGAGCTTGTCGCCGGTCAGCGCGAGCCCCAGCGCGCGTGCCATGCCGACGCGTTGCGGCAGGAACCACGTGCCGCCCGAATCGGGTACGAGTCCGATCTTGACGAAGGCCTGGATGAAACTGCTCGAGCGGGCGGCGAACACCAGGTCGCACGCAAGTGCGAGATTCGCGCCGGCGCCGGCCGCCGTGCCGTTGACGGCGGCGATCACCGGAATCGGCAGACGCTGCAGGCGGCGGATCAGCGGATTGAAATGCTCGTCGATCAGCGTGCCGAGGTCGGTGGACGCGCCTGGCGTGAAGTCGAGGTCGGCGAGGTCCTGGCCCGCGCAAAAGCCGCGTCCCGCACCCGTCAGAATCAGTGCGCGTGCGCCCGCCGCCTCGACTTCATCGAGCGCCGATTGCAGTTCGCGATGCATCGCCCGCGTGAAGCTGTTGAGCTTGTCGGGGCGGTTGAGCGTGATCGTGGCCACGCGCGCGGCCTGATCGATATCCAGCTGGATCGCCTGATAGGACATGCAGTGTCTCCTTCATGACTTCGTTATAGGCGCGCGGCGCGTCGGTTACACGCGTTCGATCGCGAGCGCGATGCCCTGGCCGACGCCGATGCACATCGTACAGAGCGCGAAGCGGCCGCCGGTACGCTCGAGTTGATGGAGCGCCGTGGTGACGAGCCGCGCACCCGATGCGCCGAGCGGGTGACCGAGCGCGATCGCACCGCCGTTCGGGTTCACGCGCGGATCGTCGTCGGCGACGCCGAGCATGCGCAGCACCGCGAGACCTTGCGACGCGAACGCCTCATTCAGTTCGATCACGTCGAACTGGTCGATGCGCATGCCGAGCTGGTGCAGCAGCTTCTGCGTGGCCGGCGCGGGGCCGATGCCCATTACGCGCGGCTCGACGCCGGCCGTCGCCATCCCGACGACGCGCGCGCGGCGGCGCAGGCCGTATTGGTCGGCCGCCTGTGCATTGGCGAGCAGCAGCGCGCAGGCGCCGTCGTTCACGCCCGACGCGTTGCCGGCCGTGACCGAGCCGTCCGGGCGCACGACGCCTTTCAGCTTCGCGAGCGCTTCGAGCGACGTTTCGCGCGGATGCTCGTCGCGCAACACGACCACCGGATCGCCCTTCTTCTGAGCAATCGTGACCGGCACGATTTCCTCGGCGAGCGTGCCGTCCTGTTGCGCCCGCGCGGCCTTCTGCTGGCTGCGCAGCGCGAACAGGTCCTGATCCGCGCGGCTGATGTTGTAGTCGACCGCGACGTTCTCGGCTGTCTCCGGCATCGAATCGACGCCATACAACGGCTTCATCAGCGGATTGACGAAGCGCCAGCCGATCGTCGTATCGAAGATATCGGCCTGGCGCGCGAACGCGCTCGCGGCCTTGCCCATCACGAACGGCGCGCGCGTCATGCTCTCGACGCCGCCTGCGATCATCAGGCGCGCTTCACCGGCCTTGATCGCGCGCGCGGCCGTGCCGACGGCGTCCATTCCGGAGCCGCACAATCGGTTCAGCGTCGTGCCCGGCACGGCCGTGGGCAGGCCCGCCAGCAGCGCCGACATGCGCGCGACGTTGCGGTTGTCCTCGCCGGCCTGGTTCGCGCAGCCGTAGATCACATCGTCGATCGCCGCCCAGTCGACGTCGCGGTTGCGCTCGATCAGCGCCTTGAGCGGCACCGCGCCGAGATCGTCGGCGCGGACATCTTTCAGGGCGCCGCCGTAGCGGCCGATGGGAGTGCGAATCGCGTCGCAGATGTAGGCGTCTGTCATGAGCGTATCGGTGAGTGACGAACCCGCCGGGTGGCGGATTCGTTCATGGTAGAGAACGTGGCGGCGTTTGCACGTCGGCCATTCGGGTTATGCCGTCTGGCCAGCTTCCGCAGGTACGGCCTTCGGGGCAACATGGACGCGGCTCTGAACCACGCGGAACCGGTTGGCGACGAAGGCCGGGTCGGCCAGCGCGGCGTTGGCGGCCGGATTCGCGCCCGTGCCGTGGAAGTCGGAGAAGGCGGCCGACTGGTTGACGAATACGCCGCCTGTCAGGTTGATCGACAGCGCGACGCCGCCACGCACCGCTGCGTCGTGTGCGGCGTTGACGATCGCTTCGTCGGTGCTGTAGACGGAGAGGGTCAGTGCGCCATGCTCGGCGGCGATTGCCCCAGCCAGATCGAGCGATTGCGCGGTCGAGTCGGTCGCGATCACGAACGAGATCGGGCCGAACCACTCCTGCGTGAATTTCTCGCGGTCGGCCACGTCGAGTTGCAGCACGAGAGGCGTGCGCACGCGCGCATCGGGGAAGGCGGGATGCTGCAGGGGCACGCTGTCCGCGAGCACGCGGCCGAGTTTGCGTGCGTCGTCGATACGCGCGGTCACGCCGTCGTTCTGGATCGCTCCGATCAGTTCGACCGAGCGTGCCGGGTCGCCGGTGAGTTTTTGTACGGCAATCGCGATCGCTTGCGCGACCTCGTCGAAGCTCGCATGGCCGTCGGCCGTCCGGATGCCGTCGCGCGGCACGTAGATGTTCTGCGGTGCCGTGCACATCTGGCCGGAGTACAGCGCCAGCGAGAACGCGATGTTCTTGGCGGCGGCCTTCAGGTCGTCGGTCGAGTCGATCACGATCTGGTTGACGCCTGCTTTCTCGGTGTAGACCTGCGCCTGGTGGGCATGGCGTTCGAGCCACGTGCCGTTCTGCGTGCTGCCGGTGAAGTCGATCAGCTTGATCTCGGGACGCAGCGCGAGATCCTGGACGAGGGCGCCGTCGTTGGGTTCGGTCGCGAGGAGCGTAATGACGTTCGGATCGAACCCGGCTTCGCGCAGCACGTCGCGGGCGATCCGCACCGTGATGGCGAGCGGCAGGATCGCGCCCGGATGCGGTTTGACGATCACGGCATTACCGGTTGCCAGATCGGCGAACAGGCCCGGGTAGCCGTTCCAGGTCGGGAACGTGCAGCAGCCGAGCACGAGGCCCGTGCCGCGCGGCACGATCGTATAGCGCTTGTGCATCGCCAGCGGCGGGTTCTTGCCTTGTGGCTTTTCCCAGTGCGCATCCGCCGGGATGCGGCGCAGCTCGTCCCACGCATAGGCGACCGCCTCGAGAGCGCGGTCCTGCGCGTGCGGGCCGCCGGCCTGGAACGCCATCATGAAGGCTTGCCCCGTGGTGTGCATCACGCTGTAGGCAATTTCGAAGCTTGCGCGGTTCAGGCGCGCGAGGATTTCGAGGCTGACGCCGATCCACGCGCTCGGGCCGGCTTCGCGCCACGTGCGCTGCGCGGCGGCTGCGGCAGCGATCAGTGCGTCGGGCGTCGATTTCGGATACCGGACACCCAGCGCGATGCCGTACGGCGAGCGCTCAGCGCCGACCGTTTCACCGGACGCCGGCTGGTCGAGCACGAAAGTCTTGTCGAGGTGCGACTTGAACGCGGCCTCACCGTCCGCGTTTGCGCTTTCCCCGTACACTTTGGGGCTCGGCATTTCGGCGAACGGGCTCCAGTACCCGCGGCTCTCGATGGCGGCGAGTGCGTGTTTCAGCGTGTCTTCGTGCTTCGTGAACAGGGCATGGGTCATGGCGGCGGCCTGATGAACGTTGAGAGGGATCGGATCGATTAATTAACCGACCGGTTGGTCGGAGAATGGTAGCATCAAACTATTCGCATGTGCGAGGCGTTTCTCATTTCATTGATCGAGGAGAAATAGATGGCTTACGAGAACATCCTGGTGGAGACTCGCGGTCGTGTCGGTCTGGTGACGCTGAACCGTCCGAAGGCACTGAATGCGCTGAACGATGCGCTGATGGACGAGCTGGGCGCTGCGCTGAAGGCGTTCGATGCGGACGACGCTATCGGCGCGATCGTCGTGACCGGGAGCGAGAAGGCGTTCGCGGCCGGCGCGGACATCGGCATGATGGCGGCCTACTCTTATATGGATGTCTATCGGGGCGACTACATCACGCGCAACTGGGAGACGGTCCGCGAGATCCGCAAACCGATCATCGCTGCGGTTTCGGGCTTTGCGCTGGGCGGTGGCTGCGAGCTGGCGATGATGTGCGACATCATCTTCGCGGCGGACACGGCCAAGTTCGGTCAGCCGGAAATCAAGCTGGGCGTCATGCCGGGTGCCGGCGGCACGCAGCGTTTGCCGCGCGCGGTATCGAAGGCGAAGGCAATGGACATGTGCCTGACCGCGCGGTTCATGGACGCCGCCGAGGCCGAGCGTGCCGGGCTCGTATCGCGCGTGCTGCCGGCCGACAAACTGCTCGACGAGGCGATTGCCGCCGCGACGACGATCGCCGAGTTCTCGCTGCCGGCGGTCATGATGGTCAAGGAGTCGGTGAACCGCGCGTACGAGACGACGCTGGCTGAAGGTGTCCACTTCGAGCGGCGATTGTTCCATTCGCTGTTCGCAACCGAAGACCAGAAGGAAGGGATGGCGGCATTCGTCGAGAAGCGCAAGCCAGTGTTCAAGCACCGCTGATCGGCCGGCACCGTGCGCCGCGGCAAGTCCGCTGTCCGCTCTGTGTCGATTCTCGGCGTGATTGCTTCGCCCGGTTCCTCAAAAGCCTCCGTGCGCGGCAGCGCACGGAGGCTTTTTCAAACTTTCTTCACAAAAGGCTTGCGCGGACGGGGGCGGATGCATAGAATCACGCCTCTTTCGCGCTAACGGAAACGCGGCGCGGGAGGAAGGGAAGCGGTGCTGTTGAGGTTCGGAAGTAGCGAGCCCGACGGCGCAGAAAGATGGCCCCGCAGTCGCAACGATGTCGTGCAGAAAGTTGTTGACGAGCTGCGAAACACGGTTCATAATCTCGTTTCTCTGCTGCTGAAAACGCAGCGCTGCCGGGAAACTTCAGGTTCCCTCGCAGAATGCTCTTTAAAAATTAACAGCCGATAAGTGTGGGCGCTTGATGAAAGCGAGCTGATCCTCGGATCAGATAGCAAAAGTATCAAGAGTCTCACACTAAAGTAAGTCAGGTTTATGAAGTGATTCATATTCCTGTCAGCTTTGAGTGAGCGACCGGTTTCTAACGAAACCGAAAACAGTAACAGGTTTGAACTGAAGAGTTTGATCCTGGCTCAGATTGAACGCTGGCGGCATGCCTTACACATGCAAGTCGAACGGCAGCACGGGTGCTTGCACCTGGTGGCGAGTGGCGAACGGGTGAGTAATACATCGGAACATGTCCTGTAGTGGGGGATAGCCCGGCGAAAGCCGGATTAATACCGCATACGATCTACGGATGAAAGCGGGGGACCTTCGGGCCTCGCGCTATAGGGTTGGCCGATGGCTGATTAGCTAGTTGGTGGGGTAAAGGCCTACCAAGGCGACGATCAGTAGCTGGTCTGAGAGGACGACCAGCCACACTGGGACTGAGACACGGCCCAGACTCCTACGGGAGGCAGCAGTGGGGAATTTTGGACAATGGGCGAAAGCCTGATCCAGCAATGCCGCGTGTGTGAAGAAGGCCTTCGGGTTGTAAAGCACTTTTGTCCGGAAAGAAATCCCTGGCTCTAATACAGTCGGGGGATGACGGTACCGGAAGAATAAGCACCGGCTAACTACGTGCCAGCAGCCGCGGTAATACGTAGGGTGCAAGCGTTAATCGGAATTACTGGGCGTAAAGCGTGCGCAGGCGGTTTGCTAAGACCGATGTGAAATCCCCGGGCTCAACCTGGGAACTGCATTGGTGACTGGCAGGCTAGAGTATGGCAGAGGGGGGTAGAATTCCACGTGTAGCAGTGAAATGCGTAGAGATGTGGAGGAATACCGATGGCGAAGGCAGCCCCCTGGGCCAATACTGACGCTCATGCACGAAAGCGTGGGGAGCAAACAGGATTAGATACCCTGGTAGTCCACGCCCTAAACGATGTCAACTAGTTGTTGGGGATTCATTTCCTTAGTAACGTAGCTAACGCGTGAAGTTGACCGCCTGGGGAGTACGGTCGCAAGATTAAAACTCAAAGGAATTGACGGGGACCCGCACAAGCGGTGGATGATGTGGATTAATTCGATGCAACGCGAAAAACCTTACCTACCCTTGACATGGTCGGAATCCTGCTGAGAGGTGGGAGTGCTCGAAAGAGAACCGGCGCACAGGTGCTGCATGGCTGTCGTCAGCTCGTGTCGTGAGATGTTGGGTTAAGTCCCGCAACGAGCGCAACCCTTGTCCTTAGTTGCTACGCAAGAGCACTCTAAGGAGACTGCCGGTGACAAACCGGAGGAAGGTGGGGATGACGTCAAGTCCTCATGGCCCTTATGGGTAGGGCTTCACACGTCATACAATGGTCGGAACAGAGGGTTGCCAACCCGCGAGGGGGAGCTAATCCCAGAAAACCGATCGTAGTCCGGATTGCACTCTGCAACTCGAGTGCATGAAGCTGGAATCGCTAGTAATCGCGGATCAGCATGCCGCGGTGAATACGTTCCCGGGTCTTGTACACACCGCCCGTCACACCATGGGAGTGGGTTTTACCAGAAGTGGCTAGTCTAACCGCAAGGAGGACGGTCACCACGGTAGGATTCATGACTGGGGTGAAGTCGTAACAAGGTAGCCGTATCGGAAGGTGCGGCTGGATCACCTCCTTTCCAGAGCTATCTCGCGAAGTTGAGCGCTCACGCTTATCGGCTGTAAATTTAAAGACAGACTCAGGGGTCTGTAGCTCAGTCGGTTAGAGCACCGTCTTGATAAGGCGGGGGTCGTTGGTTCGAATCCAACCAGACCCACCATTTGTCTGGCGGTACACACCTGAGGCATCTGTACTCATGGGGGGCATAGCTCAGCTGGGAGAGCACCTGCTTTGCAAGCAGGGGGTCGTCGGTTCGATCCCGTCTGCCTCCACCAATCTTCAATGACAAGCGTTCGACTGCGTCGAACCTTTGTCATTGGCGATTGAGCCAGTCAGAGCGGTACGTAGTAAGTATCGGCTGTCGTTCTTTAACAATCTGGAAGAAGTAAGTAATTTGGATAGCGGAAGCGTCTTTGAGATGGACGTGGAAACTATCCGGGTTGTGATTGTATCGATGTATCTCAAGATGATTCGAACTTCATGTTCGGCTCAATTTGGAATACGGCACACACGTAGTGTGGGCTCCGCGTAAGTGCTAAAGCACTAACGCTGAGCGACACGCGAGAACTCAACCTGTAGCGACTGTAGCGTCGAAAGATGAGACAGACTCGTTATAGGGTCAAGCGAACAAGTGCATGTGGTGGATGCCTTGGCGATCACAGGCGATGAAGGACGCGGTAGCCTGCGAAAAGCCCCGGGGAGCTGGCAAACAAGCTTTGATCCGGGGATATCCGAATGGGGAAACCCACTCCTTATGGAGTATCCATGGCTGAATACATAGGCCATGTGAAGCGAACGCGGTGAACTGAAACATCTAAGTAACCGCAGGAAAAGAAATCAACCGAGATTCCCAAAGTAGTGGCGAGCGAAATGGGATGAGCCTTGCACTCTTTATTTGTATTGTTAGCCGAACGCTCTGGAAAGTGCGGCCATAGCAGGTGATAGCCCTGTAGGCGAAAACAGTATGAAAGAACTAGGTGTGCGACAAGTAGGGCGGGACACGTGAAATCCTGTCTGAAGATGGGGGGACCATCCTCCAAGGCTAAATACTCGTGATCGACCGATAGTGAACCAGTACCGTGAGGGAAAGGCGAAAAGAACCCCGGGAGGGGAGTGAAATAGATCCTGAAACCGCATGCATACAAACAGTCGGAGCCTCGCAAGGGGTGACGGCGTACCTTTTGTATAATGGGTCAGCGACTTACGTTCAGTAGCAAGCTTAACCGTATAGGGCAGGCGTAGCGAAAGCGAGTCCGAATAGGGCGTTCAGTTGCTGGGCGTAGACCCGAAACCAGGTGATCTATCCATGGCCAGGATGAAGGTGCGGTAACACGTACTGGAGGTCCGAACCCACTAACGTTGAAAAGTTAGGGGATGAGCTGTGGATAGGGGTGAAAGGCTAAACAAACCTGGAAATAGCTGGTTCTCTCCGAAAACTATTTAGGTAGTGCCTCGTGTCTCACCTTCGGGGGTAGAGCACTGTCATGGTTGGGGGGTCTATTGCAGATTACCCCGCCATAGCAAACTCCGAATACCGAAGAGTGCAATCACGGGAGACAGACATCGGGTGCTAACGTCCGGTGTCAAGAGGGAAACAACCCAGACCGCCAGCTAAGGTCCCCAAATATAGCTAAGTGGGAAACGAAGTGGGAAGGCTAAAACAGTCAGGAGGTTGGCTTAGAAGCAGCCACCCTTTAAAGAAAGCGTAATAGCTCACTGATCGAGTCGTCCTGCGCGGAAGATGTAACGGGGCTAAGCTATATACCGAAGCTGCGGATGCGAGCTTGCTCGCATGGTAGGAGAGCGTTCCGTAAGCCTGCGAAGGTGCGTTGAAAAGCGTGCTGGAGGTATCGGAAGTGCGAATGCTGACATGAGTAGCGATAAAGGGGGTGAAAGGCCCCCTCGCCGTAAGCCCAAGGTTTCCTACGCAACGTTCATCGGCGTAGGGTGAGTCGGCCCCTAAGGCGAGGCAGAAATGCGTAGCTGATGGGAAGCAGGTCAATATTCCTGCACCGTCGTTAGATGCGATGGGGGGACGGATCGCGGAAGGTTGTCCGGGTGTTGGAAGTCCCGGTCGCTGCATTGGAGAAGGCGCTTAGGCAAATCCGGGCGCAGGATTCAAGGGTGTGGCGCGAGCGACTTAGGTCGCGAAGCAATTGGAAGTGGTTCCAAGAAAAGCCTCTAAGCTTCAGTCTAACGATGACCGTACCGCAAACCGACACAGGTGGGCGAGATGAGTATTCTAAGGCGCTTGAGAGAACTCGGGAGAAGGAACTCGGCAAATTGGTACCGTAACTTCGGGATAAGGTACGCCCTTGTAGCTTGACTGGCCTGCGCCAGGAGGGTGAAGGGGTTGCAATAAACTGGTGGCTGCGACTGTTTAATAAAAACACAGCACTCTGCAAACACGAAAGTGGACGTATAGGGTGTGACGCCTGCCCGGTGCCGGAAGATTAAATGATGGGGTGCAAGCTCTTGATTGAAGTCCCGGTAAACGGCGGCCGTAACTATAACGGTCCTAAGGTAGCGAAATTCCTTGTCGGGTAAGTTCCGACCTGCACGAATGGCGTAACGATGGCCACACTGTCTCCTCCCGAGACTCAGCGAAGTTGAAGTGTTTGTGATGATGCAATCTACCCGCGGCTAGACGGAAAGACCCCATGAACCTTTACTGTAGCTTTGCATTGGACTTTGAACCGATCTGTGTAGGATAGGTGGGAGGCTATGAAACCGGAACGCTAGTTTCGGTGGAGCCGTCCTTGAAATACCACCCTGGTTTGTTTGAGGTTCTAACCTTGGCCCGTGATCCGGGTCGGGGACAGTGCATGGTAGGCAGTTTGACTGGGGCGGTCTCCTCCCAAAGCGTAACGGAGGAGTACGAAGGTACGCTAGGTACGGTCGGAAATCGTGCTGATAGTGCAATGGCATAAGCGTGCTTAACTGCGAGACCGACAAGTCGAGCAGGTGCGAAAGCAGGTCATAGTGATCCGGTGGTTCTGTATGGAAGGGCCATCGCTCAACGGATAAAAGGTACTCTGGGGATAACAGGCTGATACCGCCCAAGAGTTCATATCGACGGCGGTGTTTGGCACCTCGATGTCGGCTCATCTCATCCTGGGGCTGTAGCCGGTCCCAAGGGTATGGCTGTTCGCCATTTAAAGAGGTACGTGAGCTGGGTTTAAAACGTCGTGAGACAGTTTGGTCCCTATCTGCCGTGGGCGTTGGATATTTGAAGGGGGCTGCTCCTAGTACGAGAGGACCGGAGTGGACGAACCTCTGGTGTACCGGTTGTCACGCCAGTGGCATCGCCGGGTAGCTATGTTCGGAAGAGATAACCGCTGAAAGCATCTAAGCGGGAAACTCGCCTTAAGATGAGATATCCCTGGAGGCTAGACCTCCTTGAAGGGTCGTTCGAGACCAGGACGTTGATAGGTCGGGTGTGTAAGCGCAGTAATGCGTTCAGCTAACCGATACTAATTGCCCGTAAGGCTTGATCCTATAACAAGTCTGCCTTAACAGGACTTGTTGATTCTCGTGTGCGATACACACAACTCAAAATTACTGCTTCTTCCCGGATTGGTTGCGCTGCGAAGCAACGCAACAACCCTCTTTGCCTGATGACCATAGCGAGTCGGTCCCACCCCTTCCCATCCCGAACAGGACCGTGAAACGACTCTACGCCGATGATAGTGCGGATTCCCGTGTGAAAGTAGGTAATCGTCAGGCTCCCTAAGCCAAGAACCCCCGCCCGAAAGGCGGGGGTTTTTGCATTGGCACGGCGGAAATACGCGGTGCAGGCGGAAAGCGTCACCCAGCCTATCGGCGTTAGCACTCCGGCACCGCATCAATTGCAACATCAAATCCCATCAACCGCTCCTATCTTTCGCGATTCAATCGATTATTGATCGTATCCTCGATCAAGATCGCAACTTGCGCGCCGCAGCGTATCGTCAGGCGCGCTTGTGCGACCAACTTTCCGCTTCCTAGAGCCGGCCACGTTATCCCGTTTTCGTCCGGCTAATCCAAAATCGGCGCGAAACCGGCGCTTTATTCGGCGGGTCCACGTAAAATTTGCGAATCCCCCTCTTTGCATTCAAAACGATGAACGCCGCCACCCAGGTAGCCCGGGCTGTTTGCCCGCATGATTGTCCGGACACGTGCGCCATGCGGGTGACCGTCGAGAACGGCAAGGCAATCAAGGTCACGGGCGATCCCGACCATCCGCCGACGCAGGGCGTGTTGTGTACGAAGGTCAGCCGATACGCGGATCGCGTTCATCATCCCGATCGCCTCACTGTCCCGCTCAAGCGGGTCGGCCCGAAGGGAGAGGGGCGCTTCGTGCCGATCAGCTGGAGCGAAGCGTTCGACGAGATAGGACGTCGCCTCGGTGAAATCGCCGCACGCGCGCCGGAAGCGATCGTGCCGTACAGCTATGCGGGAACGATGGGGCTCGTGCAAGGCGAAGGCATCGCCCAGCGCTTCTTCCACAAGCTCGGCGCCTCGCGGCTGGAGCGGACGATCTGCGCGGCAGCCGGCGCAGCGGGGCTGCGATATACCTACGGCGGCAGTGTCGGCATGCACCTTGAATACTTCGAGGAAAGCGAGCTGATTCTGATATGGGGCGCGAATCCGATTGCATCGAGCCTGCACTTCTGGACCCGCGCGCAGGAAGCGAAGCGCCGTGGCGCGCGTCTTGTCGCGATCGATCCATATCGTTCGCTGACCGCGGAGAAATGCCATCAGCACATCGCACTGAAGCCTGGTACCGATGGTGCATTTGCGCTCGGCATGATGCATGTGGTGATTACCGAAAACCTGCTCGATCACGATTACATCGCCGACCATACGCTCGGCTTCGACGCGCTCAAGGCGCGCGCACTGTCCTATCCGCCGGAACGCGTGGCGGAGATCTGCGGCATCGATGCGTCGGTGCTGATCGATCTTGCGCGTCGCTACGGCGCTACCCGGAAGGCATCGATCCGCCTCAACTACGGCATGCAGCGTGTTCGCGGCGGCGGCAATGCCGTGCGCGCGATTGCCAGCCTGCCGGCGCTGACGGGAGCGTGGCGCGATCGGGCAGGCGGCCTGCTGCTCTCGTCGTCGGAATCGGCGCCCGTCAATCAGGCGGCGCTGCTGCGTCCGGACCTGATGCCGGGTTGGCCGCACAAGCTGCCTCGCATCATCAACATGAACGCGATCGGCGACGCACTGCTGCATCCGGGGGACGCGACGTTCGGGCCGAAAGTCGAAGCAGTG
The DNA here is from genome assembly GCF_001522585.2 of Burkholderia sp. NRF60-BP8. Lineage (NCBI taxonomy): Bacteria > Pseudomonadati > Pseudomonadota > Betaproteobacteria > Burkholderiales > Burkholderiaceae > Burkholderia > Burkholderia sp. NRF60-BP8. Next base: position 503,557 of record NZ_CP013373.1, read on the forward strand.
ATCGTGTACAACTCGAATCCGGTGGCGGTTGCACCGGACTCGTCGAAAGTCGCCGCGGGCTTTGCACGTGACGATTTGTTCACGGTCGTTCTCGAGCACTTCAAGACAGATACGGCCGATTTCGCCGACATTGTATTGCCGGCGACCACGCAGCTCGAACATCTGGATGTCCATAAATCGTATGGCCATACCTACGTGATGGCGAACCTGCCAGCGATCTCGCCGGTGGGAGACGCGCGGCCGAACACGGAGATCTTTCGCGGGATCGCGCGCAGCATGGGCCTCGACGAACCCGCGCTCTATCACAGCGACGAAGAGGTCGCGCGCGCGGCGCTTCGCTGGGACGATCCGGCGCTCGACAGCGACTGGGACACGCTGAAGCGGGTCGGCTGGCTGAAGCTCAAGCTGCCGGAGGCGCCGTTCGCGAATGGCGGTTTCCGCACGCCCTCCGGCAAGTGCGAGTTCTACAGCCCGCGGCTCGAGCAGATGGGCATGGACCCCGTCCCCGACTACCTGCCGCCGTTCGAATCCACCGAAGCCGCGCCCGAGCTCGCCGCACGCTATCCATTGGCGATGATTTCGCCGCCGGCCCGCCACTTCCTGAACAGCACGTTCGTGAACGTCGACAGCCTGCGTTCGACGGAAGGCGAGCCGCACCTCGACATGCATCCGTCCGACGCCAGCGCTCGCGGCATCGCAGAGGGCGACATCGTCCGCATCTTCAACGACCGCGGCTCGATGCAGGCCCGCGCGCGAATCACCGATCGCGCGCGGGCCGGGCTCGTCGTCGGGTTGTCGATCTGGTGGAAGAAACTGTCGCCGGACGGCAAGAATGCGAACGAGGTGACGAGCCAGGCGCTGACCGATCTGGGCAATTCGGCGACGTTTTACGATTGTCTTGTGGAAGTTGAGCGGATTTGATCGAATATCGCCGTATGATCAGACGAAATTGACACGCAAGTTCGAAGTGGACATCTAACCCTGTTGTCTCGGGGCGGGGGAGCCGTTACGATGCGTTTTAGCACGACCATTCGAAAATCTGTGAGGAGACGCGCGGTATGGACAAAATTTGGCTGAAATCGTACCCACCCGGCGTTCCAGCCGAAATCGACTCCTCTCCTTATCCGTCCGTCCCGGACCTGCTCGACGAAAGCTTCCGGCAGTATCGCGACCGTACCGCGTTCGTTTGCATGGGCAAGCGGATCACGTACGGCGAACTCGACAAGCTGTCGCGTCAGTTCGGCGCCTGGCTGCAGTCCCGCGGCCTGGCTCGCGGGGCGCGCGTCGCGATCATGATGCCGAACGTGCTGCAGTACCCGCTGACGATCGCTGCGGTCCTGCGCGCCGGCTATACCGTGGTCAACGTCAATCCGCTCTATACGCCGCGCGAGCTCGAGCATCAGTTGAAGGACAGCGGTGCCGAGGCGATCGTCATCCTGGAGAATTTCGCGTCGACGTTGCAGGCCGTCATCGCCAATACGGCCGTCAAGCACGTGGTCGTCGCATCGATGGGCGACCTGCTGGGCATCAAGGGATGGATCGTCAATTACGTCGTGCGCAACGTGAAGAAGATGGTGCCTGCGTGGCAACTGCCGTCGTTCACGCGCTTCAAGGCCGCGCTCTCGGAGGGCGCACGACAGGCGTTCAGGCCGCAGAAGATCGGCCCCGACGACGTCGCGTTCCTGCAGTACACGGGCGGTACGACCGGCGTTGCGAAGGGCGCGACGCTGCTGCACCGGAACATCGTGTCGAACGTGCTGCAGGCCGGCGCCTGGCATCAGCCGGCCCACGACAAGTACCCCGACGTGGAACAATTCGTGACGGTTGTCGCGCTGCCGCTGTATCACGTGTTCGCACTGACCGTCTGCGGTTTCCTGACGATGCGCACGGGCGGCATGGGCGTCCTGATCCCGAACCCGCGCGACATCGCCGGCATGATCAAGGAACTGAAGGGTTACCGGATCTCGACGATCCCCGCCGTCAACACGCTGTACAACGCGCTGCTAAACCATCCCGACTTCGACCAGCTCGACCTGTCGAAGCTTGTGATCGCCAACGGCGGTGGCATGGCGATCCAGGAAGGCGTCGCGAAGCGGTGGTATGAAAAGACCCGTACTGCGATCATCGAAGGATACGGGCTGTCCGAAACGTCGCCGGTGGCGACCTGCAACCCCGTGACGGCCACCGAATACAGCGGGACGATCGGCTTGCCGCTGCCGTCGACCGAAGTCGCGATTCGCGACGATGCCGGCAATGACGTCGCGCTCGGCGAGCCCGGCGAGATCTGCATCCGCGGGCCGCAGGTGATGGCCGGCTACTGGAACCGGCCGGACGAGACCGCGAAGGTCATGTTCGCGGACGGATTCTTCAAGACGGGCGACGTCGGCGTGATGGATGCCCGCGGTTACGTGAAGATCGTCGATCGCAAGAAGGACATGATTCTCGTGTCGGGCTTCAACGTGTATCCGAACGAAGTGGAGGACGTGGTGGCGTCGCATCCGGGTGTGTTCGAGGTCGCGGCAGTCGGCGTGCCGGACGAGCATTCCGGCGAAGCCGTGAAGCTGTTCGTCGTGAAAAAGGATCCGTCGCTGACCGACAAGGACATCCTTGCTTACTGCAAGGAGCGGCTCACCGGGTACAAGCGGCCGAAGCTGGTCGAATTCCGCACGGAGCTGCCGAAGACGAACGTCGGCAAGATCCTGCGGCGCGAGCTGCGCGACGGCCGAGCGTAACGCGCGCAGCGATACGGTTGAACGAAAAGCCCGGCCTGTTGCCGGGTTTTTTGTTTGCGGCTGCGGGGAAGTGCCTGTTTCGTGCGGAGGTGGCCGCCAGCCTGGCCGGTTCGGGGGCGCACGCGACGTGGTTTATCGCGACTCGCCGACCTGCCGACCTGCCGACCTGCCGACCTGCCGACCCGCCAACCCGCCAACCCGCCAACCCGCCAACCCGCCAACCCGCCAACCCGCCAACCCGCCAACATCCCCGCGCCGTCAGAAAAGAAAAAGGCGCCCGAAGGCGCCTTCAATATGCTGCGGCTTGTCAGACAAGCTGATTAGAACTTGTGACGGATACCGACGCGTGCTGCGACCTGGTTGCTGGTGCTCGACCCGGCCAGACCGTTGATCGCTGCCGTTGCCTTCAGGACGTTGCCGTTCGAATCGAGCACGTTGCCCGATGCGTGCTGGTACACGCCGATCACGTAGACGTCGGTGCGCTTCGACAGGAAGTAGTCGACGCCCAGCGAGCCCTGGTGGTACTTGGCTGCCGAATTGCCGTCGATCTTGCTGCCTTGCGTGTAGTCGTACGCTGCGCCGAGGATCAACGCCGGCGTCAACTGGTACTTGAAGTTGATTTCGCCGTTGTTGAACGTCGCGGTCTGGTTCACGAACGGGCCTGCCGAGAAGCCCTTGAACTTCGTGTTCGAGTACGTCGCGCCGATCGTCGCTGCGCCGAACGTGTACGCGCCGCCTGCACCGATGACCTGATACGTGTTCGCGTTGTTCGCGTACGCGCCGTAGATCGGCGACGAGACCGACGACGACGTCGACCCGTTGTTGAACATGCCGCCGAACTGGTTCGGCGTACGTGCGTTCAAGTAACCGACGCCGAGAACCAGCGGGCCGTTGTTGTAGCCTGCGCCGAGCGACCAGACCTGGTTCTTCGAGAACTGGCCAGCCTGGCCGCCGAAGCTGTACAGGCCGCCGAACGTGAGGCCGCCGTAGCTCTGGCTCGTGAACTTGACCGCGTTGTTCACGCGATACGCGTTGTTGAAGTTGTCGAGGTCGCCCGGGTGAGCGGCGATGTAGCCGCCCCACTGGTCGCCTGCCTCGAGCGGGCCGACGAAGTCGACGACGGAGTCGTACTGACGACCCAGCGTGACCGTACCGTACGGGCTCGACAGGCCGACGTAAGCCTGACGACCGAACATCAGGCCGCCCTGACCGAGCTTGCCGCTGTTCACGTCGAAACCGTTTTCGAGGGTGAAGATCGCCTTCAGGCCGCCACCGAGGTCTTCGGTGCCGCGCAGGCCGAAGCGGCTGCCTTGCATCACGCCGCTGGCCATGCTGTACAGGTGCTTGCCGCCTGCGTTGTTGTTGAAGAGCAGGCCTTCATCGATGATGCCGTAAAGCGTCACGCTGCTTTGCGCATGGGCAGCGCCAGCGAACGCGCCCAGCGCGACGAGCGCGAGAAGCGACTTTTTCATTAACGGATCTCCAAGAATCACTGAATTTTTTTGGCGGGGCGGATAGTTATGTTCTGTTGACGGGCCCCATCAACTTCGCAAGAAGTCGCACGTAATGTAGCAAAGCCGTTTTTTGCCACAAAGCGAAATGCTGCAGCTCAACGCCGCTATGTTTCCTTTATGCAACAATGGTTAAAATCACGGGTTAACCGCAATTTCCGCTGAATAATCAAGTCGGTTACGCGGCGGACTCGTGCCCTTGCCGCGCGCAGCGGCACCTGCAGCCAGGAGAACAGGATGGTGTTGGATGAACTGATCAGCGAATTCGATCGCGGCCTGCGGTCGCTGACCGGCATTAGCCGGATGAGCCGGCCCGTGCCCGTGCCGGCCGATGCGCCCGACGTCGAACTGACGCCCGCCGAACGCACGCGCGCGGCCGGGCTGATGCGCGTGAATCACGTCGGGGAGGTCTGCGCGCAGGCGCTTTACCAGGCGCAGAAGCTCACCGCGCGCACGGCGTCGGCGAAGGCGATGTTCGAGGAGGCCGCGCGCGAGGAGGAGGACCACCTCGCATGGACCGCGCACCGCCTGAAGGAACTCGATTCGCGCCCGAGCCTGCTGAACCCGCTTTGGTATGCCGGCGCGCTCGCGATCGGCGTGGCGGCCGGCACGCTCGGCGACAAGGTCAGCCTCGGCTTCATGGCCGAGACGGAGCGGCAGGTCGAGAGCCACCTCGAAGGCCACATGTCCGAGCTGCCGGCGGCCGACACCGCGTCGCGCGCGATCGTCGACCAGATGCGGATCGACGAGGTCAAGCACGGCAAGGCCGCGACCGACGCCGGCGGCATCGAGCTGCCGCTGCCGGCGCGGATGCTGATGCGCGCCGCGTCGAAAGTCATGACGAGCACTGCGTACTATCTCTGAGATTTGCGCCGGGGTGGCGTGGGACGCCGCCCCGGTTCGCCGCCCCCGATACCGTCCGCTCACTCCTCGTTTTCCCGCCCCCGAAAGCCCCGTCCACACGCCCGTCTGGCCCGCCTTTCTCACGTATCACCTTCACAAGTTGCACTAGCTCATTCATTTATAACGGTTTTTGGAATGAGGGGCCGCATGAGCATGTGCGCGTAAGTCCTTGTTCTAACTAACAAAATTCGTCAAAAAAGCGAGCCGCTCCCTTGACCGTGCCACACCCTTCCTCTAAAGTGGGAGACAGTGTGAGAAAGTGTATTTTTGTGTGATTTAGCAGGCTATTCCGGCTAAATTCTCAGCATTGAGCGGGTGCTTCGGTGCCCTGAACGGGAGAGCGGAAAGTGTTCCAAGGGGCGTCGGCGCTGACGCTCGATGCGAAAGGGCGGATGTCGGTGCCGGCTCGCTATCGCGAAGCGCTGCAAGGACAGGCAGAAGGACGGGTGACTGTGACCAAGCACCCGGACGGCTGCCTGTTGCTGTTTCCGCGCCCCGAATGGGAAGTGTTCCGCGCCAAGATCGCCGCGCTGCCGATGGACGCCCACTGGTGGCGGCGAATTTTTCTCGGCAATGCGATGGACGTCGATCTCGACAGCGCGGGCCGGATTCTTGTATCGCCCGAGCTGCGCATGGCAGCCGGACTGGAAAAGGAAGTCATGTTGTTGGGAATGGGTAGTCACTTCGAGCTGTGGGATTCGCAGACCTACAACGCGAAGGAGCAGGCAGCGATGGCGCAGGGTATGCCCGACGCGCTGAAGAATTTCACGTTCTGATTGCGGTGACGGAGACGCCCGCGATGGGAAATGAATTGCGGCATCGGACGGTGCTGTTGGATGAAGCGGTCGAGTCGCTCGTGACGCGGCCGGACGGCGTGTATGTCGACGGCACGTTCGGGCGCGGCGGCCATAGCCGCGCGGTGCTCGCGCGGCTGGCGCCGGCCGGGCGGCTGATCGCGTTCGACAAGGATCCGAGGGCGATCGAGACGGCGCAGGGCATCGAGGATGCGCGCTTCTCGATCGTGCACGACAGCTTTGCATCGATGCGCGACGCGCTTGCGGCGCGCGGCGTCGAGAAGGTGTCAGGGGTGTTGCTGGACCTGGGCGTGTCCTCGCCGCAGGTGGACGATCCGGCGCGCGGCTTCAGCTTCCGCGCCGATGGTCCGCTGGACATGCGAATGGATCCGACGCGTGGCGAGTCGGCGGCCGAATGGCTCGCGCGGGCTTCGGTGCAGGAATTGACGGAGGTGATACGGGATTATGGGGAAGAACGGTTTGCTTTTCAGATTGCAAAGGCGCTTGTTGCTCGCCGGGCAGAGTCCGACCGTCTTGGGCCTCTCGACACCACGGGCGAGCTTGCCCAAATCGTGGGTCACGTCGTCAAAACCCGTGAGAAGGGCAAGGATCCGGCAACCCGCACCTTTCAGGCTATACGGATTCACGTCAATCAAGAGCTTGCGGACCTGCAAGTCGTACTAGACGCGGCATTGTCGTTGCTGGAGCAAGGGGGGCGGCTGGTGGTCATCAGCTTTCATTCACTCGAGGACCGGATCGTCAAGCGATTCATGCAGGCGCACGCGAGTGCGCCTGCAGTCGATCGTCGTCTGCCGATTCGCGCCGTCGACCTCCCGAGTCCGCCGCTCAAGATCATCAGCCGCCAGTTTCCGAGCGAAGCGGAAGTCGCCGCGAATCCGCGCGCCCGCTCGGCCGTGATGCGCATCGCGGAGCGCGTCACGCCATGAGCCGCCTCAACATCTTCCTGCTGATCATCGTGATGGGTTGCGCGCTGTCGGTCGTCAACTCGACGAACCAGCAACGCCAGATCTTCATCCAGCTGCAGCGCGCGCAGTCGCAGGAGCGTCAGCTCCAGCAGGACTACGCGCAGCTTCAATATCAGCAGAGCGCGCTGTCGAAGACGTCGCGCATCGAGCAGCTCGCGAACGATTCGCTGAAAATGCAGCCGATCTCGACCGGCCGCACGCAATACCTGACGCTGCCGCCTGGCGCCGCGAAGGCGATCGACGCGCCGATCGCGGCATCGGCCGACACGACCGGCAAGGGCAAGGGGGGCGCGCGATGAAGCCGTCCCCGAAGCGCCAGAACGTGAAGTTCTCGTCGAGCCCCGTGCTGGGCGTCCATTTGCCGATGTGGCGCTCGAAGCTCGTCGTGTTCCTGCTGTTCATGGCGTTCGTCGCGCTGGCCGCTCGGGCGTTCTGGATCCAGGGGCCTGGCAACGCGTTCTATCAGAAGCAGGGCGAAAGCCGCTATCAGCGCACGATCGAACTGCCGGCGACGCGCGGCAAGATTCTCGACCGTAACGGGCTCGTGCTCGCGACGAGCTTGCCGGTGCGCGCGATCTGGGCGATTCCCGACGCGGTGCCGGACGATCTCGACGCGGACAAGATCAACCAGCTCGGCAAGCTCCTCGGCATGACGTCGAAGGAGCTGCGCGTGAAGCTGTCGGAAGACAAGGGTTTCGTCTACGTGAAGCGCCAGGTGCCGATCGACGTCGCCGACAAGGTCGCCGCGCTCGACATTCCCGGCATCTATCAGCGCAACGAATACAAGCGCTTCTATCCGGAAGGCGAGATCACCGCTCACCTGATCGGCTTCACGAACGTCGAGGACGAAGGGCAGGAAGGCGTCGAACTGGGCGACCAGAAGATGCTGTCCGGCACGTCGGGCATGCGTCGCGTGATCAAGGACCGGATGGGGCACATCGTCGAGGACGTCGCCGAGCAGATTCCGCCGCACAACGGCACCGACGTCGACCTGTCGATCGACAGCAAGATCCAGTACATCGCGTACGCGAACCTGAAGGCCGCCGTCGAGAAGTTCAAGGCGAAGGCCGGCGCGGCGATGGTCGTCGACGTGCGTACCGGCGAAGTGCTCGCGCTCGTCAACTACCCGACGTACAACCCGAACGACCGCTCGCGCATGACGGGCGAGCAGTTGCGCAACCGGATCATGACCGACGTGTTCGAGCCGGGCTCGATCATGAAGCCGTTCACCGTGTCGCTCGCGCTCGACCTGCACCGCGTGACGCCGAACACGCTCGTCGAGACGGGCAACGGGCATTTCGTGCTCGACGGCGCGCCGATCACCGATGACGCGGGTTTCGGCACGCTGACGGTCGGCGGCGTGATCCAGAAGTCGAGCAACATCGGCGCGACGAAGATCGCGATGACGATGCGGCCCGAGGAAATGTGGAATATGTATACGAGCATCGGCCTCGGCCAGGCGCCGAAGGTCGGCTTCCCGGGCGCGGTGGCCGGCCGTCTGCGTCCGTGGAAGAGCTGGCGCCGCATCGAGCAGGCGACGATGTCGTACGGCTACGGCCTGTCGGTGTCGTTGTTCCAGCTCGCACGGGCGTACACGGCGATCGCGCACGACGGCGAGCTGATGCCCGTGACCATTTTCAAGACCGACCCCAATCAACCGATCGCGGGCACGCAGGTGTTCAATCCGACCACCGCACGCGAAGTGCGCGCGATGCTCGAGACGGTGGTCGCGCCGGGCGGCACGTCGCCGGATGCGGCCGTGCCGGGCTACCGCGTCGGCGGCAAGAGCGGCACCGCGTACAAGCACGAAGGTCACGGCTACACGCGCAAGTACCGCGCGTCGTTCGTCGGGATGGCGCCGATGCCGAATCCGCGCGTCGTGATCGCGGTGTCGGTCGACGAGCCGACCGCCGGCAGCCACTTCGGCGGCCAGGTGTCCGGCCCCGTATTTTCGGCGATCGCCGGCGACACGATGCGTGCGCTGAACGTCCCGCCGAACATGCCGATCAAGCAGCTCGTCGTGTCCGACGATTCGCCGGAATCCGCTGCCGCGAAGGGCCCGCAAAAGCTGGCCGCGGGGAGCGGTGCAAAGCATATGATCGTGTCCAGCACGACGCGTAATTCACCAGGAGTCGTTCGATGAGCGCCGCCCGCAGTTCCCATCCGGCGCATCAGCAGATCGCAGCCGCGCTCGCGTGGCTGCGTCAGCATGTGGCCCCCGCGGCGCAACTGCATGCCGACACGCGCAGCCTCGAGGCTGGCGACGTGTTCGTCGCGTATGCGGTCGACGGGGCAGATAACCGCGCTTTCATGGCCGATGCCGTCGCGCGCGGGGCGGCCGCCGTGCTGTATCAGCCGGAAGGGCTGACCGACGCGCCGACCGTACCCGTCGCGCTCGCGGTGCCGGCGCTCGACCAGCTCGCCGGCGAGATCGCCAGCGGCTGGTACGGCGATCCGAGCGACAGCCTGCTCGCGGTCGGTGTCACGGGCACGAACGGCAAGACGTCGTGCACGCAATGGATCGCCACCGCGCTGACGGCGCTGCACCAGCCGTGCGCGGTGATCGGCACGCTCGGCACCGGAATGCCCGGCCAGCTCGTGCCGACTGGCTTCACGACGCCCGACGCGCCGCAACTGCAGCGCAGCCTCGCGCAATTGCGCGACGCGGGCGCACAGGCCGTGGCGATGGAAGTGTCGTCGCATGCGCTGCACCAGGGGCGCGTGAACGGAACGGCGTTCGACATCGCGGTGTTTACGAACCTCACGCAGGATCACCTCGACTATCACGGCACGTTCGATGCGTACGAGGCCGCGAAGGCGAAGCTGTTCGCGTGGCGCGGCCTGCGCGCGGCGGTGATCAACCGCGACGACGCAGCGGGCCGCCGCCTGCTCGAGAAGCTGGCCGGCCGCGTGCGCACGATCGCGTACGGGATCGGCGATGCGCAAGCGCCCGACGCCGATCGCGAGCTGGTCGCGCTAGACGTGCGCGCGACCGCGACGGGCACCGCATTCCGCCTGCGCTCGTCGTGGGGCGACGCGGACGTCGAGGTCGGCACGCTCGGCACGTTCAACGTCAGCAACCTGCTCGCCGTGCTCGGCTCGCTGCTCGCGGCCGACGTGCCGTTTGCGGCGGCCCTCGCCGAGATCGAGCGGCTCGAGTCGGTCAATGGCCGGATGCAGCGGCTCGGCGGCCGGCTGCAGAACGACGAACCGCTCGTCGTGATCGACTATGCGCATACGCCCGACGCGCTCGAAAAGACGCTCGACGCGCTGCGCCCGATCGCCGCGGCGCGCGGCGGCCGGCTCGTCTGCATGTTCGGCTGCGGCGGCGATCGCGATGCGACCAAGCGGCCGCTGATGGGCGCGATCGCGGAGCGGCTCGCCGACGAAGTCGTCGTCACGAGCGACAACCCGCGCAGCGAAGATCCGCAGCACATCATCGACCAGGTCGTCGCGGGCATGACCGCGCCCGATCGCGCACGCCGTATCGAGGATCGCGCGAGCGCGATCCTGCAGGCGGTGCGCGGCGCCGCGCGCGAGGATGTCGTCGTGCTGGCCGGCAAGGGCCACGAGGCCACGCAGGAAATCATGGGCAAGAAGCGCGCGTTCTCCGATCAGGATCACGCGCGGCTCGCGCTCGCAGCGCGCGCGACGCACGGCAAGGGAGGCGCCGAATGACGATGCTCAGTCTCGGCGAAGCCGCCCGCCTGATTCCCGGCGCCACCGTCCGCGGCGACGCGGGCGTCACGTTCGACCGCGTGTCGACCGACAGCCGCACGGTCGGCCCGGGCGACCTGTTCGTCGCGCTGAAGGGCGAGCGTTTCGACGCGCACGACTTCCTCGGCGACGTCGCCGCGCGCGGGGCCGCCGCGGCGCTCGTCGCGCATGCGCCGGCGGGCATCGCGATGCCGCTGATCGAAGGCGGCGAAACGCGCGCGGCGCTCGGCGCGCTCGCGCACGGCTGGCGGATGCGATTCCCGCTGCCGCTCGTCGCGGTGACGGGCAGCAACGGCAAGACGACGGTCAAGGAAATGATCGCGTCGATCTTCGCGGCGGCGGTCGGCGCCGACGCGCGGCTCGCGACGGCCGGCAACCTGAACAACGATGTCGGCCTGCCGCTGACGCTGCTGCGCCTGTCGGCCGCGCACCGTCTGGCGGTGATCGAGATCGGTATGAACCATCCGGGCGAAACGGAAGTCCTCGCGCGCCTCACCGCGCCGACGGTCGCGCTCGTCAACAACGCGCAGCGCGAGCACCAGGAATTCATGGCGACGGTCGAGGCCGTCGCGCTCGAACACGCGGCCGTGATCCACGCGCTGCCGCCGGACGGCGTCGCGGTGTTCCCGGCCGACGATGCGTACGCGGGCATCTGGCGCGTCGCGGCGACCGGCAACCGGATCCTCGATTTCGCGCTGCACGACGCCGAACGTCAGAACGACGCGCAGGTCGTCGGGCGCGTGCACGGCGGCGAACTCGCGATCGACACGCCGGTCGGCACCGTCTCGGTGCGGCTGCGTGCGCTCGGCGAGCACAACGCGCGTAACGCGCTGGCCGCGACGGCTGCGGCGCTCGGCGCCGGTGTCGCGCTGTCGGCGATCCGCCAGGGTCTCGAATCGTTCGAACCGGTCAAGGGCCGGCTGCAGGTGAAGCAGGCGAGCGTCGGCAGCCTCGCGGGCGCAACCGTCGTCGACGATACGTACAACGCGAACCCCGATTCGATGCGTGCCGCGATCGACGTACTCGCCGCGCATCCCGCGCCGCGCGTGCTGGTGATCGGCGACATGGGCGAAGTCGGCGACGAAGGGCCGGCATTTCACCGCGAAATCGGTGCGTACGCGCGCGAACGCGGGATCGATGCGCTGTTCGCGCTCGGCGACGCATCGCGCGACGCGTGCACCGCATACGGCGACACGGCGCGCCATTTCGGCGACGTCGACGCGCTCGTGGCGGCGCTGCTCGCGGCCGGTTACGGCGCGCAGGCGACGGTGCTCGTGAAGGGCTCGCGGTACATGAAGATGGAGCGCGTGGTCGACGCGCTGACGAACCAACCCGCGGCGGGCACCGTGCCCGCCGCACACTGAGTAGAAGGAAGGAAGCATGCTGCTGGCGCTGGCGCAATGGCTGCAAGGAGACGCAAGCTTTTTGCGCTTGTTCACGTACCTCACGTTCCGTGCGGTGATGGCCACCATCACCGCGCTCGGGATCGGGCTCGTGTGCGGACCGTGGGTGATCCGCAAGCTGACGCAAATGAAGGTCGGTCAGGCCGTGCGCAAGGACGGCCCGCAGACCCACCTCGTCAAGTCCGGCACGCCGACGATGGGCGGCGTGCTGATCCTGATCGGCATCGCGGTCGCGACGCTGCTGTGGGGCGACCTGACTAATCGTTTCATCTGGATCGTGATGCTCGTCACGTTCGGTTTCGGCGTGATCGGCTGGGTCGACGATTACCGCAAGGTCGTCCACAAGGACCCGCGCGGGATGTCGTCGCGCGAGAAGTATTTCTGGCAGTCGGTGATCGGCCTGTTCGCGGCCGTCTACCTGGCATTCAGCGTGTCCGAGGCGAACAACGTGCGCGTGTTCGACCTGTTCATGGCGTGGGTGAGGAGCGGCCTGTCGATGGGGCTGCCGGCGCGCGCCGACCTGATGCTGCCATTCCTGAAGTCGATCAGCTACCCGCTCGGCGTCTGGGGCTTCATCGTGCTGACCTACTTCGTGATCGTCGGCGCGAGCAACGCGGTGAACCTGACCGACGGTCTCGACGGCCTCGTGATCATGCCGGTCGTGCTGGTCGGCGCGTCGCTCGGTGTGTTCGCGTACGTGATGGGCAGCGCGGTCTATTCAAAATATCTGCTGTTCCCGCACATTCCGGGCGCGGGCGAGCTGCTGATCTTCTGTTCCGCGATGGGCGGGGCCGGGCTCGCGTTCCTCTGGTACAACACGCACCCCGCGCAGGTGTTCATGGGCGACGTCGGCGCGCTGGCGCTGGGTGGCGCGCTCGGCACGGTCGCGGTGATCGTGCGCCAGGAAATCGTGCTGTTCATCATGGGCGGCATCTTCGTCGCGGAAACGCTGTCGGTGATGCTGCAGGTGTCGTGGTTCAAGTACACGAAGAAGCGTTACGGCGAAGGGCGGCGGCTGCTCAAGATGGCGCCGCTGCATCACCACTTCGAATTGTCCGGCTGGAAGGAAACGCAGGTGGTCGTGCGTTTCTGGATCATCACGCTGATGCTGTGCCTGTTCGGTCTGACCACCCTCAAGCTGCGGTAAAGGAAAGGTAACAAGGATGTCTGGCGAGATGTTTGGAGATCGGCAACGGCCGATGGTGCTCGTACTGGGGCTCGGGGAATCGGGTCTCGCGATCGCGCGATGGTGCGCGAGGCACGGGTGCCGGCTGCGTATTGCCGATACCCGCGAGGCGCCGCCGAACCTTGCCGCGCTGCAGGCCGAAGGCATCGATGCGGAATTCGTCGGCGGCGCGTTCACGCCCGCGCTGCTCGACGGCGGCATCGAGCTCGTCGGGCTGAGCCCCGGGCTGTCGCCGCTGGAGCCGGCGCTCGCGGCGTTGGTCGCGGCCGCGAACGAGCGCGGTATCGCGGTGTGGGGCGAGCTGGAGTTCTTCGCGCAGGCGCTGCGCGCGCTCGGCACGAGCGGCTACCAGCCGAAGGTGCTCGCGATTACCGGCACCAACGGCAAGACCACGACGACGAGCCTCACGGGCCTGCTGTGCCAGCGCTCGGGCAAGAAGGTCGCCGTCGCGGGCAACATCAGCCCGGCGATGCTCGACCGGCTCGCGAGCGCGATCGACGACACCGCGCTGCCCGACGTATGGGTGCTCGAACTGTCGAGCTTCCAGCTCGAGACCGCGCGCACGTTTGCGCCCGATGCCGCCGCGATCCTCAACATCACGCAGGACCACCTCGACTGGCACGGCAGCTTCGACGCGTACGCACAGGCAAAGGGCCGGATCTTCGGCGCGACGACGACGCGCGTGCTGAACCGCGACGACGCGACCGTGATGAAGTTCGCGCCGACAGTCGGCGCGGCCGACGCGCCGCGCACGGTCACGTTCGGCCTGAACGAACCGACGCAGGACGGCGACTACGGGCTGTCGCGCGACAACGGTATCGCATGGCTGGTGGAAGCCGTCGATCGCGACGCGCCGGATGAAGCGGCGACGACGCGCCGGCGCAAGCGCGACGCCGCACATACGCCCGACATCGCGCAGAAGCGCCTGATGCCGGCCGACGCGCTGCGCATCCGCGGGCTGCACAACGCGGCGAACGCGCTGGCCGCGTTCGGGCTCGCGCGTGCGATCGACCTGCCGGCCGCGCCGCTGCTGCACGCGCTGCGCGAATACCGCGGCGAAGCGCATCGCGTCGAAGTGATCGCGACGATCGACGACGTGGATTACGTCGACGACAGCAAGGGCACGAACGTCGGCGCGACGGTGGCCGCGCTCGACGGGCTCGCGCAGAAGATCGTGCTGATCGCGGGCGGCGACGGCAAGGGGCAGGATTTCGCGCCGCTGGTCGCGCCGGTCGCGCGCTGGTGCCGCGCGGTGATGCTGATCGGCCGCGACGCGCCGGCGATCCGCGACACGCTCGCCGAAACCGGCGTGCCGCTCGCCGACCACGCGACGCTCGAAGGCGCGGTGCGCGCGGCGGCCGATCTGGCCGAGCCGGGCGATGCGGTGCTGCTGTCGCCCGCGTGCGCGAGCCTCGACATGTTCCGGAACTACGCCCATCGCGCGGAAGTGTTCCGCGCGGCGGTCGACGCAATCGCCATCGACAAAGGAGCGACGCCATGAGCTGGTCCGATCGCCTCGTCTCCCGTTTCAACGACCGGCGCGACGCCGGCGGCAATGCCGCGGGCGGCCGCGTCGCATCGGCCACGCGCGCCGCGACGGGCGGCCTCGCGAGCGTCGTCAACGGCGTGCGCCCGAGCCGCTCGCGGATGCTCGATTTCGACTATTCGCTGCTGTGGGTCGCGATCGCGCTGCTCGGGCTCGGCGTCGTGATGGTGTATTCGGCGTCGATCGCGATGCCCGATTCGCCGAAATACGCGTCGTATCACGATTACGCGTTCCTGATGCGCCACTGCGTGTCGCTCGCCGTCGCGTTCGTCGCGGCGGTGATCGCGTTCCGCGTGCCGGTGTCGACCTGGGACAAGTACGCGCCGCATCTTTTCCTGATCGCGCTCGTCGGCCTCGTGATCGTGCTGATCCCGCACGTCGGCAAGGGCGTGAACGGTGCGCGCCGCTGGATTCCGCTCGGCATCACCAACATGCAGCCGTCGGAAATCATGAAGCTCGCCGTGACGATCTACGCGGCGAACTACACGGTGCGCAAGCAGGAATACATGCAGAGCTTCGCGAAGGGCTTCCTGCCGATGGCGTTCGCGGTCGGCCTGGTCGGCGCGCTGCTGCTGCTCGAGCCCGACATGGGCGCGTTCATGGTGGTCGCCGCGATCGCGATGGGCGTGCTGTTCCTCGGCGGCGTGAACGGCAAGCTGTTCGGCGGCCTCGTCGCGACGGCGGTCGGCACGTTCACGATGCTCGTGTGGCTGTCGCCGTGGCGTCGCGAGCGGATCTTCGCGTATCTCGATCCGTGGGACGAGCGCTACGCGCAGGGCAAGGCTTACCAGCTCACGCACTCGCTGATCGCGTTCGGCCGCGGCGAGTGGTTCGGCGTCGGCCTCGGCGGCAGCGTCGAGAAGCTGAATTACCTGCCGGAAGCCCATACCGACTTCATCCTCGCGGTGATCGGCGAGGAGCTCGGCTTCGTCGGCGTGCTGGTCGTGATCCTGCTGTTCTACTGGATCGTGCGCCGCGCGTTCGAGATCGGCCGCCAGGCGCTCGCGCTCGATCGCACGTTCGCGGGCCTGATGGCGAAGGGCATCGGCATCTGGTTCGGCGCGCAGACGTTCATCAACATGGGCGTGAACCTCGGGCTGCTGCCCACCAAGGGCTTGACGCTGCCGCTCGTGAGCTACGGCGGTTCGGGCATCCTGCTGAACTGCGTCGCGCTCGCGGTGCTGCTGCGGGTCGATTACGAAAACCGGGTGCTGATGCGCGGAGGGAAGGTATGACCGCGTCGCAACGCACGCTGATGGTGATGGCAGGCGGGACCGGGGGCCACGTGTTCCCCGGGCTCGCGGTCGCGCACCGGATGGAAGCGGCGGGCTGGCGCGTCGTATGGCTCGGCAATCCGGCCGGGATGGAAGCGACGCTCGTGCCGAAGCACGGCATTCCGATGGAGTACGTGCGGTTCGGCGGGCTGCGCGGCAAGGGTCTGAAGACCAAGCTGACGCTGCCGGTCAACCTGCTGCGTGCATGCTGGCAGAGCCTCGGCGCGCTGCGCCGCGTGCGACCGGACGTCGTGCTCGGAATGGGCGGCTACATCACGTTCCCGGCGGGCGTGATGACCGCGTTGTCGGGGCGTCCGCTCGTGCTGCATGAACAGAATTCGATCGCGGGCCTGACCAACAAGGTGCTCGCGAAACTCGCGAAGCGCGTGCTCGTCGCGTTCCCCGGCGCGCTGCCGCACGCGGAATGGACGGGTAACCCGATTCGCGCGGAACTTGCGCACACCGAGCCGCCCCAGGCACGCTATGCGTCGCGCAGCGGAGCGCTGAACGTGCTGGTCGTCGGCGGCAGCCTCGGGGCGGCCGCGCTGAACGAAGTCGTGCCGCGCGCGCTGGCGCTGCTGTCGCCGGGCGAGCGCCCGCGCGTCGTGCACCAGGCCGGCGTGAAGCACATCGACGCATTGAAGGCGAATTACGAAGCGGCCGGTTTCGCGGCCGGCGAAGACGTGCGGCTCGTGCCGTTCATCGACGACATGGCGGCCGCGTATGCGGCAGCGGATCTGGTGATCTGCCGGTCGGGTGCGATGACGGTGTCGGAGATCGCGGCGGTGGGCGTGGCGGCGCTGTTCGTGCCGTTCCCGTACGCGGTCGACGATCACCAGACGACCAACGCCGCGTTCCTCGCCGATGCGGGCGCGGCCGTGCTGGTGCAACAACGCGACCTGTCGGCGGAACTGCTCGCCGACTGGCTGCGCGGCCAGTCGCGGGCATCGCTCGCGGCCATGGCGGAACGTTCGCGCGCGCTCGCGAAGCCCGAGGCCACCGACGAAGTCGCGCGCGTCTGCGCGAAGGCGGCCGGCGCGAACCTGGAACAACTGCAATGAAACACATCGTCAAACACATTCATTTCGTCGGGATCGGCGGCGCGGGCATGAGCGGCATCGCCGAAGTGCTCGTCAACCTCGGCTACGCGGTCAGCGGCTCGGACCTGTCGCGCAATGCGGTGACCGATCGCCTCGAGGCGCTGGGCGCGCGGATCGCGATCGGCCACGACGCGGCGAACATCGAGGGCGCGAACGCGGTCGTCGTGTCGACGGCCGTGCGCTCGGACAACCCGGAAGTGCTGGCCGCGCGCGCGAAGCGCGTGCCGATCGTGCAGCGCGCGGTGATGCTCGCGGAGCTGATGCGCCTGAAGCAGGGCATCGCGATCGCCGGCACGCACGGCAAGACCACGACGACGAGCCTGGTCGCGAGCGTGCTCGCGGCGGGCGGGCTGGACCCGACCTTCGTGATCGGCGGCCGACTGATCAGCGCCGGCGCGAACGCGCGGCTCGGCACGGGCGACTTCATCGTCGCCGAGGCCGACGAGTCGGACGCGTCGTTCCTGAACCTCTATCCGGTGATCGAGGTCATCACGAACATCGACGCCGACCACATGGACACCTACGGCCACGATTTTGCGCGGCTCAAGCAGGCGTTCATCGAATTCACGCAGCGCCTGCCGTTCTACGGCAGCGCGGTCGTGTGCGTCGACGATCCGAACGTGCGGCAGATCATCCCGTTCATCTCGAAGCCGGTGGTGCGCTACGGCCTGTCGCCGGACGCGCAGGTGCGCGCGGAAGACATCGACGCGCGCGACGGCCGGATGCATTTCACGGTGATCCGCGAAGGTCGCGCGCCGCTCGCGGTCGTGCTGAACATGCCGGGCCTGCACAACGTGCAGAACGCGCTCGCGGCGATCGCGATCGCGACCGACCTCGGCGTGGCGGACGACGCGATCCAGCGGGCGCTGGCGGAATTCAACGGCGTCGGCCGACGCTTCCAGCGTTACGGCGAAGTGCCGAGCGCGGACGGCGGCCAGTACACGCTGATCGACGATTACGGTCACCACCCGGTCGAGATGGCGGCGACGATCGCGGCCGCGCGCGGCGCGTTTCCGGGCCGTCGCCTCGTGCTGGCGTTCCAGCCGCATCGCTACACGCGCACGCGCGACTGCTTCGACGATTTCGTCAACGTGCTGTCGACGGTCGATGCGCTGGTGCTGACGGAAGTCTATGCGGCCGGCGAGGCCGCGATCCCGACGGCCAGCGGCGATGCGTTGTCGCGTGCGCTGCGCGCGGCGGGGAAGGTTGAACCGGTATTCGTCGCGTCAATCGACGACGTGCCGGACGCATTGACGAAGGTCGCGCAGAACGGCGACGTGGTGATCACGATGGGTGCGGGCTCGATCGGCGGCGTGCCGGCGAAGCTCGCGCGACACACTCAACAGAAGGCATGACATGAAACTACCCCCACGCTCACTTCGTTCGCTGCCCCCCGCGGGGGCGGTCAGCCTCCTTGGGGCGGCCCGGCGGAGGCTGACATGAGCGGGATCGATCCGAAACGTTTCGGCAAGGTGGCGGTGTTGTTCGGCGGCGAATCCGCCGAGCGCGAGGTGTCGCTCACCTCGGGCCGCCTCGTGCTGCAGGGCCTGCGCGACGCGGGCGTCGACGCGCATCCGTTCGACCCGGCCGAGCGGCCGCTGTCGGCCCTGAAGGACGAAGGCTTCGTGCGCGCGTTCAATGCGCTGCACGGCGGCTACGGCGAGAACGGCCAGATTCAGGGCGCGCTCGATTTCTACGGTATCCGCTACACGGGCAGCGGCGTGCTCGGCTCGGCGCTCGGCCTCGACAAGTTCCGCACGAAGCTCGTGTGGCAGCAGACGGGCGTGCCGACGCCGCCGTTCGAGACGGTGATGCGCGGCGACGACCTTGCCGCGCGCGCGACCGACATCGTCGCGAAGCTCGGCCTGCCGCTGTTCGTGAAGCCGGCGAGCGAAGGCTCGAGCGTCGCGGTGCTGAAGGTGAAGACGGCGGACGCGCTGCCGGCCGCGCTCGCGGAAGCCGCGACGCACGACAAGATCGTGATCGTCGAGAAGAGCATCGAAGGCGGCGGCGAATACACCGCGTGCATCGCCGGCGATCTCGACCTGCCGCTGATCAAGATCGTGCCGGCCGGCGAGTTCTACGACTACCACGCGAAGTACGTCGCCGACGATACGCAGTACCTGATCCCGTGCGGCCTGCCGGCGCAGCAGGAAGCGGAACTGAAGCGCATCGCGCGGCGCGCGTTCGACGTGCTCGGCTGCACCGACTGGGGCCGCGCGGATTTCATGCTCGACGCGGCCGGCAATGCGTATTTCCTGGAAGTGAACACGGCCCCCGGGATGACCGACCACTCGCTGCCGCCGAAGGCCGCGCGCGCGGTCGGCATCGGCTATTCGGAGCTGGTCGTGAAGGTGCTGTCGCTCACGCTCAACGACTGACGCAGGAACGGAACGACGTATGTGGAACAACGTTCGCCAACTCAACCTTGCCGCCAGCGCGCTGTACGCGCTGCTGCTGCTCGTGTTGGCGGCGGCCGGCTGCTACTGGCTGATCCAGCGCCCGACGTTCGCGCTGCGGGAAATCCGGATCGACGGCGACACCGAGCACATCAATTCGCCGACGGTGCGCGCGGGCGTGGTCGGCCGGCTGAAGGGCAATTTCTTCACGGTCGATCTCGATACGGCGCGCGCCGCGTTCGAGCAGATGCCGTGGGTGCGTCACGCGAGCGTGCGTCGGGTGTGGCCGAATGCGCTGGCTGTCACGCTCGAGGAGTACAAACCGCTCGGGACCTGGGGCAGCGATCAGCTCGTGAGCGTGGACGGCGAGCTGTTCACCGCGAACCAGGGCGAGCTGGAGCAGGCGCTGCCGGCGTTCGACGGGCCGGAAGGCAGCGCGAAGGAAGTCGTCGCGCGGTATCGCGACTTCGGGAAATGGTTTGCGCCGCTGAAGGCGGCGCCGGAAGAAGTGACGCTGTCGGCGCGGTACGCGTGGACGGTGAAGCTGTCGAACGGCATGCAGGTCGAGCTGGGCAAGGAGCGCAACAGCGACACGCTGCATGACCGGAGCCAGCGCCTGGTGGCCGCGTGGCCGGCCGTTACGGAGCGTTGGGGCAACGACATCGAGTACGCGGATCTGCGTTATCCGAACGGATTCGCGATTCGCGCGGCGGGCATGCGGTTCCTGACCGATACCGACAAGCGCAAGAAGTAACGAGAGATCACACGCAAGAGCACTTTATGAGCAAAGACTACAAGGATCTGCTGGTTTCCCTCGACATCGGCACGTCGAAGGTGGTGGCCATCGTCGCCGAGCTGAAGGGCGAGGGCCACTACGAGGTGATCGGTCTCGGCCAGAGCGAGTCGAAGGGTCTGAAGAAAGGCGTGGTGGTGAACATCGAGGCCACCGTGCAGTCGATCCAGCGCGCGCTCGAGGAAGCCGAGCTGATGGCCGACTGCAAGATCACCAACGTGTTCACGGGGATCGCGGGCAGCCACATCCGCAGCTTCAACTCGAGCGGGATGGTCGCGATCAAGGACAAGGAAGTCACGCAGACGGACGTCGCGCGCGTGATCGAGACCGCGAAGGCGATCAACATCCCGACCGACCAGCAGGTGCTGCACATCCTCACGCAGGAATTCATCATCGACGGCCAGGAAGACGTGCGCGAGCCGATCGGGATGAGCGGCATCCGGCTGGAAGTGAAGGTGCACATCGTGACGGGCGCGGTGAGCGCCGCGCAGAACATCGTCAAGTGCGTGCGCCGCTGCGGGCTGGAAGTGAACGACCTGATCCTGCAGCCGCTCGCGTCGTCGCTCGCGGTGCTGACCGAAGACGAGAAGGATCTCGGCGTGGTGCTGGTCGACATCGGCGGCGGCACGACGGACATCGCGATCTTCGCCGAAGGCGCGATCCGCCACACGGCGGTGATCCCGATCGCGGGCGACCAGATCACGAGCGACATCGCGATGGCGCTGCGCACGCCGACGCCGGATGCGGAAGACATCAAGGTCGGCTACGGGATCGCGAAGCAGGCGCTCGCCGATCCGGACGAAATGGTGGAAGTGCCGGGCCTCGGCGAACGCGGCCCGCGCACGCTGTCGCGTCAGGCGCTCGCGGCCGTGATCGAGCCGCGCGTCGAGGAACTGTTCTCGCTCGTGCAGCAGGTCGTGCGCGAATCGGGTTACGAAGAACTCCTGAGTTCCGGCGTGGTCATTACCGGCGGCGCGTCGATGATGCCGGGCATGGTCGAGCTCGGCGAGGACATTTTCCTGAAACCGGTGCGCATCGGCGCGCCGGAATATGCAGGCGGCCTTTCCGACGTCGTGCGCAATCCGCGCTACTCGACGGCGATGGGGCTGCTCGTCGAAGGCAGTGCGCAGCGCATGCGCGGCCGCAAGGTCGCCGTGCAGTCCGGCAACGCGGGGCAAGTGTTCTCGCGGATGAAGGAATGGTTCCTGAGCAACTTCTGACACACCGAATCGAAATTCGCGCTGGTGCCGGCGGCTGGCGCGCGACAGGGGGTTGCCCGATCTCCTGCCGAATAACGGCCGAGTAGCAGTCATTCTCTTGACGGAGGCAACAATGGAATTCGAAATGCTGGAAACCGAAACCAACGGCACCATCATCAAGGTGGTCGGCGTTGGCGGCGCTGGCGGCAATGCCGTCCAGCACATGATCAACCGCGGCGTGCAGGGCGTCGACTTCATCGTGATGAACACGGACGCCCAGGCGCTGTCGCGTTCGCGTGCATCGTCGGTGATCCAGCTTGGCAACACGGGTCTTGGCGCCGGCGCGAAACCGGAAATGGGCCGTGCGGCAGCCGAAGAGGCGCGTGAGCGCATCGCCGACGCACTGCGCGGCGCGCACATGGTGTTCATCACGGCCGGCATGGGCGGCGGCACGGGCACGGGCGCGGCACCGGTGGTCGCGCAGATCGCGAAGGAGATGGGCATTCTGACGGTCGGTGTCGTCAGCAAGCCGTTCGAGTTCGAGGGCGGCAAGCGCATGCGCGTCGCCGAAGCAGGCTCGCAGCAACTGGAGGATCACGTCGACTCGCTGATCGTCGTCCTGAACGACAAGCTGTTCGACGTGATGGGCGACGACGCCGAGATGGACAAGTGCTTCCAGTGCGCGGACGACGTGTTGAACAACGCGGTGGCGGGTATCGCGGAAATCATCAACGTCGACGGCCTCGTGAACGTCGACTTCGAAGACGTGAAGACGGTGATGGGCGAGCAGGGCAAGGCGATGATGGGCACGGCGACGGTCGCCGGCGTCGATCGCGCACGCCTCGCGGCGGAACAGGCCGTGGCGAGCCCGCTGCTCGAAGGCGTCGATCTGTCGGGCGCGCGCGGCGTGCTGGTCAACATCACGTCGAGCCGTTCGCTGCGCCTGTCGGAAACGCGCGAAGTGATGAACACGATCAAGAGCTACGCGGCGGAAGATGCGACGGTGATCTTCGGTGCGGTGTACGACGACGCGATGGGCGATGCACTGCGCGTGACGGTCGTGGCGACGGGGCTGGGCCGTGCGGCGAAGAAGCAGCAGTCGGCTCCGATGACGCTGCTGCGCACGGGTACGGACAACCAGCCGGTCAGCGCGGTGTCGCACGGCTATGCGCAGCCGCATCACGTCAGCACGGCCGACTACGGCGCGCTCGACACGCCGGCGGTGTGGCGCAATTCGCGCGAAACCGCGGCATCGCACGTGCAGGCGCTGCAGGAGAAGGGTGTCGACACGTACGACATCCCGGCTTTCCTGCGCAAGCAGGCTGACTGACGTAAACACAGGCGAAGCCGCGGCGACACCGCCGCGGTATCGCCGGCGTGACGGATGCTACGGACCACGGCAGGCCGCGTCGGATGCGACGCCGGGCCGGGAAAGGTGCCCTCTTCGCTCGAGCGAGGCGGGATGGGCCGTGCTGTCCGCAACACGCTGAAAAACCGTATCGCTATGAGGGACCAGCCATGATTCAAGTGGGCGACGCGCTGCCCGACGCGCAATTGTTCGAATTCGTCGACGACGCGCGCGAAGGGTGCACGCTGGGGCCGAACGCCTACAGCGTGCGCGACCAGGTTGCGGGAAAGCGGGTGGTGATCTTCGGATTGCCGGGCGCGTTCACGCCGACCTGTTCGGCGCAGCATGTGCCGGGCTACGTCGAGCACGCCGAGCAATTGCGCGCGGCGGGGATCGACGAGATCTGGTGCGTGTCCGTCAACGACGCATTCGTGATGGGCGCATGGGGACGTGATCTGCACACCGCGGGCAAGGTGCGCATGATGGCGGACGGCAGCGCGGCTTTCACTCATGCGCTGGGGCTGACGCAGGATTTGTCCGCGCGTGGCATGGGAATTCGTTCCCTGCGCTACGCGATGGTGGTTGACGGCGGTGTGGTCAAGACGCTGGCCGTCGAGGCGCCGGGCAAATTCGAAGTGAGCGATGCGGCGAGTGTTCTCGCGACGTTGACGTCCTGATCGTGCGGTGCGCCGTTGCCTTCCGGCAACGCTGCTCGCCGGCCTCAGGGCAGTTGTAACACGGGCTGATGACCGGAAACGCCTCCGTTCCGGGCATCGGCCCGTCCCGTATCGGCGCGGGTAAACTGTCGAAACAGATTGATACGCAGTTTCGGACAGCGTCGAATAGGGAATTACGCTATAATCCCGCCTATCGAATATAACTCCTGATTGATATCTTCAATCAAGACGAAGAAGACCATGTTGAAGCAGCGCACCATCAAATCCATCGTGAAGACCGTGGGTATCGGTGTCCACTCGGGCCGCAAGATCGAGTTGACGCTCCGTCCCGCCGCGCCCGGCACGGGCATCGTCTTTTCACGCGTCGACCTGTCGACGCCGGTCGACATTCCCGCATCGGCGATGTCGATCGGCGACACGCGGCTCGCGTCGGTGTTGCAGAAGGATGGCGTGCGCGTGTCGACGGTCGAGCACCTGATGTCCGCGTGTGCGGGTCTCGGTATCGACAACCTGTATGTCGACGTGACGGCCGAGGAAATCCCGATCATGGACGGTAGCGCGGCCACGTTCGTGTTCCTGATCCAGTCGGCCGGCATCGAGGAGCAGAACGCGCCGAAGCGCTTCATCAAGGTGAAGAAGCCGGTCGAAATCCGCGATGGCGACAAGTTCGCGCGTCTCGATCCGTATTTCGGCTTCAAGCTGAAGTTCTCGATCGACTTCCGCCACCCGGCCGTCGACAAGACGGGCCAGGAGCTCGAAGTCGATTTCGCGACTACGTCGTACGTGCGCGAGATCGCGCGTGCGCGCACGTTCGGTTTCGCGCACGAGGCCGAGATGCTGCGCGAGATCGGCCTGGCGCGCGGCGGCAGCATGGACAACGCGATCGTGCTCGACGAGTACCGGATCCTGAACAACGACGGGCTGCGCTACGACGACGAGTTCGTGAAGCACAAGATGCTCGACGCGATCGGCGACCTGTACGTGATCGGCCACCCGCTGCTGGCTTCGTACACCGCGTACAAGTCGGGCCACGGCCTGAACAACGCGCTGCTGCGCGAGTTGCTCGCACACGAAGACGCGTACGAGATCGTGACGTTCGACGATCCGCAGGCTGCGCCGAAAGGGTTTGCATTCGACGCGCAGACGGCTTTCGCGTGACCGGCGTTCGGCGCAAGCGATAAAAAAGCGACCCATCGGGTCGCTTTTTTATTGGCCGGCGGTTGCCCGCGGCCTGTGCGTCAACGCGGTTTCGCGCCGTGCCGTGCCGCCATCCGCGCGAGCGCGGCCTGCAGCGGCGACGGTTCGAGGTGGTCGGCGAGGTCGCGCAGCGCGGCGGCGCCGGTCGACGTCATCCGCGCCTGCTTCACGGGCGGCGGCGGCGGCGCGTCCTTCGGCCGCACGCGCACGCGCAGCGTCGTCACCGGCCAGCCGCGTTTCTGGAGATCGCCGAGCAGCCGCATTTCGACCTGCCGCAGCCGTGCGGCCAGCGCATTGTGCGCGGCAAAGAGGGTCAGGGTGCCGTCCTTGATGAAGCCCGGTTCGACGTGATTCGCGAGATAGTCGGGCAGGCACGCACCCAGGTCGCGCTGCAGCGAGGCGATCTGCTCGACGCCGGCGCGCAGCGCCGCGAATGCGTCGGTCCGACCGAGCACTTCCGACACGGGTTGCGGGCGATAGGCGGCGAGCGGGCCGAAACGCTTGGGAAATCGGTTCATCGAGGCATTCTTCGAGCGC
Source organism: Burkholderia sp. NRF60-BP8 (assembly GCF_001522585.2). Lineage (NCBI taxonomy): Bacteria > Pseudomonadati > Pseudomonadota > Betaproteobacteria > Burkholderiales > Burkholderiaceae > Burkholderia > Burkholderia sp. NRF60-BP8. Next base: position 528,859 of record NZ_CP013373.1, read on the forward strand.
GTACGCGCGCGGACGTTGCAGCCGATTGTACCCGCGCCGGCCCGCGCACGGGCAGCTTTCGCCCGTGTCCGCCCGGCTTGGGCGCGCAATGCCCGTCCGGCCGGGACGCAGGCGCATGCGTCCCCGCGTGCTAAAATTCGACGTTTGAGTCCACTAATTCGCTAAGCCGCCGAGGCTCGGGCGCCGGGGCGCGCAACACGCGCCGGGCGCCGGTGCTGCGACGCAGGATCCGATCCGATGACAACCGGTTTTCTCCAGAAAATTTTTGGCAGCCGCAACCAGCGGCTCGTCAAGCAATACCAAAAGACCGTCGCGACGATCAATGCGCTCGAAACGCAGATCGAGAAGCTGACGGACGACCAGTTGCGCGGCAAGACCGATGAATTCCGCCAGCGGGTCGCGGCCGGCGAGTCGCTCGACAAGCTGTTGCCCGAGGCCTTCGCGGTCTGTCGCGAGGCGAGCCGCCGCGTGCTGAAGATGCGGCACTTCGACGTGCAGATGATCGGCGGCATGGTGCTTCACTACGGCAAGATCGCGGAAATGCGCACGGGCGAGGGCAAGACGCTCGTCGCGACGCTGCCCGTGTATCTGAATGCGCTGGCCGGCCGCGGCGTGCACGTCGTGACCGTCAACGATTACCTCGCGCAGCGCGACGCCGAATGGATGGCGCGCCTCTACAACTTCCTCGGTCTGTCGGTCGGCATCAACCTGTCCGGCATGGAGCACGACCAGAAGCAGCAGGCCTACGCGGCGGACATCACGTACGGCACGAACAACGAATTCGGCTTCGACTACCTGCGCGACAACATGGTCTACGAGACCGATGCGCGCGTGCAGCGGGCGCTGAACTTCGCGGTCGTCGACGAAGTGGACTCGATCCTGATCGACGAAGCGCGGACGCCGCTGATCATTTCGGGTCAGGCCGAGGATCACACCGAGCTGTACGTGCGGATGAACGCACTGCCGCCGCTGCTCGAGCGCCAGATCGGCGAAGAGAAGGCCGACGGCACGGGCGTCGAGAAGCCGGGCGACTACACGCTCGACGAGAAGGCGCGCCAGGTGTTCCTGACGGAATCGGGCCACGAGAAGGCCGAGCGCCTGCTCGCCGAATGGGGCCTGATCGGCGAGGGCGAGAGCCTGTACGCGCCGCAGAACATCACGCTGATGCACCACGTGTACGCGGCGCTGCGCGCCCACACGCTGTTCCACAAGGATCAGCATTACGTCGTGCAGAACGGCGAAGTGGTCATCGTCGACGAATTCACGGGCCGCCTGATGGCGGGCCGCCGCTGGTCCGACGGCCTGCATCAGGCCGTCGAGGCGAAGGAGCACGTGAAGATCCAGAGCGAGAACCAGACGCTCGCATCGATCACGTTCCAGAACTACTTCCGGATGTACGCGAAGCTGGCCGGCATGACCGGTACCGCGGATACCGAGGCATACGAATTCAACGAGATCTACGGCCTCGAGACGGTCGTGATCCCGACCAACCGCCCGCCGAAGCGGATCGACAAGCAGGACCAGATCTACAAGACGGCCAAGGAGCGCTACGACGCGGTGATCCGCGACATCCGCGACTGCTACGAGCGCGGCCAGCCGGTGCTGGTCGGCACGACGTCGATCGAGAACTCCGAACTGCTGTCGCACCTGCTGAAGCAGGCCGGGCTGCCGCACGAAGTGCTGAACGCGAAACAGCACGAGCGCGAAGCGGCGATCGTCGCGGAAGCCGGCCGTCCGAACCGCGTGACGATCGCAACCAACATGGCCGGCCGCGGTACCGATATCGTGCTCGGCGGCAACGTCGAGAAGCAGGCCGCGTTCATCGAGGCCGACGACACGATCCCGGCCGACGAAAAGGCGCGCCGCATCCAGAAGCTGCACGACGAGTGGGAAACGCTGCACGAGCAGGTGAAGGCCGCGGGCGGCCTGCACATCATCGGCACCGAGCGCCACGAATCGCGCCGGATCGACAACCAGTTGCGCGGCCGTGCGGGCCGCCAGGGCGATCCGGGCTCGTCGCGCTTCTACCTGTCGCTCGACGATCCGCTGCTGCGCATCTTCGCGGGCGACCGCGTGCGCTCGATCATGGATCGCCTGAAGATGCCGGAAGGCGAGGCGATCGAAGCGGGCATCGTCACGCGGTCGATCGAATCGGCGCAGCGCAAGGTCGAAGCGCGCAACTTCGACATCCGCAAGCAGCTGCTCGAATACGACGACGTGTCGAACGACCAGCGCAAGGTGATCTACCAGCAGCGCAACGAATTGCTCGAGGCGCACGACATCACCGAGACGATCACCGCGATGCGTCACGGCGTGATTACCGAAGTCGTCCGCCAGTTCGTGCCGGAAGGCAGCATCGAAGAGCAGTGGGACGTGCCCGAGCTCGAGGAAGCGTTGCGCAACGACTGGCAGCTCGACCTCGCGATCCAGGAAATGGTGAACGAGTCGTCGTCGATCACGGCCGAGGAGATTCTCGACGCGGTGATGACGGCCGCCGACGAGCAGTACGAGGCGAAGGTCGCGATGGTCGGCCGCGAATCGTTCAGCGCATTCGAGCGTTCGGTGATGCTGCAGACGGTCGACCGCCTGTGGCGCGAACACCTCGCGGCGCTCGACCACCTGCGCCAGGGCATCCATCTGCGCGGCTATGCGCAGAAGAATCCGAAGCAGGAATACAAGCGCGAGGCGTTCGAGCTGTTCGCCGCGATGCTCGACGCGATCAAGCAGGAAGTCACGCGCATCGTGATGAACGTGCAGATCCAGTCGCCGGAGCAGCTCGAGGAGGCCGCCGAGCAGATCGAGGAGCGCGGCGGTTATCTCGAGAACGTCGAATACCAGCACGCCGACTACGCGGACGCCGGCGCGCCGGTGGCGAACGTCACGGCTGCGGCGGCCGCCACGGCGACGGCCGACATGGTCGGCAGCGCGATGACGCACAGCGGCCCCGGCGGCGAAATGCCGAAGGTCGGCCGCAACGACCCGTGCCCGTGCGGCAGCGGCAAGAAGTACAAGCAATGTCACGGGAAGCTGTCATGATCGGCGGCGGCGCGCGTCACGCGTGCCGCGTCGTTCGTCGCTTCGAGTCAGTGATGTGAGTTGCGGCGGCCCGCGCGTGCGGCCGCCGGTTCTTCCAATCGATGCCGGCATGTGCCGGCATTTTCCATCCGGCAGGTGTGCCCCATGGCTGTCAATTTTCCGTCGATCGATCCCGCCCAACTGCATCCCGTCGCCGGCGTCACGCTCGGCTGGGCGGAAGCGAACATCCGCAAGCCGAATCGCAAGGACGTGCTGGTCATCTCCGTCGACGAAGGCGCGACGGTCGCGGGCGTGTTCACCGAAAACCGTTTCTGCGCGGCGCCGGTCACCGTCTGCCGCGAGCATCTGGCGAAAGTACGGGCCGGCGGCGCGGGCATCCGCGCGCTGGTCGTGAATACGGGCAATGCGAACGCGGGCACCGGCGAGCCGGGCCTCGTGAACGCACGCGAGACCTGCACGGAACTCGCGCGTCTCGCGGGCATCGAGCCGGCGCAGGTGCTGCCGTTCTCGACCGGCGTGATCCTCGAGCCGCTGCCGATCGACCGGCTGAAGGCCGGCCTGCCGGCCGCGCTCGCGAACCGCAAGGCCGCGAACTGGTTCGACGCCGCGCAGGCGATCATGACGACCGACACGCTGCCGAAGGCGACGTCGCGCCAGGTGGCGATCGACGGCCACACGGTCACGCTGACGGGCATCAGCAAGGGCGCGGGCATGATCAAGCCGAACATGGCGACGATGCTCGGCTTCCTCGCGTTCGATGCGAACGTCGCGCAGCCAGTGCTCGACACGCTCGTGAAGGAAGTGGCCGACCGCTCGTTCAACTGCATCACGATCGACGGCGACACGTCGACGAACGACTCGTTCATCCTGATCGCGTCGGGCAAGAGCACGCTGCCCGCGATCACGTCGACCGATTCGCCCGCCTATGCGGCGCTGCGCGACGCGGTGACGGAAGTTGCACAGGTGCTGTCGCAACTGATCGTGCGCGACGGCGAAGGCGCGACGAAATTCATGACGGTGCAGGTCGAAGGCGGCAAGAGCGTCGCCGAATGCCGCCAGATCGCGTACGCGATCGGCCATTCGCCGCTCGTGAAGACGGCCTTCTATGCATCCGACCCCAACCTCGGCCGGATTCTCGCGGCGATCGGCTATGCGGGCGTCGCGGATCTCGACGTCGGCAAGATCGATCTCTACCTCGACGACGTGCTCGTCGCGAAGGCGGGCGGCCGCAACCCGGCCTACCAGGAAGAGGACGGCCAGCGCGTGATGAAGCAGAGCGAGATCACGATCCGCGTGCTGCTCGGCCGTGGCGACGCACAGGCCACCGTCTGGACGTGCGACCTGTCGCACGATTACGTGAGCATCAACGCGGATTACCGCTCCTGATCGGGAGCGCTCAACGACATGGACAAGCTTGAACAGTTTCTGACGCGCGCGGAAGCGCTGCTCGGCCGTCTCGAAGGGATGCTGCCGCCCGCACCGGCGGCCATCGACTGGAACGCGGCCCACGCATTCCGCTGGCGCAAGCGCCAGGGGCGCGGTTACCTGCAGCCGGTGCCGGCCGTGTCGTCGATCACGCTCGACGATCTGCACAACATCGATCGCCAGAAAGCGCTGATCGACCAGAACACGCGGCAGTTCGTGCAGCGCAAGCCGGCCAACAACGTGCTGCTGACCGGCGCACGCGGTACCGGCAAGTCGTCGCTGATCAAGGCATGCCTGAACGCGTACGCGAACGACGGGCTGCGCCTGATCGAAGTCGACAAGGACGACCTGCACGATCTCGGCGACATCGTCGACCTGATTTCGCAGCGTCCGGAGCGGTTCATCGTGTTCTGCGACGACCTGTCGTTCGAGGACGGCGAATCGGGCTACAAGGCGCTGAAGGTCGCGCTCGACGGGTCGATCGCCGCGCAGTCGGACAACGTGCTGATCTACGCGACGTCGAACCGCCGCCATCTGCTGCCCGAGTACATGAGCGACAACGAGTCGTACAAGCATCTGCCGGACGGCGAGATTCACCCCGGCGAAGTCGTCGAGGAGAAGATCTCGCTGTCGGAGCGCTTCGGTCTGTGGGTCAGCTTCTATCCGTTCAAGCAGGACGACTACCTCGACATCGTCGCGCACTGGCTGCGTCACTTCGGCTGCCCGGATGCGGAGATCGAGACGGCGCGCGGTGACGCGCTGGTATGGGCGCTGGAGCGCGGTTCGCGCTCGGGCCGAGTCGCATGGCAGTTCGCGCGCGACTGGTCGGGCCGCAAGGAGCAGGCATGAGCGAGGACCTGGCACAGGGCGCCGTGCGGGCGCCGGACGGCCGTAAGGTGACGGAAGTCGCGGTCGGCGTGATGGTGCAGCCGGACGGCCCGGTCGGCCGCTGCCGTTATCTGCTCGCGCAACGCCTGCAGGGCAAGCCGTATGAAGGTTACTGGGAGTTTCCGGGCGGCAAGCTGGAGGCCGGCGAAAGCGTCGAGGACGCGCTTGCGCGCGAGCTGCATGAGGAACTCGGCATCGAAGTCACGGCCAGCCACCGCTGGCACACGCTCGAGCACGATTATCCGCACGCGTACGTGCGGCTCTATTTCTGCAAGGTGACGGGCTGGACGGGCGAGCCGCACAGCAAGGAAGGGCAGGCGTTCGTGTGGCAGCAACTGCCGGTCGAAGTCGCGCCGCTGCTGCCGGCGGCGCTGCCGGTGCTGGAACTGCTCGAGAAGGAAGCGGCGTCGCGTTGACGCCGACGCGGCCTGCCGGAAAGGCGGGCCATATCGCCGGCGGCCGGCGTCGTGCCGGTCAGCTGTCGCGACGGCCGTCGGCGCCGTCCTCTTCCGACGACGGGCCGTCGTCGGCGGCGCCCCCGATCCGGTACTTTTCCGCGGCCCATGCGCCGAGGTCGAGCTGCTTGCAGCGGGCCGAACAGAACGGGCGGAACTGATTTTCAGGCGTCCAGCGCACTTCGGCGCCGCACGACGGACATTTCACGACGGTAGTCATACGAAAGCATCGATCCGGCACGCGGCCGTTACAGATTGCACAGTGTCAGATGGAACGGCACGTCGATGTCCACCGCGCGCGGCCGCACATCGCCGTCCTGCATGGTGAACCGCACCCACAACATGTATTTGTTGGCGCTCGCTTCGGGAATCACGCGCAGCTCCGGCGGCACCCGGACCTGCATCAGCTGGTAGGTGCGGCCGGACAGCATCTGCTGGTAGCTGCCCTGCATCGCCATGACCTTCGACGCCTGACCCGATTCGCGCGCGAGCCGCAGCACGATCGCCGCGGCATCGCGCAACGGCAGCATCGGCAGGATCCACTTCGCGATATCCTGGCGCCGCTGCTCGGCGGGCCATTGCTGCCACGCGTAGTACGACGGCAGGTCGAACTTGCACGTCCCGCCCGGAATCACCGCGCGGCTGCGGATGCTGGCGAGCCACTCGTTGTCGACGAGGTGCTGGCCGGTCTTGCCCTGCATCTGCGCGAGATTCGCGAGCGTCTGCTCGATTTCGCCGAGCACGGCCTCGAGCGCGTTCTGCTCGATGCCCGGATTGCCGCGAAAGGGGGCGAGCGTCTGGCGTTGACGTTCGAGCTCCTTCATCAGATCCGATTTCAGGTCCGCGCGGCCCGTTACCTCGGCGATTTCGAACAGCGTCGTCAACGCGACGTGGTGTTCACGCGGGTCCTCCTGAGCCAAAAAGAACGCGAAGCGCTCGAACAGATCTTCGAGACGCAACAGCGTGCGAATTCGCTCGTTGAACGGATACTCGTAAAGAATCAAGCGCGCTCGCCTCGTCGGTAGGGATTGAAACAATGAAGGACATTCTAATGCCCCCTCTCTACCCTAGCAACGCACCAATTTCGTACACCATCACGATCGCGCGCGACGCTCAGTGCGCGGCGGCCGCGAATCCGACATAACGTTGATGCAGTGCATCGACCTGCGCGGCGAGCGCGGCGGGCGTGACCGCGTCGTTGACGATCACGTCGTCGGCCGCCGCGAGGCGGGCTTCGCGCGTCGCCTGCCGCGCGATGATCGCTTCGACTTGTTCGCGCGTGAAACCGTTGCGCCGCATCACGCGCGCAATTTGCGTTTCGACCGGGCAGTCGACGACGAGCACGCGATCGCTGCGCGCCTTCCAGGTGCCCGATTCGACCAGCAGCGGCACGACGAACATCACGTACGGGCCCTGTGCTTCGTGCGCCTCGCGATCGGTTTCCGCGCGGATCAGCGGATGCGTGATCGCTTCGAGGCGCCGGCGCGCGTCATCGTCGCTGAAGATCAGCGTGCGCATCTTCGCGCGATCGAGCGAGCCGTCGGCGGCCACGAAGTCGCGACCGAAAGCTTGCTCGATCGCCGGCATCGCGAGGCCGCCCGGTGCGGTGATGCGATGGGCAATCAGGTCGGTATCGACGAGCGATGCGCCACGGGCGCCGAACAGGTCGGCGACGGTCGTCTTGCCGCTGCCGATACCGCCCGTGAGTCCTACGGAAAACATGTCAGCCTCCGAGCGCCGCATAGAAAGGGGTGCCGAAAAACAACGTGGCGACGCCGCCGGCCGCGAGGAACGGGCCGAACGGAATCGGCTCCTCGAAGCGCATGCGGCCGCGCCAGGTCGCGACGAGCCCGACGATCGCACCGGTCACCGCTGCGAACAGCACGACCTGCGGCAGTGCGGCCCAGCCCATCCACGCGCCGAGCGCGGCAAGCAGCTTCAGGTCGCCGAAACCGATGCCCTCGATGCCGCGCAGCCATTTGAACAGCCAGTAGATCGACCACAGGAACAGGTAGCCGGCCATCGCGCCGATCACGGCCGAGCGCAGCGACGTGAAGGTGCCGCCGAGGTTCATGACGAGCCCGGCCCACAGCAGCGGCAGCGTCATCGAGTCGGGCAGGTAGCCGGTCCGGATATCGATCGCGCTCATCGCGAGCAGCGCCGCGCACAGCGCGAACGCGGCAAGCGCGGCGACGGTCGGGCCGAACGCCGCGAGCGAGGCGGCGGCGAGCAGCGCGCACGCGAGTTCGACGAGCACATAGCGGACGCCGATCGCATGGCCGCAGCGGCGGCAGCGCCCGCGCAGCATCAGGTAGCTGACGAGCGGGATGTTTTCCCACGCGCGCAATACGTGGCCGCAGTGCGGGCAGGTGCTGCGCGGGCGCCACAGATCGTAGCGCGGCGGATAACCGTCGTCGGGCGGGGCGCTCGCGGCGCCCGTCGCTTCGGCGATCTCCGCCTGCCACGCGCGCTGCATCATCACGGGCAACCGGTGCACGACCACGTTCAGGAAGCTGCCGATGCAAAGGCCGATGACGACCGCGAACGCATACTGCAGCGCGGGCGGCAGCAACGCCAGCGCGAGCAGCGCGCGCTCGGGCGAATCGGAAACGGCGGACAGGGGCGCTGGCGTCATGAGGCTCGAGGTTCGGACAAAAAGGCGACAGAATCGGTTGCGATGCTACACCACGTTGCCGAGTTGAAGGATCGGCAGGTACATCGCGATCACGAGGCCGCCGACGAGGGCGCCCAGGACGATCACGATCAACGGTTCGCCGAGCGCGGCGAGCGCATCGAGGCGCGCGTCGAGCTGGCGTTCGCACGACGCGGCGATGTCGGCCAGCATCGTGTCGAGCGCACCGGATTCCTCGGCGACGGCGATCGGTTGCACGACGTCGTCCGGAAAGCAGCCGGCCGATTGCATCGCATCGGCCAGACGCACGCCGCGCAACACGCGTGCGGCGATGTGCGCGGTGGCGTGCGCGAACACCGGATGGCCGGCCGTGCGCTCGAGCGTGGCGAATGCATTGGCGAGCGGCACGCCGGCGCCGAGCAGCGTCGCCAGCGAGCGGCACCAGCGTGCGGCCGCGAACCGCTCCAGTGCGCTGCCCGCGAGCGGGGCGCGCAGCAGGTGTCGCGCGAGCGCATGACGCAGCGCGGCCGAGCGTCGAAGCGCGTGCTGCGCGGCGAGCCCCGTGGCGGCCGCGCCGGCCAGAAGCACACCGCCCCAGGCCGACAGCGCGGAGGACAGCGCGAGCAGTGCGCGGGTCGGTGCGGGCAGGGCGGCGCCGAAACCGTCGAAGATCTGACGGAAGGTCGGCACGACCCACACCATCAATGCTGCCGAGATCGCGAGCGCGAACAGGATGACGGCGGCCGGATACGCGAGCGCCGCGCGCAGCTTGCGCCATTGCGCATCGGCGCGCTCGCGGTGTTCCGCGAGCCGCGTCAGCACGATGCCGAGCGAACCGGACGCTTCACCGACTTCGATCAACTGGCGATACAGCGTGCCGAACTGCGATGGATAGCGTGCGAGCGCATCGGCGAAGCGCCGGCCGCCGACGATTTCGCGCGCGAGCCCCGCGGCGATGCGCGGCACGCCGTCGCGCGTGCGGGTGCGCGCGAGCATCTCGAGCGACGGCGCAAGCGGCAGGCCGGCTTGCAGCAGGCTCGCGAGCTGGCGCGTGAAGCGCGTGATGTCGCGCGCGGCCGCCGCAGGCGGACGGGCCGGCCCGCGGACGTCGAGCGACAGTACCGCGACGCCGTCGCGCGCGAGCGTGGCGCGCGCGGCCGCGGCGTCAAAGGCGATGACGATCCCGCGGCGCGGCGAGCCGTCGCGATGGCGGCCGCGCCATGCAAAGCGGGTTTCGCGCGGCGGCGTGCGCATGTTCACGCCGCGGGTGTGGCGGCGACGGCTTCCGCGATGCTCGTCGTGCCGTCCATGACGCGCGCGAGTGCCGCGTCGCGCAGGGTGCGCACGCCCTCGGTCGCCACGCATTGCGCGAGTTCGCCGACGCTCGCCCGCGCGACGATGCGCTCGGCCAGCCGGGGCGATACCGGCATCGTCTGGTGCAGGCCGATGCGGCCGCGATAGCCGATCCCGTGACAGGCGGAACAGCCGCGCGCGACGAACGGCCGCCATCCGGCTGCCAGCGCCGCCGGGTCGCACCCGGATTCCCGCAGCGCGCGCGCCGACGCGTCCGAACGCACGCGGCAGGCGACGCACAGGCGCCGGACGAGACGCTGCGCGGTGACGAGGTGCAGCGCGGCGGCGAGGTTGTACGGCGCGACGCCGATGTCGAGCAGCCGCGCGACGGCGGCCGGCGCGTCGTTCGTGTGCAGCGTCGACAGCACGAGATGACCGGTCTGCGCGGCCTTGATCGCGACATCGGCCGTCTCCGCATCGCGAATCTCGCCGACCATGATGACGTCCGGATCCTGCCGCAACAACGCGCGCAGCGCCGTCGCGAACGTGAGCCCCGCCTTGTCGGCGACCCCGACCTGATTGATTCCGTCGAGCTGGATCTCGGCGGGATCCTCGACCGTGCAGACGTTGTGCGCGTCGCGATCGAGCATCTGCAGCGCGCAGTAGAGCGACAGCGTCTTGCCGCTGCCGGTCGGGCCCGTGACGAGCACGAGGCCGTGCGGCGCGCGGATCGCGGCCTCCATCGCGGCCGCCTGCTGCGCGTCGAAGCCGAGGTTGGCAAGCGTGAGATCGGGCGGCAGCGTTTCGAGCCGCCGCAGCACGAGCTTTTCGCCGAACAGCGTGGGCAGCGAGCTGACGCGGTAGTCGCCGCGCGTGCCGCCGTCGATCGCGATGCGCAGCCGGCCGTCCTGAGGAAGCCGCCGCTCGGCGATGTCCATGCGCGAGAGCACCTTGATCCGCGTGACGAGCGCATCGCGCAGGTGCAGCGGCGGTCGCGCCAGTTCATGCAGCACGCCGTCGACGCGCAGGCGAATGCGCCAGCCGGCTTCGAACGGCTCGACGTGGATGTCCGATGCGTCGCGCACGCGCGCCGCATGCAGTGTGTCCGTCAGCAGGCGTACGGCGGGGGCATCGTCGAGCTGGGCCGCATCGAGTGCAGGGGGCGCGGCGGCCGGCGGTGCGCCGGAATGCGCGGGCGACGACTGCGTGTGCAGCGGTGCCCCGGAGGAAGGGAAATGCATGTGAGCCGGCACGCTGGCCGCCTGTTGACCGTGATGCGCAGATGATCGCGCGTCGCGGGCGGCGCCGGCAGTCGGCCGTTCGGCTAGCGCGCGGCGGCGCGTCCGGTGCGTGCGCCGCGCGGCTTGAACAGCTTGACGGTGCGTACGGCCTGATCGTCGCTGCGCATCACTTCGAGCATCACGTCGCCGATTTTCACGCACACGTCGTCTTCCGGAATTTCCTCGAGGATCTCGAGTACCAGTCCGTTCAGCGTCTTCGGCCCGTCGGTCGGCAGTTTCAGGTGCAGCCAGCGGTTCAGTTCGCGCAGCGGCATGCTGGCCGAGACGATGCATTCGCCGTTCTCGTCCCAGCCGCCCGCGCGTTCGCTGCGCGGCATCGACGTCGTGAATTCGCCGATCAGTTCCTCGATGATGTCCTCGGGCGTGACGAGCCCCTCGAGTTCGCCGTACTCGTTGACGACGAGCGCGGTGCGCTGCCGGGTTTCCTGGAAGAACTGGAGCTGCTGGACCACCGGCGTGCCCGACGGCACGTAGTACGGTTCGGCGAGCAGCGCGCGCAGCGTCTCGCGGTCGAAATCCTGGTTGTGCAGCGCGGTGAGCGTCTTGCGCACGTGCAGCACCCCGAGCACCTTGTCGATGTCGCCTTCGTAGACGACCAGGCGGTTGTGATAGCAGGTTTCGAGCTGATGCAGGATGTCGTCGAGCGGCGCGTAGAAGTTGAGCGACTCGATCTGGCGGCGCGGCACCATCACGTCGTCGACCGTGATGTTCTCGAGGTCGAACAGGTTGAGCAGGATGCTGCGGTGCTTGGTCGGCATGAAACTGCTCGATTCGAGCACGATGGCGCGCAGCTCGTCGGCCGACATCCGCTGGTCGCGGCCCTTCTTCGTGTTGATGCGCAGCGCCCACAGCACGCCGTTCGCGAGCGCATTGACGAACCAGACGACCGGCTTGAACACGCGCATCAGCGGGGCGATCACGAGGCTCGCGGGCAGCGCGATGCGTTCGGGGAACGTCGCGCCGACGATCTTCGGCGCGATTTCCGCGAACACGATGATCAGGAACGCGACGACGCCGGTCGCGATCGACAGCGCGAGGTTGTTGCGGCCGAACGTATGGAGCGCGAGCGAGGTCGTGAGGACCGGGATGATCGTGTTGAACAGGTTGTTGCCGATCAGGATCACGCTGAGCAGCAAGTCAGTGCGCGTGAGCAGCCCCTGCGTGGTTTTCGCGCCGAGTACGCCCTGGCCGGCGAGATGCTTCAGCCGATGGCGATTGAGCGCCATCATCGCGGTCTCGGAAATGGAAAAGAAGCTGGAACAGAGGAGAAGCAGGAAGACGGCGCCGATTTGCGCCCATAAGGGAATTTGGTCCACGCGTTGGAAAGGGCAGTGAAGGACAGGGATGGGGGAAATATAGCAGAGGCCGGCGACCGCGATGTGTCGCGCGCGACACGGGGGCCGCGGCCGCCGGACGAAAAAAAACCGTGCACACGGTGCACGGTTTTTTTAAATCTGGTCGGGGTGAGAGGATTCGAACCTCCGGCCTCTACGTCCCGAACGTAGCGCTCTACCAGGCTAAGCTACACCCCGATTTTTGCTCTTCGGACTTCGCCGTCTTCATGAAGATCGCTGCGTCGTCTCAAGCAAGAACGTAACTATAACGATGTTTTTTCTAAAAGGGAATACTTGGATGAAGAAATTTTTCGGGACAAGGCCTCGCTCACCGTTCGCGGCGTGCTTACGATTGCCGCGACGTCGAGTATGAGCACAACCCGAGCAGGCTTTCCTTGTAGATCGAATCGGGGAACGCGGCAATCGCCGCTGCGGCCACCTGCGCTTCCTGACGCGCGCATTCGAGCGTGTGATCGAGCGCGCCCGAGCGCGTGATCGCTTCGAAAATCGTGTCGAAGCGATCGGTGCCGCCCTGTTCGATCGCCTCGCGTGCGAGCGCCGACTGTTCGGGCGTGCCGCGCTCGATCAGATAGATGAGCGGCAGCGTCGGCTTGCCTTCGCGGAGATCGTCGCCGGCATTCTTGCCCATCGCCTCGGCGGTGCCTGCATAGTCGAGCCAGTCGTCCATGATCTGGAACGCGGTGCCGATCCGGCGGCCGTATTCGGCTGCGGCGGCCTCGGTCGGCGCATCGGCGCCCGCGAGCACGGCGCCCAGACGGGCCGACGCCTCGAACAGCTTCGCCGTTTTGTAGCGGATCACCTGCATGTAGCGCGCTTCGTCGACGTCCGCGTCGTGCATGTTGAGGAGTTGCAGCACCTCGCCTTCCGAAATGATCGTCGTCGCTTCGGACAGGATCTCCATCACGCGCATCTTGCCGACGCCGACCATCATCTCGAACGAGCGCGAGTAGAGGTAATCGCCCACCAGCACGCTCGCCGCGTTGCCGAACAGCGCATTGGCGGTCTGGCGGCCGCGGCGCAGCTCGGATTCGTCGACGACGTCGTCGTGCAGCAGCGTGGCCGTGTGGATGAACTCGACGACGGCGGCCAGCACGTGCCGCTGGTGCGACGTTTCGCCGAGCGCGCCGGCGACGAGCAGCAGCAGCGCCGGACGCAGCCGCTTGCCGCCCGCGCCGATGATGTACTCGGCGATCTGGTTGATCAGCAGCACGTCGGACGCGAGGCTTTGCCGGATAACGCGATTCACCTGCTCCATGTCGCTGGTGATCGGGGCGAGCAGGTGGGCGGCGCTGAGGGTGGGGGAGGCGGTGGACGACGACATGATGATGGAATTGGGTGATGCCGCGGATTATAAGTCGAATCCGCGATATGCCGGTCTGTCAGACGTACCGGCAGCGCGATTTTGGCCGTCCGGCCGAGGCCCGCGCGCGGCAATCGTCGATCGGCTTTGACTTGGGTGCTAACCCCATGTATAATCACGTGTTTTCCGCGCGTGGTGTGCGGAAAAATTGGATCCAGAGTGAGGTTCTCAATGTACGCGGTCATAAAAACCGGCGGCAAGCAGTACAAGGTTGCCGTTGGCGAAAAACTCAAAGTAGAACAGATACCGGCTGACATTGACGCTGAAATCACGCTCGACCAGGTTCTCGCAGTGGGCGAAGGCGAATCGATTAAGTTCGGTGCGCCGCTGGTCAGTGGGGCTTCCGTCAAGGCCACCGTTGTGTCGCACGGTCGTCATGCCAAGGTCACCATCTTCAAGATGCGTCGCCGGAAGCACTACCAAAAGCACGGCGGCCACCGCCAGAACTACACCGAGCTGCGCATCGACGCGATCAACGCGTAAGCGCCTCGGTAAAGGAGCAATCAGATGGCACACAAAAAGGCAGGCGGCTCTTCCCGGAACGGCCGCGACTCCGAGTCGAAACGTCTCGGCGTGAAAGTGTACGGCGGCCAGGCGATCAATGCCGGCGGCATCATCGTGCGTCAGCGCGGTACGCGCATGCACGCTGGCGATAACGTCGGCATGGGCAAGGATCACACCCTGTTCGCGCTGGTCGACGGTCACGTCAAGTTCGCGACGAAGGGCGCGGACAAGAAGCATCTGGTCATCGTCGTCCCGGCGGCTGCCTAAGTCAGGCACCCACGGGCTTCGTAGCCGAAAGGCCCCGCAGTCTTCGCGGGGCCTTTTTTATTGGGTCGCCGGGCGCATGTGCGTGCCGGCGACCCTCGCGCAACCGGCGTGCGATCGGCCGAACGGCAGATTGTTCAAGCGCGCCGGCGCGCGGCACAATAGCGGAAATACTGGGCGGAGTGACGAATGAAGTTCATTGACGAAGCACGAATCGAAGTCATCGCCGGCGACGGAGGCGATGGCAGCGCGTCGATGCGCCGTGAGAAATTCGTCCCGTTCGGCGGGCCGGACGGTGGCGACGGTGGCCGGGGCGGCAGCGTTTACGCGATCGCCGACCGCAACATCAACACGCTGATCGACTACCGTTACGCGAAGAAGCACCTCGCGCGCAACGGCGAGAACGGTCGCGGCTCGGATTGCTACGGCAAGGGCGGCGACGATGTCACGCTGCGCATGCCGGTCGGCACGATCATCAGCGACATGGATACGGGCGAGCTGATCGCCGATCTGACCGAGCACGGCCAGCAGGTGATGCTCGCGCAGGGCGGCGCCGGCGGCCTCGGCAACCTGCATTTCAAGTCGAGTACGAACCGCGCGCCGCGCCAGAAGACGGACGGCAAGCCGGGCGAGCGGCGCATGCTGAAGCTCGAGCTGAAAGTGCTCGCCGACGTCGGCCTGCTCGGCATGCCGAACGCGGGCAAGTCGACCTTCATCTCGTCGGTGTCGAACGCGAAGCCGAAGATCGCCGATTACCCGTTCACGACGCTCGCGCCGAATCTCGGCGTGGTGCGTGTCGGCCCGAGCAAGAGCTTCGTGATCGCCGATATCCCGGGGCTGATCGAGGGGGCGGCCGAAGGCGCGGGCCTCGGGCATCAATTCCTGCGTCACCTGCAGCGTACCGGCGTGCTGCTGCATCTGGTCGATCTCGCACCGTTCGACGAAAGCGTCGATCCGGTCGCGGAAGCGAAGGCCATCGTCGGCGAGCTGCGCAAGTACGACGAGGCCCTCTACGAGAAGCCGCGCTGGCTCGTGCTCAACAAGCTGGACATGGTGCCGGAAGACGAGCGCGAGGCGCGCGTCGCGGATTTCCTCGACCGCTTCGGCTGGGACGGCCCCGTGTTCGAGATCTCGGCGCTGACGGGCCAGGGCTGCGAAGCGCTGTGTTACGCGATCTACGACTATCTCTCCGAACACTCGGACGCGCATCGTGCGGCGGAGGCGGAGGATCTCGCGGCCGACGTGCGTTTCCGCGATGCGCCGCCGGCGAAGGGCGGTGCGGCGCCGGGCGACGACGCCTGAACGTTCGCTGACGCGCCGGGCGTGCCGCCCGGCGTTGGCGTTCAATCGCGCCCGGCCGGGCAGGCATCAGATACAGGAGACAGTGCAGGATGCGTTCGATCATCGCGGATTCGAAGCGATTGGTGGTGAAGGTGGGCTCCAGCCTCGTGACCAACGACGGCAAGGGGCTCGATCATGCTGCGATCGGCCGCTGGGCGGCTCAGATCGCTGCGCTGCGTGCGCAGGGCAAGGAGGTCGTGCTCGTCAGTTCGGGCGCGATTGCCGAAGGCATGCAACGGCTCGGCTGGAGCAAGCGGCCGCGGGAAATCGACGAGCTGCAGGCCGCCGCCGCGGTCGGCCAGATGGGGCTCGCGCAAGTCTACGAAAGCCGCTTCACCGAGCACGGCATCCGTACCGCGCAGATCCTGCTCACGCACGCCGATCTGGCGGATCGCGAGCGCTACCTGAATGCGCGATCGACGTTGCTCACGCTGCTGCGGCTCGGCGTCGTGCCGATCATCAACGAAAACGACACCGTCGTCACCGACGAAATCAAATTCGGCGACAACGACACGCTCGGCGCGCTCGTCGCGAACCTGATCGAAGGCGATGCGCTGATCATCCTCACCGACCAGTCCGGGCTGTTCACGGCCGATCCGCGCAAGGACCCGAACGCGACGCTCGTCGGCGAGGCCAATGCAGGCGCGCCGGAGCTCGAGGCGATGGCAGGCGGGGCCGGCTCGAGTCTCGGTCGCGGCGGGATGCTGACGAAGATCCTCGCGGCGAAGCGTGCGGCGCACAGCGGCGCGAATACCGTGATCGCGAGCGGCCGGGAGGCCGACGTGCTCGTGCGTCTGGCGGCCGGCGAGGCGATCGGCACGCAACTGATCGCACGGACCGCGCGGATGGCGGCGCGCAAGCAATGGATGGCCGACCATCTGCAGGTGCGCGGCCATGTCGTGATCGACGCGGGTGCGGTCGAGAAACTGACGGCCGGCGGCAAGAGCCTGCTGCCGATCGGCGTGACCGACGTGCAGGGCGCGTTCGCGCGCGGCGAGGTGATCGCCTGTGTCGGCCCGGACGGGCGCGAGGTGGCGCGCGGGCTCACGAACTACAGCAGCGCGGAAACGAAGCTGATTCACCGCAAGCCGAGCGGCGAGATCGAGACCGTGCTCGGCTATATGCTGGAACCCGAACTGATTCATCGCGACAACCTCGTGCTGGTGTAATCGCCGGCCGGTTCCGTCGTTCAAGTGAAAAAGCCCGCGCGATGCGGGCTTTTTCATGCGCGGGACGATGCGGGCAACCCGCATCGCGTGCCGTCAGCGCAACTGCGTCATCGCGGTGCGGTGGAACCGGATGTTTTCGAGAATCTGCCGGGTCGAGCCCTGCGGCATCTTGTTCGAACAGAAGTAGTCCTGGTAGAGCGCGGAGTGGTAGGCGTTCAGCTCGCCGTTCTCGATGCGCCGCCAGTCGTTCTCGACCGTGCGATCCCAGCCGTCGTGGTCCGAGTTCAGGCCGGCGTACTGGCGCCATTCGTAGGTGTCGCAGCGGATGCCTTCGTAGTTCACGTTGCGCGCACCGGCCGGGCTCGTGATGACGACTGCGTAGCGCACGACGCCGTCGGTACCGACGTCGAGCGATTTCGCATCGACGAAGAACTTCAGCGGCGTGTTCTGCGACACGTTGAACGGCAGCAGGTCGCCCGTTTGCGGCAGCGGCGGCAGCGTATCGACGGCGTTTTCCTTCCAGGTCCCCTGACGGTCGAGCAGGTACACGAACTCGCTGTCATCCTTGTTGGACGGCGCTTTCGAGTTCGCGCAGCCGGCCAGGGCGGCCACCGCGGCGATCGATGCGAGCGCGAGAGCAATCGCTTTCAATATGCATTCCTCGTAAAAAAAGGGCGCGACACCAAGGTCGCGCCCGGTCATGCAGTCCGACTCGTCATTTGCCGACGATCACGCGGGGCGGTATCTCGTCGAGCGAGCTCGCCTCCACTTCGATCTCCGAACAGACCACCGATGTGTCGACAATCGTCAGCGGCTGGGCCGGTGCGCCAATGACGCGCGGATAGCGCGACACACGCGGCCCGCGCGGCTTCTCGGCTCGCTGCGCCGGGCGGCGCAGGAAGCGCGACAGTTCCGTCAGCGCCAACTGATAGACATCCCGCTTGAACTCGATCACCGCATCGAGCGGCACCCAGTACTCGTTCCAGCGCCACGCATCGAACTCCGGGTGGTCGGTCGCGCGCAAGCAAATGTCGCAATCGCGTCCGACCATCCGCAGCAGGAACCAGATCTGCTTCTGGCCGCGGTAATGACCGCGTACTTCGCGTTTGATGAACTTGTCAGGCACCTCGTAACGCAACCAGTCGCGGGTGCGGCCGATTATCTTGACGTGTTCCGGATGCAGGCCCGTTTCCTCGTGCAGTTCCCGGTACATCGCCTGCATGGGGGTCTCGCCGTACTTGATCCCACCTTGAGGAAACTGCCAGGAATGCTCGCGGAGCCGCTTGCCCCAAAACACCTCGTTGCGCGCGTTCAAGAGGATGATGCCGACGTTCGGGCGAAAGCCTTCACGATCCAGCATACAACCACCTTCGAATCCTTTAAAATTGCTTTGATTATAAACAGATAACGGGCGCTGCGCACCGTGACGGAGCGAATCCGCGCGGGGCACACCGGCTGAATTGTCCCTGATTAGTCTGCTACGTCATCTGCGCCATCGCTGTTCACGGCGCGCAGCTTTTTCACCTTGAAACTTTTTCGGGCGCCCCGCCTGGGGGCGCCGTTTTTGGAACCGTCCGCATGAAAGCTTCCCGTTTCTTTATCGGCACCCTGAAAGAGGCACCGGCCGACGCAGAGATCGTCAGCCACAAGCTGATGGTCCGCGCCGGCATGATCCGTCGCGTCGCCGGCGGCATCTATAACTACCTGCCGGTCGGCCTGCGCTCGATTCGCAAGGTCGAGGCGATCGTGCGCGAGGAAATGAACCGGGCGGGCGCCATCGAGCTGCTGATGCCGGCCGTGCAGCCGGCCGAGCTGTGGCAGGAGTCGGGCCGCTGGGAGCAGTACGGCCCCGAGCTGCTGCGCTTCAAGGACCGCAAGGACAACGATTTCGTGATCGGGCCGACGCACGAGGAAGTCGTCACCGACATCGCGCGCAACCAGATCAAGAGCTACCGGCAGATGCCGGTGAACTTCTACCAGATCCAGACGAAGTTCCGCGACGAGATCCGTCCGCGCTTCGGCGTGATGCGCGGCCGCGAATTCATCATGAAGGACGCGTATTCGTTCGACAAGGACGCGGCGGGCCTGAATGAGTCGTACCGCAAGATGTACGACGCGTACGTGCGCATCTTCACGCGTCTCGGCCTCGAGTTCCGGGCGGTCGCGGCCGACAGCGGCTCGATCGGCGGCAACTTCTCGCACGAATTCCACGTGATCGCCGATACCGGCGAGGACGCGATCGCGTACTGCCCGACGTCCGAATTCGCGGCGAACGTCGAGGCGGCCGAAGCGCTGCCGCTGATTGCCGAGCGCGCGGCGCCGGCCGAAGCGATGGAAAAGGTCGCGACGCCCGGCAAGGCGAAGTGCGAGGCCGTCGCCGAACTGCTGGGCATCCCGCTCGAGCGCACGATCAAGTCGATCGTGCTCGCGACCGACAACGAAGGCGCCGAGCCGACCATCTGGCTCGTGATGCTGCGCGGCGATCACGACCTGAACGAGATCAAGGTGTCGAAGCTGCCGGGCCTGAAGAACCACCGCTTCGCGACCGAGCAGGAAATCGTCGAGTGGTTCGGCACGCCGCCGGGCTACCTCGGCCCGGTCGGCACGAAGAAGCCGGTGAAGGTGATCGCGGACCGCACGGTCGCGAACATGAGCGACTTCGTCGTCGGCGCGAACGAGGTCGACTATCACATCGCCGGCGTGAACTGGGGCCGCGACCTGCCGGAGCCGGAAGTCGCCGACGTGCGCAACGTGAAGAAGGGCGACCCGTCGCCGGACGGCAAGGGCGCGATCGACATCTGCCGCGGCATCGAAGTCGGCCACGTGTTCCAGCTCGGCACCAAGTACTCGGAAGCGATGGGCGCGACGTTCCTCGACGAGTCGGGCAAGCCGCAGCCGATGCTGATGGGCTGCTACGGCGTCGGCATCACGCGTATTCTCGGCGCGGCGATCGAGCAGAACTTCGACGATCGCGGCATCGTCTGGCCCGAGTCGATCGCGCCGTTCGAGGTCGTGCTGTGCCCGATGGGCTATGACCGCAGCGACATGGTGCGCGAGACGGCCGACAAGCTGTACGCGGAACTCGTCGCGGCCGGCATTGACGTGATCCTCGACGATCGCGGCGAACGCCCGGGCGTGATGTTCGCCGACTGGGAGCTGATCGGCGTGCCGCATCGTCTCGTGATCGGCGAGCGCGGGCTGAAGGAAGGCAAGATCGAGTACCAGGGCCGCCGCGACACCGAAGCGACGCTGCTGCCGGCCGACACGGCCGCGGCGACGGTCGCGGAGAAGATCCGCGCCGCGCTCGCGCACTAAGCGCGGCGACCGGGGGACACGATGGAATACACGTTCCTGTCGGCCACCGTGCTCCTCGTGCTGATCACGGATCCGCTCGGCAACATCCCGCTGTTCATTTCGGCGATGCGCGACGTGCCGCGCGAGCGGCGCGTGAAGCTGATCCTGCGGGAAGTGGGCATCGCGTTCGTGATCCTGCTGTTCTTCATGGTGGTCGGCGATCGCTTCCTGCGGATGATGAGCCTCACCGACCTGTCGCTGCGGCTCGGCGGCGGGATCGTGCTGTTCCTGATCGCACTGCGGATGATCTTCCCGCATCCGGACGGTGCGCTCGGCAGCGATCCGCGTGCGGGCGGCGAGCCGTTCATCGTGCCGCTCGCGATCCCTGCGCTGGCCGGGCCGTCCGCGCTCGCGACGGTGATGCTGCTGACGTCGCAGGCGCCGGGCAAGATGTTCGAGTGGGTCGGCGCGCTGACGGTCACGATGATCGTCTGTGCGATTACGCTGGTGCTGGCCGAAAGGATTCAGGCGTGGCTCGGCGAGCGGACCGTCGCCGCGTTCGAGCGGCTGATGGGCCTCGTGCTCGTCGCGATCTCGGTCGAGATGCTGCTGGCGGGCATTCGCGCGTTCGTGCACCAGTTGCAGCCGTAGCGCGGGCGGCGCGGTCGACGAAAAAAGCGGCGCTCCGGGAAACCGGAGCGCCGCTTTCTATTGATATAGCCGGCGGGGCGGCGATCAGACGTTCGCGGTCAGCGCGCGGATCGTCGGCAGGTTGCGCCAGTAGCCCTTCGCGTCCATCCCGCAGCCGAACACGTAGCGATCCGGCACCGAGAAGCCGCAGAAGTCGGGGTGCAGCGGTTTCGCCTTCGCGAGCGTCTTCTCGCACAGCACGGCCGACATGAAGCGCTGCGCGCCCATGTCGAGGATGCGGTCGCGGATCGCGGCCATCGTCTCGCCTTCGTCGAGGATGTCGTCGAGCACGAGCACGATGCGGTCCTTCACTGATTCGCGCGGCGCGACGCGCCAGTGCATTTCCGGGCTGCCCTGCGTCGTGTTGCGGTAGCGGGTCAGGTGGATGTAGTCGAATTCGAGCGGGAAATCGAGATGCGGCAGCAGCATCCCGGTAAACACCGCGGCGCCGCCCATCACCGAGAGAACGAGCGGGAACGCGTCGCCGATCTCGGCGCGGATCGCGTCGGCCATCTTCGAGATCGACGCGTTGACGGCGTCGGCCGAGACGATCTCTTCGGAGTGGTCGAAAATGTGGAGGGCTTCTTCGCGGTTCATGTGTTCTGGCGGGCAGTCGGTATACAAATAAGGATGAAGCAGAACGGCAGGCGCGCGCTACGGCAAAAACCCGCGCGCTGGCCGACGGGCGAAATCAGCGCATGCCGGGCATCATGCCCTTCAGGCCGCGCATCATCTTCTGCATGTTGCCGCCCTTCAGCTTCTTCATCATCGTACGCATCTGATCGTACTGGTTCAGCATCCGGTTGACTTCCTGCACCGGCACGCCCGCGCCGGCTGCAATGCGACGCTTGCGCGTCGCCTTGATGATTTCGGGTTTCGCGCGCTCGGCGGGCGTCATCGAGCTGATGATGCCTTCCATCCGGCGAATCGACTTCTCCGCCTGGCCCATGTCGGCGCCGGCTGCCGCCTGCTGGAACTGCGCGGGGAGTTTGTCCATCAGCGACGACAGGCCGCCCATGTTCTTCATCTGCGAGATCTGCGCGCGGAAATCGTTCAGGTCGAAGTCGCCGCCTTTCTTGACCTTGTCGGCGAGCTTCTGCGCGGCCTGGACATCGACGCCGCGCTGCGCTTCCTCGACCAGCGCGAGGATGTCGCCCATGCCGAGGATCCGGTTGGCCATCCGGTCGGGGTGGAACACCTCGAGGCCGTCGAGCTTCTCGGCGACGCCGACGAACTTGATCGGCTTGCCCGTGATGTGGCGCACCGACAGCGCGGCGCCGCCGCGCGAGTCGCCGTCGAGCTTGGTCAGCACGACGCCGGTGAGCGGCAGCGTGTCGTTGAACGCCTTCGCGGTGTTGACCGCGTCCTGGCCGAGCATCGCGTCGACGACGAACAGCGTTTCGGCCGGCTTCAGCGCACCGTGCAGCGCGGCGATTTCCTGCATCATCGCTTCGTCGATGCCGAGGCGGCCGGCCGTGTCGACGATCAGCACGTCATGGTAGTGGCGCTTCGCCCAGTCGACGGCCGCGAGCGCGATGTCGACGGGTTTCTGGTCCGGCGTCGACGGGAAGAAATCCGCGCCGACCTGTTCGCTCACCGTTTTCAGCTGCATGATCGCGGCCGGGCGATACACGTCGCACGATACGGTCAGCACCTTCTTCTTGTACTTCTCACGCAGCAGCTTCGCGAGCTTGCCGGCGGTCGTGGTCTTGCCCGCGCCCTGCAGGCCGGCCATCAGGATCACGGCAGGCGGCGTGACCGCGAGGTTCAGCTCGGCGGCCTTGCCTTCGTAGTCGCCGCCGATCACGGCGGTCAGTTCCTTCTGGACCACGCCGACGAGCGCCTGGCCCGGCGACAGGCTGCTGATCACTTCTTCGCCGAGCGCCTTTTCCTTGACCTTGGCGATGAATTCGCGGACGACCGGCAGCGACACGTCGGCTTCCAGCAGCGCGAGACGCACCTCGCGGAGCATCTCCTGCGTGTTCGCCTCGGTGAGCCGGGCCTCGCCGCGCAGCGTCTTGACGACGCGCGCCATCCGTTGAGTGAGATTGTCGAGCATGGGGAGCGATGGACAGTGGGGCCCGAAGGCGCGGCGGAACCGAACAAAGGGAGCCGTCGCGGGAAGGGGGCCTAGTGTAAACTTCGAACATGGATATTGTACTGTATGCCCTCACCGCATTCCTGTACGGCGGCCTCGCCGTCGCCGGCTGGCGCGCGCACCGCCAGGGCGCGACGCCGCTCGTCGCGAGCGTGCCGGCCGTGCCGGTTCCCGCGTCCGCCGCGTCCGGGATGAGCGGGGCCGGCCGTGCGCTGCTGTTCGCCGCGTTGGTCGCGCACGGCGTGCTGCTCCACATGACGATCTTTCCGAACGACGCGATGGTGTTCGGCTTCGCGTTCGCGCTGTCCGCGATGTTCTGGCTCGGCGCCGGCATCTACTGGATCGAGAGCTTCTTCTTCCCGCTCGACAGCCTGCGCCTGCTGGTGCTGCCGCTCGCGTGCGGCGCGTCGCTGCTGCCGCTCGTGTTCGGCGGCGTGCGGGTGCTTCCTTATGCCGCGGCGCCGCTGTTCAAGCTGCATTTCCTGATCGCGAACATCGCGTACGGCCTCTTCGCGATCGCCGCGCTGCACGCGATCCTGATGCTGATGGTCGAGCGGCGCCTGCAGTCGCTGCGCAGCGGCGGGCGCGACGGCTCGACGGGCTGGATCGCGAGCTGGCTCGAAACGCTGCCGCCGCTGCTCACGCTCGAGAAGCTGCTGTTCCGCCTGATCGGCGCCGGCTTCGTGCTGCTCACGCTGACGCTCGCATCGGGCATCCTGTTCAGCGAGCAGGTCGACGCGCGCGCGTTGCGGCTCGATCACAAGACGGTGTTCGCGATCCTGTCGTGGCTGATGTTCGGCGGCCTGCTGATCGCCCGCAAGACGTCGGGCTGGCGCGGCCGCGGCGCCGCGCGCTGGGTGCTCGTGTCGTTCGCCGCGTTGCTGCTCGCGTATGTCGGCAGCCGGTTCGTTTTCGAGGTGCTGCTGCACCGCTCCGTGGTTTGACCGCAGGTTTCCGATGCGACAGATTCTTCTCCTGATCCTTCTCTTCTTCGCGGGTTCGTGGCTCGCGCGCAAACTGCGCCATGCGCAGGAACAGGCACAGGCGCGCGCCGGCCGCGGCGCCGGTCACGACGGTGCGCCCGGCGCCGGCGCCGCGCGCCCGAACGGCGACGCGCGGTCGCTGCCCGAGCCGATGGTGCGCTGCGCCGAATGCGGCGTGCATGCGCCGAAGGGCGACGCCGTCGCCGCGAGCGGCGAATACTTCTGCAGCGCCGAGCATGCGCGGCGCCACGCCGCGCGCGTGAACGGTCGCGACGCCCGATGAGCGACGCGCCGGTGCTGTCGGTCGACGCGAACGGCTGGGTGCGCGAAGCGCGTCATGCGCCGTCGCCGAACTTCGAGATGCGGCCCGCGGGTGCGGTGCCGACGCTCGTGGTCGTCCACAACATCAGCCTGCCGCCCGGCGAATTCGGCGGCGACGCGATCGAGGCGCTGTTCCTGAATCGCCTCGACTGCGATGCGCACCCCTATTATCAGCGCCACCTGCGCGGCGTGCGGGTGTCCGCCCATTTCCTGATCCGCCGCGGCGGCGAGCTCGTGCAGTTCGTGTCGTGCGACGAGCGCGCGTGGCACGCGGGCTCGTCCGAGTTCTTCGGCCGCCCGCGCTGCAACGACTTCTCGATCGGCATCGAGCTCGAAGGCGCGGACGACGTGCCGTTCGACGATGCGCAATACGCGGTGCTCGCCGCGCTCTCCCGCGCGCTCGCCGCGCGCTACCCGGTCGACGCGTTCGCGGGGCACTCGGACGTCGCGCCGGGCCGCAAGACCGACCCGGGCCCGCACTTCGATTGGCAACGCTTCGCGAGCGATGCCGGTTTTTCCGCCGAATACTTTCCTTTCCGTCAGCACTGATCGCGGGGTTTTTTGAGCGGAGAAAGTTTTTTCTCCGACCAATGCCTTGCCGTGTCTGCGCGTGAGCGATGTCAAGACCTCTATCGCAAATTATCCGTTTGGACGTCCTCCGAATGTCCACTATACTTGGTGCCAGTTGAGCAGTTCTGCACTAGATATAGTGTGTGTCGCAGGGGAAAACCCGAGCGGCACCGGCCGGCGGGCAACGCCGGCGGACAGGGTTCTCAAGGCGGCGCGTCAGGCCGGGCGGTCCGGGCGTCGCGATCAGCGCAGCGAATATCGACGGGGCAGGGTATACATGACGAAGCACACGACCGGCCGGGTTGTCGCGCATCGACCGAACCGGCTTCCCCGGCGCATCGCTCGCCTCTTACCGCTCGCGCACCGCGTGGCGCGGCGTTCGTTTTAATCCGCGGTTCTCTCCGCACCATCCAACACCAGGAGCTTTGCACATGCAAACCACCGACAACGCGACGTCCCAGTACGAGAGCGCCTCGAGCCGTCCGCTCGGCGGGACCGAACAGGGCGCGAAGGCGCTCGCGCCGCAGGCCACGTTCGCCGACTACAAGGTGATCCGCCGCAACGGCAGCGTCGTGTCGTTCGAACCGTCGAAGATCGCGATCGCGGTGACCAAGGCTTTCCTGGCCGTCAATGGCGGGCAGGGCGCGGCATCGGCGCGCGTACGCGAGCAGGTCGAGCAACTGACGCACAACGTCGTGCGCGCGCTCGTGCGCAGCCGCCCGAACGGCGGTACGTTCCATATCGAAGACATCCAGGACCAGGTCGAACTCGCGCTGATGCGCGGCGGCGAGCACAACGTCGCGCGTGCGTACGTGCTGTATCGCGAGAAGCGTCACCTCGAGCGCCAGCATGCGGGCGAGGAAGCGGCGGCCGCGGGCGGCGAGTCGACCACCGGCATCAACGTGGTCGACAACGGCGTCACGCGCCCGCTCGACCTGAACGCGCTGCGCGCGCTGATCGTGTCGGCGTGCGACGGCCTCGGCGCTGCGGTTAACCCTGACCCGATCGTCGCGGAGACGGTGAAGAACCTGTACGACGGCGTGCCGATGAGCCAGGTCTACGACTCGGCGATCCTCGCGGCGCGCACGATGATCGAAAAGGATCCGGCATACAGCCAGGTCACGGCCCGCATCCTGCTGCACACGATCCGCCGCGAGATCCTCGGCGAGGAAGTCGTGCAGGCCGAGATGTCGACCCGCTACGCCGAATACTTCCCGCAGTTCCTGAAGCGCGGCGTCGACGCCGGCCTGCTCGACGACAAGCTGCTGCAGTTCGACCTGAAGCGCCTCGGCGAAGCGCTCGACGCGAACCGCGACCTGCAGTTCGGCTACCTCGGCCTGCAGACGCTGTACGACCGCTACTTCCTGCACGTCGAAGGCACCCGCATCGAAATGCCGCAGGCATTCTTCATGCGCGTCGCGATGGGCCTGTCGCTGAACGAGATCGACCGCGAAACGCGCGCGATCGAGTTCTACAACGTGCTGTCGAGCTTCGACTTCATGAGCTCGACGCCGACGCTGTTCAACTCGGGCACGCACCGCTCGCAGCTGTCGTCGTGCTACCTGACGACGGTCGCGGACGATCTGGACGGCATCTACGAAGCGCTGAAGGAAAACGCGCTGCTGTCGAAGTTCGCCGGCGGCCTCGGCAACGACTGGACGCGCGTGCGTGCACTCGGCTCGCATATCAAGGGCACGAACGGCAAGTCGCAAGGCGTGGTGCCGTTCCTGAAGGTCGTGAACGACACGGCCGTCGCGGTGAACCAGGGCGGCAAGCGCAAGGGCGCGGTCTGCGCGTACCTCGAATCGTGGCACCTCGACATCGAGGAGTTCCTGGAGCTGCGCAAGAACACCGGCGACGACCGCCGCCGTACGCACGACATGAACACGGCGAACTGGATTCCCGACCTGTTCATGAAGCGCGTGATGGAAGGCGGCGAGTGGACGCTGTTCTCGCCGTCGACCTGCCCGGACCTGCACGACAAGTTCGGCGCGGAATTCGAGGCGGCTTACACGGCTTACGAAGACAAGGTCGCGCGCGGCGAGATCAAGCTGTTCAAGAAGATTCCGGCGCAGCAGCTGTGGCGCAAGATGCTCGGCATGCTGTTCGAGACGGGCCACCCGTGGATCACGTTCAAGGATCCGTGCAACGTGCGCTCGCCGCAGCAGCACGTCGGCGTCGTCCACTCGTCGAACCTGTGCACGGAGATCACGCTGAACACGAGCGACACCGAAATCGCGGTGTGCAACCTGGGCTCTGTGAACCTCGTCGCCCACCTGGTGAAGCAGGCCGACGGCAGCTACGCGCTCGACCACGACAAGCTGAAGCGCACGATCAGCGTCGCGATGCGCATGCTCGACAACGTGATCGACATCAACTACTACGCGGTGCCGAAGGCGCGTAACTCGAACCTGAAGCACCGCCCGGTCGGCATGGGCATCATGGGCTTCCAGGACTGCCTGCACCTGCTGCGCACGCCGTACGCGTCGGAAGCGGCGGTCGAATTCGCCGACCGTTCGATGGAAGCCGTCTGCTACTACGCGTATTACGCGTCGACCGAGCTGGCCGAAGAGCGCGGCCGCTACTCGAGCTATCGCGGCTCGCTGTGGGATCGCGGCATCCTCCCGCAGGACACGCTGAAGCTGCTGACGGAAGCGCGCGGCGGCTACGTCGAGGTCGACACGTCGGAATCGCTCGACTGGACGACGCTGCGTGCGCGGATCGCCGCGCACGGCATGCGCAACTCGAACTGCGTCGCGATCGCGCCGACGGCGACGATCTCGAACATCATCGGCGTGTCGGCCTGTATCGAGCCGACCTTCCAGAACCTGTACGTGAAGTCGAACCTGTCGGGCGAATTCACGGTGGTGAACGAGTATCTCGTCCGCGACCTGAAGGAACGCGGCCTGTGGGACGAAGTGATGGTCGCCGACCTGAAGTACTTCGACGGCATGCTGTCGCGCATCGACCGCATCCCGGCCGACCTGCGCGCGATCTACGCGACCGCGTTCGAGGTCGACCCGACGTGGCTGGTCGAAGCGGCATCGCGTCGCCAGAAGTGGATCGACCAGGCGCAGTCGCTGAACATCTACATGGGCGGCGCATCGGGCAAGAAGCTCGACGAGGTCTACAAGCTCGCATGGCTGCGCGGCCTGAAGACGACCTACTACCTCCGCACGATGGCGGCGACGCACGTCGAGAAGTCGACGGTCGCACACGGTGCGCTGAACGCAGTGCCGACGGGCGGTGCAGGCAGCGGCGGCTCGGGCAGCGGCGGCGCGCAAGGCGCGGCGGGCGGCTTCGGTGCGGCAGGCGGCGATGCGTCGTCGGGCGTGGTCAACGCGGCGCCGGCACTCGCGCCGGTCGAAGCAGACGGTCCGGTGTGCACGATGCGTCCGGGCGATCCCGGCTTCGACGAGTGCGAAGCGTGCCAGTAACGCAGTGCGCCTGATCTGAGAAAGCAGGTCAGGGCGGCGCACACGACGGCCGATCGAGGTTGAAGTGTGCGCCGCTCTCAACTAAAAAAATGATAAGGAATCTGTAACGCGACACCTGCGTTGCAGGCAGTGACAAGCGATCGAAACATCCCCGACGGCGTCGCGTTTCGATCGGCGTTCGATGCGTCGAGCGCACCTCGCGACACAAGCGCGACGCACGTCGCGCACTGCATGAACGACGATGCGTTGCTCAAAGTGTTGTATCGAGGTCGCAACGCGAATCGAAAAAAGGATTTTTCGTGAGCGAACCCTTTTATCGCTCAGGAAAAGATGGTACAAACCGTTCTAAATTGATGGTGAGAATTTATGCTCAACTGGGATGACGAGAAGACTGCCGTAACCCCCGCGAGCGGAGCGCAGCAAAACGCGATGCGCACCTCCGCCGGGATGGCTGTCGGAATGCAGGCTGCAACGCCTGCCGCCCATCAGGTCCGCGACATTTTCGAAGGCGATCTTGCGGTGCCGCCGCAAGCATCGGCTGTTCCCGCCGGCGGTACGGAAGCGCGGGTCAATGTCGCCGACAAGCGCATCATCAACGGCCAGACTGACGTCAATCAGCTGGTGCCGTTCAAGTACAAGTGGGCGTGGGAAAAGTATCTGGCCGGTTGCGCGAACCACTGGATGCCGCAGGAAATCAACATGTCCCGCGACATCGCACTGTGGAAGGACCCGAACGGTCTGACCGAGGACGAGCGCCGCATCGTGAAGCGCAACCTCGGCTTCTTCGTGACGGCCGATTCGCTCGCGGCGAACAACATCGTGCTCGGCACGTACCGCCACATCACGGCGCCCGAGTGCCGGCAGTTCCTGCTGCGCCAGGCGTTCGAGGAAGCGATCCACACGCACGCGTACCAATACATCGTCGAATCGCTCGGCCTCGACGAAGGCGAGATCTTCAACGCGTATCACGAGGTCACGTCGATCCGCGCGAAGGACGAATTCCTGATCCCGTTCATTCATACGCTGACGGACCCGGCCTTCAAGACCGGCACGCTCGAAGCGGATCAGAAGCTGCTGAAGTCGCTGATCGTGTTCGCCTGCATCATGGAAGGCCTGTTCTTCTATGTCGGGTTTACGCAGATCCTCGCACTCGGCCGCCAGAACAAGATGACGGGTGCTGCAGAGCAATATCAGTACATCCTGCGCGACGAGTCGATGCACTGCAACTTCGGCATCGACCTGATCAACCAGATCAAGCTCGAAAACCCGCATCTCTGGACCGCGGAATTCCGCGCTGAGATCCGCGAGCTGTTCAAGCAGGCTGTCGAACTCGAATACCGCTACGCCGAAGACACGATGCCGCGCGGCGTGCTGGGTTTGAACGCGTCGATGTTCAAGAGCTATCTGCGCTTCATCAGCAACCGCCGTTGCCAGCAGATCGGCCTCGACCCGCTGTTCCCGAACGAGGAGAACCCGTTCCCGTGGATGAGCGAGATGATCGACCTGAAGAAGGAGCGCAACTTCTTCGAGACGCGTGTGATCGAGTATCAGACGGGGGGCGCGCTGTCCTGGGAATGACCCGCAGCAGCGAACCCGTTACATGATGGAGCAGCCGGTGGCCTCTCGGCCCCGGCCCAAGGTTTAGGAGCAAGAACGCCTGATGCAAAGCATGCCCGGTGCCTTAACGGCCCAACGATACGACAGGCACTTTGCGAACCCTTCAGTGGGATGGGCAAACTTCCCTCCGGAAAAAGCGGACGGCCGTGTGGCGGTCCGCTTGATCAAGCGATTAGGGGTAGCGGCGCGAGGTGCGCCGGCTACCGACTTGATTTGGCGCGCGAGGCCATGGGGTCACGCGCGCCATACCGTATTCATTAGCGTAAGCGCGCGGTATCTGCGTACGCCGATGAATAGCCCGCTTCGAAGCGCACGTCCTGAACAGCGTCCGCGGGAAGCGGGTTTTGACGAAGGGTGTAGTTTGAACTGACTCTCATCTGAACCTGAAGGAGAACAACATGGCTACTGCCAAGAAGAAACCGGCTGCTAAGAAGGTTGCCGCCAAGAAGACCGTTGCGAAGAAGGCTGCTGCTCCGGCGAAGAAGGCCGCAGTGAAGAAGGTCGCTGCGAAGAAGGTCGCTGCGAAGAAGGTCGCGGTGAAGAAGGTTGCCGCGAAGAAGGCCGCACCGGCGAAGAAGGCCGCTGCAAAGAAGGTCGCAACGAAGAAGGTTGCAGCGAAGAAAGTCGCGGTGAAGAAGGTTGCTGCGAAGAAGGCAGCACCGGCCAAGAAGGCCGCTGCGAAGAAGGTTGCAGCCAAGAAAGTCGCAGTGAAGAAGGTTGCTGCGAAGAAGGCCGCACCGGCGAAGAAGGCTGCTGCGAAGAAGGCTGCGCCGGCGAAGAAGGCTGCTGCGAAGAAGGCCGCGCCGGCGAAGAAGGCTGCCGCGAAGAAGGCTGCGCCTGCCAAGAAGGCTGCCCCTGCGAAGAAGGCCGCCGCACCGGCGAAGAAGGCTGCTGCACCGAAGAAGGCCGTCGTGAAGAAGGCTGCGCCGGCAACGACCGCGTCGACCGCATCGGTTGCGCCGGCATCGGGCGTGAAGACCGCGCTCAACCCGGCAGCGGCATGGCCGTTCCCGACCGGCAGCCGTCCGTAATCGCGGCTGAGCAGCATCACCCGGACACTCACGTGGTGTCCGTGGGTTGAGTAGCGCTACTCAATCAATCCCGCCATCTGGCTCAGGTGGCGGGATTTTTTTCGTCCCTGTGGTTGCCGATGGCGCGCCCGGCGGGGCTGGCCGACGCGAGCGCGGACGAGAACGGGCGGACGAAAAAAAACGCATGTGCGGCTTCGCACATGCGTTCGATCGCGGCTTGCGCCGCGTGCTGAGGATACCGGTCAGTGCGTGACACGCGTGACGCCGCCGCTCGACAGCAGGCGCACGCGCTCGCCGGCGCGGAACGCTTCGCCGCTTGCCGCCTGCGTGATCGAGCGCAGATCGCCGTTGTCGAGGCGCACGGTGATTTCGACACCGTTCGCGGTGCTGAGGTTTTCGCCGACCGCGTTACCTGCGACCGCACCGACGAGGCCGCCGGCGATCGCCGTCAGGATCGAGCCTTTGCCGCCGCCGATCGCGCTGCCCGCGACCGCGCCGAGTGCACCGCCGCCGAGCGTGCCGATCGCGCTGCCGCCGCCGTCGGACTGAATGCGCACCGCACGGACGCTTTCGACCGTGCCCATGCGGACCGTCTGTTCGCGCTGCGCCTGGCCGACGCTATAGACATCCGCCGAACCGGGCGCCGTGAAGCAGCCGGCGAGCGTCAGCGTGGCGGTCAGCATGGCCGCGAGCGTGAGGGTTTTTTTCGTCAACATCTTTGCTCTCCCACAATATTCATTTGAGACTGTAACCGAATGCAGTCTCGAAGCGTGCGTCGATTTCGGCGCGCGTCAGTACGTAAGTCTGGGGCCCTTGATGGGCGATCTTGAGCGAGCCCATCAGGCTTGCGAGGCGGCCGGTGGTTGCCCAGTCGAAGCCTTGCTCGATGCCGTACAGCAGGCCACCCCGGAAGGCGTCGCCGCAGCCGGTCGGATCGGCGATGCGCTCGGCCGGCACGACCGGAATCTGTTCCGCACCCTGCTTGTGGCGGATGGTCGCGCCGTGCTCGCCACGCGTGATGACGAGGGCGTCGACCCGGCTGGCGATTTCATCTTCGGACCATCCCGTCTTGTCGCTCACCAGCTTGGCCTCGTAGTCGTTGACCGCGACATAGGTCGCAAGTTCAATGCTGCGTCGCAGCGTCGCACCGTCGAACAGCGGCAGGCCCTGGCCCGGATCGAACACGAACGGCACACCGGCCTCGGCGAGCTCTTCCACGTGCTGCACCATCCCGTCGAAGCCGTCCGGGCCGACGATCGCGAGCTTGATGTCCGGCGCGTCGCCCGCATGGTTCAGGTGCGATTGCATCATCGCGCCGGGGTGGAACGCCGCGATCTGGTTGTTGTCGAGATCGGTCGTGATCATCGCCTGCGCGGTGTACGTATCGGGCAGCACGCGAACGTGGTCGCGGCGCAGGCCGAGAGCGTCGAGCCGGTCGAGGTACGGCTGCGCATCCAGCGCGCCCATCGTGCCCATGATGCGCGCGTCGCCGCCGAGCAGGTGCAGCGCGTACCCGATGTTGCCCGCGCAGCCGCCGAATTCGCGGCGCATCGTCGGCACGAGGAAGCTCAGGTTGATGAGGTGCACCTGGTCGGGCAGGATGTGCTCGCGGAACCGCCCTTCGAAGGTCATGATGGAGTCGTAGGCGATCGAGCCGCAAATCAGCGTAGCCAAGGTGTGCGTTCCTGTAGAAATGAGGGGCCCTGCGCGACAACGCCGCGCGAAGGGCGCGGCGCGGCAGGGGAAAGCGGAAGAAAGCTTACTTCAGTGCGGCGAGCGCTGCATCGTAGTTCGGCTCGTCCTTGATTTCGCCGACGAGTTCCGCATGGATCACCTTGTCCTGCGCGTCGAGCACGACCACCGCGCGTGCGGTCAGGCCGTTCAGCGGGCCGCTCGTCACGTCGACGCCGTACGCGTTCGCGAACGCGCGGCCGGTGCGGAACGTCGATGCCGTCACGACGTTCTCGAGGCCTTCGGTCGTGCAGAAGCGCGTGGCGGCGAACGGCAGGTCGGCGGACACGACCACCACCACCGTGTTGTCGAGCGACGACGCGGCTTCGTTGAACTTGCGGGTCGACGTCGCGCAGGTCGGCGTGTCGAGGCTCGGCACGATGTTCAGCACCTTGCGCTTGCCGGCGAAGCTGGCGAGCGACAGGTCGGCGAGGTCCTTGCCGACCAGCTTGAAATCGGCGGCTTGCGCGCCGACGGCCGGGAACGTGCCGGCGAGATCGATCGGGTTGCCACCCAGCGTAACTTTGCTCATGTTCGTGCTCCGAAATAGCGCGCCGCTCGGGCGCGCGGGTTGAGACGGGCGCGCAAGCGCGCCGCGGCGCGTCACGGATAGAAGATCTGGACGCGGAAATTCGAGGCGGGCGTGCCGTTCGTGTCGAGGCGGACGACCATCGTCTGCGTCGTGCCGGGCGGCAGCCCGGCGTCGATCGGCGTGCCCGGGCGCACGTAGTCGCGCGGCGCGAGCACGCGGCGCACGGTGACGTGATTGGTGTCGTCGAGCAGCGTGAGTTCGAGCGACGGGTACGCGAGCGCGACGCGGTAGCGGTTCGTCAGCGGCACCTTCAGTTCGAGCTTGTGCGGGCCGTCGATCTGGCGCAGGTCGGTCGCATCGAGCCGCAGCCCGTCGATGGCGCGCGGCGGCGCGACCGTGCAGCCGAGCGGCGCACACGCCTGCCGGAACCAGCTCTGCGTGACGGGCCAGTAGATCATCAGCGCTTCGCGCTGCCACCACGCCAGTTGCACGACGAGCAGGCCGACCAGCGCGGCCGCGACGAGGCCGCCGAAAAAGCCGCCGAGCATTCCGCGTCGCTGCGGCGCGCGCGTCTCGCGCGTGACGGCGAAGTGCGGACGATCGTCGTCGGCCGGCGCGGCGGGGAACGGGACGGTCAGTGGGACGGCCGGTTGGACGGCCGGTTCATCGGTTGCCGCTCCGGCCGGGGCCTTGTCGTGTCGGGCGAGGGTGTCGGATTCCGATGCGGTCCCGGTTTCGGCGACGGCCGGTGCGGGCGTGAACGCAAAGCGCGGTTCGCGCGGCGTGCGTTCGTCGTCCGGCACGGCGAAGTGCGCGTGGCCGACGGGTTCGGCCGGTTCGGCGGCGGTTTCCGTTTCCGACGGCAGGTGGGCGACGAAGCGTGGCTCGCGCGGGTCGCGCTCGACGGGTGAGGGCGCGGTTTCACCGGTTTCGTGCGGTTCGTGCCGCGAATGCGGCGAATGCGGTTCGGCCGGTTGCTCGACGGCAGCCGATGAATCGAGCTCGGCCGGAGCGTTGGCGAACGGCGCGGGCGTACCCGACAGGTGGACGACGCCGGCTTCCGTGGACGGGAGCGCGAGCGGGATCAGCGGCTCGGTGCGCACGGTCTCGGCGCTGTGCTGCAGCGACGGATCGACGCCGGCGTCGAGCCACGGCGCCCACATGTCCCAGCCATCCGACTTGTAATCGGTGCCGGTCGGCAAGCCGGCCGGCGCGTCGGCGGTGAACAGTCGGACCGGGGCGGCCTGCTGGTGTGCGTCGCCGTCATGCGGCGCGGCAGCCGGTTCCGTCAACGCCGGTTCGGGTTGCTGCGCGTACTCGGGAACGAGCGACTCGGAAGCGTTGAAGACTTCGTGGCAATGCCCGCAGCGCACGAGCCCCTGATGCAGCGAGAGCTGTTCCTGCTGCAGCCGGAAGACGGTTTCGCAATGAGGGCAGCGCGTCGCAAGGAGCATGTCGAGCCGGGCGGCCTGCGGGCCAGAGTGAAGGACAGCGCTATTCTAATGGCTTTCGCGGCGGGTTCCGGCGAGGCATACCCAACCTTCGTGTTCGCGCCAGACCGAGATGTCGACGTAGCGCGCATAAACGGCCGCGACCTCGTCCGCTTGGCGCGCGAGCACGCCCGACAGCGCGATGCGGCCGCCCGGCTTGACCTTCGACGCGAGCATCGATGCCATCAGCTTCAGCGGATTCGACAGGATGTTCGCGACGACGATGTCGAATTCGCCGTCCGGGCATGCATCGGGCAGCCCGTACGTGACTTCCGCCCGGTTGCGTTCGCTGTTCTGGCGCGCCGATTCGACCGCCTGCGGATCGATGTCGATGCCGATCACGGGGTTCGCCCCGCATTTCTTCGCGAGGATCGCGAGGATGCCCGAGCCGCAGCCGTAGTCGAGCACCGACTGGCCGGGCTTCACCGACTGTTCGAGCCACTCCATGCAGAGGCGCGTGGTGGGGTGGCTGCCGGTGCCGAACGCGAGGCCGGGGTCGAGTTCGAGGACGAGCGCATCGGGATCGGGCGCATCGTGCCACGACGGCACGACCCAGATCCGCTCGCCGATCGGGATCGGCTCGAACTGCGATTGCGTGAGCCGCACCCAGTCCTGCTCCTCGACGTCGCGCACGACGAACGCCGGTGTCTCGGCGACGCCGATTTCGTTCGCGGCCGCCGCGAGCAGCACGGCCGGTTCATGGTCGGCCGACAGCAGCGCGACCACGCGCGAGTGCTGCCACGCGGTGCGATCGGGCACGAGGCCCGGCTCGCCGAAGAGCGGCTGTTCGTCGGGCGTGTCGGCGTCGGCGTCTTCGACGGACACCGACAGCGCGCCGAGCTCGAGCAGCGCGTCGGACAGCGCCTCCGCATGCTCGCGGGCCAGTTCGACGACGAGTTCGCGATAACTCATGCTTACGCTTCTTCCGGTGCGACCTGCTGCTTCTGCGCGAGCCGGTTTTCGAGGTAATGGATGCTGGTGCCGCCTTCGACGAACTTCGAGTCGATCATCAGCTCGCGGTGCAGCGGGATGTTGGTCTGGATGCCTTCGACGACCATTTCCGACAGCGCGATGCGCATCCGGCGGATCGCCTGCTCGCGCGTCGCGCCGTAGGTGATCAGCTTGCCGATCATCGAATCGTAGTTCGGCGGCACGAAATAGCCATTGTAGGCGTGCGAGTCGACGCGCACGCCGGGGCCGCCCGGCGTATGCCACGACGTGATCCGGCCCGGCGACGGCGTGAACTTGAACGGATCTTCGGCGTTGATCCGGCATTCGATCGCATGCCCGCGGAACTGGATGTCGCGCTGGCGCAGCGCGAGCTTCTCGCCGGCTGCGATGCGGATCTGTTCCTGCACGATGTCGACGCCGGTGATCAGTTCCGATACCGGGTGCTCGACCTGCACGCGCGTGTTCATCTCGATGAAGTAGAACTCGCCGTTTTCGTACAGGAATTCGAACGTGCCCGCGCCGAGGTAGCCCATCTTCTTGCACGCGTCCGCGCAGCGGTCGCCGATGCGGTCGATCAGGCGGCGCGGAATGCCGGGCGCCGGCGCTTCCTCGATCACCTTCTGGTGGCGGCGCTGCATCGAGCAGTCGCGCTCGCCGAGCCAGATCGCGTTCTTGTGCGCGTCCGACAGCACCTGGATCTCGATGTGGCGCGGGTTCTCGAGGAACTTCTCCATGTACACCTGCGGGTTGCCGAACGCACGGCCGGCTTCCTCGCGGGTCATGTTGACCGCGTTGACGAGCGCGGCCTCGGTGTGCACGACGCGCATCCCGCGCCCGCCGCCGCCGCCCGCCGCCTTGATGATGACCGGATAGCCGATCGCGCGCGCAATCTTGACGATCTCCTTCGGATCTTCCGGCAACGCGCCTTCCGAGCCCGGCACGCACGGCACGCCGGTCTTGATCATCGTCTGCTTCGCGGTGACCTTGTCGCCCATCATCCGGATCGTTTCCGGGCGCGGGCCGATGAACGTGAAGCCCGACTGCTCGACGCGCTCCGCGAAATCGGCGTTCTCCGACAGGAAGCCGTAGCCGGGGTGGATCGCCTCGGCATCGGTCACTTCCGCGGCGCTGATCAGCGCCGGCATGTTCAGGTAGCTCAGGTTCGACGGGGCCGGGCCGATACAGACGGCTTCGTCCGCGAGGCGCACGTACTTGGCTTCCTTGTCGGCTTCCGAGTAGACGACCACCGTCTTGACGCCGAGTTCGCGGCACGCGCGCTGGATGCGCAGCGCGATTTCACCGCGGTTGGCAATGAGGATTTTTTCAAACATAGCGAGTATTCGTCTCTTCGAGGGGCGCGCGAACGGCGCCTGGCGAGCATCGGCGGCGCGCGGCAGGGTGGCCGCGCGGCGGGCTTAGCCGATCACGAAAAGCGGCTGGCCGTATTCGACGGCCTGGCCGTTCTCGACGAGGATTTCCTTGATCACGCCGGCCTTGTCCGACTCGATCTCGTTGAGCAGCTTCATCGCTTCGATGATGCAGATCGTCTGGCCTTCCTTGACCGTGTCGCCGGCCTGCACGAACGGGTCGGCGCCCGGCGACGGCGCGCGATAGAACGTGCCGACCATCGGCGACGTCACGACGTGGCCCTGCGGGGCGGCCGGTGCGGCCGGGGCGCCGGCTGCCGGCGCCGCCGCTGCACCATCGGTCGGCAGCGCGGCCGACGGCGCCGGCGCGCTGACTTGCGGGGCATACCCAGCCGTCGGCTGCACGTAGACCGGCGGCGCGTTCTTGACGATGCGCACCTTGCCTTCGCCTTCCGTCACTTCCAGCTCGGAGATGCCGGATTCGGAAACGAGGTCGATCAGAGTTTTCAGCTTACGAAGATCCATCGGGAATTCCCCTTTTCAATACGTGAAAGCGCCGGTTAGGGGCCGGCGCTGAATCTAGATCGCGAAATCAGCCGCGCGACGCGCCTTGCAGCTTGTCCAGCGCGTACTCGAGCGCGTACAGATAACCTTTCCAGCCGAGCCCGCAGATCACGCCTTCGGCCTGGTCGGAAAAGTAGGAGTGGTGCCTGAACGCTTCGCGGCGATGCACGTTCGACAAGTGAACCTCGACGAACGGGATGCCGACGCCGGCGATCGCGTCCCGGATCGCAACGCTCGTATGCGTATACGCGGCCGGATTGATCAGGATGAAATCGGTCTGTTCCTCCCGCGCGGCCTGGATGCGGTCGACCAGCGCGCCTTCATGGTTGCTCTGGAACGACGACAGTTCGGCGCCGGCTTCCCGGGCGCGCGCGGCAAGCGCCTGATCGATCTGCGCGAGCGTGACGCGGCCATACACCTCCGGTTCCCGGGTGCCGAGAAGGTTCAGGTTGGGGCCGTGCAGCACCAGCAATCGTGTCATGGTCGCTTCTATTTCTGCGGAATTGCGCGAACTTTAGCGCTATTTAGAGAAATTTGTCTAGTTTTGCCGAACGGTCGGGCGCGCCGGCCCTGCAAGAATTACCGGTGCCGATGCGCACTATCGGCGAATTCACGCGAAATTGCGGCGATCGACCTGCAAATCGCCGTCAACGCGCAGGCCGCCGTTCGGGCCGATTACAGCGCGTCGAGCGTCTTTTTCAGCTCGGCCGGCTGGATTTGTCCCAATTTTGTCTCGCGGACCTTGCCGGTTTCGTCGATGACGACGGTAAACGGCAGCGCGCCGGCGGTATTTCCGAAATTCCGGGCCAGATCTGCGCCTGCATAGCCGCTGACGAAGACCGGATAGTCGACCTTCACCTTCTGCAGGAAGGTCTTCACGTTCTGCTCGGAATCGACGCCGATCCCGACGAAACGGATGCCTTTCTGTTTGTACTGATGCGACAGCGCCACGAGCTCGGGCATCTCCTCGACGCACGGGCCGCACCACGACGCCCAGAAATTGACGACGACTTTCTGACCCTTGAACGCGGCCAGCGTGGCCGGCTTGCCGTCGATGCCGGTGAGCGACGACGCCCACAGCTGGTCGACCGGGTTGCCGTGGGCGGTCGGCGCCGCGACGGCGACGCCGTCGTCGGCCGTGCCGCGGAACCAGTGGCCGGCGGCGATCCCGCCGGCGACGGCGGCGGCCGCGACCACCGCGAGCGCCAACATGC
Organism: Burkholderia sp. NRF60-BP8; assembly: GCF_001522585.2. Classification (NCBI taxonomy): domain Bacteria; kingdom Pseudomonadati; phylum Pseudomonadota; class Betaproteobacteria; order Burkholderiales; family Burkholderiaceae; genus Burkholderia; species Burkholderia sp. NRF60-BP8. Next base: position 567,772 of record NZ_CP013373.1, read on the forward strand.
GTTTCATCATCGTTGAATCATTCCGGTTCGGAAGGGGCCTGGCTCGCGTCGACGAGCGCGCGCAGCGCGGCGGCATCCGCGCGGGCGACGCGCCCGCGCGCGTCGGCCTTCACCGCGCCACGCAGATCGTCGCTCGCATAGAGCGCGAGATGGATGCCGATCGCGTCCATGTCGCGCCGCGGGCGCCACAGGAAACTGAGCGTCTCGACGTCGCCGCGGCCCGCGAAATGCCGCGTCTCCGACACGTCGTACTGGACGTTCTGGTTCAGCAGGTAGATCGCGACGTCCTTCGGGTTGTCGGTGAATGCCTGCAAATGGATATCCGAATGCGCGTTCGCGGTGCCGTTCAGCACGGCGCCCGTCACATAAGGATGGAACTCGGCGAGCCGGCGCATCCAGTCGAGCGCGATCTCGCGCAGCCGGCGCAGTTCGTCCGGCTGCGTGTCGCTCTGGAACAGCGCGAGATACTCGCGCAGTTCTTCCTCGATCTGGTCGTTATCCGGCAGCCATTCGCCGGCAACGCGCGAATCGCCCAGCAACTGGCGCGCGGCCTTGCGCTTCGCGCCGGCGTAGTCCTGGCCATCCTCCGCGATCAGGCGGGCGGCTGACTGGGCGATTTCCTCGCGGACGCGCCGCGGGTCGACAAGAGGTTTGCGAGACATGATCCGGCAATCATACTCGATCGTCGCGGCGCCCGAGCACGGGTGCGGCGGCCCGCCGCCCGAGGGCGCCGGCGCCGTTCGCGCGCATCGTTCGGGCCGCCGGGCATCGCAAGCCGTCAGTTACAATACTGCTCTTTGTGTCGCGGCCAGGTCGTTGGCCGGGCGCCGGCCGCACGGCCTCGCCGGCGCGCCGCGCACGCATCCTTTCCGAATCGACGGCGCCCGGCGGCGCGAAAGCATTCATCTATGCACATCCACATTCTTGGCATCTGCGGCACCTTCATGGGCGGTCTCGCCGTACTCGCACGCGAGGCGGGCCACACGGTGACGGGTTGCGACGCGGGCGTCTATCCGCCGATGAGCACGCAGCTCGAGGCACAGGGCATCGCGCTGACCGAGGGCTACGGCGCCGAGCAGATCGACCTGAAACCGGACCTGTTCGTGATCGGCAACGTCGTCACGCGCGGCAATCCGCTGATGGAGGCGATCCTCGATCGCGGCCTGCCTTACGTGTCCGGCCCGCAGTGGCTCGGCGAGCACGTGCTCGCCGGCAAATGGGTGCTCGCGGTCGCGGGCACGCACGGCAAGACGACCACGTCGTCGATGCTCGCGTGGCTGCTGGAAGACGCGGGGCTGAACCCGGGCTTCCTGATCGGCGGTGTGCCGCTGAACTTCGGCGTGTCCGCGCGGCTCACCGATTCGAGCTTCTTCGTGATCGAGGCCGACGAGTACGACACGGCGTTCTTCGACAAGCGCTCGAAATTCGTGCACTACCGGCCGCGCACCGCGGTGCTGAACAACCTCGAATTCGATCACGCCGACATCTTCCCCGATCTCGCCGCGATCGAGACGCAATTCCATCATCTCGTGCGCACCGTGCCCGGCGTCGGGCGAATCGTCGCGAACGGTCGTTCGGACGCGCTCGAGCGCGTGCTGGCGCGCGGCTGCTGGAGTGAGGTCGAGCGCTTCGGCGTCGACGGCGGCTGGCAGGCGCTGCCGGCGGAGGACGGCGTGCCGGTCGACGAACGCTTCGCGGTGTATTCGCACGCCGAGCGCGTCGGCGAAGTCGCGTGGCAGGTGCAGGGCGACCACAACCGGATGAACGCGCTCGCGGCGATCGCCGCCGCGCGCCACGTCGGCGTGCCGCCCGCGCAGGCCGCCGAATCGCTCGCGTCGTTCCGCAACGTGAAGCGCCGCATGGAAGTGCGCGGCAGCGTCGACGGCGTGATCGTCTACGACGATTTCGCGCACCATCCGACCGCGATCGACACTACGATCGCCGGCCTTCGTGCGCGCATCGGCCGGGAGAATACCCGCATCCTCGCGGTACTCGAGCCGCGCTCGAACACGATGAAGCTCGGCGTGATGAAGTCGCAATTGCCGGCGAGCCTCGCCGATGCCGATCTCGTGTTCGGCTACGGCGCGCCGACCGGGCGCGATGCGCTCGGCTGGAATCTCGCCGAGGCGCTCGCGCCGCTCGGCGAGCGCGCGCGCGCATTCGACGATCTGCATCTGCTGGTGAAGGCGGTGGTCGAGGCCGCGCGTCCGGGCGACCACGTGCTCGTGATGAGCAACGGCGGCTTCGGCGGCGTGCACCAGAAGCTGCTCGACGCGCTCGGGAGCCGCACGTGATCCTGTATCTGCACGGTTTCCGGTCGTCGCCGGAATCGCAGAAATCGCGGCTGCTCGCCGCGCGCATGGCCGAACTCGGCCGCACCGGCGAGTGGCGGTGCCCGTCGCTGTCGGTGTCGCCGCTCGAGGCGATCGCGGTCGCCGAGGCCGAGGTCGCGGGCGCGGCCGACGTCACCGTCATCGGCAGCTCGCTCGGCGGCTATTACGCGACGTGGCTCGCCGAAAAGCACGGCTGGAAGGCGGTGCTGCTGAATCCGGCCATCGTCCCGCAGCGCGACCTCGAACAGTATCTCGGCGAACAGCCGCTGTGGCACGGAGGCGGCACGATCGTCGTCGAGCGCCGCCACCTGCACGAACTCGACGCGCTGCGCGTGCCGGCGATCACGCGCGCCGACCGCTACTATCTGTTCGCGGCGACCGGCGACGAAGTGCTCGATTATCGCGAGATGCTCGCCCATTACCCGGGCGCGAAAACCCGCGTGATCGACGGCAGCGATCACGGAATCAGCGAATTTGCCGACTATGTCGACGACGTTCTCGCGTTTTGCGACGGAAAGACGTCATAAACCGGCCGCGTGCCGAACGAATTCCCATCATCATGCGGCGCCGTCGACACGGCGCCCGGCAGTCTGAACGAGAGTACTGAGTGAACGTTTTCTTCGAGGAATCGGGCAGTTTCAAGGCGGGCAGCGTGCTGTCGCGCCAGGGCGACGCGTTTCAGGTCGAGTTGCCCGGCGGGCGGCGCGCGAAGGTGCGTGCGAAAGACGTGCTGATCGAATTCGACAAGCCGGCCGCGGGCGAGCTGATGCAGGAGGCCGACACGGCCGCGCAGCAGATCGACCTGGACTTCCTGTGGGAATGCGCGCCGGCCGACGAGTTCGCGTACACGGCGCTCGCCGCCGAGTACTTCGGCGCGACGTACGGCCCGGTCGAGCGCGCGGCGCTCGTGCTGCGGCTGCACGGCTCGCCCGTCTATTTCCGCCGCAAGGGGCGCGGCCAGTACCAGCGCGCGCCGGAAGAGCAGCTCAAGATGGCGCTCGCGTCGCTCGAGCGCAAGCGCCAGCAGGCGCTCGTGCAGGCGCAGTACGAAGAGGAACTGAAGGCCGGCAAGCTGCCGGAAGCGTTCGCGGGCAAGGTGCTCGGGCTGCTGACGCGGCCGGACAAGAATTCGATCGAATACAAGGCGATGGAAGCGGCGGCCGGCGCGCGCGGCGTGTCGCCGGCGCGGCTGATGCTCGACTGCGGCGGCATCGAGTCGCCGCGCGCGCTGCACGAAGCGCGCTTTCTCGCGGAATTCTTCCCGCACGGCACGGGCTTTCCGCCCGTCACGGTCGGCCCGCTGCCGGACGACCTGCCGCGCGCGAACGTCGAGGCGTTCTCGATCGACGACATCACGACCACCGAAATCGACGACGCATTTTCGGTCGAGCACCTGTCCGACGGACGCGTGCGGATCGGCGTGCACATCGCGGCGCCGGCGCTCGGCATCGTGCGCGGCGATCCGGTCGATGCGATCGCGCGCGCGCGCCTGTCGACCGTCTACATGCCGGGCGACAAGATCACGATGCTGCCGGACGACGTCGTCGACGTGTTCACGCTGAAGGAGGGCGATTACCGCCCGGCGCTGTCGCTGTACATCATCGTCAACCGCGAGACGCAGGACATCGTCGCGAACGAGACGCGCGCCGAGCTCGTCTTCGTGAAGAACAACCTGCGCCACAACACGCTCGACGAACTCGTCACCGAAGAGACGCTCGCGGCCGGCACCGGCGACTATCCGCACAAGGACGACATCGCCGTGCTGTGGCCGCTCGCGCAGGCGCTGTTCGAGAAGCGCCAGGTCGCGCGCGCGGGCTACGGCCTGAAGCGCGAGGTGCAGCGCAACACCGACTACAACTTCTACGTCGAAGGCGAGCACGTGACGATCACGCCGCGCCGCCGCGGCTCGCCGCTCGACCTGATCGTCTCGGAGCTCGCGATTCTCGCGAACTCGACGTGGGGCGCGTTCCTGCACGATCACACGGTGCCGGGCATCTATCGTTCGCAGCGCGGCTTCGGCGCGCCGGGCCCGAAGCGCACGCGGATGCAGACGACGGCCGCGCCGCACGAAGGCCTCGGCGTCGCGCAATACGCGTGGAGCACGTCGCCGCTGCGCCGCTACGTCGACCTCGTGAACCAGTGGCAACTGCTCGCGTGCGTGCAGCACGGCGTCACCGCGAAGCTCGCGGCGCCGTTCAAGCCGAAGGACGCCGACCTGTACGCGGTCGTGCAGGGTTTCGACGATACGTATACGGCCTACGCCGACTACCAGCGCCGGATGGAGTACTTCTGGTGCCTGCGCTGGCTCGCGCAGGAGCAGAAGAAGCAGGTCGTCGCGAGCGTCGTGAAGGGCGATCTCGTGCGCCTCGAGGACATTCCGCTGCTGCTGCACGTGCCGGGGCTCGGCGTGCATGCGCGCGGCACGCGCGTGCTGCTCGACGTGATGTCGCTCGACGAGCTGACGATCGAGGCGTCGGTGCGCCTCTTGAACGTGCTCGACGCGCCGACCGTGACGAGCGGCGACGCGGCCGACGAAGAGGATGACGCCGAAGGCGGCGACGAGACGCTGGTCGACGCGGAGGACGCGTCGGCGCAAGCCGAGGCCGAAGCGCTGGCCGAATCGGGCGACGATGCGGCGGCGGAGGGCGGCGAAGCCGCGAGCGGCAACGACGGCGAAGCGGGGCGCGCATCATGAACGCAGTTGCGTCGTCGAGCGGCGTCGACCGCTATGTCGTGTTCGGCAACCCGGTGGCGCACAGCAAGTCGCCGTTCATCCACGCGCAATTCGCCGCGCAGACCGGCGAGCCGATCGAGTACACGCACCGGCTCGCGCCGGTGGACGGTTTCGAGGCCGCCGTGCGCGCGTTCGTCGCCGAAGGCGGTCGCGGCGCGAACGTGACGGTGCCGTTCAAGCTCGACGCGCATGCGCTCGCCGACACGCTGTCGCCGCGCGCGGCGGCGGCGGGCGCCGTGAACACGCTGCGCATCGACGCCGACGGCCGTCTTCACGGCGACAACACCGACGGCGTCGGCCTCGTGCGCGACATCGAAGCGAATCTCGGCGTGTCGCTTGCGGGCGCGCGCATCCTGCTGCTCGGCGCGGGCGGCGCCGCGCGCGGTGTCGTGCTGCCGCTGCTCGACCGCGCGCCGCTGTCGATCGCGATCGTGAACCGCACCGCGAGCAAGGCCGAAGCGCTCGTCGGCCAGTTCATGCAGGCCGCGCACGATGCGGGTTGCACGCTCGCGGGCGGCGGCCCCGGCGTCGTGCGGGCCGAACCGTACGACGTGGTGATCAATGCGACGGCCGGCAGCCTCGACGCCGCGCTGCCGGAATGCGACGCTGCCGCGTTCGGCGCCGGCACGCTCGCGTACGACATGATGTACGGCGCGCAGCCGACCGTGTTCATGCAGCACGCGGCGTCGCTCGGCGCACGCACGGCCGACGGGCTCGGGATGCTGGTCGAGCAAGCGGCCGAATCGTTCTTCATCTGGCGCGGCGTGCGGCCGGACGGCGCACCGGTGCTGGCCGCGCTGCGCCAGGCGCTCGCGGCGAGCTGAGCGGAGCGCGGCACGTGGTGGCGGTGAGCGGCACGCAGCGCACGCGGACGACGAGCCTCGCTCGCTGGATCGTCTATGCGGGATCGGTGTTCGCGGGCGCATGGCTCGCGACGCAACTGTTCTATCTCGCGCAGATCGCGCTGTGGTCGTTCGTGAACCCGGGCTCGACCGCATTCATGCGCACTGACGCGTGGTGGCTGTCGCGCGACACGCCGCCCGCGCAGATCCGGCACCAGTGGGTGCCGTACGACCAGATCTCGCGCAACCTGAAGCGTGCGCTGATCGCGTCCGAAGATGCGACCTTCGCGACCAACAACGGCTACGACGTCGACGCGATCCTGCAGGCATGGGAGAAGAACAAGGCGCGCGGCAGGATCGTCGCGGGCGGCTCGACGATCACGCAGCAGCTCGCGCGCAACCTGTTCCTGTCGCGCGAGAAGAGCTACATCCGCAAGGGGCAGGAGCTGATCATCACGTGGATGCTCGAGACGGTGCTCGACAAGGAGCGCATCTTCGAGATCTACCTGAATTCGGTCGAGTGGGGGCGCGGCGTGTACGGCGCCGAAGCGGCCGCACGCTATTACTACAAGATTCCCGCGAGCCGGCTCGGCGCGTGGCAGTCGGCGCGCCTCGCGGTGATGCTGCCGAAGCCGCGCTGGTTCGATGCGCATCGCGGCTCGGCCTACCAGGCGCAGCGGGCGGCGATCATCGCGCGCCGGATGGGCGCGGCCGAGCTGCCGCAATCCGAATGAGCGGCGCATTCGCGCCGCTGCATTGTCCGTTTCGCCGTCGACGCGCGATTGGTGCGCTGCAGCGGATTCGTGTCGCCGTCATTTCGGGCCACATCCTTTAGACGAATCCGTCTATTTCGGTTTGCTGAGCAATGACGGCGACCGCACGATTTTGTTGGCCGGCAGCGCGTGAAATCGATGCTTTTTTAGTCTTTGCGAGTAAACGCGAAAGTCGATGAAAGCGACGCGAAATGCAACGTTTCGCGAATCGAAGCATTCCTGAAAGGTGTGCGCCGCACCGCCCGCGCGCCAAATATTTCAAAATTTTTCAAAGCTGACGGGCTCGCGTATATTGGCCAGCGCCTCGGCTTATCGGCCGCAATCGAGGCGGGGGGCGGCTTATCCGGCTGCTCGACACGAAAAACATCCGAGAGAAGGAACGCAACGATGCCAGCGAGCAAAGCGAAGCTGTTGTTGGGGGTGGTGTGTTCTTCGCTGATTCTGACGGCCTGCAACGACGACGTGACGTCGTCCGCTGCTGCAAGCGCCGCCAATTCGGCCGATCCCGCCGGTCAGGTCGACCGCGCGTACAACGATCCCAACAGTTATTCGTCGAGCGCGAACGCGTCGCTCGACGCGTCCGCCGCGGTCGAAAAGGCCGCCGTCACGCACCACCAGATCACGCTGAACGGCAAGACGATCCGCTACACGGCCACCGCCGGCCACCTCGTCGCACGCAATCCGCAGACGGGCGCGCCCGAAGCGTCGTTCTTCTATGTCGCCTACACGGCCGATAACCAGCCCGCGGCGAAGCGGCCCGTCACGTTCCTGTACAACGGCGGCCCAGGCTCGGCCTCGGTGTGGCTGCACCTCGGTTCGTTCGGCCCGCGCCGGATCCAGACCGGCGACCCGAACGCGAACACGTCGACGTTCCCGTTCGTCGACAACCAGGAAACGCTGCTCGACACGACCGACCTCGTGTTCGTCGATGCGATCGGCACCGGCTTCTCGGAAGCGGTCGCGCCGAACACGAACCAGACGTTCTGGGGCGTCGATCAGGATGCCGGCGCGTTCCGCGATTTCGTGACGCGCTATCTGAGCGTGAACCAGCGCAACGATTCGCCGAAATACCTGTTCGGCGAATCGTACGGCACGCCGCGCACCGACGTGCTCGCGAACCTGCTCGAGACCGCCGGCGTGAAGCTCGACGGCATCGTGCTGCAATCGTCGATCCTGAACTACAACACGAACTGCGACATGGCGAGCGACTATGTCGGCAATTCGAACAATGGCGCGAGCCCGGTGAGCTGCGCCGGCTTCGTGCCGTCGTACGGTACGGTCGGCGCGTATTACCAGCTCGACAACCCCAACCCGTCGAACCTGCCGCAGTATGCGGACCAGATGCGCCTGCTGACGGCCGGCAGCTACGCGCCTGCCGTGAACGCGTATCTGGCGAGCCATACGCCGCCGCCGCCGAATCTCGTCACGACGATGGCGAATTCGACCGGCGTGAAGCGGGCGCTGTGGGAGGCGGACTTCAACGTGGTTCCGACCTTCTTCGACAACAGCTTCCAGCTGTCGCTGGTCCCGGGCACGCTGATCGGCCGCTACGACGCACGCGTGAACGTGCCCGTGTCGAGCCCGCTCGCGGCTGACGGCGATCCGTCCAGCTCGTTCATCACGAAGCCGTTCACCGACACGATCGGCAGCTACCTGCCGAACGAGCTGAAGTACACCGCGCAGTCGGCCTACTCGGTGAGCAGCAATGCGATCAACACGTGGGACTGGACGCACGACGGCCTGGCGATGCCCGACACGATCCCCGATCTGGCCGCGGCGCTGACGCTGAATCCGCAACTGAAGGTGCTGTCGCTGAACGGGTATCACGACATCGCGACGCCGTTCTACCAGACCGAGCTCGACCTCGCGCGGCTCGGGACGCAACCTAACCTGACGATCAAGGACTATCAGGGCGGGCACATGGTTTATCTCGACGATACGTCGCGTCCGCAGGAGAAAGCCGATCTCGTGACCTTCTACAGCGCGGCCGCGCACTGATTGCGCTACGCCGGCGACAAGCGCCCCCGCGGCGCCGCTCGCCGGCCGTCGACCTCATCCAGACTGGAGCCTGACATGAAGAATCGTTTCATCGTCGTTGCCGCCGCGCTCGCATGCGTCGGCGCCGCAGCATCCCTGTCCGCGTTCGCGCAGGCGAGCGACGCCGCCGCGCCGGCGCGTGCGCGCCAGGCGCAGCTCGGCGATCCGTACGTGCCGCCGGCCGCCCGTCACCCGACCGCCGGCACGCAAACGACCGGCGCCGCGCTGCATGCGCAGGTGGTGCGCAAGCTCGCGCGGCAATTCAGCGCGGCCGATACGCAGAACACGGGTTCGATCACCGAGTCGCAGGCGCGCGCGGCCGGCCTCGGCTATGTCGCGAACCACTTCCGGCAGATCGACGCGGGCGGCAACGGTCGCGTGTCGTTCGCCGACGTGCAGCGCTACATGCAGGCGCGCGACACGAGCCAGCAGTAAGCGCGCGACGCGTCGAACAAACGGGGGCGGAGCCTGCGGCGCAGCGGGTTTTCCGCCCCCGTGCGCATGGCGCGGCCGCCGCGTCGAGCCCGCGGCCGATTTCGTCGCCATTCTCATTATCTGGACAACGCATTCAAATATTGGAGACGAGTGCGTGCGCTCCTACAATCCGAAGCACATCGACAGCTTCGGACCCACGCATCGCGCGGCGCCCGTCGCACACGGAGACACCTTCCATGAAGTTCGCCGGGCGCTTTACTCGGTGCATCGACCGCCGCCACGCCGCAGCACCGGACGCAATTCCGGCGCCGCGCGTGCGGCTTCACCGATTCCGTTGAAGAAGCCCCGCCCCATGACCAAGATGCCAGATTCCCTTGCCCTCGACGCCCGGCGCGCGATGCCGGTCAATGCGTCGCTGACCGACAGCATCGGCGCGACCAGCACGCCGCTCGACCTCGCCGCGCAGCAGGCCGGCACGCAGACGCTGCTGCGCGGCCTCGCGATCCTCGAGGCGATCGCCAACGGCGCGCGCGACATGCGCGCGATCGGCGCCGCGCTCGGCACGACGCGCAGCACGACGCACCGGCTCGTCAGCAGCCTCGTGCAGGCGCGCTATCTGCGCCAGGTGCAGGGCGGCTACCTGCTCGGCCCGAAGCTGATCGAGCTCGGCACGATCGCGCTCGAGCAGATGCCGCTCACCGCGGTGGCGCGTCCGCATCTGGAAGCGCTCGCGGAAGCGACGCTCGACACGATCCATCTCGGCGTGCGCGACGGCGACGACGTCTTGTACATCGACAAGATTCCCGGCACGCGCGGCCTCGAAATGCGCTCGCGCGTCGGCCACCGGATGCCGCTCGCGTCGACCGGCATCGGCAAGGCGATGATGCTCGACCTCGATCCGGACCTGTGGCGCTCGCTGTTCGAAGCCGCGCGGCGCGCGCTGGCCGGCGTCAATTTCAAGCCCGACAACCGGCCCGAGACGAGCGCGTTCCTGCAGCGCATGGCCCATTACGCGGCCGGCGGCTATACGTTCGATCTCGAGGAAAACGAGGCGTCGATTCGCTGCGTGGCCGCGCCGATCCGCGATGCGTCGGGCGCGATCGTCGCGGCGGTGTCGGTCGCGAGCACGATTCCGTACATGCCGCACGACCGCATGGACGAACTGATTCCGCTCGTGCAGCGCGAAGCGCGAGCCATTTCCGCGGAACTGGGCTGGAGCCCGCCGCAGGGTACCCGCAGGATCAAACGATGACGACTTCGACCCGGCCCGTTCCGGATGCCAGTTCCGCCTCCCCGTCGCTGATCGCGCTCGACTGGGGGACCACGTCGCTGCGCGCGTATCTGTTCGACGCGCACGGCGTGCCGATCGACACGCGCAGCCGGGCGGCAGGCGTGATGCACGTGCCGGGCGGCGGCGCGCGTGCGTTCGACGCGGTGTTCGAGGAAGCGTGCGGCGACTGGCTCGACCGTGCGCCCGGCCTGCCGGTGCTCGCCGCCGGCATGGTCGGCAGCGCGCAGGGCTGGCGCGAGGCGCCGTACGTCGCGGCGCCGGCCGGCGCGGACGCGCTCGTCGCGGGCCTCATCACGGTGACGACGGCGCGCGGCGCGACGGTCTCGATCGTGCCGGGCGTGATCGCGACGGGCGAATTGCCCGACGTGATGCGCGGCGAAGAAACGCAGATCGTCGGCGCACTCGCGAGCGACCCGACGCTTGGCGCCGATCGTTCAGGGGTCCTGATCGGCTTGCCGGGCACGCATGCGAAATGGGCATGGGTGAAGGACGGGCTGATCGAGCGCTTCCAGACCTTCATGACCGGCGAGCTGTTCGCGGTGCTGCGCGATCACACGATCCTCGGCCGCACGATGCGAATGGGCGCGTCGCCCGACCGCGACGCGTTCGTGCGCGGCGTGTCGGTCGCACGCGGCGCGCAACACACGGGGCTGCTCGCGACGATTTTCAGCACGCGCACGCTGGGGCTGACCGACCGGCTCGCGCCCGATGCGCAGGGCGACTACCTGTCCGGCCTGCTGATCGGCCACGAGCTGAATGCGCTCGATGCGATGCTCGCGGAGCGCGGCATCGCGCTCGCGGACCAGCCGTTGCTGCTGATCGGCGACGACGGCTTGTGCTCGCGCTACGTCGATGCGCTTCAGGTATTCGGCCATGCGCATGCGCGTGTCGCCGCGCATGCGACCGAGCTCGGCCTGTGGCGGATCGCGTCGCGCGCCGGGCTCGTGCGCGCGGACGGCGAACCCGTCTGCGCCGATCACTGAACACCGAACTGCTTGCAGAGGAATCCTCGATGCCGTCCGACCTGACATTGCCCGCGCCGTACACGCCCCACGCCGCATTGATGCGCGCGTTCGACGCGTGTCCGCTGATCGCGATCATGCGCGGCATCACGCCCGCCGAAGCGGCCGATCACGGCCGCGCGCTCTACGACGCCGGCTTCCGGATCGTCGAGGTGCCGCTCAACTCGCCGGACCCGTTCGACAGCATCGCGGCGCTGCGGCGCGCGTTGCCGGACGACGCGATCGTCGGCGCGGGCACCGTGCTGCGCGCCGAGTACGTCGACCGCGTGCAGGACGCGGGCGGCGCGCTGATCGTGATGCCGCACAGCGACGCAGCCGTGATCCGCCGCGCACGCGAGCTCGGGCTGGCGAGCGCGCCGGGCGTCGCGACGCCGACCGAAGCGTTTGCGGCGCTGACGAACGGCGCCGACGTGCTGAAGATGTTCCCGGCCGAGCAACTCGGCGTGACGGTCGTGAAGGCATGGCGCGCGGTGATCGACCGCGCGGTGCCGCTGATTCCGGTCGGCGGGATCGCGCCGGACAACATGCGCCCGTTCCTCGACGCCGGCGCGAACGGCTTCGGGCTCGGTTCGGCGCTGTACCGCCCCGGCCAGTCCGCCGACACGACCGCGGCGAATGCGCGTGCGTTCCAGGCCGGCTTGCGCGTCGCGCGCGGCGGAGCCGCATGATGGGCCGCCTCGCGGGCAAGGTCGCGATGGTGACGGGCGCGGGCCGCGGCATCGGCGCCGCGATCGCGCGCGCGTTCGTGCGCGAAGGCGCGGCCGTCGCGCTCGTCGATCTCGACTTCCCGCAGGCGCAGCATACGGCCGCCGCGATTGCACGCGAATGCGACGGCGCGCGCGTGCTGCCGCTGCAGGCGGACGTCGCGCGGCAGCAGGCGGTGCGCGATGCGCTCGCGCAGACCGAAGCGGCGTTCGGCCCGCTCGACGTGCTCGTGAACAACGCGGGCATCAACGTGTTCGCCGATCCGCTGACGATGACCGACGACGACTGGCGGCGCTGCTTCGCGGTCGATCTCGACGGCGTGTGGCATGGCTGCCGCGCGGCGCTGGAGGGCATGGTCGAGCGCGGGCGCGGCAGCATCGTGAACATCGCGTCGACGCATGCATTCAGGATCATCCCGGGCTGCTTTCCGTACCCGGTCGCGAAGCACGGCGTGCTGGGGCTCACGCGGGCGCTCGGCATCGAATACGCGGCGCGCAACGTGCGCGTGAACGCGATCGCGCCGGGCTACATCGAGACGCAGCTGACGCGCGACTGGTGGGACGCGCAGCCCGATCCGGCCGCGGCGCGTGCCGAGACGCTCGCGCTGCAGCCGATGAAGCGGATCGGCCGCCCGGAGGAGGTCGCGATGACGGCCGTGTTTCTGGCGTCCGACGAGGCGCCGTTCATCAATGCCGCGTGCATCACCGTCGATGGCGGGCGCGCGGCGCTGTATCACGACTGACGCAACGATTCGAAAGACCGCACGTGCGACGGCCGCGCGCACGCTGCGTCGAGACCAACAAGCGGCTGCATCCTGTTCGATGAAAACAAGGAGACACTGGAGATGAAACGCAGAACGTTCGTAACGCTGGCCGCCGCGGCCGCGGTGGTGATGGGCAGCCCGGTCGCGCACGCGGCCGACCCGGTCAAGATCGGCTTCCTGGTGAAGCAGCCGGAAGAGCCGTGGTTCCAGGACGAATGGAAATTCGCCGAGATCGCCGCGAAGCAGAAGGGCTTCACGCTCGTGAAGATCGGCGCGCCGTCCGGCGAGAAGGTGATGAGCGCGATCGACAACCTGTCCGCGCAGAAGGCTCAGGGCTTCATCATCTGCACGCCCGACGTGAAGCTCGGGCCGGGCATCGTCGCGAAGGCGAAGTCGCACAACCTGAAGATGATGACGGTCGACGACCGCCTCGTCGACGGCGCGGGCAAGCCGATCGAGGCGGTGCCGCACATGGGGATCTCCGCGTACAACATCGGCAAGCAGGTCGGCGACGGCATCGCGGCCGAGATCAAGAAGCGCGGCTGGGACATGAAGGACGTCGGCGCGATCGACATCACCTACGAGCAGTTGCCGACCGCGCACGACCGCACGAGCGGCGCGACCGACGCGCTGGTCGCCGCCGGCTTCCCGAAGGCGAACGTGATCGCGGCGCCGCAGGCGAAGACCGACACGGAAAACGCGTTCAACGCGGCGAACATCGCGCTCACGAAGAACCCGCAGTTCAAGCACTGGGTCGCCTACGGCCTGAACGACGAGGCCGTGCTCGGCGCGGTGCGCGCGGCCGAAGGGCGCGGCTTCAAGGCCGACAACATGATCGGCATCGGCATCGGCGGTTCCGATTCGGCGTTGAACGAGTTCAAGAAGCCGCAGCCGACGGGCTTCTACGGCACCGTGATCATCAGCCCGAAGCGCCACGGCGAGGAAACCTCGGACCTGATGTACGCGTGGATCACGCAGGGCAAGGCGCCGCCGCCGCTGACGCTGACGACGGGCATGCTCGCGACGCGCGACAACGTGGCGAAGGTGCGCGAGGAGATGGGGCTCGCGTCGAAGTAAGCGGCCCGCCGGCTGCCGCGGCGACGCGGCGGCCGGCGGTCGATCGATCTGGAAGTGGGGAGACGACGTGTCAGCGGCACTGCGTTTTGACAATATCGGCAAGGTATTTCCCGGCGTGCGCGCACTCGACGGCATTTCGTTCGACGTGCATGCGGGCGAGGTGCATGGCCTGATGGGCGAGAACGGCGCGGGCAAGTCGACGCTGTTGAAGATTCTCGGCGGCGAATACCAGCCCGATGCGGGCAGCGTGCTGGTCGACGGCCAGCCCGTGCAGTTCGCGAGTGCGGCCGCGTCGATCGCGGCCGGCATCGCGGTGATTCACCAGGAATTGCAGTACGTGCCCGACCTGACGGTCGCGGAAAACCTGTTGCTCGGCCGCCTGCCGAACGCGTTCGGCTGGGTGAGAAAGCGCGAGGCGAAGCGTTACGTGCGCGAGCGGCTCGCCGAGATGGGCGTCGATCTCGATCCGGATGCGCGGCTCGGGCGGCTGTCGATCGCGCAGCGGCAGATGGTCGAGATCTGCAAGGCGCTGATGCGCAACGCGCGCGTGATCGCGCTCGACGAACCGACGAGCTCGCTGTCGCATCGCGAGACCGAGGTGCTGTTCAAACTGGTCGACGATCTGCGTGCGCAAGGCCGCGCGCTGATCTACATCTCGCACCGGATGGACGAGATCTACCGGCTGTGCGATGCGTGCACGATCTTTCGCGACGGGCGCAAGATCGCGTCGCACGAATCGCTGGCCGACGTGCCGCGCGAGCGGCTGGTTGCCGAGATGGTCGGGCGCGAGATTTCGGACATCTACCATTACGCGCCGCGCGCGCTCGGCGACGTGCGGTTTTCCGCCGAAGGCGTCGACGGCCCGGCGCTGCGCGAACCGGCGAGCTTCTCGGTGCGCGCGGGCGAGATCGTCGGTTTCTTCGGGCTCGTCGGCGCGGGTCGCAGCGAGCTGATGCGGCTCGTGTACGGCGCGGACCGCCGGCGCGCGGGCGTGCTGACGCTCGACGGCGCGCGCATCGACGTGAAGCGCACCGGCGACGCGATTCGGCACGGCATCGTGCTGTGCCCCGAGGACCGCAAGGAAGAAGGGATCATCGCGATCGCGTCGGTCGCGGAGAACATCAACATCAGCTGCCGTCGCCATTCGCTGCGCGCGGGGCTCTTCATCAACGGCAAGACCGAAAGCGAGACGGCCGACCGCTTCATCCAGCGGCTGAAGATCAAGACGCCGAACCGGCGCCAGAAGATCCGCTTCCTGTCGGGCGGCAACCAGCAGAAGGCGATCCTGTCGCGCTGGCTCGCGGAGCCCGACCTGAAGGTCGTGATCCTCGACGAGCCGACGCGCGGGATCGACGTCGGCGCGAAGCACGAGATCTACGACGTGATCTACCGGCTCGCGGAGCGCGGCTGCGCGATCGTGATGGTGTCGTCGGAACTGCCGGAAGTGCTCGGCGTGTCCGACCGCGTCGTCGTGATGCGCGAAGGCCGCATCGCCGGCGAGCTGCCGCGCGCGCAGGCGAACGAGCACGCGGTGCTGAACCTGGCGCTGCCGCAGACGAGCGCGGTCCAGGCCGCCTGACGCGGCATACGACATTCGAATCGAACACGCGCGGCGCGGGTCGCGCGATGCAGGAGCAGGAGACACACCATGCAAGTCAACGAAAACCTTGCCAGCGCTGCCGCGAAGCCGTCGGCCGACGCGCTGGTGCCACAGCAGAGCGACCGCCAGAAGTGGTGGCAGCATCTGACCGAATACAGCCTGATCGCGATCTTCGCGGTGATGTTCATCACGATGTCGCTGACCGTCGATCACTTCTTCTCGATCGACAACATGCTCGGCCTCGCGCTGTCGATCTCGCAGATCGGCATGGTCGCGTGCACGATGATGTTCTGTCTCGCGTCGCGCGACTTCGACCTGTCGATCGGCTCGACCGTCGCGTTCTCCGGCGTGCTGTGCGCGATGGTGCTGAACGCGACCGACAACACGTTCGTCGCGATCGTCGCGGCGGTCGCCGCCGGCGCGACGATCGGCTTCGTGAACGGCGCGGTGATCGCGTACCTGCGCATCAACGCGCTGATCACGACGCTCGCGACGATGGAGATCGTGCGCGGGCTCGGCTTCATCGTGTCGAAGGGGCAGGCGGTCGGCGTGTCGTCGGACACGTTCATCGCGCTCGGCGGGATGTCGATGTTCGGCGTGTCGCTGCCGATCTGGGTCACGCTGCTGTGCTTCATCGGCTTCGGCGTGCTGCTGAACCAGACCGTCTACGGCCGCAACACGCTCGCGATCGGCGGCAATCCGGAAGCGTCGCGGCTCGCGGGGATCAACGTCGAACGCACGCGCGTGTACATCTTCCTGATCCAGGGCGCGGTGACGGCGCTCGCGGGCGTGATTCTCGCGTCGCGCATCACGTCGGGTCAGCCGAACGCCGCGCAGGGTTTCGAGCTGAACGTGATCTCCGCGTGCGTGCTCGGCGGCGTGTCGCTGATGGGCGGTCGCGCGACGATCTCGGGCGTCGTGATCGGCGTGCTGATCATGGGTACCGTCGAGAACGTGATGAACCTGCTGAACATCGACGCGTTCTACCAGTACCTCGTGCGCGGCGCGATCCTGCTCGCGGCCGTGCTGCTCGACCAGCTCAAGAACCGCGGCGTACGCGACTGACCGACCTGTTCCCACGGAGACGATCCGCATGACCATCGACAATTCCACGCCCGATCCGCACGCCGCGAGCGACGCGCGCTTCGCGCGCTACCCGAGCCTCGAGGATCGCGCCGTGCTGATCACGGGCGGCGCGACCGGCATCGGCGCGTCGTTCGTCGAGCACTTCGCCGAACAGGGCGCGCGCGTCGCGTTCGTCGATCTCGACGCGGCGGCCGGCGCCGCGCTCGCCGAGCGTCTCACGCATGCGCGACATGCGCCGCTGTTCCTGTCGTGCGACCTGACCGACATCGACGCGCTGCGCCGGGCGATCGACGCGATCCGCGCGCGCATCGGCGCGATCGCGGTGCTCGTGAACAACGCGGCGAACGACGTGCGCCATGCGATCGGCGACGTGACGCCCGCGTCGTTCGACGCGGGCATCGCGGTAAACCTGCGTCACCAGTTCTTCGCCGCGCAGGCGGTGATCGACGACATGAAGCGGCAGGGCGGCGGCGCGATCATCAATCTCGGCTCGATCAGCTGGATGCTGAAGAACGGCGGCTATCCCGTCTACGTGATGGCGAAGGCGGCCGTGCAGGGCCTGACGCGCGGCCTCGCGCGCGATCTCGGCCCGTTCGGCATCCGCGTGAATTCGCTGGTGCCCGGCTGGGTGCTGACCGACAAGCAGCGCCGGCTGTGGCTCGACGACGCGGGCCGCGCGGCGATCAAGGCCGGCCAGTGCATCGATGCCGAACTGCTGCCGGCCGATCTCGCGCGGATGGCGCTGTTTCTCGCGGCCGACGACAGCCGGATGATCACCGCGCAGGACGTGATCGTCGACGGCGGCTGGGCCTGATCGTTCGCACGACCTGCATCGTTTCTTCGACGAAGGAAAGGAGCTCACCATGACCGCCACGTCCTCGCGTGCATCGTCGTCCACCAGCCAGTCGCGCCGCGCGCGCCTGGCCGCCGCCGCCCAGCCGGTCAGCCCCGGCCCGCAGACGGCCGCGTTCGCGCAGGGCGTCGGCGCCGCGCATGCGGCGGCCGTCACGCTGTCGAACGCGTCGCTGCGGCTCGACGTGCTGCCGCACCTCGGCGGCGGCATCGCGCGCTTCGACTGGCGCGGCGACAACGGCGTGCTGATGCCGGTGTTCCGCCGGTGCGAGCACCCGGAGACGGCGAAGGACCCGAACGAGCTCGCGTGCTATCCGCTGCTGCCGTATTCGAACCGGATCGGCGACGGGCGCTTCGAATGCGACGGGCGCAAGGTCGCGGTGCCGCGCAACCGCCGCGACGAGCCGCTGCCGATTCACGGCGACGGCTGGCTCGCGCCGTGGCAGGTGGACGATGCGACGGACACGTCGCTGCAACTGTCGCTCGACCGTGCCGCCGGCGCGCCGTATGCGTTCCGCGCGATCCAGTCGTTCGAACTCGACGACGCGACGCTGTCGATCGCGCTGACGATCGAGAACGCGGGGCGCGCGCGGCTGCCGTTCGGGCTCGGCGTGCATCCGTTCCTCGTGCGCGATGCGGTGACCGAGCTGGCCGCGGCGGCGGGCGGCCTGTGGCTGTCGGGCGCCGATTTCCTGCCGGTGCGGCACGTCAGCGTGCCGCCGGCCTGGCAGTTCGGCGTCGCGTATCCGCTGCCGGCCACGCTCGTCAATCACGCGTTTACCGGCTGGGGCGGCCACGCGACGGTGAGCTGGCCGCGCCGCCGGCTGTCGCTGACCGTCTCGGCCGACGCCGACGCGTACGTGCTCTATACGCCGCCGGGCGAGGATTTCTTCTGCTTCGAGCCGGTCGATCATCCGATCAATGCGGTGAACCTGCCGGGCGGCGCGACCGCGCACGGGATGACGCTGCTCGCGCCCGGCGAGCGGCTCACGCGGCGCTTCGCGTTCACCGTCGAGCGCGCCGATGCGCGCGGCAACGCCGCGGCACGCGAGGGCCGCCCGCGACGCGGGTAAAATACGCGGTCTACCAACGGTTTGCCGCGAGTACCCGCCATGTCTTCCCCGCTTACTTTCATCGAATCGCTGCGCGCCGCGTGGCAGCGCACGAATTCGCTGCTGTGCGTCGGCCTCGATCCCGAGCCGTCGCGTTTTCCCGTGCAGTTCGACGGCCAGCCCGACGCGATCTTCGAGTTCTGCCGGCAGATCGTCGACGCGACCGCGCAGTACGCGAGCGCGTTCAAGCCGCAGATCGCGTACTTCGCCGCGCATCGCGCGGAAGACCAGCTCGAGCGCCTGATCGCGCACATCCATCTCCAGCATCCGGGCCTGCCCGTGATCCTCGACGCGAAGCGCGGCGACATCGGCAGCACCGCCGAGCAGTACGCGCGCGAAGCGTTCGAGCGCTATCGCGCGGACGCCGTCACGGTGAACCCGTACATGGGCTACGACTCGGTCGAGCCGTACTTCGAGCACGAAGGCAAGGGCGTGATCGTGCTGTGCCGCACGTCGAACCCGGGCGGCTCGGACCTGCAGTTCCTCGACACGAACGGGGCCGGCCAGCCGGCCCGGCCGCTGTACCAGGTCGTCGCCGACCTCGCGGCGAACAAGTGGAATGCGAAGAGCGGCCAGCTCGGCCTCGTGGTCGGCGCGACGTTCCCGAACGAAATCGAGATCGTGCGCGGGATCGTCGGCGACATGCCGCTGCTGATCCCCGGCATCGGCGCGCAGGGCGGCGACGTGCAGGCGACCGTCAACGCGGGGCGCACGGCCGACGGCACCGGGATGATGATCAACTCGTCGCGCGCGATCCTGTATGCGAGCAAGGGCGAGGATTTCGCCCAAGCCGCGGCGCTCGCCGCGCAGAAGACGCGCGACGCGATCAACGCGCATCGCTGACCGCGTCGCGCGACGCCGTATCGCACCACACCGCCCGGCCGGCCCGCCGGGCGGTTCGCCGGCCCCGCACCCGCGGGCCCGCACCGCACCTCCCGCTCCTCCTCCGCGTTCCCCGATCGTCCCTGGCGCACACCGACAACTTCCCGTCGCTTCCGCACTGCATGTCGCTAATTTATTCGCGCGATGCTGCCTGTTGTCATCGATCCGTCACGAAAACGTCAAGAAAAGGAGCGACGCCATGCCCAAGCTGTCCCGCCGTCTTCTGAGCGCGTTCGCCGCGTCGCTGTGCATGACGTTCGCCCATGCGGCGGATCTGTCGCACTGGCCGGCCGACAGCGCGAAGGCGCTGAACGCGATGATCGCCGCGCACGCGAACCGCGGCGACTACGCGGTGTTCGACGCCGACAACACGACCTACCGCTACGACCTCGAGGAATCGCTGCTGCCGTATCTCGAGAACCGCGGCGTGCTGACGCGCGATTCGCTCGACCCGTCGCTGAAGCTGATCCCGTTCAAGGATGCCGCCGACTACAAGGAATCGCTGACGAGCTACTACTACCGGCTGTGCGAGATCGACGACCTGGTCTGCTATCCGTGGATCGCGCAGGCGTTCGCCGGGCAGTCGCTCGCCGATCTGAAGCGCCACGTCGACGCGATGCTCGCCGACGGCAAGCCGATCCCGATCCGCTACTGGCACGGCGACAAGGTCGTCGACGGCACGGTGAACCCGCCGCGCTTCTTCCGCGGGATGCAGGAGCTGTACAACGCGCTGCGCGAGAACGGCATCGACGTCTACGTGATGACGGCCGCACACGAGGAGCTCGCGCGGCTCGTGCTGTCCGATCCGAAGTACGGCTACAACGTGAAGCCGCAGAACGTGATCGGCGTGACGACGCTGCTGCGCGACCCGGCGACCGGCGCGCTGACGACGTCGCGGCTGCAGATCAAGGCCGGCAAGTACGACGAGGCCGCGAACCGCCACCTCGTGATCACGCCGTTCCTGATGAACCCGATGACGTGGTACGAAGGCAAGCTCGGTTCGATCGTCGGCTGGATCGACCAGTGGAAGAAGCCGGTGCTCGTCGCGGGCGACACGCCGACGTCCGACGGTTACATGCTGCTGAACGCGACCGACGTCGCGCGCGGCGGCGTGCGCGTGTGGGTGAACAAGAAAGACAAGCAGATGGCGCAGATCCGCGCGTGGTCGGACGAATCGGCCGCGAAGCAGAAGTCGCTCGGCCTGCCGGTGACGGCGGACAAGAACTGGATCGTCGTGAAGCCCGACGCGATTCAATAAGCGCGCGGCACGCCGCCCCGCCCGGTCAGCGTTCGCGTTCGTCGAGCAGCTTCAGCAGCCCGCGCAGCGCATGCGCGGCCGCCTGCGTGCGGATCTGTTCGCGGTCGCCCTTGAACACGAGCGTTTCGACGTCGGTATGCAGCCGGTTGCTCCAGCCGAACGACACGGTGCCGACCGGCTTCTTCTCGCTGCCGCCGGCCGGACCCGCGATGCCGGTGACGGACAGCGCGACCTGCGCGCGGCTGTTGCGCAGCGCGCCTTCGGCCATCGCACGCGCGACGGGCTCGCTGACGGCGCCGTGCTTGTCGATCAGGTCGGCCGGCACGCCGATCATCTCGATCTTGGCCTGGTTCGAGTACGTGACGAAGCCGCGCTCGAACCACTGGCTGCTGCCGGAGATGTCGGTGATCGCGGTGGCGATCATGCCGCCGGTGCAGGATTCGGCGGTGGCGAGCGTGAGGTGCTCGTCACGCAGCTTGTTGCCTGCGCGGATCGCAAGCTGGTGAACGACGGAATCGGTTGGCATGCGCGTCGGGAAACGGGAGTCGGGAAATCGGTCAGCCGGCGACGGAGCGCCACAGGGCGATCACGAGCAGCGTCATGAACGCGGCCACCAGGTCGTCGACCATGATGCCGAGCCCGCCTTGCAGGCGGCGCTCGACGTAGCGGATCGGCGGCGGCTTGAGCATGTCGAAGAAGCGGAACGCGACGAACGCCCACAGCTGGCCGACGAAGGTCGCGGGCGTGACGAACAGCATCACGAGCCAGATCGCGACGATCTCGTCCCAGACGACGGCGCCCGGATCGGCGATCCCGGCCTTCTTCGCGGTGAAACCGGTGACCCACGTGCCCGCCACGAAGCCGACGGCGATCAGCGCCCACCATTCGGGCACCGTCAGGTAGCGGTTGAGCACGACGAACGTGAGCCAGCCGAACAGCGAGCCGAACGTGCCGGGCATGATCGGCGCGAGCCCGCTGCCGAAGCCGAGCGACACGAGATGCGCCGGGTGCGACAGCATGAAGCGGGCCGTCACGCGTGTCGGCGCGGGCTGCGCGGCGCCGGGCTCGGCCGCGGCGCGCGTGGGCGTCGGATCAGTCTGCATGGAAGTGGTCGAAGCCGTGCAACGTGAGAGCGAGGGGCGCGCCGGCGGCGTCGCGCCACGCGATGGCGGGTTGCGCCGACGGCGCGGACAACGCGCGTATTGTACCGATTCGCGTGACCGGCACGCCGGCCGCGGCGCCCGCCGCCGCGACCGCCGCGCGGGCCGCGACCGGCGCCGTGAAGCACAGTTCGTAGTCGTCGCCGCCGGCCAGCGTGCAGCGGCGCTGCACGTCGATCGGCAGCGTGGCGAGCGCGGTCGAGCGCGGCACCGCGTCGGCGTCGATCTCGGCGCGCACGTTCGAGCGCGTCAGGATGTGCTGGAGATCGCCGGCGAGGCCGTCCGACAGGTCGAGCGCCGCGTGCGCGACGCCCGCGAGCGCGCGGCCGAGCGCGATGCGCGGTTCGGGCCGCTCGAGCGCGCGCCGGAACGCGGCGGCTTCATCGGCGCCGGCCGCCCATTCGCCGCGGGCGACGCCGAGGCCCGCGCGCGCATCGCCGAGCGTGCCGGACACCCACACGTCGTCGCCGTCGCGCGCGGCATCGCGCCGCAGCGCCGCGTCGGGCGCGACTTCGCCGAACACGGTCACGCACAGGTTCAGCGGCCCGCTCGTCGTGTCGCCGCCGATCAGCTCGCAGCCGTATCGCTCGGCCAGCGCGAAGAGGCCGTCGCTGAACGCCTCGAGCCACGCCGCGTCGGCCCGCGGCAGCGCGCACGCGAGCGTGAATGCGCGCGGCTCGGCGCCCATCGCCGCGAGGTCCGACAGGTTGACCGCGAGCGTCTTGTGGCCGAGCGCGTCGGGCGCGACATCGGGGAAGAAGTGGCGGCCTTCCACCAGCATGTCCGTCGAAATGGCCAGCAATTTCCCGGATCGGGGCGCAATCAGTGCGCAATCGTCGCCGATGCCGAGCGTCGACGCACGGGCGCCCCGTGCGGCGCGGCGCGTGAAGAAGCGTTCGATCAGCGAAAACTCGGAAAGGGCGGCTGGCACGGCGGGTGGTCCGAAACGGTTGAAGGAACGGCATTGTACGAGGCGAGCGGCGGCGCTCCTGCACCATCCAGTACATTTTGGTCGCGGCTGTTGCACCCGAATCGCCGGTCTGGCGGCCGATGATTGGCGCTACAATGCCGTCGAACAGTTATTCTAATCCGCACGTCACGAGACACATGTCCACCCAAGCCTCCTCCAAAGCCAAGCTCCGCGAAGCCGCGCTCGACTATCACGAATTTCCGACCCCCGGCAAAATCGCGATCGCTCCGACCAAGCAGATGATCAACCAGCGCGACCTCGCGCTCGCGTATTCGCCGGGCGTGGCGTACGCGTGCGAGGAGATCGTCGAGAACCCGCTGAACGCGGCGCGTTTCACCGCGCGCAGCAACCTGGTCGGCGTCGTGACGAACGGCACGGCGGTGCTCGGTCTCGGCAACATCGGCCCGCTCGCGTCGAAGCCGGTGATGGAAGGCAAGGCGGTGCTGTTCAAGAAGTTCGCGGGCATCGACGTGTTCGACATCGAGCTGAACGAATCGGACCCGCACAAGCTCGTCGACGTGATCGCCGCGCTGGAACCGACCTTCGGCGGGATCAACCTCGAAGACATCAAGGCGCCGGACTGCTTCATCGTCGAGCGCGAAGCGCGCAAGCGGATGAAGATCCCGGTGTTCCACGACGACCAGCACGGCACCGCGATCGTCGTGGCCGCGGCCGTCACGAACGGCCTGAAGGTCGTCAACAAGGACATCAAGAAGGTCAAGCTCGTCGCGTCCGGCGCGGGCGCGGCCGCGCTCGCGTGTCTGGACCTGCTGGTCGACATCGGCCTGCCGCTCGAGAACATCACGGTGACCGACCTGGCCGGCGTGGTCTACAAGGGTCGCACCGAGCTGATGGATCCGGACAAGGAGCGTTTCGCGCGCGAAACCGACGCCCGCACGCTCGCCGAAGTGATCGACGGCGCGGACATCTTCCTCGGCCTGTCGGCCGCGGGCGTGCTGAAGCAGGAGATGGTGAAGGGCATGGCCGAGCGCCCGCTGATCCTCGCGCTCGCGAACCCGACGCCGGAAATCCTGCCGGAACTCGCGCTCGAAGTGCGCCCCGACGCGGTGCTGGCCACCGGCCGCACCGATTACCCGAACCAGGTCAACAACGTCCTGTGCTTCCCGTTCATCTTCCGCGGCGCGCTCGACGTCGGCGCGACGACGATCACGCGCGAAATGGAGATCGCGGCCGTCAATGCGATCGCCGAACTTGCGCAGCACGAGCAGAGCGACATCGTCGCGACCGCGTACGGCATCCAGGATCTGTCGTTCGGGCCCGAATACCTGATTCCGAAGCCGTTCGATCCGCGCCTGATCGTGAAGATCGCGCCGGCCGTCGCGCAGGCCGCGATGGACGGTGGCGTCGCGACGCGCCCGATCGAGGACATGGACGCGTACAAGCAGCATCTGCAGCAGTTCGTGTATCACAGCGGCACGACGATGAAGCCGATCTTCCAGATCGCGCGTGCCGCGCCGGAAGAGAAGAAGCGCGTCGTGTTCGCGGAAGGCGAAGAAGAGCGCGTGTTGCGCGCCGTTCAGATCATCGTCGACGAAAAACTCGCGAAGCCGATCCTGATCGGCCGCCCGTCGGTGATCGAGCACCGGATCCAGCGCTACGGCCTGCGCCTCACGCCCGGCACCGATTTCACGGTCGTCAACACCGAGCACGACGAGCGCTACCGCGACTTCTGGCAGACGTATCACAAGATGATGGCACGCAAGGGCATCAGCGAGCAGCTCGCGCGCGTCGAAATGCGCCGCCGCACGACGCTGATCGGCTCGATGCTGGTGAAGAAGGGCGAAGCGGACGGGATGATCTGCGGCACGATCAGCACCACGCACCGCCACCTGCACTTCATCGACCAGGTGATCGGCAAGCGCCCTGGATGCAGCGTGTACGCGGCGATGAACGGCCTCGTGCTGCCGGGCCGCCAGATTTTCCTCGTCGATACGCACGTGAACGTCGATCCGACCCCGGAGCAACTGGCCGAGATCACGATCATGGCCGCGGAAGAAGTGCGCCGCTTCGGCATCGAGCCGAAGGTCGCGCTGCTGTCGCACTCGAATTTCGGCACGAGCAATGCGCCTTCGGCGAAGAAGATGCGCGATACGCTCGCGATCCTGCAGGAAACCGCGCCGGAGCTGAAGGTCGACGGCGAGATGCACGGCGACGTCGCGCTCGACGCGGCGCTGCGCAAGGAGATCCTGCCGGAATCGACGCTGGAAGGCGACGCGAACCTGCTGATCCTGCCGAACATCGACGCCGCGAACATCGCGTACAACCTGCTGAAGACGGCCGCCGGCAACAACATCGCGATCGGGCCGATCCTGTTGGGCGCCGCGGAGCCGGTGCACGTGCTGACCGAATCGGCGACCGTTCGCCGCATCGTCAACATGGCGGCGCTGCTGGTCGCCGACGTCAACGCCGCGCGCTGAGCCGAAACGAACACGCGGCGCCGGTCGAACCGGTGCCGCGCGTCGGGCGAAATTGTAAACAAAGGCAAAAAGAGGCGTGCCCGCAATGGGCACGCCGCGGGCAGGGCGCAACCGCGCTTCCCATAAAGCAACAGCAGCATCTTTCCACTCCGGGCAGCGAGCGTGGCAAGGAGGCAGGGTCTTGCCATACGAAAGATGCCGACCGTATTTTATCTCATGTAAGTTAAATGTAGTTCAAATTCGGTAAGAAATGCGGCATTACGGCTGTCGCGCGGCTTTCGATTCCCAAACGGACATTGATTCGCGCGGCCAATAACGCTACGCTAACGCCTTTGTTGGTCGTCAACTACTTGATTTAACAGCGGGAACCCTGGTTCATGGCACGCAAGTGGCTCCGCAACGGCGCGCTCGCGTCCGTCTTCGCGATGTTCGCGATGGGTATCGTCGGCACGCCGACGGGCAGTCTGGTTTCCGCCGCTTACGCACGGGAGGCCGTTCCGGCCGACGTGGCCGCGAGCGGGCTCGATACGATCCCGGCCGCCAGTCTTCCGCGCGAGGCCGTGACCACGCTGGGCCTGATCAGCGCCGGCGGCCCCTATCCGTACGAGAAAGACGGCGTCGTGTTCGGCAATCGCGAGCGGATCCTGCCGAAGGCGAAGCGCGGCTACTACCATGAGTACACGGTGCCGACGCCGCGTGCGCGCAATCGCGGCGCGCGCCGGATCGTCTGTGGCGGGCCGTTGCGCCGGATCGACAACTGTTATTACACGGGCGACCACTACAACAGTTTTAAACGTATTGTTGAATGACTTCGGGACGAATGGCATGAGCGACTCCATCTACGCGCACGATACGGCGGCGGCGGAACTGTTCGCGGCCGGCGACGGCAATCTGTTTCAGCGAGTGATTCAGTTGCACGCGGCGGCGCAGGCCGGCGGCACGCCGGAGCAACAGGAAGCCGAGCCCGGGCTTTCATCGAACGAGGAGCCTATGAGCCTTTTCACGACCGTGCGACCCAATCTCGTGCAGTCGATCCGCGCGTTCCGCGTGCAGGATCTCGCCGACGAAGCCGGTCGGCTCGGCCAGCATTTCCTGTATGCGTATTGCGGCGCCGCGCAGTCGAAGCAGGAAGTGATGGAAACGATCGCGACGTCGTTCCTGTTCCCGAAGCATTTCGGGAAGAACTACGACGCGCTGTACGACTGCCTGACCGACCTCGTCGCGAAGGCCGGCGCGCAGCCCGGTTTCGTGATCGTCCTCGAAGGGCTGCCGATCGCGCAGAAATTTGACAAGGAAGGGCGCGAGACGCTGCTCGACGTGTTCCGCGAGGCCGCCGAGTTCTGGGCCGAGCGCAAGGTCGCGTTCCGGGTGTTTTACTCGTTCGCGTAAGCGCCTCGCCCGGCGGCCGATTCGCCGAACTGCCCGTCAAAAGCCCGCTTCGAGCGGGCTTTTTTGCGTCTGCACGTGTCGCGCGCGGCACGCGACCCGACACAAGTCTTTCATCGCGCACTTTTTTCCGCGACAATCGGTCGGCCCGGCTGCGGACGACGCGCCGGGCGCACGACACCAATCATTCGAGAGAGGGCCGTCTTCCCCATGACCGCTACCCGATTTGCGGCGCGCGCGCGTGCGCGCCGTCCGCTCTTATGCGCGCTGACCCTGTGCGCGCTGTCGTTCGGCATTCCGCCGGCCGCGCAGGCCGCGGTGCTGACCCCCGAGCAAACCGCCGACCTGTATCTCGGCGCATTCGTCAATGGCGACGTATCGAAGGCCGAGCAGTTCAACGAGGCAACGCGCACGCACTTCGACGGCAAGGGCGTGCTCGACGTGGCGGCAGTTGCGAAGCTCGCCGACAAGGTGGGCGAGGCGATCGTCGCCTCCATCCTGGACAAGGTGCCGGCGCCTGTGCGCGCAACGGTGAGCGGGCCGACCACCGCGGCGATCGAGTCATTTCAGCATGCACTCGCGCGTTCCGAGTGCCAGGCTACCGGCTCGACCCGGAAACCGGACGCATCCGTGGAGGGCGAATCGATCGCGACGGTCGAATTCGCGTGCCGCGTCGCCGAGGTGGAGCCTGGCTTGCGGGCGCTGCGGGAGAAGGTCGACGAGCCGCGCTCGGAGGACGACAACGCGCGCGCGGCATACCTCGCGACGTTCTTGAACGGCATGGTACCCGTGTTCGACCACGCGCAGACGAGCCGGCCGATGACGGGCCGGATCGATCTGCATGGCGCGGACGGCAAGGGCTGGATCATGGATTCCCCCGCTCAGGTGCTGCGGCCGGTCGTCAACGCGCTGATGAGCCAGATGCGGGAGGCGAACGGCGACGCCGGCGAGTAATCGGCAGCATTCGGGCCGTCGTGCACGTTTGCCGGCGCGCCGGACATTCGAACGGGGACATCGACGATGAACGCTTTCACGCGAGGGCTGCTGGTTGCCGCAGCCGTGGTTTCGATGGGGGGCGCGGCGGCCGCGAATGCCGTCGCGGCCGAACCGGCGTCGACGCCGGCTGCGCCGACTGTGTATCCGGCGGTAGAGCGGTTGCTTGCCGATTTGCGCACGCGCTCGACGCCCGGCCAGTATGCGGCGGTGGCCGGCGCGATTCACGCGTCGGCGGCGTTGGCCGGCCAGCTGAACGAACTGGTCGATGCGGGGCTGCTGACGCGCATCGCGGTCGACAGCGGCGAACCCGCGCTCGGCAGGACGTCCGGCGCGTTGCGCAACGGGAGCGTCTGGATCCTGACGCCGGCCTTCGTCGACAGTCAGGCGCCGCGACGCTTGTCCCACGTCGTGCATGACGGCGACATCCTGCCGGACAACATGGTCTTCGCGCTCGGCTACATGGCGTGGCGCGCGAAGCACGATACGGATCTCGGCCGCGAAGCCGCCGCGTTGCGCGCATCGGGCGACAGCCCGGACGAGAAGAAGCGGCGCTGGATCGAGCTGAACACACGGATCGACGCCGGCGGCTTCATCCAGGGCTGGAACGACACGGTCGATGCCGCCACGGCGCAGCACGGCGGCCAGCCGGTCGGTATCGCACAGGTCGTGCCGATGCTGATGAACCTGCGCTATCGCGGCCCATTGATCAAGGCGATCCAGGCGACGCCGCCGTTGCGGGTCACCGCGACGACCTTCTCGTTCGATACGGCCAGCATCGACGCGCTTGCGCTGGCGCTCAAGGGTTCCGGCGTCATCGACATCGAGCCGTTCAACGCGGCGCGCTGACGCGCTTTACCACCCACCCCAGCGCGCCGCCAGCGCCGCGAGCACGGCCGCGCCAGCCGTCTCCGTGCGCAGCACGCGCGGCCCGAGCGACAGCGCGGTGAACCCGCGTGCGCGCGCTGCGTTTTCCTCGTCGGGCGACAGCCCGCCTTCAGGCCCGATCAGCAACGTGACGGTTGCCGCAGGCGGCGCGTCGGGCAGCGATGCGAACGGAATGCTCGCACGCGGCGACAGCAGCAGCCGCAGCTCGCCGTCGGCCGGCGTGGCAGGCAGCGTATCGAGCCATGCGCCGAAGCCGCGTACCGCCGCGACGTCCGGCACACGGTTGCGCCCGCACTGTTCGCACGACGCGCGCACGACACCGCGCCAGTGCGCGACGCGCTTGTCCGCCCGTTCGCCGGACAGCTTCACGACGCCGCGCGCGGTCGACAGCGGCACGACCGCCGCCACGCCGAGCTCGACGGCCTTCTCGATCACCCAGTCCATCTTGTCGCCGCCGGCGATGCCTTGCGCGAGCGTCACGCGATAGGGCGGCTCGGCTTCGACGGGTTCGAACGCCTCGATCTGCGCGAGCGCGTTGCGCTTGTCGATCTCGACGAGCCGCGCGCGGTACTGCCCGCCCGTGCCGTCGAACAGCGCGAGCACATCGCCGGGCTGCAGCCGCAGCACCTGCGCGTGGCGCGCGACCTCGGCCGGCAGCGCGAGCGTGGCGTCGGCGCGCAATGCCGCGTCGACGAAAAAGCGCGGCACGGCCGCGGTGGTGGTGGCTTCGTTCATGCGTGTGGCGGTGTCGGTCATGCGTCGAGGCGGCACCCGAGCGCCCAGCGGTAGCCGTCGAGATCCTCGATCTGCGCGAACCGGTCGCCCCAGAACTGATCCTGCGGCGCGCTCAGCGATTTCGCGCCCGCGTCGAGCGCGCGCTGCCAGGTGGCGTCGACGTCGTCGACGTACAGATAGAACGATTGCGGCGCGACGGCGTTTGCGCGCTTCGGCGTCAGGGCCTTCGAGCCGAACGCGCCCTCGGGCGCGAACATCACGATCAGCTGGCCGCGATAGGTCATCTCGACGTGCATGATCGCGCCGTCCTCGTCGTGCACGTCGCGCAGCTCGAAGCCGAATGCGGCCTTGAAGAAATCGATGGCCGCGCGCACGTTGCGCACGGCCAGGTACGGCGTCAACCAAGGCACGTCGGCCGGACGTGGATCGGTCATGAAAATCTCCTGTTTTCGCGGTCGAACGGTGCGTTGCGGCGCGGTCGGTCGAGTGGCGTTCGCTGCATCCGGGTCGTTCCGGCTCCGCGTTTCGCACGCGAACCGTGCGAAGCCTCGAAGGAGTGCGGAGCGATGCGGCCGTCCGGACGTTCAGCGGCGAACGCCCAGTGTATCGCGCAGCGCGCGCGGCAGGGCAAAGAGGGCCGCATGAAGTCGCGCATCGTAGTAGCGCAACCCCTGCACGCGGCGCGCAGCGAGCCGCTCGTCGACGTCGTGCGCGAACAGCGCGGCCGCATCGAGCGTGTCGCTCGCGATCGCCATCAGCCACTGCGAGCCATACAGCGGCACGTGCGCGGACAACGGATCGACGAACGCGAAACTCGCGCGCAGGTCGTCGAGCAGCGCGGCGATGCGCGTCGCATGGAACACCGGCGAGCCGAGATGCATCGAGATCGCGCCGCGCGGCGTGAGGATCCGCTTGAGGCGGGCGTAGAACGCCCGCGTGTAGAGGCCGGCCGCCGGCGAATCGGGCGGCGTGAGGTCGAACACCACGAGATCGAAATGCTCGACGGTCGACGCGACGAAATGCGCGGCATCGCCGATCACCACTTCCACACGCGGGTCGTCGAGCGCGCCCTGGTGCACGTCGTCGAGATAGCGGCGCGCCATGCCGACCACCTCGTCGTCGAGTTCGGCGATCACGATCCGTTCGATGCATGCGTGCTTGAGCAACTGCCGCGCGGCGCCGCCGTCGCCGCCGCCGAGCACGAGCGCCTTGCGCGGCGACGGATGCGCGAGCGCGGCCGGGTGCGTCATGCATTCGTGATAGACGTACTCGTCGCCGACCGACGTCATCGGCCGGCCGTCGAGCGTGAACAGGCGGCCGAGCTGCGGGGTGTCCCAGACTTCGATCTGCTGGTGCGGGGACGCGACGTGCGCGAGCCGCCGCGCATTCGGGAAGCCGTAGGTGGCGTCGGGCGTCGGGTGAAAGAGAAGGGTGGTACTCACGGGCAGGCCGCTGGGGGCAGGCAGTTCCGACGCCTGAATTATAGGCGGCGGCCGGTCTGGCGGAAAACCGTGCCGGAACACGACGCGCCGACAAGGGAAATGCCGCCCCATCTGTTAAAATGACGAGCTTTGCAGCCCCGTCCGTAGGCTCCGTCCGCTTCGCGTCCGTCAGGCGCCGCACCGCGCGCCGGGAACGATCGACGCTCGAGCTTCCGGATGCCGCCGTGCCCCCGTTTCCTCGACTCGTTCTCCGGACTCGACATGACGACTTCGTCTCCCGCCTCCACCACCCTGATGGCCAACGCGATCCGTGCGCTCGCGATGGACGCCGTCCAGCAAGCGAACTCCGGTCACCCCGGCATGCCGATGGGCATGGCCGAAATCGGCGTGGCGCTCTGGTCGCGCCATCTGAAGCACAACCCGGCGAACCCGCACTGGGCCGACCGCGACCGTTTCGTGCTGTCGAACGGCCACGGCTCGATGCTGCTGTACTCGCTGCTGCACCTGACCGGCTACGACCTGCCGATCGAAGAGCTGAAGAACTTCCGCCAGCTGCACTCGAAGACGCCGGGCCACCCGGAATACGGGATCACGCCGGGCGTCGAGACGACCACCGGCCCGCTCGGCCAGGGTCTCGCGAACGCGGTCGGCATGGCGCTCGGCGAAGCGCTGATGGCCGACGAGTTCAACCGTGACGGCGCGAAGATCGTCGATCACCACACGTACGTGTTCCTCGGCGACGGCTGCCTGATGGAAGGCATCTCGCACGAAGCCTGCTCGCTCGCGGGCACGCTGAAGCTGAACAAGCTGATCGCGCTGTACGACGACAACGGCATCTCGATCGACGGCGACGTCGTGAACTGGTTCCACGACGACACGCCGAAGCGTTTCGAGGCGTACGGCTGGAACGTGATCCCGAACGTGAACGGCCATGACGTCGACGCGGTCGACGCGGCGATCGCGAAGGCGAAGCTGTCGGACAAGCCGACGCTGATCTGCTGCAAGACGGTGATCGGCAAGGGCGCGGCGACCAAGGCCGGCGGCCACGACGTGCACGGCGCCGCGCTCGGCGCGGAAGAAATCGCGAAGACGCGCGAAGCGCTCGGCTGGAAGTGGGAGCCGTTCGTGATTCCGCAGGAAGTCTATGCGGCATTGGACGCGAAGGAAGCCGGCAAGCGCGCCGAGACCGAATGGGACGCGACGTTCGCGGCCTATCGCGCGAAGTTCCCGGCAGAAGCCGCCGAATTCGAGCGCCGGATGGCCAACAAGCTGCCGGCCGACTGGGCCGAGAAGGCTGCCGCGATCATCGCCGGCGCGAACGAGCGCGCCGAGACGGTCGCGACCCGCAAGGCGTCGCAGCAGGCGATCGAGGGCCTCGCCGCCGCGCTGCCCGAGCTGCTCGGCGGCTCGGCCGACCTGACCGGCTCGAACCTGACCAACTGGAAGGCGTCGAAGGCCGTGCGCGCGAATCCGGAAGGCGCGGGCGTGCGGCTCGGCAACCACATCAACTACGGCGTGCGCGAATTCGGCATGAGCGCCGCGATCAACGGCCTCGCGCTGCACGGCGGCCACAAGCCGTTCGGCGGCACGTTCCTGACGTTCTCCGACTACAGCCGCAACGCGCTGCGCGTGGCCGCGCTGATGAAGGTGCCGTCGATCTTCGTGTTCACGCACGATTCGATCGGCCTCGGCGAAGACGGCCCGACGCACCAGTCGATCGAGCACGTGTCGAGCCTGCGCCTGATCCCGAACCACGACGTCTGGCGCCCGGCCGACACGGTCGAGACGGCCGTCGCATGGACCCAGGCGGTTGCCGCCGACCGTCCGTCGAGCCTGATCTTCAGCCGCCAGAACCTCGCGTTCAACCCGCGTACCGATGCGCAGATCGCGAACATCGAGAAGGGCGGCTACGTGCTGAAGGACTGGGACGACGAAATCGTCGCGCGCAAGATCATCCTGATCGCGACGGGCTCGGAAGTCGAACTCGCGATGAAGGCCGTCGAGCCGCTCGCGCAGCAGGGCATCGCGGCGCGCGTCGTGTCGATGCCGTCGACCAACGTGTTCGACCGCCAGGACGCCGAATACCGCGAACGCGTGCTGCCGCACGGCGTGCGCCGCGTCGCGATCGAAGCGGGCGTGACGAGCTTCTGGCACAAGTACGTCGGCCTCGAAGGCGGCGTCGTCGGGATCGACACGTTCGGCGAATCGGCGCCGGCCGGCGTGCTGTTCAAGTACTTCGGCTTCACCGTCGAGCACGTCGTCGAGACCGCGAAGGCCGTGCTGGCCTAAAAGCATACGCGACGCGCGCCGCCCGATGCGCGCGTCGCACCGTGAAGCTGCACGAAACGAATTTTTTCAGCCATCAGGAGATAGACCATGACGATTCGCGTCGCAATCAACGGCTACGGCCGTATCGGCCGCAACACGCTGCGCGCGTTTTATGAAAACGGCAAGAAGCACGATATCGAGATCGTCGCGATCAACGATCTGGGCGATGCGAAGACCAATGCGCACCTGACCCAGTACGACACCGCGCACGGCAAGTTCCCGGGCGAAGTGTCGGTCGACGGCGACTACCTCGTCGTGAACGGCGACAAGATCCGCGTGCTCGCGAACCGCAACCCGGCCGAACTGCCGTGGGGCGAGCTGGGCGTCGACGTCGTGATGGAGTGCACGGGCTTCTTCACGACCAAGGAAAAGGCGAGCGCGCACCTGAAGGGCGGCGCGAAGAAGGTGATCATCTCGGCGCCGGGCGGCAAGGACGTCGACGCGACGATCGTCTACGGCGTGAACCACGACGTGCTGAAGGCCGAGCACACGGTCATCTCGAACGCATCGTGCACGACGAACTGCCTCGCGCCGCTCGTCAAGCCGCTGAACGACAAGATCGGCCTCGAAACCGGCCTGATGACGACGATCCACGCGTACACGAACGACCAGGTGCTGACGGACGTCTACCACGAAGACCTGCGCCGCGCGCGTTCGGCCACGCACAGCCAGATCCCGACGAAGACGGGCGCCGCATCGGCGGTCGGCCTCGTGCTGCCGGAACTGAACGGCAAGCTCGACGGCTACGCGATCCGCGTCCCGACGATCAACGTGTCGATCGTCGACCTGTCGTTCATCGCGAAGCGCGACACGACGGTCGAGGAAGTCAACGCGATCATGAAGGAAGCATCGGAAGGCGCGCTGAAGGGCATCCTCGGCTACAACGACGCACCGCTGGTGTCGATCGACTTCAACCACAACCCGGCTTCGTCGACGTTCGACGCGACGCTGACCAAGGTGTCGGGCCGCCTCGTGAAGGTGTCGAGCTGGTACGACAACGAGTGGGGCTTCTCGAACCGCATGCTGGATACGGCCGTCGCATTCGCGAACGCGAAGTAATCCCGCACGTCGCGCGGCCGCCGCAACGCGGCCGGCGCGGCGGACGAACCCGGCCCGGGGTTTCCCGGCCGGGTTTTTTATTGCCCGCCGTTCGCCGTCACGTGTTCGATCGCGGCGACGAACGCGCGCTTCAGCGGGCTGTCGAGATCGGTCCACGCGAGGCCGATGCCGCTGCGATGACCGGCCAGGTCGAGCGGCCGCGCGAGCACGTTCGGCGGCAGCGCGCTGGCCGCTTCCGCCGGGATCAGCCCGATCCCCATTCCCGCCGCGACGAGCGCGAGCATCGTCGTGAATTCCCCGAACTCCTGCGCGATCTCGAGCGTCGTGCCCGCGCGGCTCAATGCGAGCAGCATGTCGTCGTGAAAGCCGGGTGCGTAGCGGCGCGCGAGCACGAACGCGGGGTGGCCGCGCAATGCGGCGGGCGAAATCGCATCGCGCGCGGCGAGCGGATGGCCGAGCGGCAGCGCGACGACGAAGCCTTCCTCGAGCACCACGCGCATGTCGATGCCCGCATACGCGGCCGGCAGCCGGATCATGCCGAAGTCGATCCGCCGGTCGCGCAGCGCGGCGATCTGGTCGGGCGTCGGCATGTCCTTCAGTTCGAGCGCGATCAGCGGATAGCGCTCGCGCATCGTGCGCAGCACGGCCGGCAGCAGCGCCGGCAATACCGACGACACGAACGCGATGCGCAGCGTGCCGATTTCGCCGCGGCTCGACAGCCGCGCCATCTGTTCCGCGCGTGCAGCCTGCTGCAGCGTCGCCCGCGCTTCGGGCAGGAACACGCGCCCCGTGTCGCTCAGCTCGACCTTGTGCCGGTCGCGCTCGAACAGGCGTGCGCCGAGTTCCGTCTCGAGCGCCTTGATCTGCATGCTGAGCGCGGGCTGCACGATGCACAGGCGCTGCGCGGCGCGCCCGAAATGCAGCTCTTCGGCGAGCGTGACGAAGGCGCGCAATTGCTTGAGTTCCATGGGGGCGGGCACGAAAGGACGGTAATCAGTTTTCATGATAACCGGATCAAGAAAGACCATTGGCGCGGCGCCCCGGTTGCGGCGGAAGATACCGTCGATGCGAGACCGGCCGCGACGGGTAGCCGGCTCGACGGGTACGAGGAGACATCCATGACTGACACGCTTGACCGGTTCCGCCTGGACGGCCGCCGCGCGCTGATTACCGGTTCCGGCCGCGGGATCGGGCTGACGCTTGCCCGCGGGCTCGCGGAGGCGGGCGCGGCGATCGTCATCAACGATCGCAATGAAGAGAAGGCCGCGACGCTCGCGCGCCAGTTTCGCGACGAAGGCTTCGCGGCCGACTACACGGTGTTCGACGTCGCGGAGCACGCGCAGGTGCGCGCGGCGGTCGACGACTTCGAGGCGCGCGTCGGCGCGATCGACATCCTCGTGAACAACGCGGGCATCCAGCGCCGCGCGCCGCTCGACGCATTCGACCCGGACGACTGGCATGCGCTGATGCGCGTGAATCTCGACGGCGTGTTCAACGTCGCGCAGGCCGTCGCGCGGCACATGATCGCGCGCGGCCACGGCAAGATCATCAACATCTGTTCGGTGCAGAGCGAGCTCGCGCGGCCGACGATCGCGCCGTATGCGGCGACCAAGGGCGCGGTGCGGATGCTGACCAAGGGGATGTGCGCCGACTGGGCGCGTCACGGCATCCAGGCGAACGGCCTCGCGCCCGGCTATTTCGAGACCGAGCTGAATCGTGCGCTGGTCGACGACGCGGCGTTCTCCGACTGGTTGTGCAAGCGCACGCCGGCCGGCCGCTGGGGGCAGGTCGACGAGCTGTGCGGCGCGGCGATCTTCCTCGCGTCGGCCGCGTCCGATTTCGTGAACGGCCAGACGCTGTTCGTGGACGGCGGGCTGACCAGTGCCGTCTAACGAGGAGAGAGTCATGCGTATGCGTTGCATGTGTGTCGTGATCCACGGGCCGAACGACCTGCGGGTCGAGGAGCGGGACGCGGGCGAGATCGGCCCGGGCCAGGTGCGCGTCGACGTCGCGATGGGCGGCATCTGCGGCTCCGATCTGCATTACTTCCGGCATGGCGGGTTCGGCGCGATCCGGCTGCAGCAGCCGATGGTGCTCGGCCACGAGGTCGCCGGCACGGTCGCGGAAGTGGCGCCGGACGTGACGTCGGTGAAGGTCGGCGATCGCGTCGCGGTCAATCCGAGCCGGCCGTGCGGCGCGTGTCGCTACTGCCTCGAAGGGCTGCCGAACCAGTGTCTCGACATGCGCTTCTACGGCAGCGCGATGCGCATGCCGCACGTGCAGGGCGCGTTCCGCAACGCGCTCGTGTGCGACGCGGCGCAGTGCGTGAAGGTCGCCGATCACGTGCCGCTGTCGCTCGCGGCGCTCGCCGAGCCGTTCGCGGTCGGGCTGCATGCGGTGTCACGCGCGGGCGCGCTGATCGGCAAGCGCGTGCTCGTGTCGGGTTGCGGGCCGATCGGCGTGCTGGCGGTCGCGGCGGCGCGCGTGCACGGCGCGGCGGAGATCGTCGCGACCGACGTCGTCGACGCGCCGCTGGACGTGGCGCGCGCGCTCGGCGCGGACCGCACGATCAACGCAGCGGCCGATGCCGGCTGGGTCGAGCGCTACAGCGCCGACAAGGGCACGTTCGACGTGGTGATCGAATGTTCGGGCAATGCGCGCGCGCTACGCGACGGACTGGACGTGATGCGTCCGCGTGGCGTCGTCGTGCAGCTCGGACTCGGCGGCGACGTGAGCCTGCCGCAGAACGTCGTGGTCGCGAAGGAGCTGTCGATCTGCGGGTCGTTCCGCTTTCATGCGGAATTCGCGCTGGCGGTGCAGCTGATCAACGCGGGGCGCGTCGACCTGCGGCCGGCCGTCACGCGCGTGTTCCCGATGCGCGATGCGAACCTCGCGTTCGAACTGGCGGGCGACCGCCAGCGTGCGATGAAGGTGCTGATCGATTTCGCGAACGAGGTCGCGTGACGGTGCGGCGTCGGCGCGTCGCGACGGCTGCGGCATCTTTGGTGAAAAGGCACGCCCGCGATGCGCGGCGCGTGCCTTGTTCGTCGTGCGGCGCAAACGGGTCGCCGGCCTGCCGCATTACTGCGTGACCCGTCGCGTGCCGACACGTTGCGATGCGAGCCACAGCGCGATCAGCACGCCCGACAGCGCGGCGCCCGCGACGCACACGCCGCGCCAGCCGTCGAGGCCGTACGCGACGCTCGCCGCGAACGACCCGAACGCGCCGCCGATGAAATAGCTCGTCAGGTAGATCGTCGTCACGCGGCTGCGTGCGTTGCCCGCGAGCGCATAGATCACGCTCTGGTTCGAGATGTGCATGCCCTGCACGCCGACGTCGAGCAGCAGGATGCCCGCGATCAGCGCCGCGAGCGAATGCGAGCCGGTCGCGATCAGCGCGAACGACGCGAGCACGGCCGCCGCGAACAGGCCGGTGGCCGCATTGCCGTGGCCGCGATCGACGAGCCGGCCGGCCGACGTCGCCGCGAGCGCGCCGACCGCGCCGACGATCCCGAACAGGCCGATCTGCCCTTCCGAATAGCTGTACGGCGGTTGGCTCAGCAAAAACGTGAGGCCCGTCCACAGCAGGCTGAAGCACGCGAACACGAGCGCACCGTAGGTCGAGCGCAGCGCGATCGGCGGCTGCGCGCGCACCAGCGCGACGAGCGACTTCATCAGCGCCGCGTAGTCGACGTGCGCGTCGCGGCGATCCTTCGGCAGCTTCACGGCGAGCACGGCGGTCAGCGCGAGCACCATCGCGGCGGCGATACCGTACACCGCGCGCCAGCCGAGCCAGTCGGCGATCGCGCCGGCCGCGACGCGCGCGAGCAGGATACCCAGCAGGAGCCCGCTCATCACGGTGCCGACCGCGCGGCCGCGCGAGCGTGCGTCGGCGAGCGACGCCGCGAACGGCACGAGCAGCTGCGTCGAACAGGTGACGAAGCCGACCGCGACGTTCGCGACGACGAACATCGTGAAGTTCGTGCTGGACGCGACCGCGATCAGTGCGACGACGTTGAGCATCAGCAGCCGCACGATCAGCGTATGGCGATTGACCGCGTCGCCGAGCGGGACGATCAGCAGCAGGCTGGCCGCATAGCCGAGCTGCGTCAGCGTGACGAGATAGCCGAGCTCGGTCGGCGCGCGCCCGAAGCTGTGCGCGATCGCGGCGAGCAGCGGTTGCGCGTAATAGATGTTGCCGATGACGATGCCGCACGCGCATGCGAACAGCAGCGTCATGCCGCGGGTGAGGGGAGGGTGATCGTCGTGATGCGGTTCCATGGTCGCGAAAGACAGCGGCGCCGGCCGGCGGCACGGGGCCGTCGGTTGCGCGGGGTGACGGAAATCGGGGGCCGGCGTCGACGGATCGGCGGTGAGCCGAAGCGCGCCGGGCGGATCGCGGCCGGACCCAGATCGGGCGGGCGGCGGATCGCCGTGCGGCGGGCGCTGGCAGGGCGGGCCCGGGCGTGCCGCTTCCGTGCGGCGACAGCGGCGCTGCACGCAAGCGGATGTGCGTATGATGCGGGTATCGATTCATAGCGTCCAAGACTGGATCGTTATGGTCTCTATTGGTAAAACCAATACGTTGGTTGCGATGCTTCTCCGTCACATCCGCTATTTCCTGGCCGTCGCCGAGCAGCGCAGTTTCACGCGCGCGGCCGATGCGCTGCACGTGTCGCAGCCGACGCTGTCGCAGCAGGTCCGTCAGCTCGAGGAAACGCTCGGCGTGCAGCTGTTCGACCGTTCGGGCCGCACGGTGCGGCTCACCGAATTCGGCGAGGTCTATGCGCGGCATGCGCGCGCCGCGCTGCACGCGCTCGATGCCGGGCAGCGCGCGCTGCACGACGTCGCCGATCTCGGCAGCGGCTCGCTGCGGCTCGCGATGATGCCGACGTTCGCGGCTTACCTGAGCGGCTCGCTGATCGACGCATTCCATGCCGACCATCCGAACGTCGCGCTGACGATCGACGCGATGCCGCAGGCGCGCATCGAGGCGCTGCTCGCCGACGACCGGCTCGACGCCGGCTTCGCGTTCATGCCGCCGCGCGCACCGGACATCGACGCGCTGCCGCTGTGGGACGAGCCGCTCGCGCTGGTGACGGGGCGCACGCACCGCCTCGCGCGCCGCCGCCGCGCGCTGACGCCGGCCGAGCTCGGCGGCGAGCCGCTGGTGCTGCTGAGCCGCGCGTTCGCGACGCGCGAGCGCATCGACCGGTATTTCGTCGAGCACGGCGCGCGGCCGTCGATCGCGATCGAGACGAATACGGTCAGCGCGGTGCTGGAACTCGTGCGGTGCGGCCGGCTCGCGACGGTGCTGCCCGACGCGGTCGCGCGCGAGAGCGGCGACCTGTGCGCGCTGGAGATCGATCCGCCGCTGCCGACGCGCACGGCCGCGCTGCTCACGCGCAAGGGCGCGTACCGCAGCGTCGCGGCGCGCGCCTTCATCGAGCGCGTGCTCGCCTATCGCGATTCGTCGGAACGGTGACCGGCGGGCCGGCCGGACGGGCAGGCGGCGGCGCGGGGGAATTACGCGCCGGGCGTCGGGAAGAACACGCCCGCGCGCTGCGCGGCGTTCGCGATGTGCGTTTCGATCGCGATGCCGGCGGTGGTCGCATCGCGCGCGATCAGCGCGTCGACGATCGCGCGGTGCTCGTGCCACGTCGACAGCAGCAGTTCGCGACGATAGAACGGCATGCGCTGGCTTTCCTTCATGATGTCCGCGCTGCTGCGCAGGATGGACTCGATCGCCGCGTTGCCGGCCAGATGGATGATCCGCATGTGGAAGTCGAAGTCGAGCCGCGAGGCTTCTTCGAGTGCGTTCTCCGTCAGCGCGACGTGCAGGTCGGCGAGGTTGTCCTCGAACCACGCGATGTCGTCGTCGCTGACCACGCGCGCGGCCATCCGCGCGGCGAAGCCTTCGAGCGCATAGCGCATCTGGTAGGTGTCGGGCGGCGACGACTGCTCGGCGAATTGCCACGGATGCGCGGCCGACGCCTGCGCGCTTTCGACGTACACGCCCTTGCCCGCGCGGATGCGCAGCATCCCGAGCGCCTCGAGCGTCGACAGTGCCTCGCGCAGCGACGCGCGGCTGATTTCCAGCTCCTCGGAGAGCTGGCGCTGGGCCGGCAGCAGGCTGCCGACCGGGTACACGCCTGTCTCGATCCGGTCGCGGATCGTCGCGATGGCGGTGTCGGTCACGGTATGCGGAACATTTTTCATGGTGTGAACGATGGCCGGTCTGACCGGCATTGTAATCCGCCCGCGAGAGGTGCACGACCGCCTACGGGAAAGCCACGATCCGCCCCTTTCCAGGGTGCCGCAAGCCCGTGCGCGGGGGCGGGAAATCCCTATTTTGTTCGTCCTTGACGCCACTATATCGGCTTCCTACTATCCCCCATAACATCACTGGTCTTACCAGTATGAACAGACGAAACTGCAACCGTTGGATCGGGAGAGCGCCGTGTCGAAATTCCTCAATTCGCT
Source organism: Burkholderia sp. NRF60-BP8 (assembly GCF_001522585.2). Taxonomy (NCBI): domain Bacteria; kingdom Pseudomonadati; phylum Pseudomonadota; class Betaproteobacteria; order Burkholderiales; family Burkholderiaceae; genus Burkholderia; species Burkholderia sp. NRF60-BP8. Next base: position 608,456 of record NZ_CP013373.1, read on the forward strand.
GTTTGGCCGGGTAGTCGTCGCATTAATCCTGGGGGTCGCGCTCGGCGCGTTCTTCCCGCACTTCGCCGAGTCGCTGCGTCCGCTCGGCGACGGCTTCCTGAAGCTCATCAAGATGGTCATCGGCCCGATCGTGTTCTGCGTCGTGGTCAGCGGCATGGCCAATGCGGGCGACTTGAAGAAGGTCGGCCGGGTCGGCCTGAAGGCGGTCGTCTACTTCGAGGTGATGACGACGCTCGCGCTCGGCATCGGGCTCGTCCTTGCCTGGGTCACGCGCCCCGGCGTCGGGATGAACATCGACCTGCGCTCGCTCGACGCGGCGTCGCTGTCGACGTACGCGAAGAACGCCGAAAGCCTGAAGGACACGGCCGGCTACCTGATGAAGATCATCCCCGAGACGGCGATCGACGCGTTCGCGAAGGGCGACATCCTGCAGATCCTGGTGTTCGCGGTGCTGTTCGGCTCCGCGCTGTCGCTGCTCGGCGACAAGGCGCAGCGCGTCAATTCGCTGATCGAGGAGCTGTCGCACGTGTTCTTCCGGATCATCGGCTTCATCATCAAGCTCGCGCCGCTCGGCGTGCTCGGCGCGATCGCGTTCACGACCGGCAAGTACGGCGTCGCGTCGCTCAAGCAGCTCGGCTACCTGGTCGCGGTGTTCTACCTGAGCTGCTTCGTGTTCGTCACGGTCGTGCTCGGCGCGGTGATGCGGCTCGCGGGCTTCTCCGTGTTCAAGCTGATCCGCTATCTGCGCGAGGAACTGTCGATCGTGCTCGGCACGGCGTCGTCGGACGCCGTGTTGCCGCAGGTGATGAGCAAGCTCGAATACATGGGCATCAAGGATTCGACCGTCGGCCTCGTGATTCCGACCGGCTATTCGTTCAACCTCGACGGCTTCTCGATCTACCTGACGCTCGCGGTGCTGTTCATCGCGCAGGCCACCAACACGCCGCTGTCCACGCACGACCTGATCGTCGTGCTGCTCGTGTCGCTCGTCACGTCGAAGGGCGCGCACGGCATCCCCGGCTCGGCGATCGTGATTCTCGCGGCGACGCTGTCGGCGATTCCCGCGATTCCGGTGCTCGGCCTCGTGCTGATCCTGCCGGTCGACTGGTTCGTCGGCATCGCCCGCGCGTTGACCAACCTGATCGGCAACTGCGTGGCGACAGTGGTGGTCGCCGTGTGGGAGAACGACATCGACCGGGCCCGCGCGAAGCGCGTGCTGAACCGCGAGCTGCGCTACGTGGCCGATGCGCCGGGCGGCGCCGCACCGGTCGCCGGCGACCAGGCTCACGCGCTCTGAACACGCCGCTCGCGCGGCGCGGCTTCCCCGGCCGCACCGCGCGACCGAACTTCATGCGACCGGCGCGCCGATGCGCCGGCGCTTGTCAAAAAAATGGAGACGACATGGCAGCCCCCATCCTCGATCCGAACGCGCCGGCTTTCACGCGGCGCTACATGAACCTCGCCGACCCGCGCCTGGGCGCGCAGGCGCTCTTCGCCAGCGACGAATTCTTCGCGCCGAAGGAGCGCATGCTGAATCCCGAGCCGGCCGTGTTCATTCCCGGCAAGTACGACGACCACGGCAAGTGGATGGACGGCTGGGAAACCCGCCGCAAGCGTACGACCGGCCACGACTTCTGCGTGGTCCGGCTCGCGCGGCCGGGCGTGATCCACGGCGTCGATCTCGATACGAGCCACTTCACCGGCAACTTCCCGCCGGCCGCGTCGATCGAGGCCTGCGCGGTGGGCGGCGACACGCCGCCGGACGACGCCGCGTGGCGCACGATCGTTCCCGCGACGACGCTGCAGGGCAATGCGCATCACTACGTGAGCGTCGACGATGCGCAGCCGGTCACGCATCTGCGCGTGAACCTGTATCCGGACGGCGGGCTCGCGCGGCTGCGCGTGTACGGCCAGCCGCAGCGCGACTGGCGCCGCGTGCCGGCCGGCGAGCTCGTCGATCTCGCGGCGATCGAGAACGGCGGCTATCTGGTGGCCGCGAACAACCAGCACTTCGGCCCGGCCTCGCAGATGCTGATGCCGGGGCGCGGCGCGAACATGGGCGACGGCTGGGAAACGCGGCGCCGCCGCGAGCCCGGCAACGACTGGGCGATCGTCGCGCTCGCGCGGCCGGGCATCATCCGGCGCGTCGAGGTCGATACGGCGTTCTTCAAGGGCAATTTCCCCGATCGCTGCTCGCTGCAGGCTGCGCACGTGACGGGCGGCACCGACGACTCGCTCGTCACGCAGGCGATGTTCTGGGCCGAACTGCTCGGCGAGCAGAAGCTGCAGATGGATCACGTGCACACGTTCGACTCGCTCGCGGCGCTCGGCCCCGTCACGCACGTGCGGTTCAACATCTTCCCGGACGGCGGCGTGTCGCGCCTGCGTCTGTGGGGCGAGCCGGCTTGAAGGAGGGCAGCGGCATGAGCGGCACTCCCATCCTGCGCGTCGAGCGCCTGACCCGCGAAGCGTTCGCGCCGTTCGGCGACGTGATCGCGCTCGAAGGCGCGCGGCATTTCCCGATCAACGGCGGTACGACCGAGCGCTTTCACGATCTCGCGACGATCGACGTGTGCGCGGACGGCGGCCGGCCGCTCGTCAGCGTGTTTCGCGCGCAGCCGCGTGCGCTGCCGGTCGCGGTCACGCTGATGGAGCGTCACCCGCACGGCAGCCAGGCGTTCATCCCGCTCGCGGCGGTGTCGCGCTACGCGATCGTCGTCGCGCCGGCCGGCGAATTCCGGCCCGACGCGATGCGCGCGTTCCTGGCCGAAGGCTGGCAGGGCGTCAATTATGCGAAGGGTGTCTGGCACCATCCGCTGCTCGCGCTCGACGCGGTCAGCGATTTCGTGATCGTCGATCGCGGCGGGCCGCAGCCGAACTGCGACGAGATTCCGCTGGAGCGCCCGTGGGCGCTCGATTTCGAGTCGGCCTGCGCGGGCGTCGAAGGGCTTTCGTAAGCATCCCGGGCGCGCGGCACGCTCGCCCAAAAAAGCAGACGGCCCGGGCGGCGAGATGCCGGCCGGGCCGTGCTGCGTGCGCGGGTGGCGCGAGTCAGTGCTTGCGGTGCGGGCAGTTCTCGGTCGTGCACGAGCCGTACATCGCGAGCGAATGCTCCTGGAGCCGGAAGCCGCGCTCCTTCGCGATCGCCTGCTGGCGGCTCTCGATCTCGGCGTCGAAGAATTCCTCGACGCGGCCGCAATCGAGGCACACGAGGTGGTCGTGGTGCGAACCTTCGTTCAGCTCGAACACCGCCTTGCCGGATTCGAAGTTGCTGCGCGTGAGCAGGCCGGCCTGCTCGAACTGCGTGAGCACGCGGTAGACGGTCGCGAGCCCGATGTCGAGCTGCTCGTTGAGCAGGTTGCGGTAGACGTCTTCGGCCGTCAGGTGGCGCACGGGGCTCTGCTGGAAGATCTCGAGAATCTTGAGGCGCGGTAGGGTGGCCTTTAGCCCGATATTCTTGAGATCCGTCGGATTGGTCATGGCTAGGCATCCCTAGAGTACAATGCAGGGCTTCAATGTTACCGGCTTTTCGCCGTTCCAGATATACGCGCGGCCTGCACGCGGGCCAGCACGGTGAAGGAAATGATCCCAGAATCGCTTTCGCACTTTCAGAGGAGTCGCATGCGGAGTGCCATCATCGCTGCCGCCGCCGTTGTCGCGCTGGCGGGTTGTTCGTCGTACGACAGCGTGACGCAGCGCATTGCGCAGAGCATCACGCCGTATCGGATCACCGTCGTGCAAGGCAACTTCGTGTCGCAGGAGAAGGCCGCACAGTTGCAGGTCGGGATGACGCGCGAGCAGGTCCGCGCGCTGCTCGGCACGCCGCTGCTGGCGGACATGTTCCACGCGGATCGCTGGGATTACCTTTTCTACTTCAAGCGCGGCTCGACGTCGATCGTCCAGCAGCGCGACCTCGTGGTCAATTTCTCGGGCGATCGCGTGGCGAGCTGGACCGGCGCCGACAACCTGCCGTCCGAGCTCGACCTGCTGGCCGACATCGACGGCGACCGCGGCGGCAAGAAGGCGAAGGCCGCTGCCGCGGCGAAGAAGGCGTCCGAAGCCGCCGCCGCGAGCGCCGCGGAGGCTGCCGCTGCCGCGAACCCGGCCGCCAGCCCGGCCACGGTGCCGGCGTCCGCCGCGGCGGTCGACCAGGATGCGAACGCCCAGGCGGCGCGCGCGGCGAACCGCGCGACCAACCAGGTGTCGGGTCAGGGTTCGGGTTCGCGCCGCTTCACGCCGGCCGCACAGGCCTCGGGCGGCGCGCCGGTGCCGGGCGGCCAGCCGCCGGGCGCCGCGCCGGCGATCCAGCCGCAGTTCCAGTTCCATCGTCCGCCGCAGCCGAACGTGTCGAACGAGGCGTCGCCGCCGGTCGGCCCGCAAGGCTCGGACAACCTGCAGAACCAGCCGCTCACCGCCCCGGCCCAGTAAGCGGCCGGCGTGCGGAAACGGGGCGGCATGCGCCGCCCGCCTTTAGACCTGTCGTGTAGAAAGCCATGAAGATTGCGATTGCCGGCGCATCGGGCCGAATGGGCCGGATGCTGATCGAAGCCGTACTCAACGACGCCGACGCGCAGCTCGTCGGCGCGCTCGACCGCGCCGGTTCGCCGTTCCTCGGCCAGGACGCCGGTGCGTTCCTCGGCAAGGACACCGGCGTCAAGCTGACCGACGACCTCGACGCCGTGTTCGCGCAGGCCGACTACCTGATCGATTTCACGCGGCCGGAAGGCACGATGGCCCACATCGAGGCCGCGCTGCGCCACGACGTGAAGCTCGTGATCGGCACGACCGGCTTCACCGCCGAGCAGAAGGCTGAATTGCAGGCCGCTGCGGCCAAGCTCGGCATCGTGTTCGCGGCGAACATGAGCGTCGGCGTGAACGTCACGCTGAAGCTGCTCGAATTCGCGGCGAAGCATTTCTCGCACGGCTACGACATCGAGATCATCGAGGCGCATCATCGCCACAAGGTCGACGCGCCGTCGGGCACCGCGCTGATGATGGGCGAGGCCGTCGCCGGCGCGCTCGGCCGCTCGCTCGACGATTGCGCGGTGTACGGCCGCCACGGCGTGACGGGCGAGCGCGATCCGTCGTCGATCGGCTTTGCCGCGGTGCGCGGCGGCGACATCGTCGGCGACCACACCGTGCTGTTCGCCGGGATCGGCGAGCGCATCGAGATCACGCACAAGTCGTCGAGCCGCGTGTCGTACGCGCAGGGCGCGTTGCGCGCGGTCCGGTTCCTGTCGGCGCGCGGCGCCGGCCTGTTCGACATGCAGGACGTGCTCGGCCTGCGCTGACCCCGCGAGGAAACTCCGATGGCGATTCCCACCGGCGTTGTCCACTACCTCGAAAGCGGCGATGCGATCACGCACGCCGTCTCCTATGTGCTGCTGGCGATGTCCGTCGCCAGCTGGTGCTTCCTCCTCATGAAAGCCTGGCTGCTGGTCCGCGCGAAGCGGCAGGGGCCGCGCGCGCTTGCCGCGTTCTGGCGCGCGCCGTCGCTCGACGCGGGGATCGCCGCGCTCGCCGGCGCCGATCGCGAGCGCGTATTCGTGCCGCTCGCCGAAGCCGCGCGCGACGCGGCCGGCGACCACGACCCCACCGCGCTGGCCGCGCGCGTCGAGCACGGCGAGCGCGTGCTGCGCGCGTTGCGTCATGCGATGCTGCGCTCGCAGCGGCGCCTCGAATTCGGCCAGGTGCTGCTCGCGTCGATCGGCAGCACCGCGCCGTTCGTCGGGCTGCTCGGCACCGTGTGGGGCATCTATCACGCGCTCGGCAGCATCGCCGCGAGCGGGCAGGCGCAGATCGAGAACGTCGCGGGGCCGGTCGGCGAGGCGCTGATCATGACCGCGTTCGGGCTGGTCGTCGCGATTCCCGCGGTGCTCGCGTACAACATCCTCGGCCGGCTCGTCCGGCAGCTCGCCGAGGAACTCGACGGCTTCGCGCGCGATCTGCACGTGTTCGTGTGCGCACAGGGCGCCTGACGCGCCGGCTCCGGAGGAACGATCATGGCATTCGGCGGACTGGAGCATCACAAGACGTCCGCGCCGATGGCGGAGATCAACATGACGCCGCTGATCGACGTGATGCTCGTGCTGCTCGTCATCTTCATCATCACCGCGCCGCTGATGACGCACGCGATCCGGCTCGACCTGCCGAAGGTCGCGGCGAGCGTCGCGCGCGACACGCCGCAGTCGGTCACGCTGTCGATCGACGATGCCGGCAAGCTCTACTGGGACGACGCGCCCGTCGCGCTCGACGCGCTGCCCGCGCGCTTCAAGGCGGCCGCCGCGGGCGCCGCGCCGCCCGAGCTACGGCTGCGCGCGTCGCGCGCGACGCGCTACGACGTGATCGCGCAGGTGATGGGCGCCGCGCAAGCCGCGGGCCTCACGCGGATCGGCTTCGTGACCGACGTGCCGCCGGCCGGCGCCGCCGGCGCGAAGCCCTGATCCGTCGTCGTTGCGGGCCGCCGGCCCGCGAGACCGGCCGTGCGGGCCCGCACGGGCGGTATAATCGACGTTTTTCCCGGCCCGGAACCGGTCAGCCCGTTCCCGCGCCGGGCACGCACGATTTCGATCCAATCCTGCGCGCGCGCCGTCGCGCCGCCTAAAGCCTAGCCCGAACCACACCATGCACGAGAGATACGTACCCGCCGACGTCGAAGCCGCCGCCCAGGGCGACTGGCGCGCAGCCGATGCCTACAAGACGAAGGAAGATTCGCAGAAGCCGAAGTTCTACTGCGTGTCGATGCTGCCGTACCCGTCCGGCAAGCTGCACATGGGTCACGTGCGCAACTACACGATCAACGACGTGATGTACCGCTATCTGCGGATGAACGGCTACAACACGCTGATGCCGATGGGCTGGGACGCGTTCGGGATGCCGGCCGAGAACGCCGCGATGGCCAACGGCGTGCCGCCCGCGAAGTGGACCTACGACAACATCGACTACATGAAGGGCCAGATGCAGTCGATGGGTCTCGCGATCGACTGGTCGCGCGAGATCGCGACGTGCAAGCCCGACTACTACAAGTGGAACCAGTGGCTGTTCCTGAAGATGCTCGAGAAGGGCATCGCGTACAAGAAGACGGGCACCGTGAACTGGGACCCGGTCGACCAGACCGTGCTCGCGAACGAGCAGGTGATCGACGGCCGCGGCTGGCGCTCGGGCGCGCTCGTCGAGAAGCGCGAGATCCCGATGTACTACCTGCGGATCACGCAGTACGCGGATGAGCTGCTGAACGACCTCGACGGTCTCGGCTGGCCCGAGCGCGTGAAGATCATGCAGCAGAACTGGATCGGCAAGAGCTTCGGCGTGAACTTCGGCTTCCCCTACGAACTCGACGGCGAGCAGAAGCTGCTGCGCGTGTTCACGACGCGCGCCGACACGATCATGGGCGTCACGTTCTGCGCGATCGCGGCCGAGCACCCGCTCGCCACGCGCCTCGCGCAGGACAAGCCGGAGCTGCTCGCGTTCATCGACGAGTGCAAGCGCGGCGGCGTCGCGGAGGCCGACGTCGCGACGATGGAGAAGAAGGGCGTCGCGACCGGCTTCTCGGTCAAGCACCCGCTGACCGGCGAGCCGGTCGAGGTGTGGATCGGCAACTACGTGCTGATGAGCTATGGCGAAGGCGCGGTGATGGGCGTGCCGGGCCACGACGAGCGCGATTTCGCATTCGCGAAGAAATACGGTCTGCCGATCAAGCAGGTGATCGCGAGCGAAGGGCAGACGTACTCGCTCGACGCATGGCAGGAGTGGTACGGCGACAAGGAAACCGCGGTCTGCGTGAACAGCGGCAAGTACGACGGCCTGCGCTACACGGAAGCGGTCGACGCGGTCGCGGCCGACCTGAAGGCCGGCGGCTTCGGCGACAAGCAGGTCACGTGGCGCCTGCGTGACTGGGGCGTGTCGCGCCAGCGCTACTGGGGCACGCCGATCCCGATCATCCACTGCCCGTCGTGCGGCGACGTGCCGGTGCCGGAGCAGGATCTGCCGGTCGTGCTGCCGGAAGACCTCGTGCCGGACGGCTCGGGCAACCCGCTCGCGAAGTCGGAAGCGTTCCTGAACTGCACGTGCCCGAAGTGCGGCGCGGCCGCGAAGCGCGAAACCGACACGATGGACACCTTCGTCGATTCGTCGTGGTACTTCTCGCGCTACACGGCGCCGGACGCCGAGACGATGGTCGACGCGCGCACCGATTACTGGATGCCGATGGATCAGTACATCGGCGGCATCGAGCATGCGATCCTGCACCTGCTGTATTCGCGCTTCTGGACCAAGGTGATGCGCGACCTCGGCCTCGTGAAGTTCGGCGAGCCGGCGAAGAACCTGCTCACGCAGGGGATGGTGCTGAACGAGACGTACTACCGCGAAGACGCAGCGGGCAAGAAGACCTGGTACAACCCGCTCGACGTGACGGTCACGCACGACGACAAGGGCCGCCCGGTCGGCGCGACGCTGAATGCGGACGGCCAGCCGGTCGTGCTCGGCGGCATCGAAAAGATGTCGAAGTCGAAGAACAACGGCGTCGATCCGCAACTGCTGATCGACCAGTACGGCGCCGACACCGCGCGCCTGTTCACGATGTTCGCGGCGCCGCCCGAGCAGCAGCTCGAGTGGTCGGGCGCGGGCGTCGAGGGCGCGAGCCGCTTCCTGCGCCGCGTGTGGAGCTTCGGCTACGCGAACCGCGAAGCGCTCGCCGCGCGCGCGGGCTTCGATGCCGCGGCGCTCGGCGACACCGACAAGGCGCTGCGCCGCGAGATCTACGGCGTGCTGAAGCAGGCCGATTTCGACTACCAGCGCCTGCAGTACAACACGGTCGTGTCGGCCGCGATGAAGATGCTGAACGCGATCGACGGCGCGAAGGGCGCGACGCCCGCCGTGCTGCGCGAGACGTACGGCGTGCTGCTGCGCGTGCTGTATCCGGTCGTGCCGCACGTCACGTTCGAGCTGTGGAAGGCGCTCGGCTACGCGGACGAATTCGGCCCGCTGCTCGATGCGCCGTGGCCGAAGGTCGACGAGGCCGCGCTCGAGCAGGCCGAGATCGAACTCGTGCTGCAGGTGAACGGCAAGGTGCGCGGTGCGCTGAAGGTCGCGAAGGACGCGAGCCGCGACGCGATCGAAGCGGCGGCGGTGGCCGACGAGGCATTCGCGAAATTCAGCGACGGCAAGCCGGCGAAGAAGATCGTCGTCGTGCCGGGCCGCCTCGTGAACATCGTCGTCTGACGGCCGCCGGCCGTCGGACGTACCCAGAAGGAGCGAAGGTGATCCGCAGATCGTTTTTGATGCTCGTCGGCAGCACGGTCGTGCTGTCGGCATGCGGCTTCCAGTTGCGCGGCCAGCAGGACTACGCGTTCAAGCACCTGTTCGTGGCCGGTGCGCCGGCGCCCGTCGAGGCGCGGCTCACGCGCCTCGTCCAGGCCGGCAGCGACACGAAGATCGTCAAGTCGGCGGACGACGCCGACGCCGTGCTGCGCATGTGGGAGTCGCGTGGCCAGAACACGCTGACGCTCAACAAGTACGGCTCCGCGCAGGAATACGCGCTGTTCTACACGCTGAACTACACGCTGACGAGCAAGGACGGCACCGTGCTGATCCCGCCGAGCGCGATCGCGCTGAACCGCGCGATGACGTACAGCGACCAGTACACGAACGCGAAGGCGCAGGAAGCCGACATCCTGTACGGCGACATGCAGAACGACGCGGTCGATCAACTGATGCGGCGTCTCGCGATCGTCCACTCGCTGACGCCGGCGCCGGAAGACGTGGTGCCGGGCGTGGCGCCGCGCGCGCCGCTGCCGCCGCCGCCGCTCTGATCGCGGGCGCACGCAGCGATGCAATTGCGACTTGATGCGCTGGAGCCGCACCTCGCGAAGGGGTTGGCCGGGCTCTATACCGTCTACGGCGACGAGCCGCTGCTCGCGCAGGAAGCGTGCGACCGCATTCGTGCGGCCGCGCGCGCGGCCGGCTTCACCGAGCGTTCGGTGCATACGGTCGAGCGCGGCTTCGACTGGAGCGTGCTGCTCGGCGCGACCCAGGCGATGTCGCTGTTCGGCGAGCGCCAGTTGATCGAGCTGCGTATTCCGTCGGGCAAGCCCGGCAAGGAAGGCGCCGATGCGCTGAAGACGCTCGCCGCCACGCCCAATCCGGACGCGCTGATGCTCGTCACGTTGCCGCGCCTCGACGCGGCCACGCAGAAATCCGCCTGGTTTACCGCGCTCCAGAACGGCGGTGTCGCGCTGAAGATCGATCCGGTCGACCGCGCGCAGCTGCCGAACTGGATCGGCCAGCGTCTGGCGATGCAGGGCCAGCGCGTCGCGCCGGGCGACGACGGGCGCCGCGCACTGCAGTTCATCGCGGAGCGCGTCGAGGGCAACCTGCTCGCCGCGCACCAGGAAATCCAGAAACTCGGGCTGCTGTATCCGCAGGGCGCGCTGTCGTTCGAGCAGGTGCACGACGCGGTGCTGAACGTCGCGCGTTACGACGTGTTCAAGCTGAACGAAGCGATGCTCGCCGGCGACGCCGCGCGGCTCGCGCGGATGATCGACGGGCTGAAGGGCGAGGGCGAGGCGATCGTGCTCGTGATGTGGGCCGTCGTCGAGGAACTGCGCACGCTGCTGCGGATCAAGCGCGGCACGACGGCCGGCAAGCCGCTCGCGACGCTGCTGCGCGAGAACCGCGTGTGGGGGCCGCGCGAGCGGTTGATCGCGCCCGCGCTGAACCGCGTGTCGGAAGCGGTGCTCGAAAAGGCGCTCGCGTTCGCCGCGAAGCTCGACCGGCAGGTCAAGGGGCTCACGGCCGTCGCGCCCGGCCGCCGCACGCAGGACGAACCGCCGCCCGACCCGTGGGACGGGCTGTTCCAGCTCGCGATGACGGTCGCGGGCGAGCGCGGCGAGCGACCGCCGACCGCGGGTCGCGTGCGACGCTAAGTCCCTTCCGGGCCTTCAGCGCGCGCTGCGCAACCCGCTTACAATGCTTCGATGGCAGGCAGCGGCCTGTCGGCCGCCGCCCTGCACGGATGGCTGTCCTGCGGACCGTCGCACCCGGATGGTCGTCCCCCGGATGGCCGGCCCCCGGATGGCCGGCCCCTGCTTCCCCACGAATTCATGCCGCTCCGCGCGGCTCGCTTCTCGAGTCACACGATGGATATCGATCAGTACATGACCGACCTGGGCCGTCGCGCCCGGCACGCTTCCCGCGCGATGGCGCGCGCCAGCACGGCCGCGAAGAACGCGGCGCTCGACGCCGTGGCCCGCGCGATCGAACGCGACGCGCAGGCGCTGAAGGATGCGAATGCGCGCGACGTCGCCCGCGCCCGCGAAAAGGGGCTCGATGCGGCGTTCGTCGACCGCCTGACGCTGTCGGACAAGGCGTTGAAGACGATGGTCGAAGGGCTGCGTCAGGTCGCGTCGCTCGCCGATCCGATCGGCGAGATCGGCAACCTCAAGTTCCGCCCGAGCGGGATCCAGGTCGGCCAGATGCGCGTGCCGCTTGGCGTGATCGGCATCATCTACGAGTCGCGCCCGAACGTGACGATCGACGCGGCCGCGCTGTGTCTGAAGTCGGGCAACGCGACGATCCTGCGCGGCGGCTCGGAAGCGCTTGAGTCGAACGCGGCGCTCGCGAAGCTGATCGGCGAAGGGCTCGAGGCGGCCGGGCTGCCGCAGGACGCGGTGCAGGTCGTCGCGACGGCCGATCGCGCGGCGGTCGGCAAGCTGATCACGATGACCGAATACGTCGACGTGATCGTGCCGCGCGGCGGCAAGAGCCTGATCGAACGGCTGATCAACGAGGCCCGCGTGCCGATGATCAAGCACCTCGACGGCATCTGCCACGTGTATGTCGACGACCGTGCCGATCTCGCGAAGGCGCTGACCGTCTGCGACAACGCGAAGACGCACCGCTACGGCACCTGCAACACGATGGAGACGCTGCTCGTGTCGGGCGGCATCGCCGCGACGCTGCTGCCGCCGCTCGGCAAGCTGTATCGCGACAAGCAGGTCGAACTGCGCGTCGACGCGGCCGCGCGCGCGGTGCTGGCGGACGCGGGCGTCGGCCCGCTCGTCGACGCGACCGAAGAAGACTGGCACACCGAGTATCTCGCGCCGGTGCTCGCGATCAAGGTCGTCGACGGGCTCGACGCCGCGATCGAGCACATCAATCACTACGGCTCGCATCACACCGATGCGATCGTCACCGAGGATCACGATCGCGCGATGCGGTTCCTGCGCGAAGTCGATTCGGCGAGCGTGATGGTCAACGCGTCGACGCGCTTCGCGGACGGTTTCGAATTCGGCCTCGGCGCGGAAATCGGCATCTCGAACGACAAGCTGCACGCACGCGGCCCCGTCGGCCTGGAAGGGCTGACGTCGCTGAAATACGTGGTGCTCGGGCACGGCGAAGGCCGTCAGTAAGTCAACAACGAGGCGCATCACCAATGGCAATGCTCTGGGTCAAGACGTTCCATATCGTTCTGATCGCCGCGTGGTTCGCGGGGCTCTTCTATCTGCCGCGCATCTACGTGAACCTGGCCATGGAGACCGATCCGGCCGCGGTGCGGCGTCTGCTCTTGATGGCGCGCAAGCTGTTCCGCTTCATGACGATGATCGCGGTGCCGGCGCTGGCGTGCGGGCTGTGGCTCTGGCTCGCGATCGGCATCGGGCAGGGGCAGGGCTGGATCCATGCGAAGGTGACGGTGGTGCTGCTGCTCGTGATCTACCACGCGTATTGCGGGCACCTGCTGCGGGTGTTCGAGCGCGGCGAGAACCGCCGCACCGACAAGTGGTATCGCGTGTTCAACGAACTGCCGGTGCTCGGCATGCTCGCCGCGGTCGCGCTGGTGGTGATCAAGCCGTTCTGAGCGGCGCGGCCGGCGGTTACGTCGTCGTCGAATCATGCGCAACGGCGCCCCTCGGGGCGCCGTTGTTCGTTGACGGGCGGTTCCGTGCGTCGCCGGCTCAATCCTTCGCGTCGTCGATCCGGCGCCGCGTGATCGCTTCCTTCGCGCGGCCGACGCGCTCCATCAGCGCCGGCCCGCGCGACAGCGCGACACCGACCGCGAGAATGTCGCCGATCGCGAGATGCGACATCCGCGACGTCATCGGCGAGAACACGTCCGTTTCCTCGGCAACGTTCGACGCGAGGCTGACCGTCGCGAGCTTCGCGAGCGGCGAGTGGCTCTGCGTGATCGCGACGACTTTCGCGCCGCACGCGAGCGCGGAGCGCGCGGCGTCGACGATGTCGCGCGTGCGGCCGGTGTTCGAGATCGCGACGACGACGTCGTGGGGCCCGAGCAGCGCCGACGACATCGAGAACGTGTGCGGATCCGAATACGCGACGCTCGGCACGCCGAGCCGGAAAAACTTGTGCTGGATGTCCTGCGCGGCAATGCCCGAGCCGCCGGCGCCGTAGAACTCGATGCGCGACGCGTTCGACAGCAGCGCGATCGCGTCGGCGACGCTGCCTGCGGACAGGCTGTTGCGCACTTCGATCAGCGCGCCGATCGTGCGGTCGAACACCTTGCCGATGATGCCGGGCGCCGGTTCGTCGGGCTCGACGTCGCGGTACACCGACGACACGCCCGGCGCCACGCTCTGCGCGAGCCGGATCTTGAATTCGCGAAAGCCGCTGCAGCCGAGCGCCTGGCAGAAGCGCGCGATCGTCGGCTGGCTGACGCCCGCGCGAGTCGACAGCTCGGTCATCGCGAGGTCGAGCACCTCGCGCGGCGCGGCGAGAATGTAGTCGGCGAGCTTGCGCTCGGACGGGCGCAACTCGGCGCGGATCGCTTCAATGCGGGGCAGCATGGGACGGCGGACGGAAATCGGGTTCGGATGAACGAGTGTATCGCAATCGAATTGTAGAAAATCTACATGAAAATGCTAGCCAAGCCGCGACGATTTCGGTGCGGGATCGGTAGGCGGAATTAGGGTTTTCACTGATTAAACCCTTGCTGGTGGCGGAAATGGCGGTTGCGAGTGAATTGATTGGCATTGCATGCTTGTAGTTTTTCTACTAGACTGCCTTCGTTCGATCGACGAAGCTCGACCGTCCCCACGATTCCAACCGCCGGTGTCGGCCGGCATACAGGAGCGCCCAGCATGACGTCGCTGCACCCCACTCTGGCGAAGGTCACCGAACGCGTGATCGCCCGCAGCCAATCGACCCGTTCCGCCTATCTGCAGCGCATCGACGGCGCGCAAGGCAAGTTCCCGGCGCGCGGCGCGCTGTCGTGCGCGAACCTCGCGCACGGCTTCGCGGGCCTCGAGGGCAACGACAAGTTCGCGATCAAGGCGATCCGCGAACCGAACATCGGCATCGTGTCCTCGTACAACGAGATGCTGTCCGCGCACGCGCCGTACAAGGATTTCCCCGAAATCATCAAGGCCGCCGCGCGCGAAAACGGCGGGGTCGCGCAGTTCGCCGGCGGCGTGCCGGCGATGTGCGACGGCGTCACGCAGGGAAACCCGGGGATGGAGCTGTCGCTGTTCTCGCGCGAGGCGATCGCGATGGGCACGGCGATCGCGCTCACGCACAACATGTTCGATGCGGCGCTCTGCCTCGGCATCTGCGACAAGATCGTGCCGGGCCTGCTGATCGGCGCGCTGCAGTTCGGCCACCTGCCGACGATCTTCGTGCCGGCCGGCCCGATGACGAGCGGCCTGTCGAACGACGACAAGGCGAAGATCCGCCAGCAGTTCGCGACCGGCCAGGTCGGCCGCGACGCGCTGCTCGAAGCCGAATCGGCCGCGTATCACGGCCACGGCACCTGCACGTTCTACGGCACCGCGAACAGCAACCAGATGCTGATGGAGCTGATGGGGCTGCACCTGCCGGGCTCGGCCTTCGTTCACCCGCATACGCCGCTGCGCACCGCGCTGACGGCCGAGGCCGCGCGCCGCGTGCTCGACCTGACCGTCGAGCGCGGCCACTACACGCCGATCGGCCACGTGATCGACGAAAAGGCGATCGTCAACGGGATCGTCGCGCTGCTCGCGACGGGCGGCTCGACCAACCACACGCTGCACCTCGTCGCGATCGCGCGCGCGGCCGGCATCCTGATCGACTGGAACGACTTCGACGAGCTGTCGGCCGTCGTGCCGCTGCTCGCGAAGATCTACCCGAACGGCAAGGCCGACGTGAACCACTTCCATGCGGCGGGCGGCGTCGCGTTCCTGGTACGCAACCTGCTCGAAGGCGGGCTGCTGCACGAGGACGTGACGACGGTTGCGGGCAAGGGCCTGTCGCACTACACGAAGGAGCCGAAGCTGATCGACGGCAAGCTGACGTGGGTCGACGGCGCGGCCGAGAGCCACGACACGAAGGTGCTGCGCGGCATTCGCGACCCGTTCCAGCCGGACGGCGGCCTGCGCCTGATGCAGGGCCGGCTCGGCCGCGGCGTGATCAAGATCTCGGCGGTCGCGCCGGAGCACCGCAAGGTGACGGCGCCCGCGATCGTGTTCGACTCGCAGGAGGCCGTGCAGAAAGCGTTCGATCGCGGCGAACTGAAGCGCGATTTCGTCGCGGTGGTGCGCTTCCAGGGTGCGCGCGCGAACGGCATGCCCGAGCTGCACCGTTTGACGCCGCTGCTCGGCGTGCTGCAGGATCAGGGCTTCCATGTCGCGCTGGTGACGGACGGGCGCATGTCGGGTGCGTCGGGCAAGGTGCCGGCGGTGATCCACGTGTCGCCGGAAGCGCTGCTGGCCGGCCCGATCGGCAAGGTGAAGACGGGCGATACGCTCGTGATCGACGCGGAAGCCGGCGTGCTCGACATCGAGATCGACGACGCCGAGTGGCACGCGCGCCCGGTCGCGCAGCCGCAGCACCAGGCCGAGAACGAAGTCGGGTTCGGGCGCGAACTGTTCGGCGTGTTCCGCGCGGCCGCGGCGCCGGCCGAGCAGGGCGCATCGGTTTTCGGGGCGCTGGTCGGCGAAACGGCCGTCAGCGTCGCCGCATGAATTTCAAGGAGCCAATTCAATGAAGACGATTGCTGAAATCGTGAAGCTGGGCCCGGTCATTCCGGTGCTCGCATTCGACTCGGTCGAGCAGGGCGAAAACGTGTCGCGGGCATTGCACGCGGGCGGCGTGAAGGTGCTCGAGATCACGCTGCGCACGCCGGCGGGCCTGGAGGCGATCCAGCGCGCGAGCCAGCTCGCGGACGACATCGTCGTCGGCGTCGGCACGATCACGAAACCCGAGCATTGCGCGCAGGCGAAGCGCGCGGGCGCGACATTCGGCGTATCGCCGGGTCTGACGAAGGAACTGCATCTCGCGTCGCTCGACGCGGGCCTGCCGCTGCTGCCGGGCGTGATGACGCCGAGCGACATCATCCAGGCGCTCGAATTCGGCTACGAGATCGTGAAGTTCTTCCCCGCGCAGCAGGCGGGCGGCGTGCCGATGCTGCAGGCGTTCCACGGCCCGTTCCCGGCGCTGAAGTTCTGTCCGACCGGCGGCATCACGGTCGACACCGCGCCGAACTTCCTGAAGCTGCCGAACGTCGTGTGCGTCGGCGGCTCGTGGCTCACGCCGAAGGCCGCGCTCGCCGCGCAGGATTGGGCCGAAGTCACGCGTCTCGCGCAAGCGGCGAGCCAGTTGCCCCGTTAAGACTTGTACCGGATGACCGTTCAACCCTCGGAGACGAGCGCTTAGTGCTTGTTTTACCGAGGGTTTTTGCTGATGGAACCGGTTCTATCCGCGGATCGCAAAGATAAGTAAAATTCAGCGTCCTGACGGGGGGGTACCTCCGTGTTTCGGAGACCTGCATAGCCGGGCATACTCGCAACGACTCGCCCGGTTCGAACAATTCTAGGAGGAGTGCCACATGGGGGCCGTCCAAGGCAGCATGCTGCTCGTATTCACGCTGATCGCGATTGCCGCGCTGATCCTGATGATCGCGCGCTACAAGATCTACCCGTTCCTGGTGCTGATCATCGTTTCGCTCGGCCTCGGCCTCGTCGTCGGCATGCCGATGGACAAGATCGTCAAGTCGTTCGAAACGGGCACCGGCGGCACGCTCGGTCACATTGCGATCGTCGTCGGCCTCGGCACGATGCTCGGCAAGATGATGGCCGAATCGGGCGGCGCCGAACGGATCGCGACCACGCTGATCGACTGGTTCGGTGAAAAGAACATCCACTGGGCGATGATGTTCGTCGCGATCATCGTCGGCCTGCCGGTGTTCTTCGAAGTCGGCTTCGTGCTGCTGATCCCGATCGCGTTCAACGTCGCGAAGCGCACCGGCAAGTCGCTGCTCGTCGTCGGCCTGCCGATGGTGGCCGGCCTGTCGGTCGTGCACGGGCTGATCCCGCCGCACCCGGCCGCGCTGCTGGCCGTCCAGCAATACGGCGCCGATATCGGCAAGACGATCGCATTCGGCCTGGTCGTCGGCGTGCCGACCGCGATCATCGCGGGTCCGCTGTTCGCGCTGACGATCTCGAAGTTCGTGAAGTTGCCGGACAACAACCCGCTCGCATCGCAATTCGTCGATTCGAACGCGGATGGCCGCAAGCGCGAACTGCCGAGCTTCGGCATCACGCTGTTCACGATCCTGCTGCCCGTCGTGCTGATGCTCGTCGGCAGCTGGGCCGACCTGGTGTTCGCGCCGAAGTCGCTGCCGAACAACCTGCTGCGCTTTGCCGGCAACTCGGACGTCGCGCTGCTGATCGCCGTGCTCGTGAGCTTCTTCACGTTCGGCAAGCTGCAGGGCTTCAACCGCGATCAGATCCAGAAGTTCTGCGGCGAGTGCCTGGCGCCGATCGCCGGCATCACGCTGATCGTCGGCGCGGGCGGCGGCTTCGGCGGCGTCCTGCGCGACAGCGGGATCTCGCAGCAGATCGTCGAGACCGCGAAGCATGCGCACCTGTCGCCGCTGCTGCTCGGCTGGTTCGTCGCGGCGCTGATGCGTCTCGCGACGGGTTCGGCGACGGTCGCGATGACGACGGCCTGCGGCATCGTCGCGCCGATCGCGGCGGCGGCCGGCACGACGGTCAGCCCGGAGCTGCTGGTGCTCGCGACCGGCTCGGGCTCGCTGATCTTCTCGCACGTGAACGACGGCGGTTTCTGGCTGATCAAGGAATACTTCGGGATGACGGTCGGTCAGACGTTCAAGACCTGGTCGCTGCTTGAAACCATCATCTCGGTGCTCGGTCTCAGCTTCACGTTGCTGCTGAGCATGGTTCTGTAACAAGGGGTAGTCAATGATTCTGATCGCAATGGGCGTGTCGGGCGCGGGCAAGTCGCTGATCGGCGAAATGCTGGCGGAACGCCTGTCGTGCAGCTATACCGATGGCGACGCGTTTCACAGCGCGGCGAACAAGGAAAAGATGCACCACGGTATTCCGCTGACCGATGAAGACCGCTGGCCGTGGCTGCGCACGATTCGCGCGGCCATCGAGGACAAGCAGCGCGCCGGCGAGACGGCCGTGTTCACGTGCTCGTCGCTGAAGCGCTCGTACCGCGACGTGCTGCGCGGCGCCGATACCGACGTGCGGTTCGTGTATCTGAAGGGCTCGTTCGAGGTGTTGCAAGAGCGCCTGAAGAGCCGCACCGGCCATTTCTTCGATCCGTCGCTGCTGAAAAGCCAGCTCGACACGCTCGAGGAGCCGGGCCCGGACGAAGCGATCGAGGTCAGCATCGACCTGACGCCCGAACAGATCGTCGACGAAGTGATCGTGAAACTCGGCCTCGCGCAGCAGCACTGAGCGCGGTTCGCGGCAATCGTATTGCAGCAATGACGCAGGCGCCCCGACGGGCGCCTGCGTCGTTTACGGACGTGTGGGCGCTCGGGCCGTGCGTGCGCGCTGCGCGATCCCGGCATCGACCATCACGAGATTCCGCCCGGCCCGCAACTGTCGCCGATCGCGATCCCCGCCGCGAAGGCGGCGACGAGCGTGATGAGCGTGATGAGCGCGCCGAACCGCGGGCGGACGACCGCGTTCCGACCGGCGAAAAAAGAAAAAGCCCGATGCGAATCGCTTCGCATCGGGCTTTTTTCCGTCCGGCGACGGCGGTGCTTACGCGATCCGCTTCGCGAGTTCGACGGCCTTGCCGATGTACGACGCCGGCGTCATCGCGAGCAGGCGATCCTTCGCGTCCTGCGGGATCGCGAGCGTGCCGACGAATTCCTGCAGCGCTTCGCGCGTGATGCCCTTGCCGCGCGTCAGTTCCTTCAACTGCTCGTACGGGTTCTCGATGCCGTAGCGGCGCATCACCGTCTGCACCGGCTCGGCGAGCACTTCCCAGCAGTTGTCGAGATCTTCGTTCAGGCGCTGCGGGTTCACTTCGAGCTTGTCGAGGCCGCGGATCAGCGAATCGTACGCGAGCAGCGAATAGCCGAGCGCGACGCCCATGTTGCGCAGCACCGTCGAGTCGGTCAGGTCGCGCTGCCAGCGCGACACCGGCAGCTTGTCGGCGAGGTGGCGCAGCGTCGCGTTCGCGAGGCCGAGGTTGCCTTCCGAGTTCTCGAAGTCGATCGGGTTGACCTTGTGCGGCATCGTCGACGAGCCGATCTCGCCGGCCTTCGTCTTCTGCTTGAAGTAGCCGACCGAGATGTAGCCCCACACGTCGCGATCGAGGTCGAGCAGGATCGTGTTCGCGCGCGCGACCGCGTCGAACAGTTCGGCCATGTAGTCGTGCGGCTCGATCTGGATCGTGTACGGGTTGAACGTGAGCTTCAGGCGGTTCTCGATCACGTCGCGCGAGAACGCTTCCCAGTCGAATTCCGGATACGCGGACAGGTGCGCGTTGAAGTTGCCGACCGCGCCGTTCATCTTGCCGAGGATCTCGACCTTCTCGATGCGCGCGATCGCGCGGGCGAGGCGCGCGGCGACGTTCGCGAGTTCCTTGCCGAGCGTCGTCGGGCTGGCCGGCTGGCCGTGCGTGCGCGACAGCATCGGCTGTTCGGCGTGTGCGTGCGCGAGTGCGACGAGGCGCTGGTGGACCGTGCGCAGCGCCGGCAGGATCACGTGCTCGCGTGCGCCGGCGAGCATCATCCCGTGCGACGTGTTGTTGATGTCCTCGGACGTGCACGCGAAGTGGATGAATTCGCTCGCCTTCTCGAGTTCGGCCTGGCCCTTCACCGATTCCTTCAGCCAGTATTCGACGGCCTTCACGTCGTGGTTCGTCACGCGCTCGATTTCCTTGATGCGCGCGGCGTCGTGCGCGGTGAAGCGCTCGGCGAGCTGCAGCAGGAACTGCTCGGACGCTTCCGAGAAGCGCGGGACTTCCGCGAAGCCGGCGCGCGACAGCGCGATCAGCCAGTGCACCTCGACGGTGACGCGGTGGCGCATGAACGCGGCTTCGGAGAGCCAGTCGCGCAGCGCTTCGGTCTTGCTGGCGTAGCGGCCGTCGATGGGCGAGAGCGCGGTGAGGGCGAAAAGCGTATCGGGACGAGTGTCGGACATGATCGGGCGGGCCTTGGGGCCGGGTCGAGCGAGGGGAGGGAATCCGGCATTTTACCATTGGCGCGGGACGATCCCGGCCGAACCGGTCCGGTCGCGGGCGCCACGGGCCGGCAAGGCTCGGGCAGCGCGCGAACGGCCTGCCGGCCGGCGCCCGCGCCGGCTCGTCGGGCCGCCAGGCAAGCCGCCGGCCGGGCCTGCCCGCCGGTAGAATGCAGGCTTCTTCCCGACCGCCGCCCGCCGCGCCCGCCTGCATGGAACTGAAATGGCTCGAAGACTTCATCTCGCTCGCGGAAACGCGCAGCTTCAGCCGGTCCGCCGAGCTGCGGCACGTGTCGCAACCGGCGTTCTCGCGGCGCATCCAGGCGCTCGAGGCATGGCTCGCGACCGAGCTGATCGATCGTTCGGTCTATCCGACCCGGCTCACGCAGGCCGGGCAGATCTTCTACGAGCAGGCGCTGACGATGCTGTCCCAGGCGCACGAGGCCAGGACGCTGCTGCGCGGCCACGTCGGCGCACCGGTGCCGACGATCGAATTCGCGGTGCCGCACACGCTGTCGCTCACGTATTTCCCGCGCTGGCTCGAGCGGATCGAGGCGAAGATGGGGCAGGTCCACACGCGGCTGCGCGCGCTGAACGTGCACGACGCGGTGCTGTCGCTCGTCGAGGGCGGCTGCGATCTCGTGATGGGCTACCACCACCCGAGCCATCCGGTCGCGCTCGACCCGGCTCGCTACGACATGCTGATTCTCGGCAGCGAGCCGATCAGCCCGTTCTCCGCGCCCGGCCGCGCGGGCCGGCCGCGCCATACGCTGCCGGGCGCGGCCGACGCGCGCGTGCCGTATCTGTCGTATACGCCGAACGCGTATCTCGGCCGGATGACCGAAGTCATCATCGCGAACGCGCCGACGCGGCTGTTCCTCGATCGCGTGTACGAAACCGACATGGCCGAAGGGCTGAAGGCGATGGCGCTCGCGGGCCACGGCGTCGCGTTCCTGCCGCACAGCGCGGTCGACGATGCGGTCGCGGGCGGCCGGCTGATCCGGCTCGACCGCTCGGCGCGCGGCGCCGGCGCGCATCCGTTCACGTTGACGATGGAGATCCGGCTGTACTGCGACAAGCTCGCGCTGCAGGGTGACGATCCGCGGCAGAAGCTCGTGCGCGCGCTGTGGGACGTCGTGCGCGACGAGCTGCGCGAGACCGCCGGCGGCACCGCCGGCTAACCGCCGACGGCTGATCCGGCCGAGCGATCCGGCCGGCTGACGGCGGCCTTGCGGCGCCTGTCGGACGGCTGTCCGCCGGCCGGCTCGCGCGTCGGCAACGCGGTTTTTCACGAACGCGATGCCCGGCCGATCGCGGCCGTTCTTGCGCAAATCGACCGCGATTTTGCGAAAAATCGCGATCATGCAAGAAACGCATAATCGAATAAACAAACGGCATTGGATAAAAAAAACGGGTTTTTCGACAATGTGCGCAATCCGTTGAACGTTGGAGCTTCCATGTCTTCGCAACAGCAGTCCATCCCGTCCTACCTGCACGCCGACGATCTCGGCCCGTGGGGCAACTACCTTCAGCAGGTCGATCGCGTCGCGCCGTACCTCGGTTCGCTGTCGCGCTGGCTCGAAACGCTGAAGCGTCCGAAGCGCATCCTGGTCGTCGACGTGCCCATCGAGCTCGACAACGGTACCGTCGCGCACTTCGAGGGCTATCGCGTGCAGCACAACGTGTCGCGCGGCCCGGGCAAGGGCGGCGTGCGCTACCACCAGGACGTGACGCTGTCGGAAGTGATGGCGCTGTCGGCATGGATGTCGGTGAAGAACGCGGCCGTGAACGTGCCGTACGGCGGCGCGAAGGGCGGCATCCGCGTCGACCCGCGCAAGCTGTCGCGCGGCGAGCTCGAGCGCGTGACGCGTCGCTACACCAGCGAAATCGGCATCATCATCGGCCCGAACACCGACATTCCGGCGCCGGACGTCAACACCAACGAACAGGTGATGGCGTGGATGATGGATACCTTCTCGATGAACCAGGGCCAGACGTCGACCGGCGTCGTGACCGGCAAGCCGATCGCGCTCGGCGGTTCGCTCGGCCGCAAGGAAGCGACGGGCCGTGGCGTGTTCGTCGTCGGCTGCGAAGCGGCGAAGAAGAAGGGCCTCGAGATCGAAGGCGCGCGCATCGCGGTGCAGGGCTTCGGCAACGTCGGCGGCATCGCGGCGAAGCTGTTCCAGGAAGCGGGCGCGAAGGTGATCGCGGTGCAGGATCACACGGGCACGATCTACCAGCCGGCCGGCCTCGATTCGAACAAGCTGCTCGACCACGTCGCCCGCACGGGCGGTGTCGCGGGCTTCGAAGGCGCCGAGCCGATGCCGAACGACGAATTCTGGACCGTCGAAACCGACATCCTGATCCCGGCGGCCCTGGAAAACCAGATCACCGAGAAGAACGCATCGAAGATCCGCACGAAGATCGTCGTCGAAGGCGCGAACGGCCCGACGACGACGGCGGCCGACGACATCCTGAGCGCGAACGGCGTGCTCGTGATCCCCGACGTGATCGCGAACGCAGGCGGCGTGACCGTGTCGTACTTCGAGTGGGTGCAGGATTTCTCGAGCTTCTTCTGGACGGAAGACGAGATCAACCACCGTCTCGAGCGCGTGATGCGCGAAGCGTTCGCCGGCGTGTGGGCGGTCGCGGAAGAGCACAAGGTGACGGTGCGTACGGCGGCGTTCATCGTCGCGTGCAAGCGCATCCTGATGGCGCGCGAAATGCGCGGCCTGTACCCCTGATCGGTTCGACTACGATCGACGCATGACGCAATCCTCGCGATTGCGTGCATGAACCCTCGCGGGCGGTGCCGAATCCGGCGCCGCCCGCGTGCGCATTCAGGCGCCGGACGAGCGCCGGAAGCCGGGAGGACGGCTTCGCACGGGGCGATTCGTAGTGCGGTAAACAACCAGTACTTTCAAAAATATTACTTTGATACACTGGCGCGGGTTTTAGCCAAGGAGATGACCAAAATGAAATACCACAAGGCAGTCCTGATGGTGGCGGCGCTTTGCGCGTTCGCAAGCGGCGCGCATGCTCAGGAGACGGGCACGCTGAAGAAGATCAAGGACACGGGCGTGATCGCGCTGGGCCACCGCGAATCGTCGATTCCGTTCTCTTACTATGACCAGAGCCAGCAGGTGGTCGGCTATTCGCGCGACTTCCAGATGAAGGTCGTGGAGGCGGTGAAGAAGAAGCTGAACCTGCCGAACCTGCAGGTGAAGAACATCCCCGTCACGTCGCAGAACCGTATTCCGCTGGTGCAGAACGGCACGGTCGACATCGAGTGCGGCTCGACGACCAACAACGCCGAGCGTCAGCAGCAGGCTGCATTCTCGAACACGATCTTCGTGATCGGCACGCGCCTGATGACGAAGAAGGATTCCGGCGTCAAGGATTTCGCCGACCTGAAGGGCAAGACGGTCGTGACGACTGCCGGCACGACGTCGGAGCGCCTGCTGCGCAAGATGAACAACGACAAGCAGCTCGGCATGAACATCATCAGCGCGAAGGACCACGGCGATTCGTTCAACACGCTGGAATCGGGCCGCGCGGTCGCGTTCATGATGGATGACGCACTGCTCGCGGGCGAGCGCGCGAAGGCGAAGCAGCCGGGCGAATGGGTGATCGTCGGCACGCCGCAATCGGAAGAGGCTTACGGCTGCATGATGCGCAAGGGCGATGCCGACTTCAAGAAGGTCGTCGACGACGCGATCTCGCAAGTCGAGAAGTCGGGCGAAGCCGCGAAGATCTACGCGAAATGGTTCGAGAACCCGATCCCGCCGAAGAACCTGAACCTGAACTTCCCGCTGTCCGAGTCGATGAAGAAGCTGTACGCGAACCCGAACGACAAGGCGCTCGACTGATCACACTGCCGTTGATGCAGAAATGACGCTCATGAGACGGAAGAGGCCACGCTTCTTCCGTTTCTTTTTGCTGGAGTCTTGCCCATGTCTTACCACTGGAACTGGGGCATCTTCCTGAGCCCCGTGTCGACCGGCGAGCCGACGACTTATTTCGGATGGCTGATGTCCGGCTTCTGGGTGACGATCGAAGTGTCGCTCGTCGCCTGGGTCATCGCGCTGATCGTCGGATCGCTGTTCGGCGTGCTGCGCACCGTGCCGAACAAATGGCTGTCGGCGATCGGCACCGTGTACGTGTTGATCTTCCGGAACATTCCGCTGATCGTGCAGTTCTTCATCTGGTATCTCGTGATACCCGAATTGCTGCCCGCGTCGATCGGCACCTGGATCAAGCAGTTGCCGCCGGGCACGCAGTTCTTTACCGCGTCGATCGTCTGTCTCGGCCTGTTCACGGGCGCGCGCGTGTGCGAACAGGTGCGCTCGGGGATCAACGCGCTGCCGAAGGGTCAGCGCGCGGCCGGCCTCGCGATGGGCTTCACGCAATGGCAGACGTATCGCTACGTGCTGCTGCCCGTCGCGTACCGGATCATCGTGCCGCCGCTCACGTCGGAATTCCTGAACATCTTCAAGAACTCCGCCGTCGCGTCGACGATCGGCTTGCTCGATCTGTCCGCGCAGGCGCGCCAGCTCGTCGACTACACCGCGCAGACCTACGAGTCGTTCATCGCGGTCACGCTCGCTTACGTGCTGATCAACCTCGTCGTGATGGCGTTCATGCGCTGGATCGAAGGCCGTACGCGGCTGCCCGGCTATATCGGAGGCAAGTGATGCATCAGTTCGACTGGAGTAGTATTCCCGGCGCGCTGCCGACGCTGTGGTCGGGGGCGGTCGTCACGTTCAAGATCACGCTGATCGCGATCGTGGTCGGGATCGTCTGGGGCACGCTGCTGGCGCTGCTGCGGCTGTCCGGCGTGAAGCCGCTCGCGTGGTTCGCGAAGGCGTACGTGACGGTGTTCCGCTCGATCCCGCTCGTGATGGTGCTGCTGTGGTTCTTCCTGATCGTGCCGCAGGTGCTGCAGGGCGTGCTCGGTCTGTCGCCGACGATCGACATCCGCCTCGCGTCGGCCATGGTCGCGTTCTCGTTGTTCGAAGCCGCGTATTATTCCGAGATCATCCGCGCCGGCATCCAGGCGGTGCCGCGCGGGCAGGTGAATGCCGCGTTCGCGCTCGGCATGAACTACGCGCAGGCGATGCGCCTCGTGATCCTGCCGCAGGCGTTCCGCGCGATGGTGCCGCTGCTGCTCACGCAGGCGATCGTGCTGTTCCAGGATACGTCGCTCGTGTACGTGATCAGTCTCGCGGACTTCTTCCGCACGGCCGCCAACATCGGCGATCGCGACGGCACGACCGTCGAGATGGTCCTGTTCGCCGGCGCATGCTATTTCGTGATTTGCTCGTTGGCGTCTGCTCTCGTCAAGGGTCTCCAGAAAAAGGTCACAAGATGATTTCCATCAAGAACGTTTCGAAGTGGTACGGCCAGTTTCAGGTCCTCACCGAATGCACAACCGAGGTCAAGAAAGGCGAAGTGGTCGTCGTATGCGGCCCGTCGGGCTCGGGTAAATCTACGCTGATCAAGACCGTGAACGGCCTGGAGCCGTTCCAGCAGGGCGAGATTCTCGTGAACGGCCAGTCGGTCGGCGACAAGAAGACGAACCTGTCGAAGCTGCGCTCGAAGGTCGGGATGGTGTTCCAGCATTTCGAGCTGTTCCCGCACCTGTCGATCACCGAGAACCTGACGCTCGCGCAGATCAAGGTGCTCGGCCGCGGCAAGGACGAAGCGACCGAGAAGGGGATGAAGCTGCTCGATCGCGTCGGCCTGAAGGCGCATGCGCACAAGTTCCCGGGCCAGTTGTCGGGCGGCCAGCAGCAGCGTGTCGCGATCGCGCGCGCGCTGTCGATGGACCCGATCGCGATGCTGTTCGACGAGCCGACGTCCGCTCTCGATCCGGAGATGATCAACGAAGTGCTCGACGTGATGGTCGAACTCGCGCAGGAAGGGATGACGATGATGGTCGTCACGCACGAGATGGGCTTCGCGAAGAAGGTCGCGCATCGCGTGATCTTCATGGACAAGGGCGCGATCGTCGAGGACGACCGCAAGGACGATTTCTTCTCGAATCCGAAATCGGACCGCGCGAAGGACTTCCTCGCGAAGATCCTGCACTGAGCGTTCGCGCGTCTTGCGCGCACCCACGCGAAAACCGCCCGGCATGCCGCCGGGCGGTTTTTTTTCGTCCGCCGCCGGGCGTTACCAGCTGTACCGGTAGCCGACCTGCCCGACGATCCCGCGCCGGTAATCGCCGCCGATGTTGCGCGCGATCTTCGCATTCGCGTACAGCTCGCCCGACTTGCCGAAGCCGGCGGTCACGCCGACGCCGAGCTCGTACCACGTGCGCCCGAGATGCGTCGCGAACGGCGTGCCGCCGACGACGGTCTGCCCCGGCGACAGGAAGTCGTGCAGCACGTCGGCCGTGAAGTACGGCGTCGCGGCGCCGCCGCCCGCGTCCGACTGGAGATTCGGCCGGAAGAAGCGCACGCCGACGCGGCCGCGCAGCGCATGCGTCGTCGTGCCCGAGACGGCCGACACGTTGTCGTTGAACCCGTTCAGCTTCAGGTACTGGTACATCAACTGCGCCTGCGGCTCGACCGCGATCGGCAACGTGCCGAGCGCGAACGGCTTGCCGACTTCCTGCGACAGCGCGACGCCGAAGCCGTTCTGCGACGCTTCGTTGCCGTAGCTGTCGCGATAGCGGTTGCCGTAGTGCGTGACCTGTCCGACGCTGTCGAAGTAGGTGCCGTCAGGCAGATAGCGCGTCCAGTAGCCGCCCACGCTCTGCGCGTGCATCTCGACCGAGCCCGTCGATGTCGACAGGTTCGGCGAGCCGGCGCGCGCCATGTCGCTGAAGCTTGCATTCGCCACGCCGATGCTGGCCGTCACGCCCGCATGCGTGCTGCCGGCGCCGTTCGGCGCCTGATCGACGGTCCAGTCCTTGCCGAACTGCGCGAAGAACGTGCGTTCGTCGGCCGAGAAGCGGCCCGCGTTCGCATCGAGACTCTGGCCGCCGATACGCCCCCACACGCCGTCGCGATTGCCGGGCTGCTGCTTCTCGACGTTGTAGATGTCGCCGACGCGCTCGTGCAGCCGGCCGAGCGTCGAGAAGCCGTAGTCGACGTTCAGCAGCGGTGTCATCGCGTAGCCGGAGACGCCCGGGCGATACGCGAGCGCGCCGCCGTTGCCGTTGCCATTTCCGTCGTTGCCGCCGTCGCCGCCGCCGGACGGGTGGATCGGGTCGCCGGGGTCGGTCGGGTCGAGCTGCGAACGCAGGTACCAGCCGTTCGCGTCGCTTTGCCCGCCGCGATAGAGCCGGTACTCGTATGCGCCGGCCTGTACCGGGCCCGCGAGATGGAACGCCGACGCGGCGGTCGTGCCGCCGTTGGCCGTGACGACGACCGGAATCCCGTCGCCGGTCGTCTGCGCGCCCGTGCCGGCCGTATTGGCGATCTTCAGGCCGGTCGTGCCGGTCGCCGTGCCGCCGTTCACGATCAGGCGGTCGGTCGGCGACGCGTCGGCGCCGAGATACGTGTTCAGCGCGATCGTGCCGCCGTTGCCGACGTAGCCGCCGGTCGTCAGCGTCTTGTAGCTGCCGGTCAGCGTCGGCGAGCCGGTCGGCGCGGCGAATGCGACGAGGCCCGCGTTGCTCAGGCGGCTCACGACCGAGCTGCCCGTCATGCGCCACGTGCTCGTGCCGTCGACGGTCAGCGCGACCGGGTCGATCTTCCCGGTCAGCGTCGTGCCGTTCGCGAGGAACACGTTGCCGGTGCTCGACGCGTCGGAAACGATGTCGCCCGCGAGGTTCACCGCCGATGCGTCGAACGTCACGTTGCTGCCGTTCGCGAGGTTCAGCAGCGTGCCGTTGCCGGCCGTCACGACCGTGCCGTTGCGCACCGCGATGTCGGCCGTGCCGCCGCGCGCGGCGAAGGCCGGCCCGGTGGCGGCCGTCACGCTGCCGCCGTCGACGAGTACCGAGCTGGTCGCGCCGTTCGCGAGCGTGTCCGACGTCAGCACGCCGGCCGTCGCGCCCGCGAGCGTCGTGCCGGTCAACGCGAGCACGCCGCCGCTGTTCGCGGTTGCGCCGTTGCCGGCCGCGCTGGCGAGCGACGATCCCGCATCGGCGACGCGGCCGCCGTTTTGCACGACGACGGCATCGGCCGCGCTCCCCGATGTCGAGACTTTCGCGCCCGACAGCAGGGCCGTCGCGCCGGCGTCCATGACGATCGCATGGGCGTTCGAGCCGGTCGTCGCGACGGTCGTTCCATTGGCCGTGAGCATCGAATCGGCCCCCGACACGGACAGGCCGCGCGCATCGGCGCCCGCCGTGCGGACGACCGTGGCCGCATCGGTCGCGATGCGCGCGCCCGCGCCGGTCGACGTCAGGCCGGCGGCGCCATTGCCGGTCGTGGCGACCTGCGTGCCGGACAGCGCGATCGTTGCATTCGCACCGAGGTTGCGGATCCCGCTGCCCGCGCCGCCGACCGCGATCGACGTCGCGCCGGCCGCGATACCGCCACCCGTGACGGTCGCGTCGATCAGCACGCCGTCGGCGCTGCCGTTCGCGATGACGGCGCCGGCGCCCGACAGCGCGACGGACGCGCCGGCCCCCGTCAGGCGTACGCCCGCGATACCGTCGTCGGCTTCGATCGAGCCCGCATTCGCAAGCGTGGCCGACGCACCCTGCACGAGCGCGCCCGTGCCGTTGGCGACCCGGATCGTCGATGCGTTGTTCACCGTGCCGAGCGTGCCGGCCACGACGCCCGTCGAGCCGGCGCCGGTCAGCGACACCGTGCTGCGGTTCTCGAGCGTGCCGAGGTTTTGCGCGACGAAACCCGTCACGCCGGCGGTCGACGACGTGACGGCGGCATCGTTGATCAGCGTCGTCGCGACCGGTGCGCCGGCATTCGCGCCGGCGAGATCGTGCGCCTGGCCGTCGACGACGCCCGCGGTCGCGCCGGCCGCGTTCAGGTTGATCGTCGCGCCCGCGTCGATCGTACCTTTCGCGCCGCCTTCGACCGCGATCGCGATGCCGTTCGCGCCGTTGACGTTATAGACCGCGTTGCCGGTCGACAGCGTGGTGCCGGCATCGGTCGCGAGCACGCCGCGCGCCCGCTGGCCGTTGACGTCGGTCGTCAGCGCGCCGGCCGTCGACGCGCTCGTGTAGGCCGCGCCGCCCGCGACGCGGAACAGCGTCGAATCGTCGGTGTCGACGCTCAGGTGCTGCGCGGCGACGTTGATTTTCGAGCCTGCACCGTATGCATAGAAGCCGATCTGGTCGGTGCCGGACGTGAAGGCCGGCACGGCGTTCGCCCCGACGTCGATCGTCGCGCCCGAACGCGCATGCACGCCGATCGCGCCGGTGCCGGTCAGGTTCAGCGCCCCGTCGATCGTGGCCTTCGCGAGCGGCCCTTCGGCCCACACGCCGTAGTTGCGCGTGCCCGACGCGGGATCGAGACCGCCGGCGACGTCGATCGTGCCGGTCGACGTCGCGGCCGTCGCGTTCGTGCCGGTGCCGACGACCATGATGCCGATGCCGTTCACGCCATTCAGCGTGATCGTGCCCGTGTTGGTCACGGCCGCCGCGGTATCGGCGGCGAGCATGCCGACGTTGGCGAGCGGCGTGCCGGGCGCGGCGCCGTCGACGACGATCGCGCCCGCGTTGGTCAGTGCGCCGGAGGTGGAGCCGATGCTCGCCAGCGCGGCGCCGTTCTGCGTTTGCGTGCCGATCACGATCGTGCCGAGGTTGCTCGCGGTGCCCGACGCGCCGAGCAGGATGCCGTACGCGTGCGCGGACAGCGCGACGTCGTTCGCGGCCTCGGGCGAGGCGGCGTCGTATTGCGCGGCGCGGCCGAGATAGATCGTGCCGCCGGCTTCGTTCGTGAAGCTGCCACCGGCGACGAGGCCGCCGATCACCTGGCTGTCGAGCGTCGTCGCGTTGACGCCGACGTTGATCGTGCCGGCGTTCGACGCGCGTGCGCCGTCCGTGACGGCGACCGCGTAGTTCTGCAGGTCGGGGCGCGTGCTGTTGAAGGTCCAGGCGCCGACGTTCATCACGCCGTTGTTGACGAAGGTCGTGCCGGCGCCGTTCGCGTAGATGCCGCTGCCCTCGGTGTATGCGTTGAGGCTGAAGTTGTAGGGCGGCGCGGCGCCGCCCGTGTCGAAGTTGTCGCCGGCGGCGTAGCCGGACGAAATCACGCCGTTGTTCAC
Organism: Burkholderia sp. NRF60-BP8; assembly: GCF_001522585.2. Lineage (NCBI taxonomy): Bacteria > Pseudomonadati > Pseudomonadota > Betaproteobacteria > Burkholderiales > Burkholderiaceae > Burkholderia > Burkholderia sp. NRF60-BP8. The sequence goes on from NZ_CP013373.1 coordinate 639,070, forward strand.
GCCGCTCGCGCCGGTCAGCAGGCGCACGAGCGTGAAGTCGCCCGACAGCCGTCCGTCGTTGACGAAGTGCGCACCGTTTTCGGCGAGGACCGCCGAGCTCGAGTCGATCGTGTTGGTGCCGCGAAAGTCGATCTGGCCGTCCTTGCCGATGTGCAGCGTCGCGTTTGCGCCGGTGCCGTGCATCACCGTCAGGTAATCCATCGGCAGCGTGTTCTTGTCGCCCGGCGACACGTTGTTCGCATACTCGAACGATTGCGTGGAGAACGTGACGGCCTGGCTGAACGCTTGATCGTAGGCGGCCTGCGAGCCGAGTGCGCCGCTCTGGACCGAGCGCACGAGAAAGGTGTTGTACGCGGCGAGCGACGCGGCGTCGGTGACCGTCCAGGCGCTGCCGTCGAACGCCGTGAAGGTGCCCGCGTACGTCGGCACGTCGAGTAGCACGTGGCTGACGGGGCCGCCGCTCGCGAGATAGTCGCCGGTGCCGAGCCAGACCTGGTTGCGCGAGTTCCAGTTGACGACGCTTTGCGCCGTGCCCGTGCCGTCCGCGACGAACAGGTCGGTCTGCTTGGGCGCCATCGTGATCGCGTTGCCGGCCGCCGTCGGCGCGCCCGCCGGAGCGCCGATCGACACGTCGAGCGTGCCGCCGGAGCGATCGACGGTGCCGATCCGCGTGTTCACGTACTGGTCGCCGTTCACGTCGTGATAGACCGGCACGTTGATCGAGCCGGCGCTCGATGCCACGAACGCACCCGAATCATAGGTCGCGACCGACGTATGGCTGCCGGTGATCGAGTCGGGCGTGCTGACGCTGCGCGTCTTGCCGCCGATCGACAGCAGCGGCTGGTCGGGGTTGCCCGATACGACGGACGTGCTGCCGAGCGGCGTCAGCGTGTAGCCCATGTCGCCGGTCGCGCCGGTCCAGGCGCCCGTCAGGCCGACCCGGTCGCCGCCCGACACGGTCGTGGCGCCGGCCAGGTTGTCGTTGACCGTCGGGCTGAAGCTGTCGAGCGTGCAGGTGCCCCCGTTCGCGATGGCGGCGCCGCTGCCGCACGTCGAAGCGTGCGCGGCGCCGGCCGACAGCGCCGCCAGTGCAGCGCCGAGCGCCGCGACGCGCAGCGGCGACCGGCGCGCCGTTGCGTGCGCGGTGCGGCGACTCGAACCCGACGCGCCGCCCGAGCGCTTGCCGCGCGCCCGGGCCGTTTCCGCAACCGCGACCCAGCAGCCGGCGGCTTCGCTCCATATCGATCGAAATGAGTGATTCACGGCATACCCCTCTTTCTTCTTTTTGACGTGGCATTCGCCGCCATTCGGCGAATTCGCAATCCGCGGTGGGGAAACGATCCGAAGGGGCGTGCGGCGGCTATGGCTGCGTGTCGCGCCAATCGTGTTTCGTTACACCGAGGATGGGCGGAGTCTACCGATTCGGGTGGCCGTCGATTATCGAGAAATGGGAAACTGTAATGATGCGAACCGTAATGCGTGGTATTTTCGATTTGTGTGGTTGATCGAACCGAAGGCCATGGCGGTGGCGGGTTTGGGGGATTTTTTTCAAAATCCGGAAGGACTGTCGGAGTAGGTGGGATAACGCACGGTTTCGATGGGCAGGTTGCGCTAAAATACGGGCCCGGAATTTTATTTTTGATTGACGGTTGTTTTGTTTGTCTCGTCTTTTATTTATTTTCGTTTGTAAATTAATAAAATCAAGCAAATGTTGCGTGACGTCGATCGGTTGCGCCGGGTGGTCGTCAAAATGAAACCATATTGGCCGGAGCGGGGCGATTTGCGCCGATGACGGGCGTCGTCGGACGCGTCGCGTGAAGCTCGCGCAGCAGGCAGTGCGCAGGAAGCGGCCGCGGCCGCGCTTCAGAAATCGATCGCGTCGTCGGAATCGCCGTCGGCCGCGGCGGCGAGCGCTTCGCGAACCGCCGTGCGCGGCGCGGACGCCGATGCGTCGAGCGACGGGTTGCGCAGTTTCTCGAGCACGCGCTCGGGCACCGGAATCCGCATCCGCGCGGCGACGTCGCCGCACTGGAACATGATCAGCTCGCCCGGCTCGAATGCGGTCCAGACTTCGTTGTCGGTGAGCGGCTGCGTCGCGATCACCGCGACGCGATCCTCCGGCGTCGTGTATTTCGCGAAGTCGATCGACAGGTCTTCGTCGACGAGATGCGCGGTCGAGAACGGCCAGCGCCGCACGAGGTAGTGCAGCCGCGTCGAGCAGTGCGCGAAGAGCGCCTGGCCGTTCGACATCAGGAAGTTGAACACGCCGTGATCGGTGATGCCGCGCGTCAGCTCGCCGACCCGCTCGAACAGTTCGGGCAGCGGCGGCTGCGCGCCGGGAAAGGCCTCGCGCAGCCCCTGCATCAGCACGCAGAACGCCTGCTCGCTGTCGGTCGTGCCGACCGGATGGTAGACGCTGCCGTCCATGTCCGGCGCGTAGTCCTGCAGGTCGCCGTTATGCGCGAAGATCCAGTGCCGGCCCCACAGCTCGCGCATGAACGGATGGCTGTTCTCGAGCAGGATGTGCCCTTGCGTCGCCTTGCGGATATGCGCGATCGTGTTCTTGGACTTGATCGGGTAGCGCTTCACCATTTCGGCGATCGGCGACGTGGCCGATGCCTGGTGATCGATGAAGAGACGGCAGGCCTTGTCTTCGAAGAACGCGATGCCCCAGCCGTCGGCATGGTGATCGGTGAGCCCGCCCCGGGCCGCGAAACCTGTGAAGGAGAATGTGACGTCCGTCGGCGCGGCGCAGTTCATTCCAAGGAGTTGGCACATTTTACGTGGGGCGGCAGGCTGAAGCGGGGGTAACGAACCGGGCGAACCCCGGTACAATGCGGTTTCTAGCATATCACCGAGCCCTGAGCGGTAAAAAGCGGATTCCGCTGGTCAAAGGCCCCGTGTTGCGGTTTGCCGTCAGTCGGCCCGCGCACGCGCGTTCCGGCCCCGCCGATGGCAAGCCCGTTCCTCACGACGCCTCCTATGACTGCCTCGAACGCTTCTTCCCCGGCGACGCTTTCGCTCGCCCGTCCCGACGACTGGCATCTGCACCTGCGAGACGGCGACATGCTCGCCGCCGTGCTGCCGCACACCGCCCGCCAGTTCGGCCGCGCCATCGTCATGCCGAACCTGAAGCCGCCGGTCACGACCACCGCGCAGGCGCAGGCCTATCGCGAGCGCATCCTCGCCGCGCTGCCGGCCGGGATGACGTTCGAACCGCTGATGACGCTGTACCTGACCGACAACACGCCGCCCGACGAAATCCGCCGCGCGCGCGAGAGCGGCTTCGTGCACGGCGTGAAGCTGTATCCGGCGGGCGCGACGACGAACTCCGACCACGGCGTCACCGATCTCGCGAAATGCGCGAAGACACTCGAGGCGATGCAGGACACCGGCATGCCGCTGCTCGTGCACGGCGAGGTGACCGATGCGTCGATCGACCTGTTCGATCGCGAGAAGGTGTTCATCGATCGCGTGATGACGCCGCTGCGCCGCGATTTCCCGGGCCTGAAGGTCGTGTTCGAGCACATCACGACGAAGGACGCGGCCGACTACGTGCGCGATGCCGACGCGGCGCCCGGTTTGCTCGGCGCGACGATCACCGCGCATCACCTGCTGTACAACCGCAACGCATTGTTCGTCGGCGGGATTCGCCCGCATTACTACTGCTTGCCGGTGCTGAAGCGCGAGACGCATCGCGTGGCGCTGGTCGAGGCCGCGACGTCGGGCAACCCGCGCTTCTTCCTCGGCACCGACAGCGCGCCGCATGCGCGCGGCGCGAAGGAAACCGCGTGCGGCTGCGCGGGCTGCTACACGGCGCTGCACGCGCTCGAACTGTACGCGGAAGCATTCGACACGGCCGGCGCGCTCGACAAGCTGGAAGGGTTCGCGAGCTTCTTCGGCGCGGATTTCTACGGGCTGCCGCGCAGCGCCGAGACGGTCACGCTGCGTCGCGAGGCGTGGGAGCTGCCGCGCGAGATCTTCGCGGGCGATACGCCGGTCGTGCCGCTGCGCGGCGGCGAGACGATCGGCTGGAAACTCGCGTGACCGGCGCGCCGCCGCGCGAATCCGGCTCTGCGGCCGGTCTCGCGGCGGCGGCGTTCGCGCGGATCGACTGGTCCGCGCCGTGGCTCGCGCCTTACGCGGAGCCGGGCCGCGCGTGGCAGGCGGCCGCCCGTGCGGGCGACGCCGCGCTGCTCGATGCGCTGAACGGCGCATTGCACGGCGGCGATCGCGTCACCGGTCGCGGCCGGCCGCTGCGGTTCGTGCCGCAGGCCGAGCTGCCCCCCGGCGTCGCGTACGAGACCCATATTGCGGCCACCGGTCGCGTGCCGACCCGCCAGAATCTCCACGACTTCTTCAATGCGCTCGTCTGGTTCGCGTACCCGCGCGCCAAGGCCGCGCTGAATGCACGTCAGGCCGCCGCGATCGATGCGGCGGGCGGGGTCGGCCCCGTGCGCGGCGCGTTGCGCGATGCACTGACGTTGTTCGACGAGAATGCGGCGCTGTTCGTCACGGCCGACCGCGCGCTCGCCGACGCGCTGCGCGGCTTCGACTGGCCGCGGCTGCTGGTGGCCGAGCGCGATGCGTGGGGGACGCGCTGCGAAGCGCGGCTGGTTGGGCATGCCCTACTCGAACAGCTCGTCGTACCGTACAAATCCTGCACCGCGCACACGTGGATCGTGGAAGTGAGCGTCGACTATTTCTCATGGTCCGACGCGCAACGGCGCGCGCATGTCGACGCGCGCATCGCCGCCGAACTCGCGACGCGCGCGCTGACGCCCCGCGATTTCGCGCCGCTGCCGGTGCTCGGCGTGCCGGGCTGGTGCGCGGCGAATGCCGACGCCGCGTTCTACGACGATCCGGCCGTGTTTCGCAGCGGCCGCCGCTCGCGCGCTGCCGACGGCGGCGCGCAGTGCTAGAATGCGCGTCGCAAAGCAGGCCAGGCAGTCGCGGCCTCGCCGCCTTCGGGCGCGCGGGGGCGAGGAAAGTCCGGACTCCACAGGGCAGGGTGATGGCTAACGGCCATCCGTGGCGACACGCGGAACAGGGCAACAGAAAGCAAACCGCCGATGGCCCGGCGCAAGCCGGGATCAGGTAAGGGTGAAACGGTGCGGTAAGAGCGCACCGCGGCGACGGCGACGTTCGCCGGCACGGTAACCTCCACCCGGAGCAATTCCAAGTAGGCAGGCGCGCATTTTCGGATGCAGGACGGGGCCCCCGTCTCGTCTGCGGGTAGGAAGCTTGAGCGCGTCAGCAATGGCGCGCCTAGAGGAATGGCTGCCACGCGCGGTGCGCTTCGGCGCGCGGCGTGCACAGAATCCGGCTTATCGGCCTGCTTTGCCGTTCGAATGCGAAAGGGCCGGCGTCTCCGTGCGGAGCGCCGGCCCTTTTTTCGTGCGTTCGCCGTGTGCTCAGGCGGCGACGATGTCGAACGAATGCGTGAGTTCGGCCGTTTTCGCGATCATGATCGACGCGGAGCAGTACTTGTCGTGCGACAGGTTGATCGCGCGCTCGACCGTGGCCGGGTTCAGGTTGCGGCCGGTGACCGTGAAGTGGAAGTGCACTTTCGTGAACACCTTCGGATCTTCGCTCGCGCGCTCGGCCTTCAGCGTGACCGAGCAGCCGCTCACTTCCTGGCGGCTTTTCTTCAGGATCAGCACGACGTCATAGGCCGTGCAGCCGCCGGTGCCGAGCAGCACCATTTCCATCGGACGCGGCGCGAGGTTGTGGCCGCCGCCTTCGGGCGCGCCGTCCATCGTGACGAGGTGCCCGCTGCCGGTCTCGGCGGAAAACGCCATGCCGTCCTGGCCCATCCAGCTTACTTTGCATTCCATGCTTGCACTCCAGCGTTGCCTGATTCGGATTCGATCCGGCATTGTAGCCCGCGGCGCAACGGTCGGCTGATGCGCTGCACGACGTGCAACGCAGGCGCCGGGCGAGCGGGGCGGCGAGCGGCGATTTCCCTGCTGGATTTAGGGGTTTTGCTCTAGGCGGGGACGGTTTCAGGTCGTGTCTGGTGCGATTAGGTATTTGATTTAAAACGACAATTTTAGTGTGTGAGTTTGTCGGCCACAATCCCATATCGTGGGATGTAATTTCGCCATGCAAATTTTCTTGTGAAGTCCGTAGGCCATTCGTATAATGAACCTCATTGGTTGTCGCGCTGCGGCAACCTCCGAATGTCTCCTCCACCCTCCTCCTAAGGTGGATTAAGCCCGAACCATCCGTTCGGGCTTTTTTTCGTCCCATGCAAACATCGGCGCGCGGCTTGCACGCGCCGCCGCGTCACGCGGGCTGTCGCGCCGCCGGCTGCGAGGTCGCGTCGGGCGACGCGCCGCGCGCGCCGGCATCGGGCGTCGGCGCGTGGGCGGCCGACGCGTGGCCGTGGCCGCGCGCGCAGAAGTGGCGCACGCGTTCGCGCACCGCGCGCAGGCGCGCGATGCGGTCTTCGGCATGCGTGGTCCGGGCTTCGGCGATGCGCGCATCGAGTGCGTCGAGCTTGGCTTCGCAGCCGGAGCGGGCGGCGACGGCGGGCGCCGCGGCGGCCAGCAGGGCGGCCGCGAGGAAAGGCGTAAGTTGTTGTTTCATCATGCTGATTTGTTGTTTTTCGGGTTCGGCCGGTCGGGCGCGGCAAGGTCAGGTGCCCCGCGTCGATGGGTGCCTCCCCCAGGCGCTCGGTTCGCCTGGCTGGTCGGGGCACGATCGAATTTTGGCTCATTTCGGCCGTTCCGAACACGGGACGTGGAATCTCTTTGACCACGCAGCCGTATTTCCTTTATAATTCAGGGCTTTTCCGCATTCATGCCCACGGAAAAAGAACAGGGAGAGCCTGCACCGCGCCTCGAAGCGCACACAGACAAGCAGGAAGAACACATCGGGCAAAGCATTTTTTTTGGATCGATCATGAAGACGTTTTCCGCAAAAGCCCATGAGGTGACGCGCGAATGGTACGTGATTGACGCGACGGATAAGGTTCTCGGCCGTGTTGCCAGCGAAGTGGCACGCCGTCTGCGCGGCAAGCACAAGCCTGAGTTCACCCCGCACGTCGACACCGGTGATTTCATCATCATCATCAACGCGAGCAAGTTGAAGGTCACGGGCAACAAGACGCTGGACAAGAAGTACTACCGTCACTCGGGCTACCCGGGCGGTATCTATGAAACGACGTTCGGCAAGATGCAGGAACGCTTCCCGGGCCGCGCGCTCGAGAAGGCGGTCAAGGGCATGCTGCCGAAGGGCCCGCTCGGCTACGCGATGATCAAGAAGCTGAAGGTCTACGCAGAAGCGACGCATCCGCATTCGGCTCAACAGCCGAAGGCGCTCGAGATCTAAGGGGAGCCCACATGATCGGTAACTGGAACTACGGCACGGGCCGCCGCAAGAGCGCTGTCGCACGTGTCTTCATCAAGGCTGGCAAGGGCGACATCATCGTCAACGGCAAGCCCATCGCTGACTACTTCTCGCGCGAAACGTCGCTGATGATCGTGCGTCAGCCGCTGGAACTCACGAACCACGGCCAGACGTTCGACATCAAGGTGAACGTCAACGGCGGCGGCGAAACGGGTCAGGCAGGCGCAGTGCGCCACGGCATCACCCGTGCCCTGATCGACTACGATGCGACGCTGAAGCCGTCGCTGTCGAGCGCAGGCTTCGTCACGCGCGATGCGCGTGAAGTCGAGCGTAAGAAGGTCGGTCTGCGCAAGGCTCGCCGCGCAAAGCAGTTCTCGAAGCGTTAATTTCGCTTCATGGCCTCGCCGCTTTCGGGCGGCGTCCGCCGGAAAAACCGCCAGCTTTCGCGCTGGCGGTTTTTTTATGCCCGCTTCCGGGCTCGCTGCGGCGCCCGCACGCGTGGGCGCCCTTGATGAAATCGACAAGAACCTGTTGATTTCATGGACTTCAGCACGATCTTCTGATCGGCCCTACAATAGCGGCTAAAGCTTTTTGGAGAGTTCGAATGAACGCTGTTACCGAATCCGCAGCAACGACGACCGATATGCCGCTGCCGTTCGTCTTCACCGACGCCGCGGCCGACAAGGTCAAGCAATTGATCGACGAAGAGGGCAATCCCGACCTGAAGCTGCGCGTGTTCGTGCAGGGTGGCGGCTGCTCCGGCTTCCAGTATGGCTTCACGTTCGACGAGGAAGTCAACGAGGACGACACCGTGATGAACAAGAACGGCGTCCAGCTCCTGATCGACTCGATGAGCTACCAGTACCTGGTCGGCGCCGAGATCGACTACAAGGACGACCTCAACGGCGCGCAGTTCGTGATCAAGAATCCGAACGCAACCACCACCTGCGGGTGCGGTTCGTCATTCTCGGTCTGAGCGAACGCCGGATCCGCGCCGGTTCGCCGGCATGAAAAACGGGGCTTGATGCCCCGTTTTTCATGCGCGCTCGTCTTGCGGCGCCCGCTGCGCAGCGGGTATCGCTTCCGCTTCAGCGCGGATAGAGCGCGCCGAGTACGCGCTCGCCGGCGGCACCCGTCACGCTCGCGAGATTGCCGGGCTGACGCGCGGTGAAGCGGTACGCGAGCCACGCGAACGCGAGCGCTTCGACCTGCTGCGGCGGTACGCCGAGCGCGGCCGTCGTATCGACGGTGGCCGGCACGCCGGCCTCGCGCAGCGCGTGCCCGAGCGCGTCGAGCAGCACCGGATTGCGTGCGCCGCCGCCGCATACGAAGACGGCCTTGCAGCCCGGCGCGTGCAGCGCGATCTCGCGCGCCACCGATACCGCGGTGAGCGCGGTGAGCGTCGCCTGCACATCCTCCGGCGCAACCTGCGGGAACGCGGCGAGCTTCGCATCGAGCCAAGCGGGATTGAACAGGTCGCGTCCGGTGCTTTTCGGCGGCGGCGCGATGAAATACGGTTCGTCGAGCAACGCGTCGAGCAGCGGCGCGTGGACGCTGCCGCGTGCGGCGAACTTCCCGCCGTCGTCGTACGGCTTGCCCAGATGGCGGGTCGCCCACGCGTCGATCAGCGCGTTCGCGGGCCCGCAGTCGAAGCCGCGCACGTCGCCGCCCGCGTCGGGCAGGATCGTGATGTTGCTGATCCCGCCGAGATTGCAGACGACGCGCGTTTCGCCCGGCGCGCCGAACACCGTCGCATGGAAGGCGGGTGCGAGCGGCGCGCCGTGGCCGCCCGCGGCCACGTCGCGGCTGCGGAAATCGGCGATCACGTCGATCTGGGTCAGCTCGGCGAGCAGCGCCGGATTGTTGAGCTGGCGCGTATAGCCGCGCTCGGGGCGATGGCGCACCGTCTGGCCGTGCACGCCGATCGCGCGGATCTCGTCGCGCGACAGCACGGCCGTACGCTGCAATTCATGGCAGCACACCGCATAGCGCGTGACGAGCGCATTCGCCGCGAGCGATTCGCGGTCGATCTCGTTGTCGCCGGGCTGCTGCAGCGCGAACAGCGCGTCGCGCAGCGATGGCGCGAAGCCGACGAACGCTTCCGCGAGCACGGCCGGCGCGCGGCCGGCCTCGAAACGCACGGCGACGCCGTCGACGCCGTCCATGCTGGTTCCCGACATCAGCCCGAAGTAGATGCCGTCTGCCGGATGGGCATTCTGCGGCGGTCGTTGCGGCACGTTGGGTTCTCCTGGATCGTGCGGCGCGGGCCGGTGCCGCGCGCCTTGCGCCCGATTATCCGCGCAACGTGGCGCGTCGTTAAGCGATGCGCGCGCAAGTTATGGGAAAATCCCTGTTTTTGCGACATTCTTCCCGGCACCGATGAGCACCGAACCCAGTTCCAAGCCCGTTTTCCCGATCACCGACGAAGTCCGGCATGCGCTCGCCGTCACGAAGCGCGGCGTCGACGAGCTGCTGATCGAGGAAGAGTTCGCGCAGAAGCTCGCGCGCAGCGCAGCCACGGGCACGCCGCTGCGCATCAAGCTCGGCCTCGACCCGACCGCGCCCGACATCCACATCGGCCATACGGTCGTGCTGAACAAGATGCGCCAGCTGCAGGACCTCGGCCACACGGTGATCTTCCTGATCGGCGATTTCACGTCGCTGATCGGCGATCCGTCGGGCCGCAACGCGACGCGCCCGCCGCTCACGCGCGAGCAGATCGAAGCGAACGCGAAGACCTACTTCGAGCAGGCCGCGCTCGTGCTCGATCGCGACAAGACCGAGATCCGCTACAACAGCGAATGGTCGATGCCGCTCGGCGCGGATGGGATGATCAAGCTCGCGTCGCGCTACACGGTCGCGCGGATCCTCGAGCGCGAGGATTTCACGAAGCGCTTCCAGGGCGGCGTGCCGATCTCGATCCACGAATTCCTGTACCCGCTGATGCAGGGCTACGATTCGGTCGCGCTGAACGCCGATCTGGAGCTCGGGGGCACCGACCAGAAATTCAACCTGCTGGTCGGCCGCGAGCTGCAGAAGCAGTACGGCCAGGAACAGCAGTGCATCCTGACGATGCCGCTGCTCGAAGGCCTCGACGGCGTCGAGAAGATGTCGAAGTCGAAGGGCAACTACGTCGGTATCAGCGAGAAGCCGACCGACATGTTCGGCAAGCTGATGAGCATTTCGGACACGCTGATGTGGCGTTACTTCGAACTGCTGTCGTTCCGCAGCATGGAAGAAATCGCCGGCTTCAAGCGCGACGCCGAAGGCGGCCGCAACCCGCGCGACTTCAAGGTGCTGCTCGCGCAGGAAATCGTCGCGCGCTTTCACTCGCAGGCCGATGCCGAGCGCGCGCTCGAGGACTTCAACCACCGCGCGAAGGGCGGCGTGCCGGACGACATTCCGTCGGTCACGCTGGCCGGCGCGCCGCTGGCGATCGGTCAGTTGCTGAAGCAGGCCGGCCTCGTGCCGTCGACGAGCGAAGCGCTGCGCAACATCGAGCAGGGCGGCGTGAAGATCGACGGCGCGACCGTGTCGGACAAGGGCCTGAAGGTCGAGGCCGGCGAGTTCGTCGTGCAGGTCGGCAAGCGCCGCTTCGCGCGCGTCACGCTGACCGCATGATCGCGCTGATCCAGCGCGTGAAGCGCGCCGACGTGCGCGTCGGCGAGCGCACGACGGGCGAGATCGGCGCGGGCCTGCTCGCGCTCGTCTGCGCGGAGCGCGGCGATACCGAGGCCGCGGCCGACAAGCTGCTCGCGAAGCTGCTCGGCTATCGCGTGTTCAGCGACGCGGCCGGCAAGATGAACCTGCCGGTGTCGAACATCGACGGCGCAGGCCGTGCAGGCGGCCTGCTGCTCGTGTCGCAGTTCACGCTCGCGGCCGATACCAACAGCGGGCTGCGTCCGAGCTTCACGCCGGCCGCGCCGCCCGACGAAGGCGCGCGGCTGTTCGACTATTTCGTCGCGGCCGCGCGGGCGCGCCATCCCGTCGTCGAGACGGGCGAGTTCGGCGCCGACATGCAGGTGTCGCTCGTCAACGACGGCCCCGTGACGTTCTGGCTGCAAGTGCGGCCCTGATTCTTCCCCGGAGGCGCGCCGCGATGGCCACTACGCAGATTCTTTTCATCCGCCATGGCGAGACGGCCTGGAACCGCATCAAGCGCATCCAGGGGCATATCGACATTCCGCTGGCCGACACGGGGCTCGCGCAGGCGCAGCGGCTGGCGGCCCGGCTCGGGCGCGAGGCGCGCGACGGCGCGCGGATCGACGCGGTGTATTCGAGCGACCTGATGCGCGCGCAACAGACCGCGCAACCGTTCGCCGATGTGCTCGGGCTGCCGCTGCTGCTGCGCGAAGGGTTGCGCGAACGGTCGTACGGCGCGTTCCAGGGGCACGACAGCACCGAGATCGAAGCGCTGTTTCCGGACGCGTACGCGGCCTGGCAGACGCGCGATCCGGGCTTCGCGCCGGAAGGCGGCGAGTCGCAGCGCCAGTTCTATCACCGCGTGCTGCATGCGCTCGAACCGATCGTCGCCGCGCATCCGGGCGGCCGGATCGCGTGCGTCGCGCACGGCGGCGTGCTCGATTGCGTGTATCGCTTCGCGAACGGGATCGAGTTGTCGGCGCCGCGTAATTATCAGCTGCTCAACACCAGCATCAACGTCGTCGATTACGTGGACGGCCGTGCGCAGGTCGTGCGGTGGGCCGACGTGTCGCATCTCGACGCCGCGAGCGACGACGACGGATACCGCAAGGTGCTCTGAGTACGCCAACCCCGTCCGGCATGGCCGGCCTCGGGGTTTCGTTGCCTTGCGCGTGACGCTTACTGCGGCAGCCCGTGGCGCGTCTTGTAGTCGAGCGCGTACGCGATCTTGCCGGGTTTGTCGGCCGTGATCGGCTGGCGCAGCTTGTCGAATTCCCCCTTGCCGTATTTCTTCCCACCGTTGATCGCATCGGCGCGCCCGAGGTCGGCGCCCGTCTTGCCGTCGATCACGGGGTCCGTGGCCGCGACCATCCGCGTCGACGCATTCCAGACCGCATTCAGGTAGCCCGTGTCGGCCTTCGCCGGATCGGGATCGGTCGTGCCCAGCCGCGTCAGGTCGTAGCCGGCCAACGCGAACGTGCCCGGCTGCGCGCGCAGCCAGTCGGCCCAGTAGAACTCGAGGTAGTCGGTCGCTTGTGCGGGTTTGCCGTAGCCGATGTCGCGCGTGAAATAGACGAGCGAGCGGTAGCGGTCGTTCGTCATCCCGAGCGTCAGGCCGAGGCCGGTCGGCAGTTGCGCGGTCGTGATCGGCTTGCCGTCGCCGTTCTTCAGGCGCAGATAGCCGCGGCTCTGCATCTGCTGCCAGAACGCGTCGCCCGAATAGTCGCCGAGGTTGTCCTTGACGACGACATGCACGTGCAGCGTCGGGCCGCCGTCGGGCGTTTCGTAATAGGTCGACAGCCCGTGATGACCGTCGGTCAGGTATAGCGTATCGCCGTTGGGGCCGATCACGACGGGGTTCAGCACCGAGCGGTCGCGGGCGTTCGCGTCGGTCGTCGCGCACGTGTAGCTCGCCGGATCGCGCAGCGACGATTTGGCCGTGTAGCCGCTCGCTGCGACGCCGCCGAGGCCTTCGTCCGCGCAGAAGTCGTCGAATTTCTTGTCGGGCTGGAGTTCGTAGCGGCCGAGCTTGTAGTAGATCTGGTCGTAGCCGATCGCACCCTGCGTCGGATGGAGGTCGCCGAGCGTGACGTCGATCAGGTCGCCGACGCGGGCAGCCTTCCATTTGCCCGGCTGCGGCGTGGTGGTGGCGGGCGGCGTGGGCGCCGGCGTCGTCGTCGTGCCGCCGGACGGCGGTTGCGCGTCCGTGCGCGCGACGGCGGCGACATCGTCGCCTCCGCACGCGGCGAGCGCGAAGACGGTGGACAGGCTGGCGGCAAGGGCGAAACGGATCGGCAGGCGTGGCATCGCGGGCATCGTGCGGCGGTCGGGTGGGCGGGACACCGCGCGGGTCACGGTCGCGCGTGACGAGCAGGACGTGCGACCGTGCGCGGGTGCAAGCCGGTCAGTTTGCCACTGCTATTTGACAGCAAATTGAAATGATCCGAAGAAGCGGATCGTCAGGCGGGCGGGGTGCCGTCGGACGGCGTGGCCGTCGCGCGGCGGCGCGCTCGCTTCGACGCGCCGTTCACGAGCGCCCAGCGCAGCACGGGCGCGATGGCGCGTATGCCGGGTCGGACCACCGCGCGCCGTAACGGCGCGAAGGTCGACACGCCGAGCATGCGCTGCGCCCACGGCGGCAACAGGTCGATCCCGGCGTGCATCACCAGCGACGCGGCAGGCCGCAGCGTGGGCTTCGCGACCGGCACATTCAGCAGGATGGACATGACTTCGAAGGTACGCGGCCCGGCTTCGAGTTCGGGCAGCATGCGCGCGAGATAAGCGGCCACCTCGGCGCGCGAACGCGGAATCTCACGGGCGCCGAGCAGCTCGGCGATCAGCGCCGTCTCCGCGTAATAGCGGTCCTGCAGTTCGCCCGGCAGCGCGGGATTCACGTAACGCAGATGCGCGGCGAGGAAGCTCGACACTTCCGCGACGTGCACCCAGGTGAGCAACGCCGGATCGTCGGCGCGGTACGGCCGGCCGTCGGGCGCGGTACCTGATATGCGCGTGTGGATCGTTTTCACGCGCTCGATCAGCGTGAGCGCGTCCGCGCGGCTGCCGAACGTCGTGCCCGTGATGAACGTGGCGGTGCGCCGCAAGCGGCCGAAGATGTCGGTGCGGAACGACGAATGATCCCAGACGCCCGCGAGCGCGAGCGGGTGGAGCGCCTGCAGCAGCAGCGCGGCGATGCCGCCCGTCATCATCGACGTGAAATCGGCATGCACGCGCCAGCAGACGGCGTCGGGGCCGAACAGCCCCGGGTCGCCAGGCGGTGACGAGAGATCGATCGACGGGCCGCCGCCGCCGGCCGTCAGGTGCGTGATACCGGCCACGAGCCGCTGGCGGATCGGCTCGGCCCAGCGCGGGCCCGGCACGGGTGCGGTGGGGTGGCGGCTGGGCGGCGTCGTCATGGCGGGTGCGGCGCGGCGACGGATTACTTCCCGTCGGGGGTATCCCACGCGTCGTGCTCGGTGATGCGGCGCGCATCGGGTACCGACAGCCCGAAGTGGCGATACGTGAGCAGCGTCGCGACCCGGCCGCGCGGCGTGCGCTGCAGGAAGCCCTGCTGGATCAGGTACGGTTCGAGCACGTCCTCGATCGTGTCGCGCTCCTCGCCGATCGCCGCCGCGAGGTTGTCGATGCCGACCGGGCCGCCGTCGAACTTGTACAGGATCGCTTCGAGCAGCTTGCGGTCCATCAGGTCGAAGCCGACCGGGTCGACGTCGAGCATCGCGAGCGCGGCATCGGCAACGGCCGCGGTGATCTGGCCGTCGGCCTTCACTTCCGCGAAGTCGCGCACGCGGCGCAGCAGACGGTTCGCGATCCGCGGCGTGCCGCGCGCGCGCTTCGCGATTTCCAGCGCGCCGTTCGGATCGATCTGCGCATTCAGCAGCGACGCCGAGCGCCGCACGATGCGCGACAGTTGATCGGCGTCGTAGAACTCGAGGCGCGCGACGATCCCGAAACGATCGCGCAGCGGGTTGGTCAGCATCCCCGCGCGGGTGGTCGCGCCGACCAGCGTGAACGGCTGCAGGTCGAGCTTCACGCTGCGCGCCGCCGGCCCTTCGCCGATCATGATGTCGATCTGGTAATCCTCGAGCGCCGGATACAGGATTTCCTCGACGACCGGCGACAGCCGGTGGATCTCGTCGATGAACAGCACGTCGTTCGCCTCGAGGTTCGTCAGCAGCGCGGCGAGATCGCCCGCGCGCTCGAGCACGGGGCCCGACGTCTGGCGCAGGTTCACGCCCATCTCGCGCGCAATGATGTGCGCGAGCGTCGTCTTGCCGAGCCCCGGCGGCCCGAACAGCAGCACGTGATCGAGCGGCTCGGAGCGGCGCTTCGCGGCTTCGATGAAGATCTCGAGCTGGCCGCGCACCTTTTCCTGGCCGACGTAGTCGTCGAGCTGGCGCGGCCGCAATGCACGTTCGAACACCTCCTCGTGCGACGAGGCAGGCGTGGCGGCGATGATCCGCTGCTCGGTGGCGAGTTTGTCGGTTTCAATCATGCGGCCATTGTACCGCGCGACGACGCGCGGACCACCTGGCCGAACGGCCGACTGGCGAGCGCCGCGCGGCGGCGCGACACTGGCTTCGACGGCCGGAGCGACCGCGCGTTACGCCTTCGACAGCGCCTTCAGCGCGAGCTTGATGCCTTCGGACACGCCGGTGCCGGCCGGCACGTTCTTGATCGCGGCAAGGCCTTCCTTCTCGGAGTAGCCGAGCGCCAGCAGCGCGTTGAGGATGTCGGTCGCGTGGTCGGACGGCGACGCGGCTCCGGCGAGCGCGCCGAGGTCGGCGCCGAGCTTGCCCTTCAGTTCGAGCAGCAGGCGCTCGGCGGTCTTCTTGCCGATGCCGGGCAGGCGCGTGAGGCGGGCGGCGTCCTGCATCGTCACCGCTTGCGCGAGCTCCTGCACGCTCATGCCGGACAGCACGGCGAGCGCCATGCGCGCGCCGATGCCGGTGATCTTCAGCAGTTCGCGGAAGGTCGTGCGTTCCTGCGGCGTCAGGAAGCCGTACAGCAGGTGGGCGTCCTCGCGGACGATCTGCTGCGTGAGCAGCACGACGCGCTCGCCCGTTTGCGGCAGGTTGTAGAAGGTGCTCATCGGCACGTCGATTTCGTAGCCGACACCGTTGCAGTCGACGAGCAGATGAGGTGGGTTCTTTTCGAGCAGGATGCCGGCGATGCGACCGATCATGGAGGACGGGATGCGAGGAAGAAAGCGCGAGTGTAGCGCACGCGCGGCGCGATGCCGATGGGGCGCGTCCGTCGGCCCGAAGCGGCGCGCGTCGCGGGCATGTCGGGCGCGGGTAGGACGGTCAAGGCGCCAACGCGGTCGAGCCGACGTGCCGGGCCGCGGCGCGCGGCGGCGTCAGCCGACCAGCCTGCCCCGCCGCACGCGCAGCCCTTTCTGCGCGAGCGCCGGCGCGAGGCCGCCCAGCGTGCCGAGCGTATTGCCGCCGTGTGCGTGGCAGATCGCCATGCCGAGCGCGTCGGCTGCGTCGGAGCCCGGCTGGCCGGACAGGTTGAGCAGCCGCGTGACCATTTCCTGCATTTGCGTCTTGGTCGCGCGGCCGTAGCCGACCACGGCCTGCTTGAGCTGCAGCGCGGTGTATTCGGCGACCGGCAGCCCGCCCGCGACGAGGCCGCAGATCGCGGCGCCACGCGCCTGGCCGAGCAGTAGCGTCGACTGCGGGTTCACGTTGACGAACACCTTTTCGATCGCGGCCTGGTCGGGCGCGTGTTCGCGCACGATCGTCGAGACGCCCTGAAAGATCGTGCCGAGGCGGGTGGCCAGATCGGCCGTCGGCGTGCGGATCACGCCGCTCGTGACATAGGCGAGCCGGTGGCCGCTGACGTCGATGACGCCGAAGCCGGTGACGCGCAGGCCGGGGTCGATGCCGAGAATTCGCATGAGTGAGGAGAATGGCGTGATGCAGCGATACTACAACGAATGGTGCGGCAAGCCGGCCGCCCGGGCCGGCGCGAAGGCGCCGCGCAATAAAAAACCCGGCGCAGGGGATGCCGCCGGGTTTTCGTGCAGCGGCCGCGCGGGCCGCATGCTGCGGTCAGTGACGGAAGTGGCGCACGCCCGTCAGGATCATCGCGATGCCGTGCTCGTCGGCTGCCGCGATCACTTCGTCGTCGCGCATCGAGCCGCCCGGCTGGATCACGCAAGTCGCGCCTGCCGCCACGACGACGTCGAGGCCGTCGCGGAACGGGAAAAACGCATCCGACGCGACCGCCGAACCGGCGAGCGTGAGGCCCGCGTTCTGCGCCTTGATGCTCGCGATGCGCGCGGAATCGACACGGCTCATCTGGCCGGCGCCGACGCCGAGCGTCATGCCGTTGCCGCAGAACACGATCGCGTTCGACTTCACGTACTTCGCGACGCGCCATGCGAACAGCAGGTCGTCCATTTCCTTCGCGGTCGGCTGGCGCTTCGTGACGACGCGCAGCTCGCTCGGCTGCACGTTCTTCGAATCGAGCGACTGCACGAGCAGGCCGCCGCCGACGCGCTTCAGGTCGAATGCGTTGTGGCCGTCGCCCAGCGCGATTTCCAGCAGGCGCACGTTCTGCTTCGCGGCGAACACCTGCTTCGCGGCGTCGGAGAACGACGGGGCGATCAGCACTTCGACGAACTGCTTCGCCACCGCTTGCGCGGCCGCTTCGTCGACTTCGCGGTTGAACGCGATGATCCCGCCGAATGCCGAGGTCGGGTCGGTCTGGAACGCCTTCGCGTACGCGTCTGCCGAGTCGTTGCCGACCGCGACGCCGCACGGGTTCGCATGCTTGATGATCACGCAGGCCGGCGCGTCGAACGTCTTCACGCATTCCCACGCCGCGTCCGAATCCGCGATGTTGTTGTACGACAGTTCCTTGCCCTGCAACTGGCGGTAGTTCGCGAGCGCGCCGGCCGGCGCCGCGAGGTCGCGGTAGAACGCGGCGCTCTGGTGCGGGTTCTCGCCGTAGCGCAGGTCCTGCACCTTGTCGAACGCCATGTTCAGCGTGGCCGGGTACGCGCTGCGCGATGCGTGCTGCAGCTCGTCGGTCAGGCTCGTCAGGTAGTTCGTGATCGCGCCGTCGTATTGCGCGGTGTGCGCGAACACCTTCGTCGCGAGGCGGAAGTTGGTCGGGTAGCCGACCGTGTTGCCGTTCGCCTTCATTTCGTCGAGCACGACCGCGTAGTCGGCCGGATCGACGACGACCGTCACGTCGCGGTGGTTCTTCGCGGCCGAGCGCAGCATCGTCGGGCCGCCGATGTCGATGTTCTCGATCGCGTCGGCGAGCGTGCAGTCGTCCTTCGCGATCGTCGCGACGAACGGATACAGGTTCACGACGAGCAGGTCGATCGTCGGGATGCCATGCTGTTCGAGCGCCTGCATGTGCTCGGGCAGGTCGCGGCGGGCGAGGATGCCGCCGTGCACCTTCGGGTGCAGCGTCTTCACGCGCCCATCGAGCATTTCCGGGAAGCCCGTGTAATCGGCCACTTCGGTCACGGGCAGGCCGGCATCGGCGAGGAGTTTCGCGGTGCCGCCCGTCGACAGCAGCTTGACGCCGAGGTCGGACAGCGACTTCGCGAAGTCGACGATGCCGGTCTTGTCGGAAACGGAAATGAGCGCTTGCTTGATCATGATGGAACCACCAATAGCCAGGGAAACGGGGACGGGACGGCCGCCTACAGCAGGCCGTGCTGCTGCAGCTTCTTGCGCAGCGTATTGCGATTGATGCCGAGGTACTCCGCGGCGAGCGACTGGTTGCCGCCGGCCTGTACGAGCACGACCTCGAGCATCGGCTTTTCGACGCAGGACATCACCATTTCATAGACGTCGTGCGGATTGGAGCCGTCTAGATCCCGGAAATACACGTCCAGGCTCTCGCGGACACATTGTTCGATGTTGTGCTTGCTCATGCTGCTAACTGGTTATGGTCGTCCGACTCGCCCTGGCTGTTTTCCGCTTCGTCGTCGACGTAGACGAGGTGGTCCGACAGCGCCTTTTGCGCCTCGAAGAATGCATTGACGGCGGCGAGCTGCTCGCGGGTGGAATCGAGCGTGTTCATTCGGTGCCGGAACCCGTTGGCACCGGAAAGGCCGCGAGTGTACCAGCCGATGTGCTTGCGCGCAGTACGGACGCCGGTGAATTCGCCATAGAAAGCGTAGTGGTCTTCCAGGTGTTCGTTCATCACGTGCTGGATCTCGTCGATCCGCGGCGGGGGCAGCAGCTCGCCGGTTTGCAGGAAATGATCGATTTCGCGGAACAACCACGGCCGGCCTTGCGCGGCGCGACCGATCATCAGCGCATCGGCGCCGGTTGCGTCGAGCACGGCCTTCGCCTTGGCGGGCGACGTGATGTCGCCGTTCGCGACGACCGGAATCCGCACGGCCGCCTTCACGGCCGCGATGGTGTCGTACTCGGCGTCGCCGCGATACAGATCGGCGCGCGTGCGGCCGTGCACGGTGAGCATCGAGATGCCGGCCGCTTCGGCCAGGCGCGCGACCGTGATCGCATTCTTGTGCTCGCGGTCCCAGCCGGTGCGGATTTTCAGCGTGACGGGCACCGCGTCGGGCCCCGTGCCGACCGCCGCGACGACGGCCTCGACGATCCGCTGCACGAGCGGCTCGTTCTGCAGCAGCGCGGAGCCGGCCGCGACGTTGCAGACCTTCTTCGCCGGGCAGCCCATGTTGATGTCGATGATCTGCGCGCCGTTGTCGACGTTGTAGCGGGCAGCTTCGGCCATCATCGCCGGATCGGCGCCGGCGATCTGCACCGCGATCGGCTCGACTTCGCCTTCGTGGTTCGCGCGCCGCATCGTCTTCGCGCTTTTCCACAGCTGCGCGTTGGACGCGACCATCTCGGACACGGCGTAACCGGCCCCCAGCCGTTTGCACAGCTGGCGGAACGGACGGTCCGTCACCCCGGCCATCGGGGCGACGAACAGGTTGTTACGCAATACGTGAGAGCCGATAACGGGCATCGCAATGGCGCCGCCCGCGACGAGCGCGGGCAGGGGAAGGGAAGACGGAAAGCGGGCATTTTACCGTATTCCCATGCCCCGCCGATTTGACCCGGTTTGCCTGATTTGCCCGGACGCGCCGTGCGGTGTGCCGCGCGTCAGCTACGCTGGCCGAACATCATCTGACGCGCGATCGCCTTCTTGAGCGGCGGCACGAACTCGAGTGCGGTGAGCGCGGCGCCGCGCAGCAGCGGCAGCGGGCCCGAGTCGATCGTAAACAGGCGCGCCAGCGTGTCGGTCGCGCCGATCGTGAAGCGCCGGTCGAGCGCGCGACGCGCGTTGAAGGTCGCGAGCGCGGTCGCTTCGAAGCCTTGTGCGGACAGCGCGTCGACGAGCGTGTGCGCATCGCGCAGCCCGAGGTTGAGCCCCTGGCCCGCCACCGGGTGCAGCGTTTGCGCGGCATTGCCGACGATCGCGACGCGGCCGCTGACGAGCGTCTGCGCGGCGTTCAGGCCGAGCGGGAAGGACGCGCGCCCGGCGATCGCGACGAATTCGCCCATGCGTTCGCCGAACACGCTGCCGAGCTCGCGCAGGAACGCATCGTCGGGCAGCGCGGCACGTCGCGCCGCTTCGTCGGGCGTACAGCACCAGACGAGCGAGTAATCGGCCTGACGCGGGCCGCCGAGCGGCAGCAGCGCGAGCGGGCCCTCGTGCGTGAAGCGTTCCCACGCGACGTTCGGGCGCGGCGCCGATACCGTGACCGTGCCGACGAGCGCGGTCTGTCCGTAGTCGCGGCGATGCTTGGCCGTATCGGCCTGCTGTTCGTGGAACAGCCCGCCTTCGGCATTGACGACGATGCGCGCGCGCAGCGTGCGCTCGCCTTGCGGGCCGTCGAGCGTCAGCGCGACGCCGTCGGCGTCCTGCTGCGGCGCGCGCGCGGTGGTCGACGTGAGCCAGTCGACGCGCGTGCCGCGCACCGCGTTCGCGAGCGCCTGCACGATCGAGCCGTAGCGGACCACGTAGCCGAGCGCGGCGAGGGCGTGCTCGTCGCGGTCGATCAGCGTGCGGCCGAAATGGCCGCGCTGCGACACGTGGATATGTTCGATCGGCGTGGCGTCGGCGGGCCACGCGAGCGTGTCGAGCAGCACGCGGCTGCCGTGCGACACGGCGATCGCGCGCGGGTCGTTCGCGCTCGCGGCCGGGTCGCGTGCATCGATCAGCGCGATCGATGCATGCTGCGTCGCGCTGCGGCGCGCGATCCAGCCTGCGAGCGCGAGCCCGACGGGGCCCGCGCCGACGATGGCGAGGTCGTAATCCGGCGTGGCGGAGGGGGAAGCGGTCGTCATCAGGGTTCGTGAAACGGTGTTGGCAGTCGAAGCGGTTCAAGCGGTCCAGGCAGTCGCCGGCGGCACGCGGCCGCTCACGCGCCGTGCGCGGCGCCCTCGCGCATCAGCGCCTCGATCTCGTCGGCCGCGACCGGCACGTCGCGCGTGATCAGTTCGCAGCCGTGCTCGCGCACGATCGCGTCGTCCTCGATGCGGATGCCGATGTTCCAGTATTCGGGCGGCACGTCGTCGGCCGCGCGTACGTACAGGCCGGGCTCGACGGTGAGCGTCATGCCGGCTTTCAGCGTGCGCCACGGCAGCGCGCCGTTGGCGTCGCGCGCGGCGAGCCGCTCGCGGTAGTCGCCGCAGTCGTGCACGTCCATCCCGAGCCAGTGGCCGGTGCGATGCATGTAGAAGCGCGTGTACGCGCGCTCGGCGATCGCGTCGTCGACGTTCGAGAAGCGCGTTTTCGGGATGATGCCGGTGTCGAGCAGCCCCTGCGCGAGCACGCGGACGGCTGCGTCATGCGGCGCCTCGAACGGCACGCCCGCGCGCGTCGCGTCGATCGCGGCCTGCTGCGCGGCGAGCACGATGTCGTACAGCGTGCGCTGCGCGGGCGAGAAGCGGCCGTTGGCCGGGAACGTGCGCGTGATGTCCGACGCATAGCCGTCGAGTTCGCAGGCGGCGTCGATCAGGATCAGGTCGCCGTCTCGCGCGGCCGCGTTGCCGGCCGGATAGTGCAGCACGCACGCATTCGCGCCGGCCGCGACGATCGAACCGTACGCGGGCGCCTGCGCGCCGTGCTTGCGGAACAGGTACAGCAGCTCGGCCTCGAGCTCGTATTCGCGGATGCCGGGGCGGCACACCTGCATCGCGCGGCGGTGCGCGAGCGCGGAGATGTGCGCGGCGCGCATCATGATCGCGAGTTCGTGTTCGTCCTTCACGAGCCGCATGTCGTCGAGCAGCGGCGTGAGGTCGAGCAGCGCGTCCGGCGCGGCGACGCCCGTGCGTGCCTGCGCGCGTACCGCGTCGATCCAGCCTGCGAGCTGGCGCTCGAAGTCGGCCGATGCGCCGAACCGGTAGTGCACGGTGCCCGCATCGGCGAGCAGGCGCGGCATTTCGGTGTCGATCACGTCGACCGCGAATGCCGCGTCGAAGCCGAACGCGTCGCGTGCGGCGTCGGGCCCGTAGTGAAAGCCTTCCCAGATCTCGCGGTCGACGTTCTTGCCGCGGCAGAACAGGATCGATTCCGGCGCGCCGTGCGGCGCGGCCGCGTTCAGCACGAGCACGGCATCCGGTTCGGTGAAGCCCGTCAGGTAATGGAAGTAGCTGTCGAACCGGTACGGGTAGGCCGTATCGCGGTTGCGCAGCATTTCCGGCGCGGTGGGGACGATGGCGACGCCGCCGCCCGCGGCACGCAGTGCGGCAAGCACGCGTTCGCGGCGCTGGCGGTAGACGTCGACGGCGATGGCGGTATCGAGGGGCGCATTCATCGTGCGATTGTAGCGCCGCGCGACGCGGTGCGTGAGAGCGGGGCCGGAAGCCGCTCCGGCCAAGGCCCGCGCGGCGGTTGTTGCAAACCATCCACAGGCCGGACGGGCGATTTTCTACCCGGCCGCGCGTGCCGGTTATGATCGGCGACAACGTATACTCTCGGCGGTTCCCTTGAAAAGGCAGATGATGAAATTAATCGGTTCGCTCAGCAGCCCGTACGTCCGAAAGGCGCGGATCGTGCTTGCTGAAAAGAAGATCGACTACAAGCTGGAGCTCGAGAACGTGTGGGCGCCGGAGACGGATATTCATGCATCGAATCCGCTCGGCAAGGTCCCGTGCCTCGTGATGGAGGACGGTGCCGCGGTGTTCGATTCCCGCGTGATCTGCGAATACGTCGATACGCTGTCGCCGGTCGGCAAGCTGATTCCGCCGTCGGGCCGCGAGCGCGTCGAAGTGCGCTGCTGGGAAGCCCTGGGCGACGGTGTGCTCGACGCGGCGGTCGCGATCCGTCTCGAACACACGCTGCGGGAAGAAGGGCAGCGCAGCGCGAGCTGGATCGCGCGCCAGCAACGCAAGATCGACGACGCGCTCGTCGCGATGTCGCAGGGTCTCGGCGGCAAGACGTGGTGCGTCGGCAATCATTACACGCTCGCCGACATCGCACTCGGTTGCGCGCTCGGCTATCTCGATTTCCGGATGCCCGAGCTCGACTGGCGCGATCGCCACCCGAACCTCGACAAGCACTTCGTGAAGCTGCAGCAGCGACAGTCGTTCGCCGATACGCTGCCGCAGAACTGAGCCGCGGCCCGGCCTTCACGCATTCGGCAGACGAAAGAAAAGCGCCCCGCGGGGCGCTTTTCTTTTTGCCGCGCGGGCCGCGCGCGTCACTCGATCGACGCGTACACGGCTTCGCCTAGCGCAAACGAATCGCTGCGCGCGATCGGCCACCACTTGTCGTACAGGGACAAGCCGCAGGTCTGGCCATCGAGCAGCGCACCGGGCTTCAGGTATTTCAGCAGTTGCGACATCAGCCGCACCTCGTGCGGCGCGACCCGCTGCACGATGTGATGCGCGCGCAGCTCGGACGGATGCGCGAGGCCGGCCGCCTGCACGAGTTCCTGCAGCGCATGCAGCGTATTGCGGTGGAAGTTGTACACGCGCTCGGCCTTGTCGGGCACGACGAGCGCGCGCTGGCGCACCGGGTCCTGCGTCGCGACGCCGGTCGGGCAGCGGTCGGTGTGGCAGTGCTGCGCCTGGATGCAGCCGACCGCGAACATGAAGCCGCGCGCCGAGTTCACCCAGTCCGCGCCGATCGCGAGCGTACGCGCGATGTCGAATGCGGTGATGATCTTGCCGCTCGCGCCGAGCTTCACGCGATCGCGCACGCCGATCCCGACGAGCGTGTTGTGCACGAGCAGCAGCCCTTCCTGCAGCGGCACGCCGACGTGGTCGGTGAATTCGAGCGGCGCCGCGCCCGTGCCGCCTTCCGCGCCGTCGACGACGATGAAGTCGGGCACGATGCCCGTCTCGATCATCGCTTTCGCGATCCCGAAGAATTCCCACGGATGGCCGATGCACAGCTTGAAGCCGGTCGGCTTGCCGCCGGACAGCGTGCGCAGCCGCTCGACGAATTCGAGCAGCTCGCGCGGCGTCGAGAATTCCGAGTGCGTCGCGGGCGAGATGCAGTCCTTGCCCATCGGCACGCCGCGCGTCTCGGCGATTTCCGGCGTGATCTTCGCGGCCGGCAGCACGCCGCCGTGGCCGGGCTTCGCGCCCTGCGACAGCTTCACCTCGATCATCTTGACCTGCGGATCGGCCGCCTGCTTCGCGAACTTGTCGGGGTTGAACGTGCCGTCGTCGTTGCGGCAGCCGAAGTAGCCGGACGCGATTTCCCAGATGATGTCGCCGCCGTGCTCGCGGTGGTACTTCGACAGCGAGCCTTCGCCGGTGTCGTGCGCGAAGCCGCCTTTCTTCGCGCCGAGGTTCAGCGAGCGGATCGCGTTCGCGGACAGCGAGCCGAAGCTCATCGCCGAGATGTTGAAGATCGAAATGTCGTACGGTTGCGCGCGATTCGCGCCGACGCGGATGCGGAAGTCGTGGCTCGGCAGCTTCGTCGGCGCGAGCGAATGGCTGATCCATTCGTGCGCGACGGCCTTCACGTTCAGCTCGGTGCCGTACGGACGGTTGTCCGCGACGTTCTTCGCGCGCTGGTAGACGAGGCTGCGCTGCGCGCGCGAGAACGGTTTTTCGTCGGTGTCGTCCTCGACGAAGTACTGGCGGATTTCAGGTCGGATGAATTCGAACAGGAAGCGAAAGTGCCCCCAGAGCGGGTAGTTCCGGAGGATCGCGTGGCGGTCCTGGTTCAGGTCGTACAGGCCGAGTGCGACGAGGGCGATGGGGATGACGATCCACAGCCAGGAAAGAACGTGGGCCGACGCGAGCGCGGCCGCTGCGACGAGCAGCAGCACGGCACACCACATCGCGAGGTAGCGTCTTGAAAGCATGGGGACTCCATAAGAATCTTGAGATACCGCCATGCGTGCGCTGCGAAGGCGGCACACCGGCCGTGGCGGAATCGTGTTCCGCCGGGCGCGGCGTGCCGCAAGTCTAAACCGAATGGATGTCAGCGTGCTTCGGCGAGCGCCGGTGCGCGGCCCGCCGGTGCAGCCTGACCGGGTTGGCCGGTGGCCGCGGACTCGATGATGCCGCCGCCGAGGCAGATCTCGCCGTCGTACAGCACGGCCGACTGGCCGGGCGTGACGGCCCACTGCGCGTCGTCGAACGCGAGCGAGAAGCGCGCTTCGCCTGCCGGGCCGGCTGCCGCGGCGCCTGTCGCGGCCCGGCCGTCCGCGGCCCGGCCTATCGCGGCCCGGCCGAACCTGCACGCCGCGTCGGCCTGCCGGTAGCGCGTCTTCGCGCCGCACGCGAAGCCGTCCGCCGGCGGCTCGCCGGCGACCCAGCTCACGTTGCCGGCGACGAGCTCGCGCGACAGCAGCCACGGATGATCGTGACCCTGCACGACGTACAGCGTGTTCGACGCGATGTCCTTCGCGGCGACGAACCACGGCTCGCCGCTGCCGCTCTTGCTGCCGCCGAGGCCGATGCCCTTGCGCTGGCCGAACGTATAGAACGCGAGGCCGATGTGCTCGCCGACCACCTTGCCGTCGGGCGTCTTCATCGGGCCGGGTTTCGTCGGAAGATAGCGGTTCAGGAAATCGCGGAACGGCCGTTCGCCGATGAAGCAGATGCCGGTCGAATCCTTCTTCTTCGCATTCGGCAGCCCGATCTGCGCGGCGATCTCGCGCACCTTCGTCTTCGGGATCTCGCCGAGCGGGAACATCGTCTTCGACAGTTGCGCCTGGTTCAGCCGGTGCAGGAAGTACGACTGGTCTTTCGTATGATCGAAGGCCTTCAGCAGTTCGAAACGCCCGTCGCGCTCGCGCACGCGCGCGTAGTGGCCGGTCGCGATCATTTCCGCGTCGAGCGACATCGCGTGGTCGAGGAACGCCTTGAACTTGATCTCGGCGTTGCACAGCACGTCGGGGTTCGGCGTGCGGCCGGCCGAGTATTCGCGCAGGAACTCGGCGAACACGCGGTCCTTGTATTCGGCGGCGAAGTTGACGGCTTCCACGTCGATGCCGATCAGGTCGGCCACCGACACGACGTCGATCCAGTCCTGGCGCGTCGAGCAGTACTCGCCGTCGTCGTCGTCTTCCCAGTTCTTCATGAACAGGCCGACCACGTCGTAGCCTTGTTCCTTCAGCAGCCACGCGGTCACCGACGAATCGACGCCGCCCGACATGCCCACCACTACACGGCGCTTGCTCATTTGCCGACCGCCTGACGTTCGAATGCCTCGGGGCGCGGGGCGACCGAGTGCGTGTGCACGAAATCGAGCGGAATGCGCCGCCCGGCGAGATAGTCGTCGACGCAGCGCATCACCGCGGGCGAGCGATGGCGCTCGCTGCAGGCGCGCAGTTCGTCGGCCGTCATCCACAGCGTGCGGACGATGCCGTCGTCGAGCACATGGCCCGCGACCGGTTCGCCGGCGGTGCCGCAGAACGTGAAGCGCAGGTAGGTCGCGCCGGCGCTGCCGGGGCGATCGTAATGCGCGAGATAGACGCCGACGAGCGCGTCGGGCGTGAACGGGCGCGCGGTTTCCTCGAGCGTTTCGCGGATCACGGCGTCGGCCAGCGTTTCGCCGGCTTCGAGATGACCGGCCGGCTGGTTGATGCGCAGGCCCGTCGAGGTTTCTTCCTCGATCACGAGAAAGCGGCCGGCGCGCTCGACGAGCGCGGCGACCGTCACATGCGGGGTCCAGATTTCGGGTTTCATGGTTCGGCATTTTACCGGTTGCGCCCGAACGTTGCCGGTCGTCCGCCGCCGGCCGTTCGTCGGACGATCCGACCCTCGCAGATCGCCCGTCCCGGCGCTGCGTCACGACGCTGCATGACGGTGCGGGCCAAGCGCCTGTCGCATTCGAGCACGGTCGTGCGGAAAGTGCTGGCGCGACCATCGCTTTCGGTTAAAGTGCAGCGTGAAAGCCGTTGCTCGTGAGCCGGTAAGTCAGCCTGTCCGGCTCGTTGTGCAGTAAAGATCGCAAGAAAAGAAATACTGACAATGACTGGAGGAACTGACGATGCATATTGGAGTGCCTGCTGAAACGCGGGCCAACGAGGCGCGTGTGGCTGCGACGCCGGAAACCGTGAAGAAGTATGCGGCGGCCGGCCATCGCGTCAGTGTCGCGAAAGGGGCCGGCAGCGCAGCCAGCTATCCCGACGAAGCCTATGCGGCCGTCGGCGCCGAATTGACCGACCAGTCGGCCGCGTTCGACGCCGATCTCGTCCTGAAGGTCCAGGCGCCCACCGACGCCGAACTGCCGTTGCTCAAGCGCGGCACCGTGCTGATCGGCATGCTCGAGCCGTTCAACGGCGAGCAGGCGGCGAAACTCGCCGCGGCCGGCGTGACCGGTTTCGCGCTCGAGGCCGCGCCGCGCACGACGCGTGCGCAGAGTCTCGACGTGCTGTCGTCGCAGGCGAACATCGCCGGCTACAAGGCCGTGCTGGTGGCCGCGTCGCTGTATCCGCGCTTCATGCCGATGCTGATGACGGCCGCGGGTACCGTGAAGGCGGCGCGCGTGCTGATTCTCGGCGCGGGCGTCGCGGGCCTGCAGGCGATCGCGACCGCGAAGCGCCTCGGCGCGGTGATCGAGGCGTCCGACGTGCGGCCGGCCGTGAAGGAGCAGATCGAGTCGCTCGGCGCGAAATTCCTCGACGTCCCGTTCGAAACCGACGAAGAGCGCGAAGCCGCGCAGGGTGTCGGCGGCTATGCGCGCCCGATGCCGGCATCGTGGCTCGGCCGCCAGGCCGCGCTCGTGCACGAGCGGGCGAGGCAGGCCGACATCGTGATCACCACCGCGCTGATTCCCGGGCGCCCGGCGCCGACGCTGATCTCGGTCGACACCGCGCGGGCGATGAAGCCCGGCTCGGTGCTCGTCGATCTCGCGGCCGGCCGCGGCCCGGAAATCGACGGCCGCCGGGGCGGCAACTGCCCGCTGACCGTTGCCGACCAGGTGATCGTGCACAACGGCGTGACGATCGCCGGCTACACGAATCTCGCGTCGATGGTCGCGTCGGACGCGTCGGCGCTGTACGCGCGCAACCTGCTCGACTTCACGAAGCTGATCGTCACGAAGGAAGGCGCGCTGAACATCGACCTGACCGACGACATCGTCGCCGCGACGCTGTTGTGCCGCGACGGTGAAGTCACGCGCAAATAACGGAGGAGACCATGGAAGTCATCAATCACACGGTGATCAACGTGATCATCTTCGTGCTGGCGGTGTACGTCGGCTACCACGTCGTCTGGAACGTCACGCCGGCGCTGCATACGCCGCTGATGGCCGTGACCAACGCGATCTCGGCGATCGTGATCGTCGGCGCGATGCTCGCGGCGGCGCTCACCGTCGGCGCGACCGGCAAGTTCTTCGGCACGCTCGCGGTCGCGCTCGCGGCCGTCAACGTGTTCGGCGGCTTTCTCGTGACGAGGCGAATGCTCGAGATGTTCCGCAAGAAGGAGCCCAAGCGCGTCGAGGGCGGCAAGGAGGGCGCGCGATGAGCATGAACGTCGTTACGCTGCTGTACCTCGTCGCGTCGGTGTGCTTCATCCAGGCGCTGAAGGGCCTGTCGAATCCGAAGAGCGCGCGGCGCGGCAACCTGTTCGGGATGGTCGGGATGGCCATCGCGATCCTCACGACGATCGCGCTGATCGTCAAGCAGGCCGCGTGGCTCGGCGCGAACCTGCCGCTCGGCCTCGCGCTCGTGCTCGGCGCGCTGATCGTCGGCGGCGGCGTCGGCGCGTTCGTCGCCGCGCGCGTCGAGATGACGAAGATGCCGGAACTCGTCGCGGCCATGCACTCGCTGATCGGTCTCGCGGCCGTGTGCATCGCGTATGCGGTGGTGTCGGAGCCGGAAGCGTTCGGGCTCGTGCCGCAGGACGCGGTGTCGTCGAGCTTCATCCCGTACGGCAACCGCGTCGAGCTGTTCATCGGCACGTTCGTCGGCGCGATCACGTTCTCCGGTTCGGTGATTGCGTTCGGCAAGCTGTCGGGCAAGTACAAGTTCCGGCTGTTTCAGGGCGCGCCGGTCGTGTACGCGGGCCAGCACCTGATCAACCTGATGCTCGCGATCGCGATGCTCGGCTTCGGCATCCTGTTCTTCATCACGCAGGCGTGGCTGCCGTTCATCATCATGACGGCGATCGCGTTCGTGCTCGGTGTGCTGATCATCATTCCGATCGGCGGCGCGGACATGCCGGTGGTCGTGTCGATGCTGAACTCGTACTCGGGCTGGGCGGCGGCCGGCATCGGCTTCTCGCTGAACAACGCGATGCTGATCATCGCGGGTTCGCTGGTCGGCTCGTCGGGCGCGATCCTGTCGTACATCATGTGCCACGCGATGAACCGCTCGTTCTTCAACGTGATCCTCGGCGGGTTCGGCGGCGAAGCGGCGGCCGGCGGCGCGGCGGGCGCTCAGGAGCAGCGGCCGGTGAAGTCGGGTTCGGCCGACGACGCGGCGTTCATGCTCGGCAACGCGGAATCGGTCGTGATCGTGCCGGGTTACGGGCTCGCCGTCGCCCGTGCGCAGCATGCGCTGAAGGAGCTGACCGACAAGCTGGTCGAGAAGGGCATCGACGTGAAGTACGCGATCCACCCGGTCGCCGGCCGGATGCCGGGCCACATGAACGTGTTGCTCGCGGAAGCGGAAGTGCCGTACGAGATCGTGCACGAGATGGAGGACATCAACGGCGAATTCGGCCAGGTGGACGTGGTGCTCGTACTCGGCGCGAACGACGTCGTGAACCCGGCCGCGAAGAACGATCCGAAATCGCCGATCGCGGGGATGCCGATCATCGAGGCGTACAAGGCGCGCACGGTGATCGTCAACAAGCGTTCGATGGCGGCCGGCTACGCGGGTCTCGACAACGACCTGTTCTACATGGACAAGACGATGATGGTGTTCGGCGATGCGAAGAAGGTCATCGAGGACATGGTGAAGGCGGTCGAGTAACGCAGGCGCCGGCACGCGGCGCCCGCTTCGATGCGCGGGCGTCGCGGCCGCGGACGGGCCCGACCGGTGCAGTTCACAAGCCGGCCGGGCCTTTTTCATGGTGCGATGAGGCGTGCGACGCAGGCGGTGACCGTGTCGCGCACGCGGTCGGCCGGATCGATCGGGCGCGCATCGCCGCCCGTCGCGACGCACACCGGTTGAGCCCGGCCGCGAAGAACCCGCTCGACGCGACCGCGCGCTCGCCGCCACGCCGCGTCAGCGCATCGGCGCTTCCGCGATCCGCATGTAGTCGGCGATCCGCCGGCCCTCCATGTCCGGAAACTGCTCGTGCACGGTGATGTCGCCCATCCGCGCGATGTCGAAGGTGCGGAAATCGTCGCGCAGCTCGCACCACGCGCCGATCGTCCAGCGCCCGCCCCAGTAGACGAGCCCGAGCGGCCAGACGCGACGCTGCGAATGCGCGCCGAGCCGGTCGCGATAGTCGAAGCTGACGATGTGGCGCGTGTCGATCGCCTGGTGGATCGCGTCGACCTTCGCGCAAAACGTCGCGTCGATGTGGAACGACGGCGCGAACACGGGCAGCCGGTCGAGCGCCGTACGCTTGTCGGCCGGCATCGCCGACGCGATCTTCGCGAGCGCCGAGCGCGCGCCGCTCGCGAAGCGCGCACCGCCCCAGGTCTCGAGCATGCGCGCGCCGGTGGCGAGCGCCGCCAGCTCCTCGGCCGTGAACGTGAGCGGCGGCAGGCTCGCGTTGCGGTTCAGCCGGTAGCCGATGCCGGCCTCGCCTTCGATCGGCACACCCGACAGTTGCAGGTCGCGTACGTCGCGGTAGACCGTGCGAGGCGACACCGACAGCCAGTCGGCCAGTTGCTGCGCGGTCGTGAGACGACGCCCGCGCAACAGCTCGGCGATCTGGAACAGGCGGTCGGCACGGCGGGTCATGACGGCACCTCGATTCCTCTGGCTACGGGGACTTCGCGATGATAGCGCCGCGCGAGCCCGCTGACCGCTGCGCTCAGTGGCATTTCGGCGCGTGCAGGCCGACGCGGTTGCCTTCCGTGTCGATCAGGTAGCCGACGTAGCCGTAGTTGTTCGGCAGCTCGACGACGGATCCCTGCACGACGCCGCCCGCGCGCTTCGCGCGTTCGAGCGCCGCGACGACCGATTCGCCGGCGTTCAGGTAGACGAGCACGCCGTTCGCGCTCGGCTTCATCTGCTGCGGATCGAACACGATGCTGCCGCCCGTGCTCGATGCGTCGCGATCGAACGTCGCCATCGGCACGCCGCCGATGACCTCGCGCTGCAACGTGGTTTGCAGCACGGTTTCGTAGAAGCGGATCGCGCGGTCGAAATCGAGGGACGGAATGTCGAACCAGGCGATCGCGCGTTCCAGGGTTGCAGTGGCGGTTGCTGACGTCATGACGAGCTCCTTGTGTTGCGTTGTTATGCGGATTCGATGGGAAAACCAGCCTGCATTGCGCCGGGATTGCAGTGTGATCGCGGGCTGCTGACACCGTATTGTCAGTAGAGTTGTCACCCTTGACATGCAACCATTCGGTTGCATAATAAGGCCATTGACCCGGGAGCGGCATGGATCTCGTTTTCAAGGCGCTGGCCGACGCCACGCGCCGTCGGTTGCTCGATCTGCTGTACGCAAAAAACGGCCAGACCGTGTCCGAGCTGTGCGACGGGCTCGCGATGAGCCGGCAGGCCGTGAGCAAGCATCTCGCGCTGCTCGAGGCCGCGAACCTCGTCGCGACGACGTGGCGCGGCCGGGAGAAGCTGCATTACCTGAATCCGGTGCCGATCCATGACATCGCGCAACGCTGGATCGGCAAGTTCGAGCGTCAGCGCCTGCAGGCGCTGGCGGACCTCAAGCGGGGGCTGGAAGCGCCCCGCGACACGGGAGACGACGATGGGTAATCCCGATTTCGTGTACGTGACCTTCATCGCGGCCACGCCCGAGCGCGTGTTCGACGCGCTGACCAATGCCGAGCTGACGAAGGACTACTGGGTGCGGCATCGCAACGCGTCGCCCGACTGGCGGCCGGGTTCGCGGTGGGAACATCAGGACTACGACGATCCGTCGCGGGTCGACATCGTCGGCGAAGTGGTCGAGAACGATCCGCCGCGCCGGCTGGTCGTCACGTGGCGCACGCCGTCGGGGGAGGGCGAGGAATCGCGCGTGACCTATCTGGTCGAGCCGCACGAGGGCGTCGTGAAGCTGACCGTCACGCACGACGGGCTGGTGCCCGGTTCGGAGATGGACCGCGGGATTCGCGGCGGCTGGCCGGTCGTGCTGTCGAGCCTGAAGACGCTGCTCGAGACGGGGCATGCACTGCCGTTTACGATGGCGCGCTGGTCGCAGTCGAAGCATTGACCGGCAGCGGAAAAGCACAGGGGCCGCGATGGCGGCCCCTGCACGTCGTGGCTTGCGCAAGCGCACGGATGGCTTACGCGTCGCCCTCCGGCGCGGCCGCGCGTGCCTTCACGCTGCCGGCGATCAGGTCGAAGCGGAACAGCCGGCATTCGAGCGCGCCGTTGAACAGCGGCGTCTTGGCCGATTCGCGCAGGCGCAACTGGCCCGGCAGCGAACGGTCGGACGTCAGCAGGAACGCCTGCCAGCCCGTGAAGCGCTGCTTCAGCGCATCGCCGAGCGCGTTGAAGAACTCGCTGTCCGGCGCGTCGGTGTGCGTGCGACGGAATGCGTCGTCGTTGCCGCGGTTGCGGCCGGTTTCGCGCACCTCGCCGCGCGCGCTGCGGCCGCGCACTTCGATCCGCTCGCCGTACGGCGGATTCGCGAGGAGGATGCCCGGCCCGTCGCACGGCGGCGTCATCCCGCGCGCATCGACCTGCTTGAGCCACACCGACGGCACGCCCGCGCGCTCGAGGTTCGCGCGCGCCTTCTCGAGCATGTCGCCGGAGATGTCGCTGCCGTACACGCCGAGCGCGTCGCCGCGCCTGGCCCGCGCCGCGCGCTTCGCGTCGAGCGCCGGGACCTTCAGCCCCTGCCACGCGGTGATGTCGTACTGCTTGAGCTTTTCGAAGCCGAACCGGCGCTCGACGCCGGGCGCCACGCCGAGCGCGATCTGCGCGGCTTCCGCGAGGAACGTACCGCTGCCGCACATCGGGTCGTACAGCGCGGTGCCGGGCGTCCAGCCGGTCAGGCGCAGGATGCCGGCCGCGAGGTTCTCGCGCAGCGGCGCCGCGCCCTTGTCGAGGCGCCAGCCGCGCTTGAACAGCGGCTCGCCCGACGTGTCGAGGTACAGCGTGCATTCGCCCGCCGTCAGGAACGCGAACACGCGCACGTCCGGCGCACCGGTGTCGATGCTCGGGCGCGCGCCGGTCTTGTCGCGCATCCGGTCGCAGATCGCGTCCTTCACGCGCAACGTCGCGAATTCGAGGCTCTTCAGCGGCGACTTGATCGCGGTGATGTCGACGCGCAGCGTCTGCGTGGCCGCGAACCAGCGTTCCCACGGTTGCTCGAGCGCGAGCGCATAGACGTCCTGCTCGTTGCGGTACGCGCGGTGCGCGATCTTCAGCAGGATCCGGCTCGCGATCCGCGAATGGAGGTTCGCGGCCATGCCGGCGGCCCAACCGCCGCTGAAATGGACGCCGCCCGGCACCTGCGCGCCCGCGGTGAACGGCGCGCCGTTCAGGTGGCGGCCGGCGATTTCGGCCAGCTCGGCGGCAAGCGCCGCTTCGAGGCCGCGCGGGCAGGGGGCGAAGAATTCGAACAGGGTGGGCGAGGACATAAGGCGGGTGAGGACGTGCAAAAGTCCACTATTGTACGCGGCGCAGGCGACCGGGGCCGGCGTTTCGGCGCGGCGGCGCCGGCGCGGCGGCCGCTCGCGCGTGCCGGGAGGGCGACGGGGGCGGCGGGGCGCCGCCGCTCCACCTCCCCGCCGCCCCCGCCGCCGGTCAGTGTGCGCCCGGCTGGCCGGCGCGCGCGGCCGAGTTGCCCGCCGGCCAGAACAGCGCGGACGGCTTCGCGAGCACCGTGCGGACGATCGCGGCGACGAGCGCGCGCACCTTGGTCGGGCGCAGGCTGCGCGAGCGCACGGCCATCGTGAACGCGAGTGCGAAGCTCACGAGCACGTTGAGGAAGGCCATGCTGAGCACGCCGGCGCCGGCCCACCACAGTTCGGGCGTGCGGAGCGCATCCTTGCCCAGCACGCCGAGCGCGACCCCGATCGAGCCGGCCGACAGCGTCACGTGCCGCACCTCGAACGGGAACATGAACACGGTGACGATCGCCGGGACGAGGCCGAGCATCAGGCCGAGGCCGACGTTTGCGACCACGCCGGCGACGTTCGACCGGCAGAAATGCGCGAGCTTCGCGGCGCCGGCCGCGCCGAGCGTCAGGCGCAGCCGACGGTTGTACGCGAGCGCGTCGCCGACGCGGTGCAGCACGAACCAGTTGTCGGCCCAGCCCGCGAGCAGGCTCGACGCCCACAGCAGCACGCCCGTGAGCGCCGCATAGAACGGCGTCGGGCCGAGCAGCGAGAACGAATGCAGCGTCGCGTGCGCCTTCTCCGGCGAGATCAGGTTCGTATGCGTGACGTTGGCCGCGAACAGCTGCACGAGCAGGCACACGGGCAGCACGACGACCACGTTCCCGGAAATCGCGGCCGCCTGCGTGCGGATCAGTGCGATCACCGACGCGACGAACGCCTTCACGCCTTCCTCGTGACCGGTGTCGTCGAGTTCGCGCGCGAGCGTCGGCGCGGTCATCGCGGGCTGCTTGGTCGCGAGCGTGAAATGCAGGAAGTGCATCAGCATGAAGCTGGCCGCGTAGTTGATGCCCGCCAGCAGCCCTTCGAGCATCGACTGCAGGTGCGCACCCGTGATCGCGAACTTCACGCACACGGTCGCGACCGTGACGAGGCCGCCGCCGGCCGCCATCCGCAGCATCTTCAGATACTCGGCCCGGCCGCGCGAGATGTAGTGCTCGCCGGTGTCCGCGTTGGTCTCGACGAGCTTGCGCGCGAACAGCGAGAAGTTGCTGCGCACGAGGTGCGCGACGCTCTGGCTGCTCTGGTTCGCGTCGACGAGCTCGGCGGTCAGGTGCGCCATGCCGTGCAGGTCGTCGCGCGCCATCCACGCGTTGAGCAGCATCTCCGCGCGCAGGATGCGCATGCGCATCCGCTCGACCTGGAACACGATGTCGACCGACACGCCGTTGCGGTACAGGTGCGCGAACACGTTGTCGACGGCGATCCGGCATTCGTCGAGCAGCACGCGCAGGTAGTTCACCTCGTGCAGCAGCTTGCTCGGGTCGCCGCCGTCCTCGACGGCCGCGTGCGCGGTCTCGACCGCGAGCATCGCGCGCGTGAGGCGGTAGAACGGCTGCGATTCGAGCGGCTTGCGCGCATCGTCGTCGGACAGCCGGCTGCGCACCGTCTGCGACAGGCCGGTCGAGCTGATCTGGCAGGTCAGGTTGTGCAGCGCGGCCAGCAGGTCGCGCGAGAACGAGCCGGGCTCGTGGCGCTCTTCGTCGGTGACGTCGAACGAGAGCAGCTCGGCGAGGCGCGCGAGCAGATCGTCGGGCAGCGCGTCGATCCATTTCGCGTCCTCGGGCGTCGGGAACATCAGCGTGAACAGCGCCGACAGCTCGCGGCGGTTCGGCGCAGGCGGGATCAGCGACGAATCGATCCGCTCGAACAGCGCGCCGAAGAAGCCCGAATGCACGGGCATGCCGGCGTCGCACAGCAGCGAGATGCCGTCGCACTCGCGCAGGATGCCGCGCAGGATGCGCGCGGCGTGCGCTTTCCACGCGGGGTTGCGATCGAGCACGTGGAACAGGTAGCGCAGCCGCGCATGCGCCGGATACGCGCGCGTGTCGGCGTTGCGCTCGGCCGGCGTGTCCTGCACCGTGCCGTTGCGGCGCAGCCAGTGCGCGAGCTCGATCAGCCATTCGCTGCGCTCGGCGTACGACGCGTCGGCGTCGGCATGCGCGAGCAGCGCATCGAGCTGGTGACCGGCATTGCGCGACGCGCGCCACTTCTTGATCAGGGTCGTCAGGGAACGAAACATAAACGGAATAGCGAAAGCCCGGGACGGGCGGGTTCGGGATGCCGGCCGGGGAAACGGCGCGGCGCCGGGAGAACGGGTGAGACGGGGCCGGCGCCGGACGGGGCGCGGCGACCCGCGATGCGGCTGCCCCGCTGTGGTGCACGCCGACCGCGCGCAGCGCCGGGAGGCACGGCGGCCGGGCCGAACGCGGCTCGGCGCCGCTGGCTGGTGCGCACGACGAACGGCGCGAGCCCGAAAGTGCGTAGGATCGTCAATCGGGCCGGAAAACGCAAGCCGACCGCGTTGCATGGCGCGGGTTCCGGCGGCTTTGACAAAGAATGTAAAGGGCCGTTCGGCCGATGAAGGCGGTGCGCGAGGCCGGCGGCGTGCAGCCTCCGACGGGCGGCGCGCGCGGCCGGTCGCGCCGCGCCGTTCGACACCGCGCGGGCGAACGCCGTGCCGAACGTTCGCCTGCGCGCCGTCGGCGTTCGCTTATGCGCCGGACTTGCCCGTCGCGCCGGCGTCGCCGCCGGACGTCGGGTTGGCCGGGCACGGCACGACCGGCGCGGCCGTCGTCTTGCCGCCGGCGGCGGGCGCGGCCGGCGCGCCGCGGCGGGCGGCCATTGCGCGCACGCCGTCCGCGGCCTGCGCGGCAATCGCGTCGAGCGCGCGCCGGTGGCCGGCGACGAGTGCGTCGTAGCCGTCGGCGACCGGTTCGGCGACGCTCGTGCGGCAGGTCATCACGGCCTGCGTGGCGAGCGAGCGCACGCTCCACACGGCGTCGATCGCGGCCCGCTTGCCGGGCCACGACTCGAAGCGCTGCACGTTCACGCTGATGCGATACACGGGCACGCCGGCCGGATAGGCGGAATTCGCGACGTCGATCGTGCCGAGCCGAGCGGCGAGATCGTCCGACAGCGCGCGGCGGATCTCGTCGGCGGGCGGCGACGCCCAGCGTTCCTGCTCGAGCACGTCGACCTGCGCGGCGTTCTTCTGCACGACCAACTGGTTCCTCGCGACCTGCTCCGGCACGCCGACCGACGGCACCTCGATCAGGAACGCCGGGTTGGCCGGCGCGGTGCGCAGCGGCGCCGCGGCGTCGGCCGGGCTGAGCGTGTAGAACCGCGCGGGCGGCGAGCTGCACGCGGCGAGCGCGAGTGCGGCGAAGACTGCCGCCGCGCCGCTCGCGAAACCGTTCACGCGTGTCGTCATGGTTTATCTCCTGGCTTGCCCTTGAGCAGCGATTCGGGGTGGCGCTCCAGATAGTCGGCGAGCGCGTTCAGCGATTGCAGCGTGCGCGTGAGTTCCTTCAGCGCGCCGCGCACGTCGGACTGCAGCGGCGAATCCTGCTGCAGCGTCGCCTCGGCGGTCGAGAAGGTCTGCTTCGCGGCCGACAGCGTGTCGCGCGCTTCCGGCGCGACCTGCGTGTCGAGCTGCTTGAACAGCTTGTCGGCGTTCGCGAGCGCGCTGTTCAGGTTCGCGCCGATCTGGTCGAACGGTACCTTGTCGAGCTTCTTCGCGATGTCGGCGACCTGCAACTGCAGCTCGTCGAGCGTATTCGGCACGGTCGGCAGCTCGAGCGGCTGGCGGGCCGTGTCGATCTTCACGGCCGGCGCCTTCGGGAAGAAGTCGAGCGCGACGTACAACTGGCTCGTCAGCAGGTTGCCGGTGCGCAGCTGGCCGCGCAGCCCGTGCTGGACGAGCCGCTCGACGATTTCGCGGCGCGCCGGTTCGCCCTTGCTCTCGATCGTCTCGCGGAAGCGGCGGCCGAGGCGTTCCGGATACACGTTCATCGTCACCGGCATCAGGAAGTTCTTCGTCTTCGGATCGAAGTCGATGCCGATGTTCGTCACTTCGCCGAGCACGATTCCGCGGAAGTCGACCGGCGCGCCGACGGCGAGGCCGCGCAGCGACTGGTTGAAGTTCATCACGACCTGCAGCGGCTGGCCGTCCGGGTCGCGCATCGCGTCGCCCTCGTCGGAGCCGAGACGGAACGTCGTGTTGTTCGGCGCGGTCGTGCCGCTGCCCTGGTTCGGCGGCGTCTGGAACGCGATGCCGCCGAGGATCACCGTCGCGAGCGACTGCGTGTTCAGCTTCAGGCCGCTCGAGTCGAGCCGCAGATCGACGCCGCTCGCCTGCCACCAGCGCGAGTTCATGCCGACGTACTGGTCGTACGGCGCATTGACGAACACGTTGAACGTGACGCCCGTGCCGTCCTTGTCGAGCGAGAAGCCGACCACCTGGCCGACCTGGACGCGGCGGTAGTAGACCGGCGAGCCGATGTCGACCGAGCCGAGCGAATCGCCGCGCAGCACGTACTGCGTGCCTTTCTGGTCGCCCGTGACGGCGGGCGGCGTCTCGAGGCCGGTGAAGTCGGTCAGCGTGTCCTGCCCGTGACCGGCGTCGACGCCGATGTACGCACCGGACAGCAGCGTGCCGAGCCCCGACACGCCGGTCGCGCCCACGCGCGGGCGCACGATCCAGAAGCGCGAGCCCTGGACCGCGAAGTCCTCGGCTTCCTTCTTGAGCTGCACCTGCACCAGCACGCGCGACAGGTCCTTCGACAGCTTGATCGTCTTGACCATGCCGATCTCGACGTCCTTGTACTTGACCTGGGTCTTGCCCGGCTCGAGCCCTTCGGCGCTGTGGAAGCTGATCGTGATTTCCGGGCCGCGCTCGCGCACGGACTTGATCACGAGGCCGATGCCGATCAGCGCGGCGATCAGCGGCACGAGCCAGACGAGCGACGGCAGCCAGCCGCTTTTCGTCGAGATCGCCGGATCGGGCGGCCGGGGCGCGTCGTGCTGCGGGCCTTGTGGACTATTCATGGTGATTCCCTGAGGTTTCGACTGGATCCCAGATCAGGCGGGGATCGAACTGCATCGACGCGAGCATCGTCAGGATCACGACCGAGCCGAACGCGAGTGCGCCGGGGCCGGCCGTGATGACGGCGAGCGAACGGAAATGGACGAGCGCGACGGTCAGCGTCACGACGAAGATGTCGAGCATCGACCAGCGGCCGATGCGCTCGACGATCCGATAGAGGCGCGTGCGCTGCAGCGGCCGCCAGGCGGCGCGACGCTGCGCGCTGGTGACGAGGATCGTCAGGACGGCGAGCTTGAGCATCGGCACGAGAATGCTCGCGACGAACACGACCACGGCGAGCGGCCAGTCGCCGGACGTCCAGAAATAGATGACGCCGCTCATGATCGTGTCTTGCTGCGACCCGACGATCGACGACGTCCGCATGATCGGCAGCAGGTTCGCCGGAATGTAGAGGATCGCGGCCGCGAGCAGCAGCGCCCACGTGCGCATGACGCTGTTCGGCGTGCGCACGTGAAGCGCGCTGCCGCAGCGCGCGCAATGCGCGTGCGGCCGGTCGATCGTCTGCACGAGCCCGCACGCGTGGCAACTGGCGTAGCCCTCGCGGGCGGCGGTAGGCGTGGGCTGCGTCATCGGCGCGGCGCGTCCGGCAGCGGCGCGGCCGGGTCGGGCCGCTCGGGCGCGCGGCCGGCGCGCAGGTCGTCGGCGATGTCCCATACCGTGCGCGGGTCGAACATCAGCACGACGGCGGTCATCAGCGTGAGCGCGCCGAACGCGAACAGCGCCGCGTCGGGCACGACGCGCGCGAGGCTCACCATCTTCACGATCGTGACCACGATGCCGAGCATGAACACCTCGATCATCCCCCACGGCCGCACGAGCTGGATCGTGCGTAGCACGAGGTTGAGGCCGGGTGGCACGATGCCGCGCCGGATCGGCAGCAGCACGTAAAGGAGCGCGGCCATCTCGACGAGCGGGAACAGCACGGTCGAGCAGAACACCATCACGCCGACGATCGCCATGTCCTGATGCCACAGCGCATCGATCGCGCCGATCAGCGTCGTCTGCACGCGTGTGCCGTTCAGGTCCATTTCGAGGATCGGGAACGCCTGCGCGATGACGAACGTGACGAGCGCCGCGACCGCGAGCGCGGTGATGCGCTCGATCTGCGTGGTGCTGTTGCGATAGAGCAGCGCGTCGCAGCGCGGACAGCGTGCGATCTCGCGGCCGCTCAGGCGCGGTTTATGCAACAGTGCGTCGCATTCGTGGCAGGCAATCAGGTCGTATCGTTGCATGGAAAAGGCGGTGTTGCGACGGCCGGGGGAACGCGTCGACGGGGCCGGAACCCGCGCCAATCTTACCAAAAGGGCTTTTTCGATGGGTCAAGGATCGTGCGTTGCGTGACCGGTCGGTAACATGACGGGAAGCCGTCAGCCGACTGGCGCGCCTGTCCTCAGAGTCCGCGCGCGTCAAAAGGTTGCGGTAGCATGGCGCCCTCGACATGCGTCGGCCGAATTTACCGGCGCAGCCGTTCGCTGAACTGAGGAACCCAAGATGGCATCGAAATCGCCGCCGGCCGCGCCGGCACGCTACGCGCCTACCGCGATCGCCCTGCACTGGCTGATCGCGCTGTTGATCGTCTGCGGCTTCGCGCTCGGCTGGGTGATGACGGACATCCCCGGCTTCACGCCGACCAAGCTGAAGTACTTCTCGTGGCACAAGTGGATCGGCGTGACGGTGTTCGCGCTCGCCGTCGTGCGCGTGCTCTGGCGTGCGACCCACGTGCCGCCGCCGCTGCCGGGCGACACGCCGGCGTGGCAGCGCGCGGCGTCGCACGGCGTGCACATGCTGCTGTACGTGCTGATGATCGTGATTCCGGCGACGGGCTACCTGTACAGCTCGGCGTCGAACATCCCGGTCGTCTATCTCGGCATCGTGCCGCTGCCGCGCCTGATCGACCCCGATCCGGCGCTCAAGGAAACCTTCAAGACGCTGCACGTGTCTTTGAATTACATTCTGCTTGCGCTCGTCGCGATGCACGTGCTCGCGGCGCTCAAGCATCAGTTGTTGGACCGCGACGGCCTGTTGTCGCGCATGCTTCCCTTTGCCAAATGAAGGATCCCATGAAAGTGTCTTTCTCCCGCTCCATGCTGACCGTGTTCGCCGCGGCGGCGTTTGTCGCGTCGGGCGCGGCGCATGCCGACGTCGATCTCGCGAAGAGCAAGGTGTCCGCCGTGTCGAAGCAGATGAACGTGCCGACCGAAGGCGCGTTCAGGAAATTTACCGCGCAGGTGAAGTTCGACCCGGCGAAGGCCGCGCAGGGCAGCGCGCAAATGACGGTCGACGTCGCGAGCTTCGACCTCGGCGACAAGATGTACAACGACCAGGTCGCCGGCAAGGACTGGTTCGACGCGAAGGCCTATCCGCAGGCGACGTTCGTGTCGTCGGCGATCGCGCCGGCCGGCGGCAACAAGTACAACGTGACCGGCAAGCTGACGATCAAGGGCAAGACCGAGACCGTCACGGTGCCCGTCACGGTCGCGCAAAACGGCGCGACGCAGACGTTCGACGGCGTGCTGCCGATCAAGCGCTCGGCCTTCAACGTCGGCACCGGCGAGTGGAAGGACACGTCGATCGTCGCGGACGAAGTGCAGATCAAGTTCCATCTCGTCGCCACGAAGTAAGCGGCAGGTTGCCGCCTCAACTGTATGCCGCGCGAGGGCGCGGCGCCGTTTCCAGGAGAAAAAGTTTGAAAAAGCATCTGATCATCGCCGCCGGCGCGCTGGCTGCTTCGCTGTCGTTCTCGGCCTTCGCCGAAAGCGCGACCTACCAGTTCGACCCGAGCCATACGTACCCGAGCTTCGAGGCCGACCACTTCGGCGGCCTGTCGGTCTGGCGCGGCAAGTTCGACAAGTCGAGCGGTACCGTGACGCTCGATCGCGCCGCGAAGACCGGCACGGTCGACGTGACGACCGACATCGCGTCGATCCACACGGGCAGCGCGAAGCTCGACGAGCACCTGCAGACGGCCGAGTTCTTCGATGTGGCGAAGTTCCCGCAGGCGAACTACAAGGGTACGATCAAGTTCGACGGCGACAAGCCGGTGTCGGTGGTCGGCAATCTGACGCTGCACGGCGTCACGAAGCCGCTCACGCTGAAGATCGATTCGTTCAAGTGCATGCCGCACCCGATGCTCAAGCGTGAAGTGTGCGGCGTCGACGCGGTCGGCGAATTCAGCCGCGACGATTTCGGTCTCGACTACGGCAAGCAGTACGGCTTCAAGATGAAGACGAAGCTGCTGATCACGGCCGAAGC
Organism: Burkholderia sp. NRF60-BP8; assembly: GCF_001522585.2. Lineage (NCBI taxonomy): Bacteria > Pseudomonadati > Pseudomonadota > Betaproteobacteria > Burkholderiales > Burkholderiaceae > Burkholderia > Burkholderia sp. NRF60-BP8. The sequence goes on from NZ_CP013373.1 coordinate 681,563, forward strand.
GGTCAAGCAGCAGTAAGACGCTCCGGCCGGGCCGGCCATCGTGCCGGCCCCTGCGGGCAAACCGCCGCGCTCCCGTGACCGGGGCGCGGCGGTTTTTTTGCGCGCCTATAATCTCCCGAGCGCAGCATGCGGCCATGCGGCGCCGGCAGGCCGACGGCGCGACGGCGGCCGCCTCGAACAGAACGTACAACGACAAGGAGATCGCCGATGCATGCCGTCACGCAGTCCCGTTCCATTGCCTCGTCGCCGCGCGTCTGGCGCGCGGTGATCGCCGCGTCGATCGGCAACGCGCTCGAGTGGTTCGATCTCGTCGTCTACGGTTTTTTCGCGGTGACGATCTCGAAGCTGTTCTTCCCCGCCGGCAACGACACCGTGTCGCTGCTGCTCACGCTCGGCACGTTCGGCGTGTCGTTCTTCATGCGGCCGCTCGGCGCGATCGTGCTGGGCGCCTATGCCGACCGCGCGGGCCGCAAGGCCGCGCTCACGCTGTCGATCCTGCTGATGATGGCCGGCACGCTGATCATCGCGGTGTTGCCGACCTACGAGACGATCGGCGTCGCCGCGCCGGTGATCCTCGTCGCCGCGCGGCTGATGCAGGGCTTTTCGGCAGGCGGCGAGTTCGGCAGCGCAACCGCGTTCCTCGCCGAGCACGTCCCGGGCCGGCGCGGCTTCTTCGCGAGCTGGCAGGTCGCGAGCCAGGGGCTCACGACGCTGCTCGCCGCCGGCTTCGGCACCGTGCTGAACGCGCAGCTGTCGGCCGCGCAGATGGCGTCGTGGGGCTGGCGCGTGCCGTTCTTCTTCGGGCTGCTGCTCGGGCCGGTCGCGTACTACATCCGCACCAAGGTCGACGAGACGCCCGAATTCCTCGCGGCCGAAGGCACCGCGAACCCGCTGCGCGATACGTTCGCGTCGCACAAGGCGCGCCTCGTCGCGGCAATGGGCGTGGTCGTGCTCGGCACCGTCGCGACCTATCTCGTGCTGTTCATGCCGACCTACGGCGTGAAGCAGCTCGGCCTCGCGCCGTCCGCCGCATTCGCGGCGATTCTCGTCGTCGGCGTGATCCAGATGGCGTTCGCGCCGCTCGTCGGCCACTGGTCGGATCGCTACGGCCGCGTGCGCGTGATGATCGCGCCGGCCGTCGGCATTCTCGTGCTGATCTATCCGGCGTTCGCGTATCTCGTCGCGCATCCGGGCTTCGGCACGCTGATCGCGCTGCAGGTGCTGCTCGCGTTCCTGATGACCGGCTACTTCGCGGCGCTGCCGGGGCTGTTGTCCGAGGTGTTTCCGGTGCAGACGCGCACGACCGGGATGTCGCTCGCGTATAACGTCGCGGTGACGATCTTCGGCGGCTTCGGGCCGTTCATCATCGCGTGGCTGATCCGCGAGACCGGGATGAAGACCGCGCCGAGCTTCTACCTGATGTTCGCGGCCGTGCTGAGCCTCGCGGCGCTGGTCGTGCTGCGGCGGCGGTTCGGGTTTCGCTGAAAGGGGCGGACGGCGCGTCAGTTGCCGCCGCGCTCGCACACCGGTTGCGCCGGCATCAGTTGCGGCGGCGCGTCGACGCTCCGGACCGGGCGCCCCGCGAGCGCGGCGAGCGCCTGTCGGAGCTGCCAGTCCGCGGCCGTGCCGAACGCGCGCTGCGGCAGCGCCGCGCTCCTCGCCGTATCGATCTTCGCGAATGCGCGCCGCTCGCGCAGCTTCTGCCGATCCTTGCGCACCTTCGCGAACGGATCGGGCGCCTGGCGGTCCGCGTACGGTGCGCGCGGAAGATCGACTTCCCGGTACCACAGCAGCACGCCGTCGACGTCCGAATCGACGCGCGGCGGCACGAGCCAGTCCGGCACGACGCCATAGCCGTCCATCGGGCAGCCGTTCGGCCGCAGGTTGCGCGCGAACGTGAAATTGAGACGCGTGCCGTCGATCAGGTCGACGCCCGTCTGCGCGAGCCCTTTCCCGTAGGTCGGCATGCCGAGCAGTTTCGCGCGGCCGAGATCCTTCAGCGCGGCCGCGGTCGCTTCGGCCGCCGACGCGCTCTGCCCGTCGACCAGCACCACGAGCGGCACCGTGCGCCACCAGTCGTCGGCCTGCAGCGGCGCGAGCGGGTCCTGCCCGTGCATGACGGGCAGTTGGTAGTCGGGCCAGTTGGTCGTGTAGCGGCGGCGGTGCGTGTCGCCGCGCTCGACCGTCACCATCGCGGTGCGGTCGCGTCCCGCGAACAGCGCGGTGATGCCGATCGCCGCATTGAGCGCGCCGCCGCCGTTGATGCGCAGGTCGAGGATCACGCCCTTCGGCGGCGGTCCCGTGCGGCGCGCGGCCTGCACCGCGTCGATATAGTCGCCGACCGCCGGCTCCGGAAAGCTCGACAGCCGCGTGTAGAGGATGTCGCCGTCGAGCCGCTTCGCGGTCGCCGGATGCGGTTTGACGATCGTGCGCACGGGCGCGAAGCTCAGCACCGCATGCTTCGGGCCGCGCTGCACGGTGAGCTTCAGCGGCACGCCCGCGTCGCCCTTCGCGAGCTTCATCAACTCGCTGCCGTCGATGCCGACGACGCTTCGGTCGTTCATCGCGACGACGAGATCGTCGGGCCGCACGCCGGCTTTTTCGGCCGGCGCATCGGGAATCACGTCGATGATGTGCAGCCCGTCGGGCCGCGTCTCGAACACGATGCCGATGCCCGGCGTGCCGTCGCGCGCGCGCCGTTCGTCGTCGCGCCGTTCCTGCTCTTCCTTCGCGTTGAAGAAGCGTGCGTACGGCAGCGTCTTGATGCCTTCGTGGGTCGCGGCGTCGAGCAGCGCGCCGATATCGACGTCGGTCAGGTGCTGTTTCTTCAGCACTTCGACCGCCGCTTTCAGTTCGCAGAGCTGCGGCTCCCAGTCGGGCGGGCAGGGCGACGGCGGTTGGGCGGCGGGCGCGGAAGCGGCGGCGGGTGAAGCGGCAGGCAGCGAAGCGGCGGAGGGTGAAGCGGCGGAGGGTGAAGCGGCGGAGGGTGAAGCGGCGGGCGGCGCGGATGCCGGTTGCGCACCGGCGAGCGGCGCATACGGGCACGCGGTCGCGACGGCTGCGCAGACGGCGAGGCGACGAACGACACGCATGGGAGGCATCATCGGGACCGCACGTTCAGACGGGTGGCGAGGCGCGTGTCGGGTGCGCGAAGGCAACCGGCACGCGACGGGGCAGGGCGGTGACGATTGTAGCCGACCCTCGCGACCGCGCCGGCCGCCTGCCGTACCGCGGTGGCCCCGCACATAAAAAAACCGGCCCAAACGGGCCGGCTTTTCGAAGCCGAAACGGCGTAGCGCTCAGACCTGCGCGCCGGCGTTCGGATCGTCCGGATCGTGCGCGGCCTTCTTTTCCTTGATCAGGTCTTCGCGCTTGATGCCGAGCCACATCGCGAGCGAACCCGCGACGAACACCGACGAGTAGATGCCGAACATGATGCCGACCGTCAGCGCGAGCGCGAAGTAGTGCAGCGTCGGACCGCCGAAGAAGAACATCGACAGCACCATCATTTCCGTCGACGTGTGCGTGATGATCGTGCGCGACATCGTGGTCGTGATCGCGTGGTTGATCACTTCCTGCACGCTCATCTTGCGTTCGCGGCGGAACGTTTCGCGGATCCGGTCGAAGATGACGACCGACTCGTTGACCGAGTAGCCGAGCACCGCGAGGATCGCCGCGAGCACCGCCAGCGAGAACTCCCACTGGAAGAACGCGAAGAAGCCGAGAATGATCACGACGTCGTGCAGGTTGGCGATGATGCCGGCCACCGCGTACTTCCATTCGAAGCGGAACGACAGGTAGATCACGATGCCGATCACGACGCACGCGAGCGCGAGCAGACCGTCGGTCGCGAGCTCGCGGCCGACTTGCGGGCCGACGAACTCGACGCGCTGCAGCGTCACGTCCGGGCTCT